>SVDZ01000001.1:20688-120910 GCA_015057625.1 Lachnospiraceae bacterium | reverse complement strand
AGAGAAGAAGGAAGAGAAGAAGGAAGAGAAGAAGGAAGAGAAGAAGGAAGAGAAGAAGGAAGAGAAGAAGGAAGAGAATCATTGATTAAGGATATGCTGGCAGATGATTTGATTCCGGATGAAGTCAGAAAATTGATTATTGAAAAATATACTAAGTCGTGAATACGACGTTAATTGAGTGAAAAAGAATTCAGATTGAAAAAAGGATTGATTTACGAATTAAATATTTATAAAATAAAATAAGATGCTTTGAAGTCAGGTAAATTATACGAGGTGAATATGAGAAAAGAAATAAACAAAAGATTACTTACAATGTTAGTTGCAACGGTAGTTGCTGCAAATACTATGATTATGCCAAATGTGCTTGTGAATGCTGACAATGTTGAGAGTGCAGAAAATCAATCAAAAGTACTTACAAGTTCAGAAATAAGTGTGTTCAGATACCAAGTGAAAATGTCTACTGAGACAGTAAGTGTGGACAGTGTAGCTTACAGAACAGTTTGTAAGGCTCCAAAGGCTGGAGAAAAAATAACTGTTGAAGGTAGCACATACACTGTAAAGGATGTTGGGGTAATTTATACTCTTGATGACAATAGAACAGGAAAAGCTGACAAGACTGTTTTGGATGATTCTTACACAATTCTTGATGAAACCACAAGAACAGGAAGTGGTTCTAATGAGTACTATGTAGGAAAGAAGATGTATAATGGAACAGTCAGAACATATGGTTATGTTGCTTCAGACAAAGGTATTGTTCCTGCTTTTGCGGAACGTGATACAGAGGAAACTAACCGTGACAGATATTGCTATTATGTAAGAACAATGGGAGATATGGATGCTCTTGTTGCAAATACAATCATTGCAAGAGGATTTGTAGTCTGCACTGATGGAACTATCATTTACGGTGAAACAGTCCAGAAGAGATCAATTGCTGAACTGGCACATTATCTTTACACAAACGGACAGATAGGAAATGAAACTTCATTTAATTATATTTTTGAAGCAATACTCAATTCCGAGGTGCTTCGTAAATGTAATGAAAGATTTGGCAACAGATATTATGTGTCAGAGCCTGACCAGTTTGGTTGGAGCCCTATTGTAAGACCGTGGGAAACCTGATGGATAATAGATGGTGAAAAATATAAAGAAATGCCTGGTTGCATATTTCGAATGATGAGAAAATATGTGACCGGGCGTTTTTTACAATTAAATAAAGGTGGAATTGGGTGGAAAAAGTATTATTGTAAGTGGATAAAAGAAAAATAGATTTCGTTTTTGGTGAATAAATAGAAAAAATGTGAAAAAATAATGAATTTTTAGATACAAAAAACTTGTAAAAAAAAGTATAAAATGATATTATCAAATATATATAGTCGCTAGAACTGTGCCTAGATGCAGTTTTTGGGGGCATTAATAGATGAATGAAAGGAGTATTTAAAATGAAAAAAATGTATCAATCACCTAGTATTAAACTTGTTGAGTTTGATATGCAAGGCAAGATTATGACAGACGCAGGAGATGGGGATATCGTTGATAATGGAGCATTACATGATTGGTCAGATACTTCAGGCGATACTGATATGCCATTCTAATTAGTTATTATAGGGAATAACAATAGGGATTTTGCAAATTGAAAGGAGAAAAACATGAGGAAAGAGATTAAAAAGGCAGTAGCTATGGTTAGTGCCTTTGCTTTAGTAGTTGCAGGTATTACATATAATCCGTCAACAGCAAGTGCCGCAACTGCAGTTGTTGATAATATGGATGTAGAAAATTGGCACTTATATGCTGCCAACGGAAGTTGGACACCAGGTGATATGAACTACGAGGGAACGGGTTCAACATTTGAAGATATGGAATTGACGATAGTTAATTCTAACGGAAATCCTGGAAGCTGGGGACTTCAGGCTCTTTATAAGGGGGCTTTATCTTCACTTACAGCGGGAACAAAGTATGATCTTTCTTTTGATGTAACATCAACTAAAGCAGGACAATTGTACGTTAAAACACAGAATTCAACTACATGGACATCTGATATTTCAGAAGGTACTACTACAATAGAGAAAACGTTTACACGTGCTAATGATGGTACGGTAGATGATTTGGTTATGGAATTATCAGGATTGCCAAGCGGAACAGTAGTTTCTTTTGATAATTTCAGTATTTCTGAACATGACAGCTCACAGGACCCAGTAAAGCCTGTTTATACTAATATTGTAGAAACATTAAAATGGCAGGGATGGTTTGAAGCTGAAGGCTGGGCAAGTTACGCAATTAGCGATACACATACAGGATATACATTGACAAAGAAAGGACTTGGCGCAAATTGGTATTCAATCCAGACAGGTATTGATGCAGTTCCTTTTGAAGGAAATAAGAACTATGTATGTAGATTTGATCTTACAACAAGTGCACCTAAAGAATTTAAAGTAGATAACAGATCTAATGATGCTATTATCTTTACAGAAAGAGCAGGCGGACAGTGGAAGGATAATGGTGATAATACATACACATACACATTTATTGGTGATTATGCATCAGCAAATGAAGCGGAACTCAATGTAAGAGTGGCACTTGGACATTTTAGCGGAGATTCTGATGCTTTCCCAGCAAACGGAACTATTACAGCAACACTTTCTAATTTTGTAATTATGACTGCTGAGAATTATGCAATTTATTACCCTGAAGGAGAGACTGAAACTCAGACAGAGACACAGACAGAGACACAGACAGAAACTCAGACAGAGACCACTACTCAAGGTGGAGAAGATCCATATGCTGGAGAAATTTGGAAATCAACAACAGATGGTTCTGATTATGCAATATGTCTTGTTGGTGACGATGTAACAAAAGAATGCACAGGAGTGTTCCAGGTTGAAGGAAATCCTGCTTCAATTTTTGTGGCATGTTCGTCAACTATTGTTAAACCAGATTATAAATCAGCCACTTTAAATGGAAATGCGTTAACTATATGGAAGGGTGCATTAATTAGAGTGCCAGTTTCAGAAATTAACAATAATGCATATAACACATTAGTTATAGTTGATACTTTTGATAATGCATACACATTTATTATTAGAGCTGGAACGCCAAGTTCAGGTGGAGAAACACCAACAGAAACAACAACACAAGGAGAGACAGCAGCACAGGTTCCAGCTAAGCCGACAGGTGTTACATGGGCAGGTAATGATACTTTACCTTATTACTTTGCTTGGGGAGCTGCAGCTGGAGCTACAAGTTATAAAGTTTATGTAAATGGAACATTAGCAGCGGATGGAGTGACTGGAGCAGCAGCTAATTTAGATGCTTCATTCTTCCAAACAGCAGGTGATTACTATATTACAGTTGTAGCTACAAATGAAGCAGGAGACTCAGAGGCATCAGTTGCAGTTAAATTCACAGTTGAAGGTAAGGTTGCCGGACTTCAGATGAACGTTGATACAAACGGTGTATCTATGAAGTCACCATCATTCAGAGTTCTTTTAGAGTCACCAAAGAAATTTGAAGCAGGAAATGCAAAGAGCTATGGTACTTTATATGCATTAGCATCACAGTATACAGGCGATGATGCAGGATTTGTTTTAGAAGCTGCAAATGTTTATTCTCAGCCAGCTACAGCAAAAGGTTTATATGGAGATGATGAAAATACTCAGCATTATGCAGTAACATTCACAAACAATGGTGTTACAGCAGCTGCAATGTCGGCAGAGTATATTGTAAGACCTTATGCAGTTCTTGATAATAATACAGTTGTATATGGAAAGATTCAGAGAGTAAGTCCATTTGGTATTGCAAAAGCACTTTATGATGGAAAGCAGATGAAGACACAGGCTGATCATGAATTCTTATACAATAATGTTCTTAACGTTGTAAAACTTTATGAGAATAGAGTTGCTATAGCAACAGCTGTAAAGGATTATCCATCAGTTGGAGCAAATATTGAAAATGGACGTAAGGTTTACACTGATATCATTGCTAATAACAAAGCTTATGTAAGAGATGCTAAGTTTAGTTTATCAACATATGGATTGAATGCAGCTACTATTGCTACAATAGAAGATGATTACTTCTATCCGGTTATTGCATTTAATTAGTGGTATAAGATACAAATAAATACTCTATAATATATTATATGCGCGTTAGGCATAAGCCTAGCGCGCATTTTTTGTTTTTAGGCTGAAAAATAATAAAAATAATTCAAAAATTTATACGTAAAAAGATAGTTTAAAAAAAGAAGTGACGAATAAATAAGAGGCTTTGAATAATAATTTTAATAAAAGTGTTTTTATTCAAGCTTGAGCGAAAAAATGAAACGTTGAAATGAAAAAAAATAAATGATAAACTTTAAATAGATTATAATCTTTTAATGGATTATTGTGGGGAAAATTGAATCGGAATTTAAGGAAAGGAGTATTGAAATGAAAAGGCATTATGAAACACCTAATATCAGGCTGGTGACTTTTTGTAGTGATGGCAGGGTTATGACAGATGGTGGAGATGGAGATGTTATTGACAATAGTGGATTACATGATTGGTCAGATCCATCTGCACAAGATTCAGATTTACCAATCTAGAATATTGTTGTTGTTTCAAGAAAAAAGAAAAAAGGAAAAGATATAAAGGAATTATAAGGAGGAATTTGCGATGAAAAAATCTATTAAAAAAATAACTTCATTTGCATTAAGCTTGACATTAGTAGTTAGTTCGCTGGTTGTTAGCAACAACACTGCCAACGCAGCTATTTCTGATATTAGTGATGGAGCTAAGAATATTGCATTAGGTAAAGGAATATTATATTCGCACATGCATAATGATGGAGAAGGTACAACTGCAGATAAGGTAACAGATGGTAGTTTGTCAACAGCTCATTTTGTAATTAATGATGCGAATGGGAACTGGGGATTCCAAGGTGGAGAGTCTTTTGTAACTATCGATTTAGGAGATTATTATGATGCATCAACTATTGATGAAATTATCATTGCTTATAAAGATGCAGCAGCTAATGATACGGTATTGAATCACAGTTATTATATTCAGTATTCACAGGATGGATCTAATTTTAATACTGTTGTTACAGAAAAAACAGTGACTGAGTTTGGTGAAAATAATTCGACTACTGATGATGTTACAGGAGTGACCGGCACAGTAAGATTTGTGAAGATTGTTTATCCTACAACAGCTGATTATGGTATGCAGTTGAGAGAAGTTGCTGTAATTGGTCAGAATCCACAGACTGCAACAGTAACTAAACCAGCAGACCCTGCAGATTTCACAGCTGTTTCAGAGAGCCTTGAAAGCTTCAAGATTAATATCACAGCCGGAGAAAATCAAGATGGATATGTATATAATGTTTATATTGGAAGTCAGAAGGTTGGTGACGGCGTTTCTGCAGGAACTGATTATACATATACAAATCAGCCTGCAGGAGATCAGACAGTTAAAGTTACGTCTGTTAAAGATGGTATTGAATCTGATGGTATTTCAAAAACAGTTAAGATTCAGTCTATGGCAGATGGAGTGAAGACATCAGCAAATGTTGCTTACCAGAAAGATTATATTTTGTCATCAGGAAATACTACAGAAGGTAACGGTTCGTTAACAGATGGTGAATTTGGTGATTATGTGACATCTACAAAGGGAAATGGTGCCGACAGTTACTTTGTTATTGATTTAGGAAACAATTATAAAGCAAATACTATTGAGGATGTAGTTATTTGGTACAGATCTACTGCTGGAGGAACATTCCCAGAAGCAACAGATACAGTAATTGCATATTCAACTGACAATGCAACATATACAGAAGTTGCAAGATTAACTCAGGCAACATTTAATGCAACAGTAAATAGAGCAACAGCTCCTTTCTATTGCGATATTGATGTTAGTGGTGTTACTAATGTTGAGGCTGTTCGATATATTAAGATTGATTATCCTACAGGTGTTAATTATGGACCACAGGCAGCTGAAATTGAAGTGTTAGATAGAGATGGTGATTTAGAATTAGCTGGAGATGCAGTGGAAGTAAGTGTACCTGCAGCAGCAACAGCAGTTGGTGGAAATTCAAAGATTACAGGAACTATTACAGCCGGAGAAAATCAGGATGGATATACATATATTGTAAAAATTGATGATGTTGTGGCAGCAACAGGTTTATCTGCAGGAGAATACTCTATTGGAAGTGTAGCTGCTGGCGAACATACAGTTACAGTATTATCTTTATATGAAGGATATACTTCTACAGCTATTACAGCAGGAACAGTTACAGTAGCAGAAGCACCTGATGATGCTTCATTCACAGTAGCTGCTGGTGACTGGGTTAAATTTAATACAGCTGTCGGTGATAATGGTCAGATTATAGATGAAGATGGAAATTATGTATATATTTCTAAAAATGCTATCAATGGCGAAGGTGCATTCTTCAAGACTACTGATATCTACGGATTGTATGATGATGCAACAAATGTTCCATGGGTGGCAGAACATTGTACAGTAACAGGAGCTACTATTTCATTTGCGATATTAGGTGCTAATATTGGAAATGTGACATCCGTATGGGTTGATGGAACTAAGATGTTAAGTGGTACTGAAGATGTTTATTATGAAGGAGATCAGTTACATCTTTCACAGAGATTATTTGCACTTAGTGGTACAGAGAAAGAAAAGGTGACAGTTGTAACAGTTAGAGGTAAAGTAGACAATACATTTGCAATTAAGGTTAGAAAGCCTGACACTCCAGTGGTTGAAGTTGCAGGATTCCAGATGAACACAAATGTTAATGGTGTGGCTCAGCACTCTCCATCGTTTAGAGTTACATCAACAGCACCAAAGACAGTTGATGATTATGCAGTTAAGACATATGGTACATTATATGGATTAGAAATGGATGTTACAAATGATGAAGCTAACTTTATAATAGGTGGTACAAATGTCCACAATCAGGTGGCTGATCTTGGATTATATGATGTCGATGAGAATACTAAAGGTTTCAATATTACATTTACAAATAATGGTGTTACAGCAGCGGCTATGTCTGCTATATATGTAATCAGACCTTATATCGTTCTTAATGATGGTAAGGATACTGTAGTATATGGTGATATCCAGACGACAACTATTAACGAAATCGCAGCTTACTTATACAATAGTACAAATTTAGGCATTACAGATGCAGTAAAGACATATTTGTACAACAATGTACTTAATGTTGTTGCAATAAATAGTAACTTAAATGCAATTGTTAGTGCTATAACTACAGAACTTGGAGTTACATCAAAAGACTCTCAGTATTATTATGTAGCAAATGGTATTTATAAAACATTAAGGAGTTATAATTCAACATATCCAAGAAACTCTAAGCCTGCTTTCTCAAATGAAGTAGAAAATGGATGGACAGCTGCGGGAATGACTACAACTATTGATGAGTTTCTTAGTACTTATTATTATGCTGGACCAACAGTGTAATGATAATAATTGAAACAAACTATTAAAATATATTAAATAAAAAAACTCATAACTTCTACGAATGTAGGGTTATGAGTTTTTTTGTGTAAAAATCTATGTACTTACAATTGAGTTAAATAAAAACAATAAAAACACTTTTATTCGAAAGGAGGAATATTGAACAATTTTTAGCGATTAAGTCCAAAAATGGTATAAAAACCCCTGTTTTACACTAATTGTTTGTACAATATTACCTAAAAATCTGTTTTAACTCTGCGTATCTTGTCAAAAATTCATAAAAATTATACAATTTAATTATGGAAAAATATAGGATTGCGCCCTGAAAGGGAGGACGCACGGAAGTTATAGGAGGATAACGGATATGAGAAAGAAAGAAGTGAAATCAGCTGTAAAAAGAGCAATATCGTTTGCATTATCTACAGCTATGGTAATCACTCTTATGCCAACTTTCGAAGCAAGTGTGCAGGCCGCAGATGATAACACACCGTATGTTATTTCAATGGACAGACCTGTTTACGCAAGTACAGAAGTTGGAAATTCAACTGGAGACAAGATTGTGGACGGTGATACTACTACCAGATGGGAGAGTACCAAGGCTGATCCGCAGTGGGTCTATGTTGATTTAGGAAAAGAAGCAAACATCACAGGATTCCATATTTTATGGGAGGCAGCTTATGCTAAATCCTATAAAGTTCAGGTTTCCAATGATGAGGAAAACTGGCAGGATATCTATTCAGTTGGTAACCCAAATGCGGGTGGCGAGGAACCAACTAATCAGGATATCAATATTTCATATGATATAACAGGCGATGGAAATGTATCAGCTAGCTGGAATTCCATCGATAATGCAAACTATAAGATTTATGTAGATACAGAAGGAAATTATGCTAAGGCTCCGGATGGATATACATTTTCTAATCATCCGGCAGCAAACGGACTTATTAAATTAGCAGAGGGTACATACGAACTCATTGTTGTTGCTGTAAGCAAGACTACAGGTGCTGAACTTGGACGCGGAACAAAGACAGTTTATGTCAGTGCACAGCAGCCTACAGAAGCACAGGGACCTGTAACAGACCCTAAAGATGTTACAGTTGATGTAACAGCTACAGCAAGATACGTAAGAATCTTCATGAATGAGAGAGCTACTAATTATGCTTACTCTATCTATGAGTTTGAAGTATTTGGAACAAATGGCGTTGCAAGAAGACCGGATGCGTTTGGTGAGAACATTGCAAAAGACAAGACAGTCGCAGCTTCATCACTCAGAGATGTATGGTGGATGTACAACAACGGAGTACTTGATCAGACAAATGTACTTGCAGAGAACGCAGTTGACGGAAAGGTTAACACATCTTGGACATCAGCTGAGGCAGATAATCAGTGGCTTAGTGTAGATCTTGGAAAAGCATACAATATCGGACGAGTTATTATAAATTGGACTACAGATGCAGGTAAAATCTATGATATCCAGATTTCAAATAACAACACTAATTGGACTACTGTTTACAGAATGAAAAAAGGTTATCCGGAACTTGTTGATAACGTAGTACTTGCAGGACAGAGCGCAAGATATGTCAGAATCAACGGATATGCAAGGGTAGAAAACGGAAGCGGATTTGGTATCAAAGAGCTTGAAGTATACGAATACAAGAACGGCGATCCTACAAAGACATATACAATCGGAGAACTTTCTGAGTATAGAACAGTAAATACAAATAAGGGGTCATACATTACAGATGCAATGTATCTTGAAAAAGCTAAACTTCCTATCTTTATAGATGAAGAAAATATTGAGACTCCAATCGCATCTAACGATTGGTGGCAGTCAGCTATGATCAAGAAGTTTGGAAACCCAATGTCAACAATGCCATACAAGGCAGCTTACTCAAAGAAGGGATTAAGCCTCCTCACTACTACAGAGGGATGGCTTCCTACAATGAAGGAGACAGATGTTAACGTTTCTGTTGTTTCAGAGACCACACCTGATTTATTCATTATGCCGGAGAATGTTGATACTGCATCAGCTTATGACAGAGTACACAAATATGGTGATTACTCAGTAGAACTTCAGCTTTGTGATGACACAGGCGTTGCTATGACATCAACTCATGTTAAAGGTTCACCATATACATACCTCGATTTTACAGGTAAGGAGAATGTATATATTTCAATACCTAATTTGACAGCAGTATACAATGATAACGGAAATGCCATTCTTTCAAGCGGACAGAGTGCTACACTTGACCACTTTGGAATTGAAGTGACAGATAATGATAATAAGAATGGAACAAACACTTCTAAGAGTTATTACTGTATTTCACTTCCTGCCAACACAACAGTTAAGAATTCAGGCGGAAAATTAAAAATTACATTTGGCGCTAACAAATATATGTCAGTTGCTACAATGATAAACAAAAATGATCTTAATACATATTATCAGCATGGTTATGCATTTGTAACAGATACACAGGTTGGATATGTTTATAGTGAGAATCTTGCAAAGATTACATCTAACTATACAGTTACAACAACACTTAAGAGATCTGGATTCTCAAATGTAACAATGCAGTTAATGCTTCCACACCAGTGGAAAAAATCATCTAACGATGCTCAGACAGTAAAGACATACAAGTCAGTTAGAGGTGATATGCACGGAATTTGGAGCAATACATTCAGCACAGTTGATACATTCAGAGGATTGCTTCCACAGTTCACAATGCCATCTAATCCTGAATTTGATCAGGACAAATGTTTTGAATATTTAAAGACACTTGACAGTGCAACTTCAAACCTCAACCCTGCAGCAGATGCTTACTGGGAAGGTAAGAACCTCCACCCACTTGGAATTGGAGCTCTTATGGCAGACCAGCTTGGCGAGACAGAGATGAGAGATGAGTTCCTTGCAAGACTTAAACACATATTGGTTAACTGGTTTACATATGATGGACCTGATGATGTAAGTTATTTCATCTATGATGAAGCTTGGGGAACTTTATATTATGCAGCAAGTGAGTTTGGTGCAAACACAGGTATCTGTGACCACCACTTTACATACGGATATTTCATGTTTGGAGCAACAGTGCTCGCAACATACGACAAGCAGTTCTACAATGACTACAAAGATATGATTGAAATGCTTATCAGAGATTACGCTAACCCGGCTCAGGATGATCCGGAGTATTGCGAGTTCAGAGCATACGATATGTACGAGAGCCATTCGTGGGCAGGCGGATATGCTGACAATGATTCAGGTAACAACCAGGAATCAGCATCAGAGTCATTATTCAGCTGGGTAGGTATGTATCTTTGGGGCGTTCTTACTGACAGCGACGTTTACAGAGATGCAGCGATATTTGGATTTACCAATGAAATGGAAGCAGTAGAGCAGTACTGGTTCGATTACGATAAAGATAACTGGATTGATGAATGGCCATATGAGGTAGTTGGTCAGGTATACGGTGGAATCAATTTCTACGGAACATTCTTCGGTGGACAGCCACTCTATGTATACGGAATTCAGTGGTTACCAATTTCAGAGTACCTCACATATTATGGTATGAATCAGGCAAGAGCACAGGAAATCTATGAAGCACTTGAGTCTGATACAGAAAGAGCTATGAATATAGCAGAGACAGTAGCAAGAAATGAAGGAAAGTCAGAAGCAGAGATTGAGAAACTTCTCAGAGAGTATCCACATCCTGATACAGGATGGCAGCATATCACATGGCCATTCCTTTCACAGTATAACGCTGATCTTGCATTACAGAAGTTCAATAATAATGTTGACAAAGTTCAGAGAACTGACGGAGCAAACACATACTGGTTCATCAACGCTATGAAACAGTTTGGTCATAAGGCTACAGATTTATATGCAACAGGTGATGTATCTGCAGCAATTTACTACAACGAGTCAACACACAAATACACAGCAAACGTTTGGAACCCAAGAGAGGATGCACAGACAGTTGCAATCAAGAATGCAGCAGGAAATACTCTCGGAACTGCAGTTGTGGGTTCAAAGGCATTTGTTAAGTTTGAAGTAGACACAAACAACCAGTTTGCGTATACACAGGTGGCTACACCAACATTTAAGTCAAAAGCACTCAGTAATGGTGCAATCAAGAACAACATTTACGGTGTTCAGACATATGACGATACACAGATAGTTACAATAGATTGTGCTGATGCAGGAACAACTATCCATTACACATTGGATGGAAGTATCCCAACAGTAGATTCGCCTGTATACAATGGAGAAATCCTTGTATCAAGCAATACAACAATCAAAGCTATTGCTACAAAGAATGGAAATATCGATTCTACATTTGCAGCAGTAAGTATGGTAATCAACGGTGATGCAGTTGCATCTAAAGATAATCTTGCACTTGGTAAGAATGCAGTTGCTTCTACAGAGGCAGGACAGAACAAAGCAGGCCAGGCAACTGATGGAAGCAAAGGTTCAAGATGGGAATCTGCTACATCCGATGATCAGTGGATTTATGTTGATCTTGGTGCTGAGTACGCAGTTAACTCAGTTAATTTAAACTGGGAAGCAGCTTATGCTTCACAATATGAAATCTATGTTTCAAAAGATGCAAATGAGTGGACAAAGGTTGCTACAGTAAATAATAACAAAGCAGGCGATAAGGCTACAGAATTTGCAGCAGTAGATGCAAGATACGTTAAGATGCAGGGTATCAAGAGAGCAACAGATTACGGATACTCAATCTTCGAATTCGAAGTATACGGTGCTGTAAAAGCAGCAGCTCCTACAATCACACCTGCAAGCGGAACATACAACAGTGCACAGACAGTTACACTTGCAACAAGTGTTAAGGGTGCAGAGGTAAAATACACACTTGATGGAACTACTCCAACAGAGGATTCTCCATCATACACAGCACCATTTACAGTAGATAAATCAACAGTTATTAAGGCTGTTACATACAGAAAAGGAATGACATTGTCAGATGTTGCTACATCTACAATTGTTATTAACGGAACAGTAGGTATTAGCGCTACAGAGATGGTAGTTGCAGTAGGAAATTCAAAGACTCTTACAGCACTTACAAACGGAACAGTTACATGGACAAGTAGCAACAACAATGTTGCAACAGTTGTAAATGGAGTTGTTACAGGTGTGAGCGTTGGTACAGCAGTTATCACAGCTAAGGTTGGTTCAAACCAGGCAACATGTACTGTTACTGTTGCGAAGGCAGTACCACTTACACAGATTTTATTATCAGACACAGAACTTGATATGACAGTAAAGACAGAAGCAAACCTTACAGTATCGTTTGTTC
Organism: Lachnospiraceae bacterium; assembly: GCA_015057625.1. Lineage (GTDB taxonomy): Bacteria > Bacillota > Clostridia > Lachnospirales > Lachnospiraceae > SIG293. Next base: position 108,146 of record SVDZ01000001.1, on the reverse strand, counting down.
CTGCAAATACAACAGATGACACAACAGTTACATGGACAAGCAGCAACCCTTCAGTTGTAGCAGTTGAAGACGGAAAGCTTGTAGCTAAGACAGAAGGTACAGCTATTATCACAGCAACATGTGGTTCAAAAGCAGCAACATGTAATGTAACAGTAAATCCTAAATACACAATTGCTCAGAAACTTGTAAATCCGGAATACAACGCATTCTTAAGCGGAACATCACTCTTCCAGAGTGGCAAGTTCGAAGGTTCACTTTCAGTCCTTGTTGATAAGATTGGATTCAATGGACAGGCTGGTGGAAACTGGGCTTCACAGACACTTGAGAGTGGTTCAGGTGACGGATTCATAATCGCAGATCTTTCTAAGTCATATGCACTTAACCAGATTGATGCACTTTACATTGAGTGGAAGAACAATGACGGAACTCTTCCTGTAGATGGATTTAAGGTATTAGTTGCTGATGACAGCGCATACGATGTAACAAAAGACGGCGAAAATGTTGTAGCAGACAATTCAAACTGGACAGTAGTATTTGATTCATCAAAGAACAATGCTACAAATGCAACAGGCGGATATGACTGGGCAGTTGACGAAGTGGGATGCTTAAGTGTACTTCCACTTGCAAATGCAAACTACAAAAAGACATTTAACCATGTTAAGATTTTATTCACATACAAGAGTAACAGAAGACCTTGGGGTGTTCAGTTATACGAAATGGCTCTTCTTACAAATGACAATGAGCCTGATGTAAACGCCGGTGGAGAAAATCCTACACAGGAAGATCCAACACAGGGTGGCGGAGAGACAGTTACAGAGACAACTACAGAAGATGACGAAATAGAAAAACCTGTAGTACCATTTGGAATCGACTGCAATGATGCAGGAAATAACTCATTTACAGTTGTTATGGGAAATCCTTTAAACGGACAGACATACAACGTATATGTGGACGGAGTATTTGTAAAGAACATTGCACTTGGTGCTCACACAATTACAGGTATTGAAGCAGGAACACATATTATCGGACTTACAGGTGTACTTAACGGATATGAGTCAGCGGCAGCAACTGTAACAATCGAAGTTACAGGAACTACTGAGACAGAAACACAAACAGAAGCACCTACTGAGTACAAGATTGAAGGTGGAATCGAAATAAACGGATTCCAGATTAGTACAGCTGCAGAAGGAAACAGAACAATCTACTCTGTTGAGCCTGAAATCAACGGCAAAGCTGTAGTTGAAAAAGGACTTATCTACGGACTTGCACCATATGCAACAGACGCTGATATGGTAGCTGGAAGCAACCACGAATATGTAAGAGCATATGCCGGAACAGAAACAAAAGGTAAGTTAACAATCAACAGAAGTGAATCAGATACAGCATCAAGTTATGCAATGACAATGATTCAGGACTTCGACAACTTAAAGGTTGAGGGACTTACAGCAGAGTATCTCGTAAGAGCATACGCAAAACTTTCAGACGGATCATATGTATACACAGACGTTTACAGCTACTCATTATTTAGCATTGCAAATACATTGTACACAAGAAAACAGATGCCAACGCAGGCAGGACATGAATACTTGTACAACAAGATTCTTAAGAGAGTAGATAGCAACTACGCAGTAATTGCATATTAAGAGGAAGCTTGATAAGAGAAGTGACTTAATAAGAATAAGGATAAGAATAAGAATAAGAATTATAGGGCTTGTGGCCATTTGGCCACAAGCCTTTTTTTGTTATCCACGACGAGCCAAGCGAAAATCTGTGCTTGCACAGAGATTTTCACTTGGCGACCGTGTAATCACTGAGAAGTAGCGAAGTGGATTCGAAGTGATTACACAGAGTGGGTATCGAGTAGGAATCAGCCTACTCGATTGGGGCAAGGCTATTTTGTTGGGGCAAGGCTATTTTGTTGGGGGCAAGGCTATTTTGTTGGGGCAAGGCTATTTTGCTGGGAGCAAGGCTATTATGTTGGGAGCAAGGCGTTTTTTTGGGTGTAGGTAGAAAAGAAAAATAAAAAAGTTGAGAAATGTAACACAAAATATGAATAAAGTATGTTATTATATTAAAGTGAGGCGCGAAAAATATCTCAAGAAGCTCTATAGAAGAGGAAATACATACCAGAGGGGAAATTTACATGTGGAACGTATGCTATAAGAAGAATTTGAAGTGACAAGTACGTATTAGATAAGAAAAATGTTTGTGGAACGCATGTTGGGAGAAAGAAAAGAAGAAGTAAGTACGTACCAAAACAGAAAATTGCATGTGGAACGCAAGCCACAACAAATTTACAAAGAAGCAAGTACGTACCAAAGAAGAAAATCTCATGTGGAACGCAAGCCACAACAAAACTACAAAGAAGCAAGTGCGTACCAAAACAGAAAATTACATGTGGAACGCAAACCACAACAAATTTACAAAGAAGCAAGTGCGTACCAAAACAGAAAATTGCATGTGGAACGCAAGCCGCAACAAAATTACAAAGAAGCAAGTACGTACCAAAGCAGAAAATTGCATGTGGAACGTAAGCCACAACAAAATTACAAAGAAGCAAGTACGTACCAAAGAAGAAAAATGCATGTGGAACGCAAGCCACAACAAATTTACAAAGAAGCAAGTACGTACCAAAGAAGAAAAATGCATGTGGAACGCAAGCCACAACAAATTTACAAAGAAGTAAGTGCGTACCAAAACAGAAAATTGCATGTGGAACGCAAGCCGCAACAAATTTACAAAGAAGCAAGTACGTACCAAAGCAGAAAATTGCATGTGGAACGCAAGCCGCAACAAATTTACAAAGAAGCAAGTACGTACCAAAGAAGAAAATTACATGTGGAACGCAAGCCGCAACAAATTTACAAAGAAGCAAGTACGTACCAAAACAGAAAATTGCATGTGGAACGCAAGCCACAACAAAATTACAAAGAAGCAAGTGCGTACCAAAACAGAAAATTGCATGTGGAACGCAAGCTACAACAAAATTACAAAGAAGCAAGTACGTACCAAAACAGAAAATTGCATGTGGAACGTAAGCCGCAACAAAAATTATGAAATATTATGAAATTTAAAAGGAGGAAAACATGAAAAGTCTATTAAGAGAATTGTATAAAGAAAAGGAAAAACTTGAAAAGATTGTTACAAAAGCAGAAAGATTTTTACAAAGTCTTGGAAATGTAGAAGATGAACTTGTTTCAGTTCATTTGCGAAAAAATACACCACAATTTTATATTAAGTCAAAAAATCCCCCAAATAAATACAAATACCTCCCAGCGAAAGAAAAGAAAAATGCAATTGCAATTGTTCAACGAGAATATTATGAAAGGGTGTACAAACTTGCGAGTGCTGAGCTAAAACAAATCAATCGTATAATCAAGACAATCAATGATAGTAGTTGGGAGAAAGCATACGAAGTAATAGGTAAAGGAAAGAGGATGGTTGTTGATCCGATAATAGAAACAAATGAACAATATAAAGCAAAATGGTTAGAGGAAGAGTTTGTGGGGAAGCCGTTCAGAGAAGAGGATACAGAGATTTATTCGGACAGAGGTGAAAGAGTAAGGTCGAAGTCAGAGAAGATAATTGCTGACAAACTTTTTAGAGAAAATATTGCTTATAAGTATGAATATCCATTGGAAATAGCACCGATGAGGTTTGTATATCCGGATTTTACAATATTGGATGAGGAAAACAGGAAAACTATTATTTATGAGCACTTTGGATTAATGGATAATCCAGAGTATGCCAATAATGCTGCAGGAAAGATTCAAACATACGCAAACCTCGGTTTTGTTTTGGGAGATAACTTCTTTATGACAATGGAAACGTCGGATAAGCCATTTGATAGTAGAATGCTTGATGGAATAATAATGCGGATTAAAGCAAGTTCATACAGCTAAGAAGCAAAAGTTAATAAAGCCAAGTAAAAGTTGATAAAGCCAAGCAAAAGTTAATAAAACTAAGTAAAAGTTAATAAAGCCAAGCAAAAGTTAATAAAGCCAAGCAAAAGTTAATAAAACTAAGTAAATGTTAATAAAGTCAATTAGATGTTAATAAAATCATGTAGATATTAATAAAAAGAGAATGTGTATTTTTGCTATTTTTAACAAAAATAATAAAACAATTTTTATTTCTTGCGGCAAAAATGGAAATGTGTTAGATTAATTGTAGTTATTAGCGGTTAGAATGCATTTTTTGAAAGGGTTTATATATAAAGCATTTTAATCGCTGATTTTTTGAGCGGGAAAGTACGAATGATTTAATAAAAAAGTTTTTATTAATGGGCTTACAGTAAAAAGCACTACTTGATAATAGTGCAAAAATATTAGATAATGGTAGATAAATAGCAGATAATTGTATAAATTATTGACGGGGAAGAATAAAGAAAACTATTGTTACGAGTTGATTTGAACGGTTTTTTTGTGAAATATTAATTTGTGGTAATCTATAAAAAGATTTATAAGAGATTTATAAAGAGACTTATAAGAGATTTATAAAGAGACTTATAAGAGACTTATAAGAGATTTATCAAAAGATTTATAAAAAGATTGTTTAAGGTTTTTATTATCAAATTTAACTCAAATTACAAAATTGTACGATGATTTCGTAAGAAATTTTCATATATTTTAAGAACGACGGGAACGTTCTTGAAACAAATAAGGATACACTTTTTGATACGAGAAGGAGGAAGAACGGAATGTATAAAAAGATTATTGCAATCTTTATGTCGGCGGCTGTTGTTGTAAGCGGCCTTAATTTTGTGCCTGCAGTTAAAACCGAGGAAGTTAAAGCAGACGCAGTGACAAACTGGAATCTTGTGTGGAGTGATGAGTTTGATGGTAACGCACTTAACACAAGTTATTGGAACTATGATACAGGTGGAACTGACGGAGGTGGCTGGGGTAACAACGAACTTCAGTGCTATACTAACAGATGGGATAATGTACAGGTTTCAGGCGGAACATTGAAGATTATTGCAAGGGCTGAAAATTACGGCGGATGCAGATATACATCAGGAAGAATCAGAACAAACGGAAAGAAGAGTTTTAAATACGGAAAGATGGAAGCCAGAATCAGAGTTGTTGGTGGAAATCAGAACGGTGTTTGGCCGGCATTCTGGATGATGGGTGATGACGGAAGAGCATGGCCTAACTGTGGTGAGCTTGATATTATGGAGCATGCAAACAGCAGAAATTACGTTGAAGGAACACTTCACTGGAATAACTGGGGAGAAACCGCCGGATATGGTGATGGCTGCCACGGTATGTGGGGAAGTTTCTGTAGTGGACAGTACCATTATTTCGGCGATAATAATAACAACGGAATTAACGGATGGCACACATATGGTGTTGAGTGGGATGCAAATACAATCACATGGTATGTAGATGACCACAAATATCAGACAGCTAATCTTACAGATGATAAAGCATATGCTTTTAGAAAGAATCATTACTTCCTATTGAACCTTGCGCTGGGAAGTCAGGCAACAGGATACACAGGAAACACAGCTCCTGATTGGAATTTCTCATCTGCTACAATGGAAGTTGATTACGTCAGAGCATATCAGGCCGGACAGTATGATGATGGATACAGCAATGTTCCTGATGATACAACAAGAACAATTGGAAACTGGAATATTTACGCAGGATCATGGGGAGGCGCTGCTCTTTCAACAAAGGGAAACAGCAACAGTGATTTAAGCGTTAAGGTAAAAGCTTCAAATGGAGATGCAGGAACATGGGGATCATCATTGAAATATCCATTGAATCTCACAGCAGGCAAAAAGTATAAAGTAAAAGTTAATTTCAATTCAACTTCAGCAGGTACTATGCTTTATAAGATTGACGGACCTGAAAACTCAGAGACATTTGGAGTTAATGCAGGAAATAACTCTAGAGAATTAGAAGTGGTTGCAACCAACAGCAATACAGCAGTACTTACATTGAACGGTATGCCGGTTGGTACAGTTATTAGCAACCTTTCAGTAAATGTGACAGAAGTAGGTCAGCAGCAGACAACCACTGCAAATCAGAATCCTTCAGGATTCACAAATGCACCACAGGATTGGGTTTACTCAGGAAAATGGGGATGCTATTTTGGTAACTGGGGTGGTGATAATACTGCTTCAGGTGCGTATGCAGGAAGCGGAAATCCATTTAAAATTTACGTAGCTTCAACAAACGGTGCTCAGTGGATTGTTCAGTCTAGCTACCAGGATGCAGCTACTGCCGGACATACATACAAAGTCACAGCAAATGTTAGCGCAGATAAAGCATGTAGAGTGGGAATGAAAGAAGAATTATCAAACACAGCAGAAGACCCACAGTACACAGATATTGGTGCAGGCGGAACTGTAAATATCACAAAGACATTTACAGTTGCGGGAGATCAGAATGCAATAAAAGTAATGTTTGAACTTGGACAGGGAGTACCTGCGGGAACAACAATTTCATTTAACAGCATTAAGATTGAAGATACTACACAGGTACAGACAGAGGCTCCAACAGAAAAGCCTACTACACAAACAGGAAACGGACCTATTGAAGTATTTGGTCAGGTTGTATCTAGCAACGCAAACAACACAATCACAGTTGTTTGGGGACAGAATAATGAACAGATAGCACTCGGACAGAAATACAACGTTTACGTTGACGGAGTTAAGAAATTATCAGAGGTAGCATGTGGCTCTCATGATATTAACAATATTTCTGCAGGAGATCATATAGTAAAGATTACTGCAGTATTAAACGGACAGGAATCAGCAGGTGTGACAGGAAATGTTACTGTTGCAGGAACACAGATTGTTACAACACAGGCTCCAACAGAAAAGCCAACAGAAAAGCCAACCGAAAAGCCAACCGAAAAGCCAACCGAAAAGCCAACAGAAGCAGTTAAACTTTCAAGTGATATCGAAGTTAACGGATTCCAGATGAGCACAAGTACATTTACAGTAAATGGTGCGTCATATGAAGGCGGAATCAGAACAGTTTATTCAATGAACAATAAAGTAGACGGACAGAATGTACAGAAATTCGGTATCATTTACGGACTTGTTGGAACTACACCTGAGTCAGAACTTTTAGCTACATCTACAAATAGTACAGTAGTAATCGGCCAGGCTACAGCTGCCGGAAAGTTAGATAAACTTTATTCAAAGAATTTGACGAATGCAAACAGCTACGCAATGACACTTACTATGTCATCAAACAAGATTTCACAGGTTAAGATTGCTGAGCTTACAGCAAATTATTATGTGAGAGCATACGCTCTTCTTGCTGATGGAACTTACAGATACACACCTGTAAAGACATTTAGCGTATACAGAGTTGCAGATAAACTTTACCAGAATGTTCAGATGAGCAATTACAGTGGACATGAGTTCCTGTACAACAATATCCTTTCAAGAGTTGATGCTTCATATAAAGAAGTTGACTATGATTGGGGCAAAATTCTTGCAAAGCCATCTGAAATCGAGAATTAAAATAGTTTTACAGAATAATAAATTAAGATTATTATAGAGCCTATGGCTTGGTATTCAGATTAAAAAAATGGGGAGTGAAGACGGTGAAAACCGAATCGTTCCCTATTTTTTTGTGCCGTAATAATATAAAAAAAGTACCGCAAAAGCATTGGAAACTGCAAAGAAAATGCAAAAAATATGACAACACAATGTGATTTTGTTGTGAATTTAAGGCAAAAAAATACTTCAATCTGATACAAAATTAGCAAAAAGAAGAATGTAACACAAAATATGTATATAACCAATCGGGTGACATAATTAGACGGTATGTAGAATAAAATCAATTCAAGGGAAAGACTCGAAACCCCTTGATTTTACTAGAAAATTGTATCTTTTTGGTAAACTTGTCTGTAGTTGTTCAATAAAAAGTTTTTATAAAAAATGAATACCCGAAATAAAAAACGACACCCTTTTTGGTTTTAAAAGCCCCATGCTAGTATTAGTCTTAGGGTTATATTAGAGGTCAATATATTAATTTAAAGGAGGACAATTTAAATGGGTTTCTTAAAAGTAACAAAAAAGAACTCAATCTTTGGAAAAGCTTGTAGCATCGCTTTATCAATTGCGATGGTTGCGGGATTAACAACAGGCTATATTCCAATGGCAAAAGCAACAGAACCTGTAGAGGTTCAGGCAGCGACTACCCCACAGTACAGAAACGTTATGTACTACGGTGAATGGTCTATTTATGCGGGACAGCACAACTTCTTCCCAAGTTATATCGACGGAAGTAAGCTTACACATCTTAACTTCGCATTTATGGACGTAGATGAAAACGGAAATGTAATCTGCTGTGATGAATGGGCAGATTTCCAGAATCCAAACGTTGGATACACAACATCTTCAGGCAGCCCTTGGGCAGGTGTTGTACCGGCATTGATTTTACTTCGTAACCAGTATCCAAATATGAAGATTGGTTTCTCAGTAGGTGGATGGACACGTTCAGGTGATTTCCCTAAGGTTGCAGCTTCAGCTACAGCAAGAAAGAATTTCGCACAGAACATTGCCAAAGCAGCCCACCTTTATGGATATGATTTCGTAGATATCGACTGGGAGTACCCAACAGCAGACAGAGATCCTGATCCTACAGGAAACGGTGTAACAGTTGATAAGGGATGTAAGGGTTCTGCAGCAGATACTCATAACTTTACATTGTTACTTCAGGAACTTAGAAATGCATTAAATTACTATGATCAGATAGATAACAAACACTACGAATTATCAGTTGCTATGTCAGCTTCACCAGCTATGATGGCAAAGATCGAATATGATCAGGTACTTAAGACAGTTGACTTTGCAAACATGATGACATACGACTTATGTGGTGCATGGGCTCCTTACACAGGACATCAGACAGCACTTTTCACAAATGAGAAATATGATCACGAAAATCAGAAAGATTGTCAGTTCTCAGTTGACGCTTGTGTTAGATACTTATACGACACATACGGAAACAGCATTGATGCATCTAAGATTGTAGTTGGTGTTGCACCATACACAAGAGGATGGGCAGGAGTTCAGAACAATGGACGTGACAGCTCAAACCCAGGTCTTTATGCAACAGCTGAACCAAACAGTGTTAAGGCAGCTGACGGTACTACAAGTGGTACATTCGCATACAGTGATATAGGAACACTTATCAGCCAGTACGGTTTACAGGAATATTATGATGAAACAGCTCAGGCTTGCTATTACTACAGCCCATCAAGAGGATACTTCTTCACATGTGATAATGCCAGATCAGTTAGAGCTAAGGGTGAATATGTAAAGAATGGACAGTTCAAGAACCCATTCAACAAACCACTCGGTGGACTTATCTCTTGGATGGCATCTCTCGATGCAGCAAATGAGATTACAAATGCAAGTTACGATGCATTATACGGAAACACAGCACTTCCGGCACAGAGTATTAAGTGGCCTACAATGGATGGACTTAGTGCAACAGTTTCTACATCAGGAAATAATTATGTAATTACAGTTAAAAATAACAGTGCAGTTACAACACCACTTAAACAGGGAACATTCCACGGTGGAGCTGAGTCAAACATTCTCAATTATGCAGAGACATTCGCAGGTACAGCTTCATATCCTAGATATTTCATCAAACTTGATGATGGTGAGATACTTACAGGCTCTTCTTATGAAGCAGGTGGAAATGTAAGCTCAGAAAATGGATACACAGTTGTAACAGATGTGTCTTGGCCATATGCATTAGAACCGGGCGCAACAAAGACACTCACACTTAAATCAACAAAGACAGCAAGTTTATCAAAAGTTAAAGAAGTTGCAGTTACAAAGAGAAGCGGTTCTAACGGTGCAGATACATGTTGGACAACAGTTTACGGTAACAATACACAGCAGCCAACAACAGCTAACAATAATCCAACAACAACAAAGAGCCAGGATCCGACACAGGCGCCAACAACAACTAAGAGCCAGGATCCGACACAGGCACCTACAACAAAGGCAGCTAGCACAGGAAACTATCCAGAGTGGTCAGCAAATAATGTATCTTATTCATTAGGTAACCTTGTTCAGTACCAGGGTAAAGTATATGAGTGTACATACGCTCACAATTCTAACTCAGCATGGTCACCAACACAGGCACCTACTCTTTGGAAAGAGAGACCGGACCTTGTAGCAGGACAGCCTGAAGACCCAACAAGTGGAAACGGTGGAGAAGATCCAACAGAAAATAATTACACACCAAACGGAACATTGCCACAGCATACAGTAACAGGTTACTGGCATAACTTCTCAAACGGTTCAACAAACCTTAAGTTATCAGATGTACCTTCATACTATGATTTAATCTGTGTAGCATTCACAGGAAATACATCAGTAGCAGGAGAGGCAACATTCTCAGTAAGTGATGATTTAGTAAAGAGCATCGGATACAGTGATGCACAGTTTAAACAGGATGTTAAGACATTAAAGAACCGCGGACAGCACGTAATCATCTCAGTAGGTGGTGCTGAAGGAAGAATCACAATTGACAGTGATGCAGCTGCAAGCAGATTTGCAAACAGCATGATTAATATTATCGAAACATATGGTTTCGAAGGAATTGATATCGACCTTGAAGGTATGGCAGTATCAGGTACAGCTTATATTGCAAGTGCACTTCGCACATTGCACAATCACTTTGGTGATGATTTCATTATCACAATGGCACCTGAAACATATTACATGCAGGTAGGTACATCAGGACTTACAGCAGCATACTGGAATCTTGCGATTTCAATCAAAGATATTTTAACAACAGTACATACACAGTTCTACAATACAGGTGGAATGCCTGGATATGGTGGAGCAACAGCAAATCCTGGAAACGGATCATTCCCTGCTAACCTTTCAACACTTTATATTGAAAGCGGACTCAGAGCGGATCAGGTAGCAATTGGTGTTCCAAGTAACGGACCGGCTGCTTCTTCAGGACAGATTACACCGGCACAGGCTGCAAACGCATTTACAGCTATGATTAATGGTGGAAATGTAGATGGATTCCAGGTACCAAAGAAATATCCTACATTCAGAGGACTTATGACTTGGTCAATCAACTGGGATGCAACACAGAATTACGCTTGGGCTAAGGCGGCAAGAGCAGCAGTAGATGGAGCACCTGTAATTGAAACATCTACAACTGCAAATAATCAGCCGACAGAAGTAACAGGACTTGCAGTTAATTCACAGAATAAGGGAAATGTAACATTCTCTTGGACACAGTCAAGCAGTCAGATTGCTTCAGGACAGACATACAAAGTATATATCGATGGAAGCTTCTACAAATCATACGCAGCAGCTTCAACAGTTACATATACATTTACATCAAACGGTTCTCATACAATTAAAGTTACAGCGAACCTTAACGGAAAAGAAACAGCAGGTAAGACAGTGACAGTAAATGTAACAGGAATCGGACAGACAGAAACACAGACAACAAAGCCAAATGGAAATACAAATCCAACAAACGGTTCACTTCCATCAACAGTTATGATTGGTTACTACCATACATGGCATAGCTCAGGAAATCCATTCATCAAACTTAGAGATGTAGATTCTGATTGGGATGTAATCAATATTTCCTTTGCAGTGCCTGTAAATCCGGGTAGTACAGACGGAAAGATGAAATTTGAGATTCCTGGTATTTCATCAATTTCAGGATATTCAATTAGTGAATTCAAGTCAGATATCAAGACACTTCAGTCACAGGGTAAGAAGGTAGTTCTTTCAATCGGTGGATATGAAGGATACTTCTCGCTTGGAAATGATGCAGCAGTTAACCAGTTTGTAAGTGATATTAAGGGATTTGTTGATGAGTACGGATTCGACGGTATCGATATTGACCTTGAGCAGACATCAGTTAACTTCGCTCAGGGACAGGATCCTGATATCAGAACAATCAAGTCACCAAACCTTAAGAATATGACAACAGCAATCAGAAATATTTGTTCAAGTTACGGAAAGGATTTCATCCTCTCGTGGGCACCTGAAACATTCTACGTACAGAACGGATATATGTACTATGCAGGTATCAACCAGTACTGCGACGCTAGATGTGGTTCATACCTTCCAATGATTAATGCGCTTAGAGACATCACAACATTTGTACATGTTCAGTTATACAACTCAGGTCCGATTTTAGGATCAGACGGACAGTACTACAACATGGGCGACAAGGCATCAATTGTTGCAATGTGTAAGATGTTACTTGACGGTTTCTATGTTGGAGCAGGAGCAGGCGTTACTAAGACAGACGCAACATGGTTTGCACCACTCAGACCTGACCAGGTAGTAATCGGTGTTCCTTCATCAGCAGGAGCAGCTGGTTCAGGACAGGTTTCAAATTCAGTATTACAGTCTGCATTTGCAGAACTTAACAGCAACTATCCTGGTATGAGAGGTATCATGACATGGTCAATCAACTGGGATAACTCACAGAACAATAACTCATTTGTAAATGAGAATGCTGAATTCTTAAGACAGTACAGAGTTGAACCTGAAACACCTGTTAACAAAGATGCATTCAGCAAGATTGAAGCAGAAGCTTACGATTCAAATAACGGTGGAGTAAAGGATACAAATTCAAATGCAAGTGGCGGATACAACATGGGTGGAGTTACAAATGGAGTATCATTCACATACAATAATGTAGTATTCAACGGAAATGCTAACAAACTTAACATCTGCTACTCAAGCAAGACTTCAGATGCTTCAGGAAATGTTGAAGTATATGTAGATAGCAACAAAGTAGGTACAGTTACACTTGCAAATACAGGAAGCAACTGGTCTACATACGTAAATTACACAGGTGATCTTGATAGCCAGATTGCTGCAGGAACACATACAGTAACTCTTAAGTTCGTTACTACAAGCGGAAAAGCATATGTAGCAAATGTAGATTACTTCAGCTTTGGATATAACCAGACAACAATTCCAAACGGAATTGAGTTCAATGGATACCAGATTAGTGCTAGAGCAAAAGGTATCAGATCAGTATACTCAGTTGAGGATACAATTAATGGAAAGACAGTTGTATCATCAGGACTTGTATACGGTGTTAAGAGTGAAATTAATGATTCGCAGATGGTAGTTGGAAGCTCAAGCAAATGGGTAGCAAGCTTCACAAGCACAAAGACAGTTGGTAAACTTAGCGCAGTAGTTTCTACAACAAAGACAGGAACAAGTTATGCTATGACAATGTTATTTGCTACTAATACAAAAGCAGAATTTGAAGATGTATATAAAGTAAGAGCTTTTGCTAAACTTAGCGATGGTTCATATGTATACTCAAATATTTACGAATACTCACCATACACAGTAGCAGTTGACTTATATAAAGGTTGTCAGATGAATTCAGTTGAGGCACACAATTACCTCTACAATGATATCATTAAAGTATGTAATCCTTCATACAAACCTGTAGATTATGTATGGCATGGTGATATCGTATAATTCATTTATTAATATGGTATAAAGTTAATTCATTAGAATTTCTTTTTCATATCCTTTTATTGGGAGCGTTGACTAACGAAAGTTAGGGCAACGCTCCTTTATTTTATTGCATGTTTAAAATTAACAATTAAGATGAAGAAAATTGACACTTGCGCATTTAGAACTTTTATTGTTATAATTTTAGTTAGGAAAACGAACGGAAACATTTGAAATTATTACAACTCTATTTACATTTAATGAGGGAAAAACAAAGCCAAACTATTCAACATAAGAAAAAAGAAAGTTTGGTCTATTTTTGTGTGTAAAAATAGAAGAATCGGGGAATTAAAAATGTATCCGAAACGTCTGGCTAGACGTTTTGATGATAGAGGCTAAAAAATCAACCTACTATTTAAAGAGCGGGTAAAAAGAAAGGGAGATTATACTTTATGAGAAAGAAAATCGGGGATGTCAGCAGAAAAGTGCTGGCAGGTTTATTGTCTGTGGCATTGGTTTTAACAGCCACACCGGGTGTGTTTGAAAAGCAAGTTATATCGGCAGCTCCTGTAGCACAGGAAGAAGTGCAAACTGAAAATGTTCCGGTAGTGACTCCGGCGGAATCAAAACAGGAAGTGGAATTATTCAGCCAGGATGGCTCGTTGGAACACATTTACATGGATCAGGAACAGTATGATGATACTTTCTATGATGTAAATGATGAGAAAATGTCACTCAATGCAGAAGATAACTATCTTGGAAATAAGTGGCAGGTAGAACAGATTGCCAATTACAACTTCCAGTACAGAGATTTAGTAAACAACGGCGATGACGGAGACAATTATTGTATTCTTATCATGGGTGATGGTTACACAGCGGGTGAGCAGGACAAGTTCCTCAACGTAGCTACTAGAATAGCTAATTACTTTATGACAAGATCTCCATTTAATGAATCTAACATTAAGAACAAAATTAACATCAGAGCGGTTTGTACAGTATCAAATCACTCAGGCGTACAGGAAGCACAAGGACAGCAGAACAATCCTTACGATACATTCTTCAAGTCTACATTCTGGAACAATACAATTGAGAGACTTGTGTGTATCCATGATTACAATAGAGCAAATGAGATTATTGCACAGTACATGCCAGATTGTAAATGTCCAATCGTAGTTTGTAACTCTACAAAATACGGTGGATCAGGTGGCGGTATATGTACTCTTTCAGCTCACGATTCATCACCGGATATTGCTTTCCATGAATTCGGACATACAGGTGCACATCTCGATGATGAGTACTGGGAAGTTACATATGAATCTTCAAACAGACATGAAGGACCAAACAGAACATGTGAGACTGATCCTTCAAAATGTAAATGGGCAGATTTATATGGAGTAAATGGTGTAGGTCATTATGCTTTCAGTGAGAACAATGTATATGACTGTTTCAGACCACATCAGAGTTGTGAGATGAGATATCTCAATCAGGAATTTTGTGAGGTATGTAAGAGACAGATTAGAAAAGTAGTTAATGACGTTACAGCAAACGTAGTGCCTAAGAATGCAGTTATTTCCACTGCAGCACAGCTTCAGGATTACTGTAGCAAAGTCAATGCAGGTGCAGCTACAACCGGAAAGACAGTTACACTTGCGAATGATATTAATCTTTCAGGCTCTAATAACTTAAAATGCATGAAAGAATTTAACGGAACCTTTAACGGAAATGGCAAAAAAATTACAGGAATCAATATGAGCTCTTCAGATGGTTCATATGGTTTTATTGGAACACTTAAGGAAAAGGGTGTTGTAAAAGACCTTCACCTTGAAAATGTAAATATTACAGGCGATTACCGTACAGGAGGAATCGTAGGAAACTGCTACGGCGAGATTTATGCTTCTTCAGTTACAGGTAGTGTAAAAAGCCGTGATACAGCAGGTGGTATTGCAGGTCACACTGAAAGCGGTGCGTATGTACATGATTGTTACAACGCAGCAACTATCAACGCGTCAGCACAGGTTGCAGGTGGTGTTGTAGGATGGGGAGACGGCGGAACAGTAAATAACTGCTTCAGCTATGGAACCATCTCAGGCTCTCAGTCATGGAGAGGCGGTATTTCAGGTTACGCATCAAATACTACATATACACATAACTATTATTTAAGCGGTTCTGCAGCATATGGCGTTCAGGGTTCAGGTTCTGCAGATGCAAAATCAGCAAGTGAATTCAGCAATGGAACAGTTAAAAACTTGCTCAACTCAGTTAATAATATCTGGGCACAGGGAAGCAGTTATCCGGTTCACTCATTTGGAGGAACTGTAATTGTTGAGACTACTACACAGAAGCAGGAAACAACATGGAATGCTTTCAACACAATAGAAGCTGAAAAATTTGACAGCAACAACGGAGGCGTTAAGGATAACAACTCATCAGCAAGTGGCGGTGGAAACCTCGGAGGTGTTCTTAATGGAGTTAACATAACATTTAATAAAGTCAACTTCTCAGAGGCAGCATCATCAATCTTCTTCAGACTTGCTTGTCCATCAGGAACAGGCGGAACTATCGAAGTATATTGTGATGGAAATAAGGTTGGATCAATTGCAACTCAGAATAATGGTTCAAACTGGTCAGAGTACGGTGACTTGCAGGCAAGATTGTCTACTCAGATTGCTGCCGGAACACACAGTATCAAACTCAATTTTGTGACAAACGGCACAACTTATGTATGTAATCTTGATTACTTCAAGTTTATAAAAGCAAACGGAGATACTACAGCTCCTAGCGGATATACCTATGCCACAACTTCATCGGGAGATCAGTGGCACAGTGCAGGAGACTGGTCATATTATCTTGGTGAGTGGAATGGCTCAGTGGGATACTACAAAGGTGGAAGCAAGAATGATTTCACACTCCAGATTGCATCAAACAACAAAGCGCAGTGGGGAGTTCAGATTGCTCTCGACAACCAGTCTGTAATAAACGGACACGGATATACTTACACGATTAATTACACATCTAACAAAGCCGGAACAATTCTCCATAAGGAAGATATTTCAAACAACGGTGAGAACAGAGTTGATGTGGTATCAGGAAACAATACAATAACAGGAACATTTACTGCAAACGGCGACAAAGCAAAACTCCTTTTGGAACTTGCTTCAGGACTTGATGCAGGAACGGAAATTCATATCACAGGTGTGACAATCAAAGATAACACTCCTGAGACAACTACTGTAAATGACGGATTCCTCGAGGGAGGAAAAGACGACTGGATTACAGTTGGAAAGAATGGATTATACTATGGAACTACATGGGGCGGTGGCGCTTACTGTAAATATAAAGGAGGAAATGGTTCTGCTTTCCAGATTAAAGTAATTGAAAACAGCAAGTCTCAGTGGATTATTCAATCAAGATATGATGATACAGTAATTCCGGGACATACATACAAAGTAACTGCCAGCGTTAAACTCAGCCAGGCAGGAAGTGTTGGTATGAAGGAAGATATTTCAAACGGAGAGACATCAGACCCTGTTTATACTACATTTGCAGCAAATGAGACAAAGACTCTTACAGCTACATATGATATAGCTGCAGATAAAGATACAATCAGAGTTATGTTTGAACTTGGCCAGGGAATTGATGCCGGAACAATCGTTACTATTAACAGCGTTAAAATTGAAGATGTTACAGTTATTGAAACTACAACACAGACTCCAAGACCTATCGAGGTGACAGGGTTAAGTGTTACATCTCCAAAAGCAGAAAGTATTTCTGTTTCATGGACACAGACATCTGAGCAGATTGCAAACGGTCAGACATACAATGTATATCTGGATGGTTCAAAGAAACTTTCTAATGTAGGAAGTGGTAATTATAACTTTGACAATGTATCAGCGGGAAATCATACAGTTAAAGTTACAGCAACTCTTAACGGATTTGAGACAAGCGGTGTTTCAAAGACAGTAAGTGTAAAGGAAGTAGAAACAACTACACAGGAGCCAACCACAGAGAATCCTGTACCGGTTGTTGTTAACGGATGTCAGATCAGTACAAAGTCAAACGGCTTGAGATGTTTGTACACAGTAGAAAATACAATTAATAAAAAAGAAGTAAAAGAAGTAGGACTTGTATATGCTCTTGCAGATGACGTGCCTGACAGTCAGGTGCTCCTTGGCAGTACAAGAGAAGATGTGGCAAGTTTCAAAGCAACAAGTGCAGGAAAGTTAAGCTATAGATTTGGAGCTGAATCTTCAACAAGCTACGCAATGACAATGATTTTTGGAGTAGGTAATGCTGCAGAGTTCAATGATAATATGTCAGTGAGAGCTTACGCAATACTTTCTGACGGAACAATTAAATACTCAGACGTAATTCATTATTCTGTGTTTAGTATTGCATCAAAACTTTATGAAGACAGAAGTATGAGTACACAGGAAGGACATGACTACCTGTATAATAGAATATTGAAAATAGCAAAAGAGGATTATGTACCTAAAAATTGGAAGTAGAATATTCTATATGAAAGTATAGTATTATATGTAGAATAAATATTTCTATATATAATAGAAATAATATGATAGAAAAATCTCGCAACAATGCAAAAGTAGTTGTTGCGAGATTTTTTTGCTTTCACCACGAGGAAAATGAGGAAGCTTGCTTTCATTCATTTGACGACCATGATACAATCCTAAAATTAGCCTTGCCGGTTCGGTGATTTGAATCCAAAATGACAGTTTTGTGAAAAATGTTCATTGATTTTTTTTAATATTTTTAGCCGCTGCAATTAAAGAAAATGCTGTAAAATAAGGAAAAAACAGATAGATTGGCATGTTGCGATTTTATTGTTCCGAGACGCTTAGATTGAATTAAATTCAAATAGTTGATAAAATTAGATATAAGTATGGGTAGGGGAATGTGCCCCAAGTGCGGTTTTACATGTTTATAAATTTTTGTAATAAAACTTAATTAGTGGGGTTAAGTTTTTTTAGCATATAGTTTTGTGAGTAGTATGAAAAAAGGAAGTATGAAAGAAAGGAAGGATAAAAATATGAAAGGAACTATGAAGATTACTTTTAAAAGAATAATGTCGGTAATACTGACATTGGCTATGATAGTGACTAGTTTGAGTTATAGTCCTAGAGAAGTAAAGGCGGCTCAAAGTGACGCAGCAGCATATGATTGGAGTGGCGTTGCGTATGCGGGAGATGCAGGTACTGGAAATGCTAACAAATATAAGTTTGTCCGTATTTCAGAATCAGGAAATTTAGATGTTATCCAGCACCCCGGTTTTGCAAATGAAGCAGGTATGTATATGACTTTTGCCGATTCCGATTTTGGAAACATTGAATTAAATGGGACGGTATTGGATAATACAAAATACGTTATTCAGGGCGCAGGTATAATAGTATATGTTTCTAATTATACTAATAAATATAATGATTTAGTAATAAAAAATAGCCAAGGAAATGTAAAAGGAGAGTTTTATGTATTCTACGTAGATGGCGTTGATGGCTCCGGCGGAGAAACGTCATCATCAGAAACAACATCATCAGATACATCACCGGCAGAGACTATCAGTGCTCCGGTAGGTATAGTAGTTGATCTCAACGGTCAGGGAACATATACAGTTTCTTTTACTAATGTTGATGGAGCAACATCATATAAATTATATGTAGATGGAAATTTTGTTCAGACAATTACTAATGGTGGAACAATTGAACCTGCCAGTATTGGAGCGGCAGGAACAAGTCATGAAATTCAATTGACAGCAGTGAAGGGCGAAGTGGAGTCGCCTAAATCTGCGGCAGTTACTGTACATCTTTCCACAGTAACAGACCTGGATATCAAAACATGCTGGGAAAGAAGACACTGTACTGTGTCTTGGGGTACTGTTGCCGGAGCGTCATCATATGATGTCTATGTTGATGGAAAATATGTAGACACTGTAGACACAAATAAGATAGTAATAGATGCATATAAGTTTGCAAATAATACAGATTCAAAAGGTGTTAAGACTACAGTTGGAACACATACTATATTTGTAAAAGTAAACGGAAACCAGAGTCCAACTTTAACTGAGGAAAATGCAGATTACTATGACACTTGTAAAATCTACGTTAATTACATGTATGGTTCTATAACGAACTTTTGGAATACATTTTTTCCTACAATAAATAGTGAATGGAACTTTACTGTATGTACTAGTAATGAAGACCAGAGTGTTTCAAAAATTTCAACACCGGCTGAAGTAAATGTTGTTTATAACAATAATGGTACAGCTGATATTTCTATTGTAAATGTTGGTAGACATACATCTTACACAAACGAAATGAGAACAGCATACCTTAATGGTACAAGTGAGGAGACTGGGGATCAGGCTTGGACTATTAAAACTGCGATTTATGACAATCCAACAGGAGTAACATTAGGTGATCCTGTGACAGTATCATTCTCGATTACAGGTCCTGCATATCTTATAGGACAGAAAATACAGATTAAGTGTGTTGATGAAGAAGTAAATGAAAATGCGGATGGAAGTTATGCCGGATATAAAACTGTTGACAAGGTAAATGGATATGAAGAAGCTAAGTATGCATTTGTTGCAGCAACCGATTCAAATGGAAATAAGTATGCTGTACTTAATTATACCAATGCGATTACAGCTACTCAAAAAACAGATTATGACCTTTTATTTGGACTTGGACTGTTAGATCCTGACGTATTAAATGACGGAAATCCTGTTGAGTTAGAGTTCTCAGACGTATTACATGATACAACATTAAGAAATTATATAACAGATTTGACAACTTCATCGCAACATAACAACGAAATCGGTGCAACATGGACTGTTACAAATACAGATAGTAGTGGCGATGGAACATACTCATACAAAGTATATATAGATGGTGAGTATAAAGAGACAGTTAATACTTTGGCGTCTAGTACATTTACTAATATTGACGCTGGAAAACATTCAGTTACAGTTGAGAGTGTTTTTACTAATACTAGTACAGGCAACAGTGTTGTAACTGGTTCAGTTACAAAAGATGTAGAAGTTGAAGGTGCATCTTATGCGGATATTATAATTACAAAGATTGATATAGAACCAAAAGTCTACGAAGTAGGTGATACAGTTAAAGTTACAGCAACAGTTAAGAATAACGGTAGTGCAGACCTGGATTTAACTGAAGGCGGATTAGGAGAACAGATAACAAAAGGCTCCGGATTTTTGTATTCAAATATGTATACAAATCTTTTCTGTAAAGTAGATGGTGTACAAACTCCTGGTAACTCTGGTTGGGGTGGATTGGCGTATGCTACTGAAGACACTGTGTTTGCATCTGGAGAGACTCAAACTATATCATATAACTATACAATTCCAGCTGGAGCGTTAACCAATAATTATTCTATTGGTTTTAGAGCAGACTGTGATAATAAGTATAATGCTTTAAATCCGAATGATCCGGCTAATATAGAAGTAGATACTACAAATAACGATTTATTTGTACCATTAAGACCAGCTGTGTTTGGGGAAACTGTGACATTTTCACAGGATGCGGGCACTGTTACGGCAACATGGCCGGCAGATGCAGAGGCGGTAAAATATTCGATTACATATACATCGGGTGGAGAGAGTGTGACTGTTGAGAGCAATACGAATTCATATATATTTCCTGCCGATGCTAAACCGGATCCAAAGGTGAAAGTATATGTATTTACAATAGATAGTAGTGATGTAGAAGAAGGATATGCAAGTGGTATGCCTTCACCGGATTTGATTATTTCGTCAATAACTATTTCACCTTCCAAAGCAAGTTACGAAGTGGGTGATTCAGTTACAGTAAGAATTACAATGCAAAACATAGGTACTACAGAAGCAAGACCTAATGCCGGAAATTTGATGTTTGGCTGCAAGAGCGGTACAACATCAGATTATGCAAATATGACTAATTTAGGTGATGGGTATTCTATTTGTAATGCCGGAGTTATACCTGTAAATGGTACATATTATGCAGATTTTAATTATACTTTTGTTGAAGGTGATGTAGGAACATATTATTTCGCAGGAAGGGCTGACGCTGATGGAACAGTGACAGAAAATAATGAATCAAATAATGATGCAAATACTTCAGTAACAGTTACTTCAGCAACGGTTGTGCCTAAACCGGACCTTGTTATCACATCAATAACAGCACCTAAAAATGCTTATCATCCGGGTGATATAATTCCTATCACTATGGTAATGACAAATGATAGTGAGGTTGATACAGAAACTGTAGGCGGAAATATTGTTGAAAAATTGATTGCTAATGGTGCATTGACAGGAGCGTACTCAGATATTGGTATTCATTCATTAGCAGCCGGAGCAAGTATCACATTCACATTTAATTATCAAGTTCCAAATGATTATACACAAACAACAATTGTGTTCAAGGGACTTGCAGATGCAGATGGTGTCATTGATGAAGTGGCTTCAGGTGAAGAACCGGCAAACTCTGAAGCAGGAGGAAATAATACTTCTGCACCGCTTACTATCAGAATCTTAGAGAGTACTACTCTTACACTTACAAATACAAGTGGAACAGTTACAGGTACATGGCATGCTGCTAATGAAGCTACCGGATATAAAGTAGAGTACACTTCAAATGGAGTTGTATATACGGAAGTGGTTGACACAACAAGCTTAACTCCAAATGCTATTTATAATAGTGTGAGTGAGTTATATACATTTACATTTAGCAGACCATTAGACAACAACTCTGATGTTAAGGTATATGCTACATACGACGATCCAATCACTGGAAGCTCAGTATACTATGATTATACTGAAGCCGTAGCAAAAGCAGATCTTGTCATTTCAGATATTAAGTTTGTTGATGGTAATGGAGATGTATTATCTTCAGCATTTGCAGCAGATACATACGAAGATGTTAAATTCATAGTAACAATTGAAAATATTGGTACAGCTCAGGTTGCAAATACAGAGAGCGAATCAAATGAAGATAAGTACGCCCATGCTATTCATACAGCTGTAAGAAGCGGTAGCAATTCAGGAACAGTACTTGCCGGTGTTCAGTACAACGGAGGACTTCTTCCGGGTGCAAATGCAACAGTAGATACAGGTGTATTTGAATTCACAACTGCCGGAGTAAAAACATTGTATATCAATGTTGATGATGCTGCATGGAATAGTGGCGGAGAACCTGTTGGATATATTACAGAGTCCAATGAAGGAAATAACTCTCAGCAAGCAAATGTGACAGTAACATTTGAGCGTCATCCAATGGACTGGACTCCATTCTATACATCATCTTCAATTACTGTTGGTGAGGATGTATACACCGGAGGTGCGGGAGACGATTTAACAATAGATAATTATAGTACTTTAGGTCAGGTTCAGACTGTCGGAAATGTCAGTGGATATGCTGATGGAACTAAAGTATCCAATATAGCTAATGGAACGGATTGGAGACCGATAGAATTCAAAGTTATTGATACTAATATTGACAATATCGACTTGGTTGATGTTGTAACTAAATGGAAGAGTTACAATAACGCATATACATCTATAGAATTTGATGCAAATACACCGGAGCAGAGAGTTATTAACTCTACAACTTCAACCTTCTATTTTACACAGGTTACAGAAGATACAATTGATAGCTATGATCACAGTGATGATAGTGGAGTTGGGTTTGTGGAAAGTACTTCGGCCAATTCGGCCTTCCATGTATGGGATGGTAATGGATTCCAGTTCCATACAGTATCCTTTGCACCGGGAAAATATTACCTTGCAAAGATAGAAAATGAAGAAAATGGCAAGTATGTAGTAGTAGCTTTCAGAGTACCGGGTGATATAGGTGACTGGGTTAAGGCAAAGAGTAACAATAGTTCGGCTGATGAGGTTCCATATGCTTA
Organism: Lachnospiraceae bacterium; assembly: GCA_015057625.1. Classification (GTDB taxonomy): domain Bacteria; phylum Bacillota; class Clostridia; order Lachnospirales; family Lachnospiraceae; genus SIG293. The sequence goes on along the minus strand of SVDZ01000001.1, from coordinate 84,778 downwards.
TCACAGATCTGATTATATTGTTGAGAACGGAAGCTTATATTATGATGCGTCAGATTTGAATTTGGCAGTTGTTACTATTTACAATAGCAATCATATTGAGATTACACTTGACAGTGGACATTCATATAATGCAGATGCACAATACAGAAGAGCAACATTACAGTATGGGCATCTTGATAATGAGGGCAATTTTGTTGCAGGTGTAGGTGCCGCAGAACTTGAAGAGCTGGGCTCAGACCCTGGAGAAGTGGAAGTTACTGCAGCATTGGGACTTAGAGAGACAAGTTTACAGATTGGATTCCCTGATTTGATGAGACAGTTACCAATTCACAGTCCAAATGGTGGAGCAGTAGACAGTGAGTATTATCTCTTGAAGGTATACTATGATACAGAACATTATCCAACAAACTTCATAAGTATTCCACTTAAGCTTGAAACAACTATTCCTGAGATTGTAGGAGTTCAGAATCTTAGAGCAACAGCCAGAGGTGAAGACTTAATACTTAATTGGGATATCTTACCTGCTCAGAAAGTAGCCGGTGATGAATATACATATGATGTATACGTAAAAGAGAATGATGTATACGTTAAACAAAACACCACACCATTGACAGCAGGTACATTCACATACACAGGATTTACTCCAATTGACGGTAATACTTATGATATTAAGGTTGTTGCAAACTGGTGTCAGCAGACAGCAGAAACATTGTTAACATATACTGTAAACGGAAATCCTGAGACAATGCCTGGAAAAGAACCTTCAAATAATGAGGATAAATGGGTATTAATCAGTGGTGAAAATACACTTCCAATTAAGGATGGAAATGGAACTACGGAGGCACAGATTTATTATTATACAGATGATGATTTGAATAGTGTTGTAGGATACAACGGTTACTACATTTCATTAAACGGAAATGCGGACTACTTCAAGTCATTGACATCACAGATATTTGTTCAGAATGATGGTGAAGACGGAAGACAGTTTAAACAGAAGACTGTTTATGACAATTATTATGATGGACAGATATTGATAAATGCAGCTAACATGATGGGAACATACACAGAAACAGAAGTATCTCCATATCTTGCTGCAGATAACACATATTATTACACAGTAAGAGTTACCGGCGACGGTGGCAATACATACAAAGATTTCTATTTCAAAGCCGTAATTGGCGGAAGTGAAGTTGCAACAAATGGTGAGTGGATGGAAATCTACGGACAGAGCACATTGCCGATTAAGGCGGTGCCTGCAGATCCTGTATACACAGAAGCGAAGATTTACTTCTACGATTACAAGTCATTGACAAATACATATGCAATGACAGGTTACAATGACTACTTTATTTCAATGCTTGGATCAAATACATATTATGTAGGAGAAAATACAAAACTTTACATTTCAGATGCGAGTGAAACAGAAATAAAGAACGGAGCAGGAGCTTCCACAACATTTACAGAGGTTGCAGCCGGACAGAATTATACAGAAAAGACTATTTACGACAAGTTATATGACGGAGAAATTCAGTTCAGAGCCAGTGATGTATTTACAGCAAAATGGACTACAACATACTACTTACTTAAAGTTGTAGATACTAAGGGCACAGATGATACTGCTGATGACGCGGCAACATACGTACCTGTAAAGGTTGAAGTTGCATCGGGAGAGGTTGAAGTTCAGGGATTCCAGATGAACACAGATACAAGCGAAGGCGCGGTATCGGAATTCAATCCATCATTCAGAGTAGTATCAAAACAGAGCAACATAATTGCCATAGAAAATGAGTTACATTCAGTTCAGGCACGCGGTACTATCTTTGCAGAGAATGATGCTGTAAAAGACAATTATGCAAATATGGTTCTTGATAGCTCAAATGAAAATGTAAATCATTTACAGGCAACAGAGGACAAAGGAATTATTTCCGGATTTACTACAAAAGACAGAGAAGATTTAACAAGTAAATTCTATGCAGTAACATTTAAGCAGACAAAATATTATTATGAATCATTAGAGAGAATGATGGCGTTTAGAGCATATGCAGTTCTTGATAACGGTACTGTCGTATACGGCAGGAAAGTATATGCAACATCAATTTACAGAATTGCACAGAACTTATATGAAAACAAGATGATGGGAACAAAAGCGAGTCATGAATTCTTGTACGACAATGTACTTTGTCCTGTATCGCTTAAGAACAACAGATCAAACATAATCAAGACAATGTACACAGCTATTGGAGTTACAAGTACTGATCATCCTTCATATCCGTATTTGACAGCATTGTTTAGAGATATGTTCAATTTTGCGGTATGTAATAAGGGAACTGTTTACTCAGCGTATGAAGGAAACAATTATTCCGCAAGAGGATCATTCAGAATGAGTGACAGTGCTAATGAAACAGCATTATTGGGATATCTGAATGAAGCGACATCGACAGATTATGATACAGTTCTTGAGTGGATTCAGAATCACGCAACATCTAATGGTATATATAAAACAGTCGCATATGATTGGGGTAATGAGTATTATGACCAATTTGACTACGAATAAAACGAGGTGTTATAATAATATTTTATTAGGAGGAGTTTGATTATGAATAAAAAAATAGATTATGAAACACCTGAAGTAGAAATTACTTGGTTTAGAACAATGGCAGATATAATGGCGGGGGATGATGATGGTGATATCTTCGAAGAAGAGACACATTTGTCAGGTCTTGAAGACACAGAACCAATGCCGGGGTTCTAGGGTAATTCCGGAAAGGAGTTAGAATATGAAAAGAAAAATGAGTAAAGTAATGGCAATAGTCACCGCGTTTGCGGTGGCGGTTGCCGGAATAATAGCACAGCCGATAACGAAGACGTACGCTGACGACGAAGGAACAGAATTACTGCAGAATACAACTTTTGCGGATGATACTTATTGGGTAATTCACGGAGATAGTGGCGTTAATTATCGTGGAGATGGTTCTGCGGTTGTGAGTTTAGGCAATATAGCTGGTGGAAATGCATATGATAAAGAAATTTACCAGAATGGGTTAACACTTGTTGAGGGAAAATATTATGAAGCAAAATTGACTGTTACTTCCACAGTTTCGAGAAAAATTGCTTTTAAGTTTCAGAGATTTGAAAATGGTTGGGATATGTATCATACTAAAGAGTTTTCCGTAGAAGCAAATGTTCCGTATACTTTTGAAACAGCTTTTGTGGCACATGATATTCCAGATGCGATGACGTACCTTTTCGGATTGAATCTTGGAAGAATTGATGCTGATATTAACCAAACAAGTCAAGTAACTATTAGTAATGTAAGCTTTAAAGAGTTTGACGAAGCTCCGGAAGGATTCCTTGATTTAAGAGATTTAGGTCAGAATTATTCTATTGTGAGAACATCAGCTGTTAATGTTGTAAACATACAGGGAACTACAAATCCTGATAAACAAGCAATATATATAATTGCCGATTCGGATGTTCAATCTGTGTCTGTAAATGGAAATATAGTAACGCTTGGAGGAAGCTATGATTCATATGCAAAGATTCAAGGTGCATCTGCATTTATTTATTTAGATGGATTGACATTGAGAAATAATACTGCTGTATTTAATTGCTTATCAGGACAAAAAACGATCTCTATTATTAATTATAATGTTTCTGATTTAACCCCTGAGCAAAGCGAATCGGCTTCTGTGTATGAGTCACAAAGTGCAAGTCAGTGGGAAAGTGAGAGTCAATCAGTATATGAAAGTCAGTCTGTTCACGAGAGTCAGTCAAATTACGAGAGCCAGTCTGTTTTCGAGAGTCAGTCAGCTTATGAGCAGGAATCAAGAGATGCATACAACGATGCACTTCCTTGGGTTGATGTTTTAAATGGAACTGGTTATAAATATAAGATATTAGAGGAAAAGGACGATATTGTATCTGTTAAGCCTGAAATACATGGAGATAATATAATATATGCAGCATTTGGAATGTCAGCTCCATTTGATTCAGTTAAATTAGATGGAAATACAATAGAACCTAGAGCAGGTGCAGATGTGGAAATTCCTGTATCATCTGTGAATGACGGAGCAGAACATACTTTAGTTGTGGTTGACTATTATAAATCTCAGTCGGTATCAATCAAATTCAAGTATGAGTCTGAAGTAACAATTACCACTCCTCAAGAGGTTGTCGGTTTAGTTGCAAACAGTAACGCTCCGGGAGCAATTACATTTTCATGGGGAAATGCTGATTCGGCTCATTTGGCAGCAGGTCAGACATACAATGTATACGTTAATGGTGTGAAACATGATAGCAATGTAGCTTGTGGTGAACGTACTATCACAGGACTTACTGAAGGTAGTACAGTAACATTGAAAGTTACAGGTGTTATTGGTGGAAATGAGTCAACAGGAGCAACAGTTGAGATTGTAGTCATGTCCACACCTGTTGAAGTTGGAACTATGGTAAGTAATGATCTTGGAGTTGTAGGATTCCAGATTAAAACTAACTTTGAAAGCGAAGCTGAATCTGAAGCAGCTTTCAGAACTATTTGCAAATGCCCTTCAGATACTATTACAGTAAATGAAGTTGCATACAATGTAGTGAATTATGGAATTATCTATACAATCGATGATAATGCTACTGGATACAAAAAGAATAATGCGCAGACTAAAAATGATACATTCCTAGATTTTGAAAATCCGGTAGATGGACAGCAGTATAGATATCAGGGAATTGGTGCAAATGCCAGCCGTACAAAAGGATATATTTCTACAGCAAAAGCTTTAGTGCCATCTCTTAATAACAGAAATGACGGCAATGATTATTATGTGACAACAATGTCTCAGATGAATAGTGTAATCACACATTCATTCCATGTCAGAGCATTTGCAATTGTTTCAAAAAATGAAAATCAGTATATCGTCTATAGCGATAAAGTTGCTGTGGTTTCAATACCTGAGATAGCAGATTATATTTACACGGAAAACTTGTCTCCAAATATTCAGGGACATCAGTATCTCTTTAATTTGCTTAGCAACACATTGTTCCCTGGATTGATTCCAACAACAAATCCATATTACAGAACTACAACTATAGAATATGGATGGGATGGAAACTTACACGAGGAACCGACAACATACAATTTTGAAATAATAATTCCGTGATAGGAATATAAAAGATGATTATGCTATTTGAAAGATATTAATCAAAAATAAGGAGCGTTGCGCTAGTGGTTGAAATCACAAACGCAACGCCTTTTTTTGTGAGAAAAAATGTAGAAAACTTGTTTGCGTGCACCTATAGAGCCAAATGTTGTGGGGGGACGAACAATTTTCCTACCAAATGAAGAAAAAGAGCAATTGGTAGGTAAGAAATCATCTGAGAAACCGAGTTATGTAAACCACCCACTTCAATTGCTACCTACTAAATGAAGAAAAATGAAGAATGGTAGGTAATCAGGAAATATGAGATAATAGTTATGTAAACTGAATGTCTGCAATTGCTACCTACCAAACATAGAAAACGCAGAAAAAGTAGGTGAAGTCACATAAAATGAAGTCCACGAGTCAGTATTACAAAGAAAAATATGTGACTTTCGCCCCCAAAAAGGAAGCTTTCGCCCTGTTACGTAAATCTAAATTTTTATTATGTTAACCACTACCTCCCCACCGCCTCAGGCTTTGTTCGAACTCCCGTGTAAAGCCCTCGCAAAACCAAACAAAACAGGGCAAAATCGAGCAAAATTTAAGCAAAAATATATGAATTTTTCTAATGCACTTTTTGCAAAAATATAGTAGAATATTATTATAATGAGAGGCCTATATTTAGGCGAGCGGAAACTTATTGAAAAATAAAATGAAAAGAAAAACAAAAGTTAATTAAATATTCTTTTTTACAATGTGTCTTGTAAAACTGGGAAGGAGGTAGCTGAGTATGAATCTTAATCTGTTATATTATCCCCAGTATTGTGAAGCGGCAGTTCTGGCATCAATTATTCTTTTGATTATGTATTATCTCAGACAGAATTATTCTACAGTTAGAAACAAACTGTTTCTTGCATTGATAATAGATAATTTGTTGGTATCTATCGTTAATATTATTTCAGTGTATACAATTTCGTATCCAAAACTATTCTCTTTGGGAACTAACTATTTCATTAATGAATTGTATTTGTTTCTCTATAATTTGTTGGCTATAATTTTTTTGTTGTATATATCATCTCTTGTGAAATCATCTTTCTATAGAAAATGCATTTACTGTTCCACTGTTATTATATTTATAGTTGAGACGATTATTATTTTTACAACGTCATATACGCATTTTGTAATATATTTCGACGAAGATTTGAATTATAAGCAGGCAGTTGGGGTTACATTGCTTTATGTTATGGCCATAAGTATGATGCTTGTCGCGGATTTCATAGTTATAGCAATAAGAAAGAGGTTAAATGTATATCAGGTAGTTTCCATTACGGGATTTTTGGTAGGAGTTATTTTAAGCGTAATTATACAGGCATTTATGCCTGAATTTCTCATTACCAATTTCGTATTGTCTATGGTTCTTTTCTTTGTATATTCCGCTTTTGAAAATCCTGCATATTTTTTATACAACGAAACTCAATGCTATAACAGACGGGCATTCCTGCAGACCATCAGACGCAAGAATAATAAAAATCATTTCTACAAGGTAATAGCAGTCAAGATAATTGATTATAATTACTACGAATATATGATGGGCCAGAGAAATGCTGAACTGTTGTCCTTCAAGATAGCAGAGAGACTCAATCGTTATTTTAAATTTTGTACATATGAAATTAACGCAAATGAGTTTGCCATAGTGGTAGATGACAATATCAACATCGAAGAAACTATAAATGAAATTGAAAATGCTTTCAAAGAAAAATTTTCAATAGCCAGTGATGAGAGGATAGTTGAGATAGATGTTGATGTAGACATCGTAGTAATACCAATAGTAGATCTCAAAATAGAGGGAGTTGAACTCGAAGAGATTATTCATAATGTTAAGGGCGAAGTAGGAAAACATGTTTATGTTATGGATGACATAGAGATGGTGGTGGAAAAAATCCGTAGAACGAAAAAGATTTCACAGATTATGGATAAGGCGTTGAAGGAAGATGGATTTACGATATATTATCAGCCTATTTATGATACGAATAATGATATGTTCCATGGAGCGGAAGCACTGCTTCGATTAATCGATAAGGAGTTGGGATTTATTGGACCGGATGAATTTATTCCGATAGCAGAGAAGAATGGACAGATTGTTGAGATGGGTGAGATGGTTCTCAGAAAAGTATGTGAGTTCTTAAGAGACAGTAAATGTCTTCAGCTCGGAGTGAAATATATAGATGTAAATCTATCACCTATACAGTGCAGATACGAGAAACTGGCAGAAAAGTATCTCGATATTATTGCAAGTTACGGCGTTGATACTAAATGCGTAAATCTTGAGATAACAGAGACTGCAGAGACGGAGTTCTTCACTGTAAGAGTTCTTAAAAATATAATGGAGTGTATGGTTCAACAGGGTGTTGGATTTTCCATAGATGATTATGGCTCAGGATTTGCTACAATCGATTATCTGTTGGAGTTTCCTGCGGAGACAGTAAAAATCGACAAGAGTATTCTCTGGCAAGCCATGGAAAGTGAAGAGGCTATGATCATATTGGAGTACACTGTTAAATTACTCAAAGCTATCGGCAAAAAGATAGTTGTTGAGGGCGTGGAAAATGAGGAAATGAAACAAATATTATTGGACTTTGGATGCGATTATCTTCAGGGATATTTGTACTCAAGACCAGTACCGGAAGACGATTTTATCGAATTTCTGGAGAAAGAAAATAAGAGGGCTGAGTTATGAAAGAGGAAAATACAAATAAGAAAAGATTGAATATAGCTCTTTGTATAGGAATGCTCGAATCGGATTTCTCTTTCGCAATTTGTGAGGGTGCCTTAATGGCGGCGAAAGATTTGGATGCAAACCTCTTTATTTTTCCAGGAGGAATTTTAGATTTGGGAGACAGACCAAACGAAGAGCGAAACTTAAGATATCATTATCAGTATAATACACTTTACAGCTACCCGAACGCAAGTTCCTTTGATGCAGTAATTATTGAGTATGGAGTAATAACTTCATTGCTTGCACCGGAAAAAAAGAAAAAATTCCTTGAAGGATTCGGAGATGTTCCGGCGATTCTTCTTGCGGGAAGCGAGGAAGGATACCCTAGTATTACTATCGACAACAGGGAGGGTATCAGGCAGTCAGTAAAACATTTGGTACAGGAACACGGATGCAAGACCATCGGATTTGTCAGTGGACCTAGAACAAACCAGGATGCTATTGAGAGGTTGCAGGCGTATAAGGATGCGGTGGCGGAGTATGGAGCTAAGCAGTCTGAAGATTTGATAGGCTATGGCGATTTCACGGTTTATTTTCCTGAAATCACAGAGGATCTTATTAATAAGAATCCAGATATTGAAGCTATTATTTATGCAAATGATCAGATGGCAGTTAGTGGATTTCAGGCAGTTGAAAAAATGGGACTTGTTGCAGGAAAAGATATACGTATAACAGGTTTTGACGACTCGCCACTTGCCATGATGGTTGAGCCATATATGACCAGTGTAAGAGTTGATGTAAAGGAAATTGCGTATCAGGCAGTTATGTGCTGCCCTGATTTGGTACAGGGTAAAAAGATAGACATTACTGTTCCGTCAAAACTGGTAATAAGAGAGTCCTGCGGATGTAACAATGACAATATTGTACGTCAGATGTCAGCTAAAATGTTTAAAATGAACAAAAAAGAGGCTGTTCAGTTTATAGTAGATGAAATGATGGAAAAATATGTAAACAGCGTATACGAGCCGGTTGAGAAAGCCAGAGTAAGAAGTGTAATGGAAAACTATTTTTTATATTTTCTCAATCTCATAAAGGAAGACGGAACACTGACGATGAACGAAGAAGAGTTCAGCATAGAGTATCATTTGTTTGAAGATATTTATATCAAAGGCTATGTCACTTTGGAAGTTCTCTTTCTTATCAACCAGATTTTGTATGGTTATACCAGTGGACTTTTAAAGGATGACAGCGCCTGCAGATGGTTGCTAGAGCAGATTTCATTTACCAGTAACAGTGCAGCAAATGTTGACAATAAAAAGAAACTTGAAACCGATGAGCGAAACAAAGTATTTGAATCATTGCTCACAAATATTACAGGAGATATTCTTCAGCAGCAGATGTTTTCTGATGAAGCGCATCGTTTCGAGTCAGTAGTTAACAAGCTTCAGAGAATGAAGTATAAGTCAAGTTATATATATGTATATTCTGACAAGATTACTTACAACGGAAACCATGAATGGAAAATTCCTGAAAAGTGTTATATCAGAGCATGTCATGACGGTGATAAGGTTGGCGTTTATGACGAGTATCAAAAGGTAATAAATTGTGTGGATATTTTCTCGGATCAAAATATGCCGACAGATCACCGATTTGACGAGTTGGTACTGCCGCTGTTTTCAAATGAAGTACAGTTTGGTCTTACTCTGATGGAAGTTGATATAGAGTCGTTCCGATTTGCTCAGCAGATTGCATGTCAGATTTCAGTTACTCTTGAAGTTTTGGATATTATCAGGCAGCAGAACCAGATTAAGAGAGAATTGGAAATCAACCTCGCAAAGACTGTTGAGACGAACAAACTCCTCGACGAGATGAGTACTATGGATCCGATGACGGGAGTTAAGAACAGAAGAGGATTCTTCCAGGTTGTAAATGGTCTCATTCACAACGAAGCAAATGTGGGCAAGAAGGCGGTTGCAGTATATGCTGATATGGATTGTTTGAAAGTAGTAAATGACGAGTTTGGACATGATGACGGTGACTTTGCCATTAAAACTATCGCAACAACCCTCAGCGATTCTTTCAGAAAGAATGATGTGGTTGGCCGTATGGGTGGTGACGAGTTTGCAGCATTTGCAATGGTTAACCAGGACAATTACGGTAATGTCATAAAAGAAAGAATTCAAAAGTCCCTCAAGGAGTTCAATGATAATTGTGACAAACCATACTACGTAAATATGAGTGTAGGTTTCTATGAATTTGTTATTACAGAGGATACTGACGTTGAGGATATTTTGAGGATGGCTGATGAAAATCTTTATCAGGAAAAGAAAAATAAGGTTAAGATTGTTTACAAGGATCCTGAGAGGCAGCGAATTGCGGAGGAAAGCGGTGCACTCAAGAACAGAAAAATAAAACAAACTGATTAAATGCTATTTTAGGCAAATAAATGCAAAGGAGGTTTTCAAGATGGTAAAAATAATTAAAGAACAGACATTGAAAAAGGTTATGGCTTCGGTATTGGCAGTTGCTATGATAGTGACCTATATTCCAACCACACAGATTAAAGCTGAGGATTATACACCACAGTATGATACTGGACTCTACGGTGCTGGATGCTTCTATGAGGGTGAAGATTTTGTTATTGATCATCTCTACTCAAACAGTTACAGTGGCGTAGGAAATCAGTTTGAGATGGTGCCGGTTTTTGCGACGAGATCAGGCACAAGCACTACATTTGAATATATAGCGCCGGAAGATTTGCAATTGGGTTATAATTCGGAAATTATAGATCCAACCAAGGAAAATCAGTATACATTTACCAAAACTTCTTTTGACGGATATTTCGAAGAGTATGTCCCAACTGAAGAAGAATATGATATGGGATGGTACAAAAGAGAAGTAAAAGCTGACAAATATTTTGGAGAGGGAGAGACAGTTCCTGTAAGATATTTCAGAGTAATCAAAACAGGAAGTTATAAGTTTTCTTATAAGAAGAATAGTAAAACATACTCATTCTTCTACATTGTTAATCATAGAGGATACGAATTTTATGATACCAATAACCTTCAAAATGACACAATGCCTTTGAGAGAATACTTCTATGAGTCGATTGACAATTTAAGTGATATCTACCTGGTAAAAGGTGAGGATACAAATGTTTATCTTGGAAAACTCAAATACAATGGAGACGGAAGCGTGGTAATGGACGGCGATAATCCTGTGCTTGAATCAGCAGGCGATGATTTTGTTGCAGGAACAAACTTCCTTAAGGCAGGTCGATTTGAGTGGAATGAGGAAGCAAGAACTAACGAGCTTAGAGAGAGTTACAATGACTACATTAGTTACAACAAAACTACAGGAAAGATTACTCTTGAAGAAGATATTGAGCGTAATGATGATTATCAGATAGTGGTATATTATTACACTAAAAATGTATATTATCAGTGGGATGAAGGAAAACAGCAGAATGTTGAGCAGATTGAGTACAGACAGGAAGATGCTACACTTAGAGTATTCCACGGACTTGATTATAATAAGACAATCAGAGTCGGATATGATGAATGGAACGGAACAGTATACATTCAGAAAGCCGGTGAAGAGGAATCTGTAAAGGCTGATAATTGGGAAGGCTTTATGGGAGAAGACGGAGTTACCTACGATTTCTATCTCGTAGAGAAACCTGCTATGCCGGATGATTTCGACTGGAGTGAAGCAACACAGGAAGAAATAGATTCTTTTGGAAACAGAGGCGGAGCGGAGCCGGTTGTATTTGTCATAACAGACAGAGGTGATTATGCATACCGCGTTGGAGATGAAGAGTTTGCAATAGATGACTGCGATGATGAGGATGAAAATACATGGCATTTTTCATACACATATCATAGCAGAGATGAGTTGCAGGTATACTGGAGTGATTACGACAGTTTCGAGTACAATCCTGAAGAGGAATTCCAGATAGAAATGGACAGCCCTGAAAACATCCACGGTGGTAGGATTGAAATTACACCGGGCACTGAAATCAGTTACGTTGATGAGAGATTTGGTGCTAAGTATAATTATCAGGCTGAAGATGCAGATGATGTAACAGTTAAGTTTATACCGGATGATGGATTTATCTTGAGAGATTTCAGAATTGGTGAAGTCAGATATCAAAATCTCGCATATGTCTACGATGAGTTTGAGGAGTCTGAATATGAGAAAGGCTTCAATGCAAATGAGGACGGCTCTTACACATTTACCCTCAGCAAAGATGATATTGTGGGCAGATGGTATGACCGTGAAAATGAACAGTGGGTAATTGATACAAACTGGGACGGTTCTCCTCGATATACAAGACTCAGAGTGGAAGCTTTCTTTGAAGGAGATTGGCAATATGAAGAGGGATACTATTTTTCATACAATGTTTATCCTGAAACCTGGGACAACTATTATGAAGGAGTGGAAGCTTTTGCATTCAAGATAAATGATAATGATTGGAATTATATAGATGCCTATAATGATGACCTTAGTCTCTATGAGAAAATTGAACCTGGCGATATAGTTACACTTAAGTACATATTTAAGGAAGGATATACTATTTCACCTACTGATTTGAAGGTTATTGTGGACAGGAGTGAATTTGGCAGAAATGAGATTCAGATTGCAGATAAGCAGGCGGTTATTGAGGCCCTTACAAGCGAAGACGGATGTTCGTTCGCATTTATGTCAGATGAGGGAATGGTTCCGATTGGATGTGACAGCGATTGTAACAATGCTTACATAGAGCTTGCTTTCCATGTAATGAGAGAATATGCAAACAAGAGTACTGTAAATGTTTTTGTTCAGGGTGAAGCAGGAACTAAAGAAGACGGAACAGTTATATATGGTGAAGTGATTAATGAAGATGGAAATGACAAGATTGTTGACGCTATCTTCCACACAGAGCCATTGCTCTTAATGTTCAACAACAACCCATACGGCGGATGGGATGACGGAGCTGCCGGTGAAGTTGAAAATGACGGAGAAGAGCCAATTAAGATTTCATATTATTCGAATGTTCCGGGTGATAATTATGATAAAAAGGTTACTATTACTCCAACACGTTTCTTAAGTTTTGAAGTAGGATCAGATGACGAAGAAAATGAAATAGTTATTGAAGATGAGTGTATAGATGAACTCTATGTAGATTTCAACAATGACGGATTCTTCGACAGAGGGGAAATGATTGAGCCTGAAAAAGATTATGAAGGATATATAATGAATGGCAGCTACAGATTGACTGTTGATGCGGCTGAAAGTTACAGCATTTTTGTTCGTAGACATATTGACAAAAGCAGAAATATTGAATGGTATTATGGTGATGGAAGAAATGCAGTTCAGCATGGTAAGGTTTATCTCAAACAGTTTGCTCGTAACGGTCATGTTTATGTAGGTAATCCGGAAACTGACAAAGACGGTAACATTATCTGCGGTGAGGATGGCGTAAAATATGGAATCTTCGAAGAGTTCGACGGATTTGTAGGAAACAATAATTTCGGTGGATACATTAGCTGTAAAGTTGGAGATGAACTGACATTTGTGTTTGTTCCTGACAAAGGATATAAACTTGCATCAAATGTAATTGATGGACAGGTATTCGAAAAACAGGCTGACGGAACTTACCTCTTAATTGTAGACGGTGGAGTATATATGTCAAACATCTTTGAAGTAGATCCTGACTATGTTGAAGAGACAACCACAGTTGAACAGCCTACAGAAAAACCAACTGAGAAACCTACAGAAAAACCTACAGAAAAAGTAACACAGAAACCAACAGTTGCGCCTACAACTAAGGCACCTGAAGTAAAAGTAGGAAAGACTAAAATTAAGAGTGCTAAGAGAAAAGCCAGCAAGTTAACACTTAAGCTTAAAGCTGTTAATGGAGCAACAGGATATGAGATTTGGTATTCTACAACAAAGAAATTTACCAAGAAAAAAACAAAGAAAGTAATTGCAACTTCTACTAAAAAAGTCATTAAGAAGCTTAAAGTAGGAAAGAAGTATTATGTAAAAGCCAGAGCTTTTGTAAAGACTTCTGCAGGAATTAAAAATGGTAAATGGACCAAAGTTACAGTTACTAAGAAAAAATAGTAAATACAATTTCATAATTGCGGTTAAAACCACCTATTGACAATGTTTTGGTCTTAGATTAAAATGAAACGGTATAAAAGCTAAAGACATAGATGGAGACAGTAGTCCTCTTACAAAAGTTTCAGAGAGTCCGATGTTGGTGTGAATCGGATACGAGTAGTAGGTTGATGAATATCACTCCGGAGTTGCAGCCCAAAGATTGGATGTGTTATATCAAAACATTTGATTAGTAGGCGCTGACGGTTTTCCCCCGTTACAGGGAACACATATGCAAGTAAATCTTAAGTATGCTGTAAAGGTGGTATAACGAAGTTATTTATAGGCTTTCGTCCTTTCGGGCGGAAGCCTTTCTTATTATATATGAACAACCCATCAAACAGCAGGGAAAGGAGAAAAAATGTACAAGAAAGTATCTACAGACCTCAATTTTGTTGAGAGAGAAAAAAAGGTAGAACAGTTTTGGAAAGAAAATGACATTTTCAGAAAGAGCATGGAGAACAGAAAAGAATGTGAGACATATACATTCTATGACGGACCTCCTACAGCAAACGGAAAGCCACACATTGGTCACGTTGAGACACGTACAATCAAGGATATGATTCCAAGATTCCAGACAATGAAGGGTAAGTATGTTCCTCGTAAGGCAGGTTGGGATACACATGGTCTCCCTGTTGAATTAGAAGTTGAAAAGCTTCTTGGACTTAACGGAAAAGAGCAGATTGAAGAATACGGTATGGAGCCATTCATTAAGCAGTGTAAAGAATCTGTTTGGAAATACAAAGGTATGTGGGAGGATTTCTCAGGTACAGTTGGATTTTGGGCTGATATGGATGATCCATATGTAACATATGATGATAATTTTATTGAGTCTGAGTGGTGGGCACTTAAGACTATTTGGGATAAGGGACTTCTCTACAAGGGATTTAAGATTGTTCCTTACTGCCCTCGTTGTGGAACACCTCTCTCATCAGCTGAGGTTTCACAGGGATACAAGACAGTTAAAGAGCGTTCAGCTATCGTACGTTTCAAAGTTGTAGGAGAGGATGCATATTTCCTTGCATGGACCACAACTCCATGGACACTTCCATCAAACGTAGCTCTTTGTGTAAACCCTAAAGACACATACTTAAAAGTTAAAGCAGTTGACGGGTACACATACTATCTTGCAGAAGCTCTTGCTGACAAGGTTTTAGGACAGCTTCTTGACAAGGATGCAGAAGGCCCTGCATATGAAGTGCTCGAGACATATAAGGGTACAGACCTTGAGAGAAAGGCTTATGAGCCTCTCTATGATTGTGCTAAGGTTGAAGCTGATAAGCAGCGCAAGGAAGGATTCTATGTAACATGTGATGATTATGTAACTATGTCAGATGGTACAGGTATCGTTCACATCGCTCCTGCATTTGGTGAAGACGATGCAAACGTTGGACGTAAATATGACCTTCCACTTGTACAGATGGTTGACGACAAGGGATGTATGTTAGATGAGACTCCATTTGGTGGAATGCGTTGTAAACCAACTAAAGAGGAAATGGACAACGGTGCAGTTAGCGCTGATCCTGAGGTTATCAAAGACCTTTCTTCAAGAAAGTTATTATTTGACGCTCCAAAGTTTGAGCATGAATATCCACACTGCTGGAGATGTGATACTCCGCTTATTTACTATGCACGTGAGTCATGGTACATCAAAGAGACAGCAGTTAAGGACGATTTGATTAGAAACAACAACACAGTTAACTGGATTCCTGAATCAATCGGATCAGGACGTTTCGGTAACTGGCTTGAAAATATTCAGGACTGGGCTATCTCACGTAACAGATACTGGGGTACTCCTCTCAATATCTGGGAATGTGAATGCGGACACAGAGAATGTATCGGAAGCCGTGCAGAGCTTGCTGAGAAGACAGGTGATCCAAAGTCAGCAGAGGTTGAACTTCACAGACCATATATTGATGAAGTTACATTTGCATGTCCTGACTGTGGAAAGACAATGAATCGTGTGCCGGAAGTACTTGACTGCTGGTTTGACTCAGGAGCAATGCCATTTGCACAGCATCATTATCCATTCGAAAATAAAGATTTATTTGAGCAGCAGTTCCCTGCAAAATTCATCTCAGAAGCTGTAGACCAGACTCGTGGATGGTTCCATTCACTTATGGCTGAATCTACATTGCTCTTCAACAAGAGTCCTTATGAGAACGTAATTGTTCTTGGACACGTTCAGGATGAGAATGGACAGAAGATGAGCAAGTCTAAGGGAAATGCAGTTGATCCTTTTGAGGCACTTGAGACATACGGTGCAGATGCTATCCGTTGGTATTTCTACACAGCATCAGCTCCATGGATTCCAAAGAGATTCTCAGGAAAACTCGTTATGGAAGGACAGAGAAAGCTTATGGGTACACTTTGGAACACATACGCATTCTTCGTACTTTACGCAAATATTGACGAGTTTGATGCAACAAAATATGAACTTGAATACGACAAACTTCCTGTTATGGATAAGTGGCTTCTCTCAAAACTTAACTCAGCAGTTAAGGGAGTAGATGAGAATCTCTCAAACTACAAGATTCCGGAAGCAGCAAGATTCCTTCAGGATTTCGTTGACGATATGAGTAACTGGTACGTAAGACGTTCAAGAGAACGTTTCTGGGCTAAGGGAATGGAGCAGGATAAAATCAATGCTTACATGACTCTTTACACAGCTCTTGTTACTATCAGTAAAGCTGCAGCACCTATGATTCCATTTATGACAGAGGATATCTACCTTAACCTCGTTAAGAGCATCGATGAGACAGCTCCTGAGAGTATCCATCTTTGTGACTTCCCTGAAGTAAATGAGGCATGGATTGATGCAGAACTTGAAGCTGACATGGAGCAGGTACTCAATGCAGTTGTTATGGGTAGAGCCTGCAGAAATGCATCAAATATTAAGAACAGACAGCCAATCGGAAAGATGATGATCAAAACAGATGTTGAATTATCACAGTTCTTCACAGATATCATTGCCGAAGAGTTAAATGTTAAGGCTGTTGAATATACTGATGATGTAAGTAACCTTGTTTCTTACTCATTTAAACCACAGCTTAAGACTGTAGGGCCTAAGTACGGTAAAGTTCTCGGAAAGATTAAGGAAGCATTGGCAAATGTAAATGGCATTGAGGCTATGGCTACTCTTAAGAGTGAAGGAGTTCTCAAGTTTAACTTTGACGGTGTTGACGTAGAACTTGCAGAGGAAGATTTACTTATCGATTCAGCACAGGTTGAAGGATTTGTATCTGAGAGCAACAACAATATGACAGTAGTACTTGAGACAACACTTTCTCCTGAACTTATCGAGGAGGGCTTCGTGAGAGAAATCATCAGCAAAATTCAGACAATGAGAAAAGAAGCTGATTTCGAAGTTATGGATAAGATAATTGTTTATGCTGAACAAAATGAGAAGATAAAACAGATTTTATCAGACAATTCTGACGAAATTAAAGCTGAAGTGTTGGCAAATGAAATCGTTTTTGATAAAATTGGTGAGTACAGCAAAGAATGGAATATAAATGGGGAAAAGGTTACACTCAGTGTTGAGAAGGCGCTGTAAATTAAGGAGGAAAGATTTATGGCAAAAAGCTCAGAAATAATAGCAAAAGAGCAGTTTAAAGAAGCTTTTAAAAAGGAAGTAAGAGCAGCAGCAAAGATGATGTACAGAAAATCTCTTGAGGAGATTTCTGACAGACATAAGTTTGTAGCTGTGGCATATGCAGTAAGAAATATAGTTATTGATCAGTGGATTGCTACTCAGAAGGAATTTGAAAAGGAAGATGTTAAGACAGTTTACTATCTTTCTATGGAGTTCTTAATGGGTAGAGCCCTTGGTAATATGATTATCAATCTCTCATCAAGAGAAGAAATAAAAGAGGCAATCGAGGAGTTAGGTCTTGATCTCAATGTTATTGAAGATCAGGAGCCTGACGCAGCTCTTGGAAACGGCGGTCTTGGAAGACTTGCAGCTTGTTTCCTTGACTCTCTTGCAACTCTTGGCTATCCGGCTTACGGTTGCGGTATCCGTTACAAATACGGTATGTTCCAGCAGAAAATCGAAAACGGATATCAGAAGGAAATCCCTGAGGATTGGTTGAGACATACTAATCCATTGGAGATTAAGAGAGAAGAGTACGCATGTGAAGTTAAATTTGGCGGATATGTGCGTGTAGAAAATAAAGACGGAAGAAATTACTTTATCCATGACGGATATCAGGCAGTTAAGGCTATTCCTTACGATATGCCTATCGTCGGATACGGTAACAATGTTGTCAATACACTTAGAATATGGGATGCTGAACCAATCGTTCACTTCAATCTTGACGAGTTCGATAAGGGACAGTATATGGCAGCAGTTGAGCAGGAAAATCTTGCAAAAACTATCTGTGAAGTTTTATATCCAAATGACAACCATTATGCAGGTAAAGAATTAAGACTTAAACAGCAGTACTTCTTCGTATCAGCCAGCTTACAGACAGCTATCAAGAAGTACCTTGCAAAGCATGATGACATTAAAAAACTTCCTGAAAAGGTAGTATTCCAGATGAACGATACTCATCCGACTCTCGCAGTTGCAGAGCTTATGAGATTGCTCATGGATGAATATATGCTTGAGTGGGATGATGCATGGTATGTGACTACTCACGCAACAGCTTACACAAATCATACAATCATGGCAGAAGCATTAGAGAAATGGCCTATTGAACTTTTCTCAAGACTTCTTCCAAGATGTTATCAGATTATAGAAGAAATCAACAGAAGATTTGTCATTGAAATTGAATCTAAGTTCCCTGGTGATCACAGCAAGGTAGCTAAGATGGCAATTATCTATGACGGTCAGGTTAAGATGGCAAACCTTGCTATCTGCGCAGGATATTCTGTAAACGGTGTTGCAAGACTCCACACAGAAATTCTTAAGAACCAGGAATTAAAAGACTTCTATGAGATGATGCCTGAGAAGTTCAACAACAAGACTAACGGTATCACACAGAGAAGATTCCTCTTACACGGAAATCCACTCCTTGCTGATTGGGTTACAAGTAAGGTTGGAAATGACTGGATTACAAATCTTTCAAAGATTAAGGAACTTGAAGTTTATGCAAATGACAAGAAATGTCAGAAAGAGTTTATGAACATCAAGTACCAGAACAAGTTAAGACTTGCAAAATATATCAAAGAACACAACGGTATTGATGTTGATCCACGTTCAATTTTCGATGTACAGGTAAAGAGACTTCACGAGTACAAACGTCAGCTCCTCAACATACTTCATGTTATGTATATGTACAACGAAATCAAAGAGCATCCTGATATGGAATTCTATCCAAGAACATTTATCTTTGGTGCTAAGGCAGCTGCAGGATATAAGATTGCAAAGCAGACAATCAAACTTATCAACAGCGTTGCTGACGTAATCAACAATGATGAGTCAATTGACGGAAAGCTCAAAGTTGTATTTATTGAAAACTACAGAGTTTCAAATGCTGAGTGGATTTTTGCTGCAGCTGATGTCAGCGAGCAGATTTCTACAGCATCAAAGGAAGCATCAGGAACAGGTAACATGAAATTCATGTTAAACGGTGCTATCACAATCGGTACAATGGACGGAGCTAACGTTGAAATAGTTGAGGAAGTTGGAGAAGAAAACGCAGTAATCTTCGGTCTTACTTCAGACGAAGTAATCAATTACGAGAAGAACGGCGGATATGATCCAATGCAGATATTCAACGAAGATATGGATATCAGAAAAGTTCTTATGCAGCTTATCAACGGCTTCTACTCACCTGATGATACAGAGAGATTCCGTGATATCTATAACTCATTGCTCAACACATTGAGTACTGACAAAGCAGACAGATACTTCATCTTAAAAGACTTCAAGTCCTATGCAGAAGCTCAGAGACGCATCGAGGAGATGTACAGAGATGAAAAGGGTTGGGCTAAATCAGCAATTCTTAATGTGGCTAATGTCGGCAAGTTTACATCTGACAGAACAATTCAGGAATATGTAGACGACATCTGGCACTTGAAAAAAGTAACAGTAAAAATGGACTAGGGCGCGAGCTTAGTGAAATATGAGATTATGGCGGCGTTGGCCCGACAAAATATGAGATTATGGCGGCGTTGACCCGACGAAATATGAGATTATGACGGCGTTGACCCGGCAAAATATGAGATTTTACCTTCCATACATCAATTTTTGATGTATGGAAGGTATTTTAATTTTGTTAAGAAATTATCATTTACCATCCAAACGGCGATAGCCGGCGAATGGAAGGTAATATGAAATTGTTAAGAAATTATCATTTACCATCCAAACGTCGATAGCCGGGAAACGGAAGGTAATATGAAATTGTTAAGAAATTATCATTTACCATCCAAACGTTGATAACCGGGAAATGGAAGGTAAAAAGGCAAGTGCCATAAGAAATCAAATTACCATCCAAACGTCGATAGCCGGCGAATGGAAGGTAAAATGAAATTTGAAATATAGTCTCCGGCGAATAGCACCTCAATAACTATAGATTCCTGCTATCCAAGTCCCTAATATTTCAACAAGTTAATTAATCCCTCAAGCATTCTACTATCAAAAGGTGTCTCAGAAGATTCCATTGTTATAAACAGGGTTTCTCCAAATATGTATCCTTCATTGAGATACAGTTGTATTTTCTTAATAGCGTTAACTGCATATTTCTCATCATCCATTAGACCGAAATGTTCTAATATTATGTTTCTTCTGTTTCGTACATCCAATAGCGTAAAATCAGGATATATATTCCCGAATTGTGTGATATAAATTGGGTGCTCATATTTGTATGGAATGCCTTCTCTTAGAAGCTTGTCAGCAATTATTTTCTCGGATTTTGAACGAACTCGTTCGCCTTTTTCAGTATATATTTTTGCGTCATACTCAGAAAATGACTTTCCTTCATAGATTTCACTCTGCCATATTTTAACGTATTGTTCATTAGAAATAAGAACAGAATCTTTGAGGTCCTTTAAGGTTTGCGCTGAATCAGAAATAAGAATTGTATCAATAATCTGCTGTCTGCCCTTGCCAAGTTTTTGGAAAAGAGAGTCCAGGCTTGCATGATCAATGTTGTCAATTAACTGTTCCATTAGTATCATTTGTTTTTTCGCGTATTTGATAGCCTTTGAATAATAATCGTGTTTAATAATATTATGAGCGCTTTCCTTCTCGAAGCGGGTCATGTATCGATATCTTGAATCTTCACCATCATCTTTAACATAAAATTGGACTGAATTGTGTTTTACTTCAACCTTTAATCTTTTGCCCTCGCAGGGACAATTGGCCAATTGATTTTCAGCGATGGATATAAATTCTTTCAACTTGCACATTTCTTTTATTAATTCCTGTCGTAATTTTTTCATTTTTTTCTCCTTAATCTTTCATTTCAAAAATATAATTTTTCTAAATGGTTTTTGCGATAACATTTATAACTAATAAGTAGATGTTCCCCTCCTCTAAACAAAGTGAAGGTGGGGGTAAGAAAATTTACTGAGTAGGGGTCCAATCTCCTTCTCAGTTATAAGCCTCCGGCGGATTGCAAAAATATATGTAAAAGTATTATAACACAAAAAAATACACAAACAATACGTTGCAATACAAAAATATGATATGACCTGCGCATATTTTTTTTATCAGTGGGAAAGATAATAGAATAAAAGTAATATCTATAAGGAAAGGAATAATTGGTATGGGAAATAATATGCGTAACAAATTTATTGTGTCCACAGGAATATGCATTGCTGCATTTTTTGGAATTGTTTTTGCGACATACTATACAAGAGATGAAAATGGGAACAGTATTGAACTTAAAAATGTTGAGAAGATTACAGATGAAAGAATCGCCGATAATACAATAAATACAGATAGAAATAAAGAAGATATGATGCCTTATAATAATGATATATCCGAAGCAGAAATGTCTGAGATAGAGGCGGTCGATGGTAAAATTTCAGACGGAGATTCTACAAGCAACAATAAAGAAAAGAGTGAGGACAGAGAGGTGTACATTGATGAGGAGGAGACTGTGACTTACAGAGACAAAACTGAAGTGAATCCCATTGAAGGAGAAGGAAATCTTAATGGAATGTCAACGGAGGTTAATGCAGCTATTAATAATCTGACATTCAATAATAAATCAAGACTGTTATGGCCTGTGGAGGGAAATATTATACTTGAATACAATATGGATAATACTGTATATTTTCCAACTTTAAATGAATATAAGACCAATCCTGCATTGGTTATTCAAAGCGAAGAATTTGCCCCGGTCAAAGCAGCAGCTAAGGGAGTTGTCACAAAGATTGGAGACAATGATGAGATAGGAGTGTATATTAAAACAGCGATTGGAAATGATTATGAGATTACCTACAGCCAGATAGTGAATCCTACGGTTGAGGAGGGGCAGGTTGTGGAGGCAGGAGATGTGATTGCCTGCGTCAATTCCCCGACAAGATTTTATGAAAAAGAAGGATATAATTTGAATTTTGCTCTTACCAGAAAAGGAAAGCCGGTTGATCCCATGAAGTTTATGACAGTTAGCGAATGAGTGAGCACAAAAAATAAGTAACAGATTTTAAGACCAATAATATACTATAAAAAGAACGTAGAAAAAATGCAGAATGACTTTTCTACGACGAGCAATCGTTCAATAACATTTTCTGTCAGCTGCTTTATATAAAGGGCATTGCATTGGCGTTAATGCAATGCCCCAAATCAATTCCGCTGAGGCATTCTTGAATAACAGAAAAAACTTTAAAAATAGATATAAAAACTTGTATGTGTAAACTGATTGATTTATAATTATATCAAGTGAAAGATTACTCCTGCT
This sequence comes from Lachnospiraceae bacterium, assembly GCA_015057625.1. Taxonomy (GTDB): domain Bacteria; phylum Bacillota; class Clostridia; order Lachnospirales; family Lachnospiraceae; genus SIG293. Next base: position 61,931 of record SVDZ01000001.1, on the reverse strand, counting down.
CCAAGTGCAAAAAGTGCTATGTGGTGGGTGTTTTTGATTTAAAGTTACGGAAAAATGCGGTATGGAAAACTGCCTGAAAAGTAGTCTTCTTTAGAGGCGGTGAAAGGGGACGATTGTATGGAAAAAAATAGAAAAATCAAGTCTATTCTAATAGTGTTTTTTTTGATGCTTGTGTTAGCCATTTTAATCATTACAATTATTAATATTATTAAGAGAACTAATGCAGATTCAGAGTTTGGATTGACCTATTCTTATTCGGTAGATAATCAATGGAAAAATAAGGACGGAGATAGTGTCGACTTGACTAAGCTTAGTGAAGTTCCTAAAAATTCGGATGGTACGATTTCTATTTTTACATTATTATCTTCAAAAGAAGTTGATAGAATTAATCTTATTTACAGAAGCGTTGACTGCAGTACGAAGTTATATTCAGGCAGCGAACTTTTGTATGAGACAAACAGAGTGGATACGCCGCTTTATGACAAGCCGATTGGTTCAAGATGGAATCTTATAAGAATTGAGAAGAAAAATCTTCAAAAGCGTATTGAAATTAGAATAAAGCCTGCTTACAAAACGGTTAAACCTCGCATTGACAATACATATTTAGGAGATAGAGGTAAGCTGCTTCTGGATGTTATTTACAATAATATTATCAATGTACTTTTTTGCTTCATTATATTCATCGTGAGTGTAATGCTTGCAATATATTCGATTTTGACTACAATTACAGCAAAAACAATTAAGGGTGAGAAGGACTATGGTTTAGGTTACCTTGCAATATTTGCTTTCCTTGCAGCTACTTGGTGTTTGTTTGAGACAAATACAGTTCAGATATTTTCAAAAGATTTAAGTTTGATAGAATTTGTATCAAAGATGATGGTGTTGATTGCCAATGTGCCATTGATGTTCTTTATTGACAGTTGCTACGGTGTTCTTAAAAATTTGGTGGTAAGAGTAATAATTATATTGGATATGATTTATATTGCAGTGGCAGTGGCATTCCAGGTATTTGGAATTTATGACTTGGCAGAGATTATTGGCGGAGCATTTGTTGTGTACGGAGCGATAGTTGTTATTCTTTTAATAGTTATTATCGGACAGGTTAAAATAAACAGAAATCAAAAAGATTACAAGTTTTACTATGTCTTACAGCAATTAGGATTTTTAGTGCTTGCTTTGTCCATTATGGGAGATATGGCGAGAATGATTTTTGGGTACACAGACGACAAGGCTGTAATTGCAAGACCTGGAATCGTCGTGTTCCTCACATGTATTGTTGTAGGAAATGTACACAGAATGATTCAAGTAATCCAGTACGGTATGAAATCTGAATTTGTAGGTCACCTTGCTTATTCTGACGGACTTACAGAAGTAGGAAACAGAACTGCCTATGAAGAGAAATTAAAGGCGCTTGAAAATAGAAAAGACGGCAAGTTTGGAGTGATTATTTTTGATGTAAACAACCTCAAAATAGTAAATGACAATTTCGGACACGAGATGGGAGACAAGCTTATTAAGTATGCTTCAGTTCTTATTAAGAGTACGTTTGGAAAGATAGGAAAAGTGTATAGAATAGGCGGCGACGAATTCGCAGTTATTATTTTCAATAGCAACCCACTGGAAAACTATAATATTTATCTGAATGACTTCAATGAGCAGATGAAAGAATTCCATATGAAAAATGAAGATGAGTTGCCAATAGTGGTGGCGCACGGATTCTCATGGTGTAGTGAACTTACAGAAGATGAGATTAATCAAACTATTAAGAGAGCGGACGAAATAATGTATGAGAATAAGAAGAAACTCAAACTTCTTTATCCTACATACCTAAAGGATTTCAGAAAATTACGTATTTAAAATATTAGAGAAAATTACATATTTAAAATATTAGAGGAAATTACATATTTAGTATTGTACGGAGGTGTAATTTATGTGGGGAAAAAGGGCGTTTAGTTTATTGATTGCATTGTCAATGTGTGCAGGTTTGACATTGAATATTGCAACTGTACCAAAAACTCAAGTAGAGGCTGCAAATTCCATTTGTGATACGTACAGCGGTATGAATATCAACGGACAAAATTATGACAGATGGTCATCTACAGTTAAATCTTATCTGGTTCCACAATCTGACGGTAAGCTTATGAGAGTTCAGTATGGCGACAAGATAAGTGGTGGAGTTTTAGTTGAGTATTATGATAGCTCATATAATTTTAAAAGTAAAAAGATAATTCCTATGGAACTCCCGGTGTTCGGCGGTTTTTTTGAAACTCCAAGTTTTTACTTTTTATTGACGGGGCAGAATAATCCGAATCAATCAGATGATGTTAAGGTTTATGCAATTACCAGATATGATAAGAACTGGAATAAGCTTGGAACAGATTCCTTAAAAGGCGCAAATACTACATATCCTTTTGATGCAGGATCGGCCAGATTTGCTTTGTGTAATAATCTTTTATATGTTAGAACCTGTCATGAGATGTACAATGGACATCAGGCCTGCGTATCGATTGTATACAATATTGCAACTGACAAAATAGTTGATTCATATACAGCTGTTATGAACAGTGAGTATGGATATGTAAGTCATTCATTCAATCAGTTTGCAGCAATAGATAATGACAGATTTATCTGTGTGGATCACGGCGATGCATATCCAAGATCTATTGTGTTAACAAAGTACAATGTCTCAGCGTCATCAGGAAAAGTTACTCTTGATTATTATGAAAAATGTACCACAAAAGATATAATGGCATTTCCGGGAAATACAGGCGATAATACCACAGGTGCTACCGTAGGTGCATTTCAGGTTACAGGTAACACATTTTTAATTGCCGGTAATTCTGTAAAGCAGGACAGCTCCAATACTTCTCATAAGACGAGAAATATATTTGTGGCTTCTGTTGACAAATCCACACTTGCTGTTACCACAAAATGGATTACTTCGTATGCGGAAGGTGAGACTACGACAAGAACCCCTCATATGGTAAAAATTGGAAGTGACAGATATGCATTGATTTGGTCAAGAGATGGAGATGTATTTTACACGGTAGTTAATTCTAAAGGAAACATTCAAAGTGAAATCAAATCCTTTAGCGGGGAACTTTCAGATTGCGCTCCGGTTGTTTACAATGACAAAATTGTCTGGTACACATGGAGAAATAACGTAAACAAATTTTATGAAATCAGCGTTTCAAACATGGACAGTACCAATGTCATAGAGATTGAAAATGGTCATCATTATATAAACAATGGAATAAATAACGGATATGCAAATCTTCATTGCACAGTCTGCGGACATGATGAACAGATGGCTGTAGCCACAAGCCAGTCCGTGTGGTGGAAAGAAAATGATAATTCCGGGTATTATTATAGCACTGTTAATTCCGCAAAAAATATTGGAGATCAGGTCAGATGCTGGGTTACACTTAATCCTGATTCGGGAGTAAATACTGATATTACAATTGAACCGAGTGACAAGTCGGCGATGCGGATTGAGTATACCTCTGACAATATGGCTACAATTACTATGCTCAAGGCAGGAACTTATTATCTGTATATTTATCCGACATATAATGAGTCGTTGAAAAAACAACAGAAATTTGTTGTTACGGGACCGGGTATAGAACTTAACGGTTTTCAGATTAGTTATCTGGCAAAAGGACTTAGGACAATCTATTCTATAGACAGTTCTATAGGAGGAAAATCAGTAAAGAGTTCAGGATTGATTTATTCAATTTTAAATGTTGATGATTCTTTGATTACATACAATAGCAGTAATGCTAATGTAAAGTATTTTAACAGTACATCAAAAGGACTTCTGAGCACTAACTATTCAGAAATCGGTACGCAAAAAAGCTATGCCATGACGATGGTGTTTGGCAATGTGGTCCCTGCGTTTTATACTGAAAAAATGAAAATAAGAGCATATGCAGTGCTCAGTGATAATACAGTTAAGTATAGTGATATCTATGAGGTTAATGTTTACGGAATAGCGGATACCTTGTACAAGAAAAAAATGATGTCAACGGAAGCGGGACATAACTACCTGTACAGTGATATACTGAAAAAGGTGAACAGTTCTTATACAGCAATCAGATATACTGAAGGAAACTACGGATTGATAAAATAATAAAGATTGATATTTATCGAGTAGGCGAAAGCCTACTCGATTGTTTGAATGCAAGGCCACTTTGTGTCCTTGCATTCATGATAAAGTATGGTTAGAATTTCCAATATCTGTATTACACGTAATTAGTTTATGAGAGGAGAAGTTATAGTATATGGAGAAGTATGTAATGGCACTTGATCAGGGAACTACCAGTTCAAGATGCATTTTATTTAATAAGAAAGGTGAGATTGTTTGTCAGGAGAATGTTGAGTTCGAGCAGATTTATCCTAAGCCGGGATGGGTTGAACACAATCCGGAAAAAATATGGCTTTCTCAGTATGAAGCTATGAAAATTGTAATGGACAAGGCAAATGTGTCTCCAAAACAGATTGATTCAATCGGAATCACAAACCAGAGAGAGACTACAATCGTTTGGGATAAATATTCGGGAAAGCCTGTTTATAATGCTATTGTATGGCAATGTAGAAGAACTGCCGGCATTATTGATAAACTGGTTGCTCAGGGAATGGCAGATGAGATAAAGGAAAAAACAGGATTGCTTCCGGACGCTTACTTTTCGGGCAGTAAGGTGAAATGGATTCTTGATAATGTGAAAGGTAGCAGAGAGAGAGCAAAGCAGGGAGATTTGTTATTCGGAACTGTGGATACATGGCTTATGTGGAAACTTAGCGGAGGAACAATTCACGCCACGGACTACACTAATGCATCGAGAACTATGATTTTTAATATTCACAGTTTGGAGTGGGATAAAGAATTGACAAAGAAACTTGCAATTCCTGAGGAAATGCTTCCGGAGGTCAAGCCCTCAAGCGGTTTGTTTGGATATACTGATGAGAGTTTATTCGGGGCAAAAGTTCCAATCTGCGGGGTGGCAGGAGACCAGCAGGCGGCATTGTTTGGCCAGTGTTGTTTTGAGGAGGGCGATGTAAAGAATACATATGGAACAGGCTGCTTCCTTCTTATGAATACAGGAAAGAAAACGGTTAGTTCAAGTAACGGACTCCTCACCACAATTGCTGCTTCCGACAGCGATGATGTGGATTATGCATTGGAGGGAAGTGTGTTTATCGCCGGTGCTGCAATTCAATGGTTGAGAGATGAACTGAAAATAATAGATAATGCACCACAGTCTGAGGAGTATGCAAATCGTATAGAAGATACAGACGGAGTTTATGTGGTTCCGGCATTTACAGGACTGGGAGCTCCGTACTGGCAGCAGGATGCAAGAGGAATTATTGTGGGACTTACCAGAGGCAGCGGAAAGGCACAGCTTATCAGAGCGACACTTGAGTCTTTAGCTTACCAGACATATGATGTGCTTATGGCAATGGAGCAGGATCTTGGAACAAAAATCAAAGATATCAAAGTGGATGGAGGAGCAAGTGCAAATGACTTCTTACTTCAGTTCCAGTCGAATATACTAAAGAAGAAAGTCAGCAGACCTGTAGTGATTGAGACCACTGGGCTGGGGGCAGCCTATTTGGCAGGATTGGCATCAGGATACTGGAAGGACAGAGATGAATTGAAGAATAACTTAAAGATTAGCAGAACATTCAGCAATATTATGGATTCAAAATTGGTGGATGAAAAGATAAAGGGCTGGCACCGAGCAGTTAAATGTGCTCTTGTTTATGCTAACGAGTAAAAGGCTGTATAAATTTATTGTCATTAATTGTTCAAAAACTGACAGTAATCGCCTGCAATAAATAATTGAAATTGCCATTATTTAATCCTCTATTGAAAAATAGAAAATAGCATTGTAAAATTGTTATTGCGAAGTGATTCAAAATTATAATATACAAAGTAAAGAGGTGATTATATGTTAGTTTTAAAAAACAGGAACCAGAAAATAGCAGTATCAGCAATGTTTGCAGCTATCTGTTGTGTGGCGACTATGATTATCAGAATTCCTACTTTTGGGACTAACGGTTATGTAAATATCGGAGATGCCGTAGTTCTATTGTGCGCATGGTTAATCGGTGGCGCTTATGGAATGCTGGCAGCGGGAATAGGTTCGGCATTGGCTGATTTATTGGCTGGATATGCGTCATATGTTCCGGGAACATTTGTGATAAAGGCGTTGATGGCTATTGCAGCATATCTAATTTTTAGAGTATTAAGCAATACAAAAATTAATAAGACAGTTGCATTTGTAATTAGCGGATTAGTGGCAGAGACTGTAATGGTCGCAGGTTATTTCCTTTATGAAGCCTTTGCGCTCGGTTATGGATTGGCAGCGGCAGCATCAATTCCAAGTAATATTTCTCAAGGCGCAACATGCCTTGTTTTGGGGGTAATTGTGGTAAGAGTGATGGAATCAAACAGAGTTTTAAAAAAAATTAATGTGATTCAGTAGGAGATAACAAACATGTACGAGGAAATAAAAAATCAGGCAAAAGAAGTTGCAGTAGAAATAATAGAAAAAGCAGGACTTACTGAGGGACAGATTCTTGTGGTAGGCTGTTCATCGAGTGAAGTTTGCGGTGATGTGATAGGTACTAATTCTAATTTAGAAGTTGCACAACAGCTTTTTGCAGGGATTTATGAGGAGACTTCAAAGAGAGGAATATATCTTGCGGCTCAGTGTTGTGAACACTTAAACAGAGCTATTGTCGTGGAAAAAACAGCAGTTCCTTTTTCTGAATATGTCAATGTAGTGCCTCAGCCAAAGGCAGGAGGTTCGTTTGGAACAACAGCTTACAAAACATTTAGTCAGCCGGTTATGGTAGAAGAAATCAAAGCAGATGCCGGAATTGATATTGGCGGTACGCTCATCGGAATGCACCTTAAGAAAGTGGCAGTACCTGTGAAACTTACCCACAATAAAATCGGTGAGGCAAACGTATTGGCGGCCAGAACCAGAGCAAAATTTATCGGTGGGGAGAGAGCAGTTTACAACGAAAAATTAATGTAATATATAGTAGATTTTGAAGTCGGGTAGGAATCATCCTACCCGATATTTTTAGTGCGCCTTGCGGAAGATATAAAGAATTTCCTTGGAGTTAATTGAGGTAAAAAAATAAGAGCGGAAAACCGCTCTTATTTTTTATTGAAATTAATTATTTATTCTGTAAGTAGTTGTCAATGCTCTCAGCTGCCTGCTTACCTGCACCCATTGCAAGGATAACTGTAGCTGCACCTGTTACGGCATCACCACCTGCGTAGATTCCTTCTCTCGTTGTCTGAAGTGTATCTTCGTTAACAACTAAGCAACCACGCTTGTTGGCTTCAAGACCTTCTGTAGTAGATCTGATAAGTGGGTTTGGTGAAGTACCGATTGACATGATTACTGTATCAACATCAAGTAAGAAGTTACTTCCTTCTTTTTCGATTGGACGTCTTCTTCCTGAAGCATCAGGCTCACCGAGTTCCATCTCGATACATTCCATCTTTGCTACACGACCTTCTTCGTCGCCGATTAACTTAACAGGGTTGTTAAGGTTTTTGAAGATGATTCCCTCTTCGATTGCGTGATGGATTTCTTCTTTTCTTGCTGGCATTTCTTCCATACCACGACGGTAAACAATGTATACATTTTCAGCACCAAGACGCTTAGCTGTTCTTGCTGCATCCATTGCTACGTTACCACCACCAACAACTGCTACGCTCTTGCTCTTCATAACAGGTGTGTCGTATTCAGGAAGGTAAGCCTTCATAAGGTTTGCACGTGTAAGGTACTCGTTTGCAGAGTAAACACCGATTAATGCTTCGCCTTCGATTCCCATGAATGAAGGAAGACCTGCACCTGAACCTACGAAACATGCTTTGTAACCCATTTCGAAAATCTCATCTATAGAGAGAACCTTACCGATAACCATGTTAGTCTTGATTTCAACACCAAGGTTTGTAAGGTTGTCAATTTCTTTCTGAACAATTGCTTTTGGAAGTCTGAACTCAGGAATACCATAAACCAAAACACCGCCGGCTTTGTGGAATGCTTCGAAGATTGTAACTTCGTATCCCTTCTTTGCAAGGTCAGCAGCACATGTAAGTCCTGAAGGACCTGCGCCTATAACAGCAACTTTGATTCCGTTGCTCTCTGGCTTTGTAGCTGATGCATGGCTGTTTGCCATATGGTAATCAGCACAGAATCTCTCAAGTCTTCCGATAGCAACAGGCTCGCCCTTGATACCGCGAACACAGTTACCCTCACACTGTGATTCCTGTGGACAAACACGTCCGCATACAGCAGGAAGTCCGTTTGTGCTTGTGATGATCTCGTAAGCTTTCTCAAATTCGCCTGCAGCAACCTGCTCAACGAATTCAGGAATTCTAACGTTAACAGGACATCCGTTTACACATGGTTTGTGTTTACAGTTAAGACAACGTGTAGCTTCCTCGATTGCCATCTCAGCTGTGTAACCCATGGCAACTTCATCAAAATTTTTATTTCTTACATTTGGCTCCTGCTCAGGCATTGGAACCTTTGTTAATGACATATTTGGCATTACTGTGCACCTCCTGTAACTGCATCTGCAGCTTTGTACATACGGCAGTTTTCTCTGTCGTGAGTTTCCTTTGTTCTGTATGTAGAGTTACGTTTCATAAGTTCATCGTAATCTACCTGATGTCCGTCAAAGTCAGGACCGTCAACACAGGCAAACTTAATCTCACCGCCTACAGTAACACGGCATCCACCGCACATACCTGTTCCATCTATCATAATAGGATTTAAAGAAACTAATGTCTTAATGTTGTATGGTTTTGTTACAGCAGAAACGAACTTCATCATTGGTACAGGACCGATAGCGATAACTAAATCATAGTTGTTACCTGCATCGATAAGGCTCTGGAGTTTGTTAGTAACAAATCCCTTCTCACCATATGTACCATCATCTGTTGTAATGAAAAGGTTGTCACATACTTCTTTAAATTCATCTTCAAGGATAACGATGTCTTTGCTTCTGAAACCTGCAATAACATCTACGTGAGCTCCGTTCTTGAAAAGAGCTTTTGCTGATGGGAATGCGATAGCATTACCAACACCACCACCGATTACACATACGTTCTTGTATCCTTCTAATTCAGTAGCTGTTCCGAGAGGACCAACGAAATCTAAAATAGCGTCGCCTTCGTTTAACTGAGAAAGAACCATTGTAGATCTTCCTACAATCTGGAAAATAATAGTAACCGCACCTGTTTCAGGATTAGTATCTGAAATAGTGAGAGGTACTCTTTCGCCGTACTCATCTACTCTGAAGATAATGAACTGTCCGGCTTTTGCTTTCTTTGCAATGAAAGGTGCCTCAATGTCCATAAGACAAACATTTTCATTAAGCTGTTTTTTTCTTAAAATCTTATACATATGACTCTCCTTAATAATATGAAATATCAAAAACGTTGATTTTTGACGTCATTACGTTTCAGTATAGCATATCGTTAAATAATTGTCACTATTTAAAATAAGAAATAAAAAGCGATATGAAGAACGTTCATATAACAGAAATAATATCAGTGGGAGTCCAATCTCACATCTGATATATGCTCCATGAGGATTACAGAAATGCGCAGAGAAAGGTGCTGTCGCATAAAAATATAATGCAACAGCATCTTTTTTTAATGGCTTTTGTATGTTAAAATATATATCGGCATTTAGGAACGGAAATTCTAAATAAGGGGAAAACGCAAATATTAAATTGAAGGAGAAGATTAATGCGAAAATTGAAAAAAGTGGTTGCGATTGTTATGTCTGCAGTTTTGCTGACATCGGGATTTTCTGTGTCTAATCCTGTTGTTATAGTTAAACAGGTAAAGGCTGCAGGAATTGAGAGTTCTTCATTTCTGAAAGCAAGCGGAAAGGTTTTGAAGAATAACTACGGTAATGGTAACGTTGTTTATTTACGTGGAACAAATGCCGGAAGTTTGTCAGTGCAGGAGAATTGGATGTGTACATTCAAATGGACACAAAACGTCAAGGATCAGAGTGATATTTGGAGAGTACTGACTCAGAGATTTGGGGAGGGAAATGCCAGAACTTTGATAAGACATTATATGGATAGTTTTTGGACTACAGCCGATTTTGACAGATGTGCAAGTTTGGGACTTAATGTTATCAGACTTCCGCTCTGGTACAGAGATTTTGTTGACAGTAACGGAAACTGGTATAGTGATTGCTGGAATTACGTTGACTGGTTTGTATCAGAGGGAGCAAAAAGAGGCATTTACACTATTATAGATATGCATGGTGCTTACGGCTCACAGAACGGTAGTGATCATTCCGGAGTAGACGGACAGGACTATAAAGAAGCAGCATCTCAGTTTTTCTTTGGTGGAAATGCCGCTTCAAATCAGGAAAAGTATTATCAGATGTGGGAAAAGATTGCTGAACATTTCAGAGGAAATGCTGCAGTTGCAGGATATGATCTTTTAAATGAACCTTATTGTACATACAGATACAGTTCAAGTGTTGGAGAAGATCAGCTCCACAGCATTCTTTACGGAGTGTATGATAGAGTATATGACAGAATCAGAGCAAAGGATCCTGATCACCTTATCATTATGGAGGCAACCTGGGATTCCTGGGATCTTCCAAATCCAAACGATTACGGATGGTCAAACGTTATGTACGAGTATCATCAGTATGAGTACAGCAATTATAATAATGAAGACAATAAGCAGATTACCAGTTTGCAGAACAAAATAAATAATATATTTGCAATGAATCACAATGTGCCAAGTTACATGGGTGAGTTCAACATGTTCAACAGCGACGCTGCATGGGATACAGCACTTCAGATGCTTAACAACAATGGCATCAACTGGACTACCTGGACATACAAGGCTCTCACATCAAATGACAACTGGGGACTTTGGAAGTATTCAGGCGAACAGGTTGATATTGAATATGATTCTTATGACACAATTTACAATAAGTGGAGTGGAGTAACTTCTTCTTATGAGAATACATACATAACCAATGTATTAAAGAAATATGTTTCAGGTACAGTGTCAGGACCGGGAACAGATTACTCAAACATTTCAGCAGGCAGTTATTATCTTCAGGTCACAGGAAATGACGGAGCAAAAGTTGTCTGTGCAGAAAATGGCGGAGAAAGTCCGCTGGTTGCAAACAGGGACAATTGCGGAGGAGCATGGGAGACACTTGAAGTTGTTGACAACGGCGACGGAACTGTTGCATTCAAATCTGTGGCAAACGGAAAATACGTCTGTGCGGTTATAGATGAAAATAACCAGCTTCTTCCTAGAAGTAATCAGGTAAGTGATTGGGAGAAGTTCAGACTTGTAAATATTCAGGGAAATCAGTACGGTATATATGCCTGTGCAAATGGGAAATATGTTAAGGCTGATTTCGGACTGGAAGGAAATGTTGGAGAATTAAGAGCTTCAAGTGATTCTGTTGCAGGTTCATGGGAAGCATTTACATTTAACAAAATTGGCGGTGAGGAGCCAACAGTTGCACCAACAGTAAAACCAACAGAAACTCAGACAGAAAAGCCTACAGACGGTTATACAGATTCAGTTTTGGGTCAGTGGGCTTATGTAGGAAACTGGGGATGCTATTTTGGAGGATGGAATGGTACAGCAAGTGGAAGATATTATTGCATTCCGGATTACAAATCATTTACTCTCGAAGTAAATCAGGCTAACAAAGGTGTGGACTGGCTTGTACAGGCAAGCTATGAAACAAATGTCAGCACAGGAAAAACATACGATGTATCTGTGGATGTATATTCTACAAAAGCTGCTTCTATAGGTATTAAGGAAGATCTCTCAAACGGCGGAGAAGATCAAAAGTATCAGAACGTAAATGCAGACCAGAAAATTACATTGAAGGGAAGATACACAGTAACTCAGGATAAAATAAAGATAATGTTTGAGCTTGGAAGAGGCGTGGATGCAGGAACAAAGCTTATATTTGATAATGTAAGAATTAGTGAAGTGCAGCAGGATGTGACCACACAGGCACCAACACAGGAGCCTACAATTCCAATCGAGACAACTGTGAAAGAGGAACCAACATGGAATGGAGATTACGCTTCACTTTCATGGACAAGAGTCGGAAACTCAGATTACTACGTTGCAGCAGGTGGCAATGAGTTCGGATTCGAACTTCTTGAGGCACAGGAAGCAGCAGTGCACATTGTTCCAAAAGTAGCAGAGGGAACAAAGCCAATTTGGCCTGACTACTCAAATGTTACATTGAATGGAGCAAACTTCAATCAGCCTGCAGGTGCAGGAATTATGCTTCCTTACACAAGTCTTCCACAGGGATATTCAGTATTCAAGGCAAACAGTGCGGTAGACGGACATACATTTGAAATTATTATCAGAAATGACAAAAAAGAAGAGCCAACAGAGACTTCTACGGAAAAACCGACAGAAAAAATAACAGAAGCACCAACTGAGGCGCCTACAGAGAAACCAACAGAAACTCCGACACAGGAGGTTAAGATATCAAGTGACATCGAAATAAACGGATTCCAGATGAGCACAAATACATTTACTGTAAACGGCACATCATTTGAAGGCGGAATCAGAACAGTTTACTCAGTGAAAGACAAAGTAGATGGTCAGAATGTTCAGAAGTTTGGTATTATTTATGGTCTTGTTGGAGTGACACCAGAGTCAGAACTTTTGGCTACAAGCACAAACAACACTGTAATAATCGGACAGGCTTCAGCTGCCGGACAGTTAGATAAACTTTACTCAAAAACAATGACAGACGCAAAGAGTTATGCAATGACTCTCACATTGTCGTCAAATAATATTACACAGGTTACTGTTGCCGAACTTACTGCAAATTACTACGTAAGAGCATATGTTCAGCTTGCAGACGGAACATACAGATACACTAATGTCAGAACATTTAGCGTATTCCATGTGGCAGATAATTTATACCAGAATATTAAGATGAGCAATTACTCAGGACATGAGTATTTGTATAACAACATATTGAAGAAGGTTGATCCGACATACAAAGAAGTTGAATATGATTGGGGCAAGATACTTGCAAAACCTTCAGATTTAAAATAAGCAAATAAATAAGAAATAATAAGGTGTCCCACAGTTATATGTATTAAGCAAATAACTGTGGGATACTTGCGTAAAAGTGAAAGTGGTGTTATATTATATTTAACAATTAGGTTAAATGTTAAATGAGAAGAGGTGGTTTTATGTCCATGCAGAATACATTAAAGGCACTCTCGGATCCAATCAGAAGAGAAATATTAACAATGCTAAAAGGCGGCAGAATGTCGGCGGGGGAAATAGTTGAAAGATTTCCGGTAACCGGCGCCAGTATTTCAAGGCATCTGTCAGTTCTTAAAGACGCAGATCTGATAAGAGATACCAGAGAGGGAAAGTTCATTTATTATGAGTTGAATGCTTCTGTTTTAGAAGAGATTATGTTGTGGATTAGTGATTTAAAGGGGGAAGAATAATATGTTAAAGATGATTAAAGAAAATAAAATTAAATTGTTGGTTAGCTCTTTGGTTGTTTTGTTGCCGATAGTGTACGGCCTGATTATGTGGGATAAATTGCCTGATCCAATGCCTTCACACTGGAATATAAACGGAGAAGTAGATGGTTTCACAAGCAGACAGATGGGAATTATTCTGGTTCCTATTATTATGCTGATAGTTCACTGGGTTTGTGTTCTGGCTACATTTCTGGATCCGAATAACAGAGAACAGAATTCAAAAGTTTTGAATTTGATTTATTATCTGGCACCGACTATATCTATAGTGGTTTCAGGTTTTATGTATTCATCAATTATGGAAATGAAATTGAGATACTGGTACCTGATGGGATTGGTTTTTGTAGTAATAGGAAATTATTTACCAAAATGTAAAAGAAACAGTACTATTGGAATTAGAATTCCATGGACACTTGGAAATGAAGAAAACTGGAATGCAACCCATCGTTTTTCGGGAAAGATTTGGGTGGCTTGCGGATTGATTGGGGTTACAGCTATGTTTTTACCTGAAGCAGCAGGCATGACAGTATTGATTATAGCCTTAGTGTTGATAGCCGCTATTCCAATTATTTATTCATATATGTATCACAGAAAACAATTAGAACTTGGAACAGCAACAACTGACGATTTTAAGAACTATATAAGAGTCAACCGATATGGGAAGGCAGGAGTAGTCATAACAATTTTGGCGTTGGTATTTGTGGCCTTCGCATTGTTAGTTGGAAAATATGAGGTGAATATGGGTGAAGACTCATTGAAAATTGAGGCGACATTTTGGGCTGATTATTCTGTGAAATATGATGAGATTTCAAATGTTGAATACAGAGAAAAAGACACACCGGGTTCTAGAACAAACGGATATGGCACACCATCTCTTTCAATGGGACAATATAGTAATAATGAGTTTGGATATTATACCAGATACACATATTCATCCTGCAATTCCTGTGTTGTTCTGACAATTGGTGATGATAAACTTGTCATCAATGAAAAGGATGAAACATCTACAAAAGAGTTGTATAATAAACTTTTGGAAAAAGTAAGATAATGAACCACAAAGAAGGTTTTTGAATAACAAAAGAGAGGTAATTGATATGAAAAAAACATTAGCAGTAGTTTTAGCTGTTGCAACATCAATGGTATTGCTTACAGGTTGTAGTTTTACAGATATTAAAAATAAATTTGTGCCGGTGGATGATGCTTCAAAGAACAGTGAGACCGTTGAGGTAACAGAAGATACAGAGAATACAGTTGAGGAGACAACAGAAAATCCGATAAAAGAATTTACCATTAATTACAGTTATATATTAAATGGAGCTACAAGAGATTTGTATGAAAACTCATATATGGAGACATCGGAAAAGTTAAGTGAGGCTCTGTCAAAGTATGGTGATATTTCAGATGAAGGCGGAACAGCAAATACTATAAGCATCAGAATGAAAATGGACACATCTAAAAATGATGCAGAGGAAGTGGTTAATAATGTTCTTAAAGATTTGGAATTGGAAGAGTTATTAAAAGTAGACAGTGTTGAAGAAGTAGAATAGTATAGGTGAGAAATTTACAAAACCTAATTAAATGAAGGCAAAACTTTATTTAATTAGGTTTTATTTGTTTATATCTTTACATTTTTAAACTTAAATGATATATTTTGCGTGGATGGTATTCAGAAAGAAACTATACCGTGATTTTATTTTATTCTTCGTACAATACCTAATGAAAGTAGGTGATTATATGAGGATAGGATTTATTGGAGCCGGCAAGGTTGGTTTCACATTAGGAAGGTACTTTTCGGAACGTAACATGTATGTATCCGGATATTTCAGCAGAAACCCAGAATCGGCAAAAGAAGCAGCAAGGTTTACGGCTTCCTCATATTATGGGGACATAAAGGACTTAGTTGCAAATAGCGATATTATTTTTATTACGGTTCCGGACGGTGTAATCGGAACGATTTGGGAACAGTTAAAGTCGTTGTCAGAAATCGGGAATAAAATAATATGTCACTGTAGCGGCGCGTTATCTTCCGCCGTGTTTTCTGAAAGTAACCAAGTGGGGGCATTTGGTTATTCAATTCATCCAATGTACGCAGTTAATGACAAACTGACGTCTTATCAGGAAATTTCAAAAGCATTTTTTACAATTGAAGGAGACAAAAAGTACTTAGGGTACTTCAAGGAACTGTTTGAGTCGTGGGGACATGATGTTCAGATTATCGATGCTAAGTGCAAGATAAAGTATCACAGCGCGGCAGTATTTGCCAGCAATTATGTAGTGGCACTTATGGCAGTTGCACAGAAGCTTCTTGTGGAGTGTGGTTTCGATGAGAAACTTGCAAAGAGGGCGTTATCGCCGATAGCAATCAACAACGTGGGCAACATTGCAAAAGTCGGAGTGGTTGATGCACTTACAGGACCGGTTGAGAGATGTGACACAGAGACAATCAAAAAGCATCTCGGCGAGTTGGACGACGATATGAAACTGACATACACGGTTCTTGCAAAACAGCTGATTGAAGTGGCAGAAAAGAAAAATCCTGAGAGAGATTATTCAGAGCTTGTGAAGCTTTTGGATACACAGTTGTCAGACTGACATACAAAAATGATTAATAATTAAGATTTTGATAATTAAGAAAAACAGTTAATAATTAAGAGTTAATAGAATGGGAGTTACATTTGGAGTTAATAGCATAAAGGCTATTAAAGAAGAATCGGAAAAGATTCTGAACTGAGTTCAAAGGAGGGCACAGTTATGAAGGTTACAGTGAACACATTTAAGGAAGCAAAAGCAAACAATAAGAAACTTACAATGCTTACAGCCTATGATTATTCAACAGCAAAACTTATTGATGAATCAGGAGTAGATTCAATCTTAGTTGGAGATTCACTTGGAAATGTAATGCTTGGTTATGAAGATACAATTTCAGTTACTATGGAAGATATGATTCACCATGGTGCGGCAGTGGCAAGAGGTGCAAAAAATGCACTTGTTGTAGTGGATATGCCATTTATGTCTTACCAGACATCAGTTTATGATGCAGTGGTAAATGCAGGAAGACTTATGAAGGAAGCCCGTGCAAATGCAGTTAAGCTTGAGGGCGGAGCTGAGGTTTGCCCACAGATTAAGGCAATCACAGATGCTGGAATTCCTGTATGTGCACATCTTGGACTTACACCACAGTCAATCAACGCCTTTGGCGGATTCAAGGTGCAGGGCAAAACAGAGATGGCTGCAAAGAAACTTATCGAAGATGCAAAGAAAGTTGAAGAAGCAGGAGCATTTGCAGTAGTACTTGAGTGTGTACCTGAGAAACTTGCAACACTCGTTACAAACAGCATCGGAATTCCGACAATCGGAATTGGCGCCGGAGCAGGTTGCGACGGACAGGTTTTAGTTTATGCAGATGCAGTTGGAATGTTCTCAGATTTCACACCAAAGTTTGTAAAGAAATTTGCAAATGTTGGAGAAGCAATGAGACAGGCATTTGCAGATTATGACAAAGAAGTTAAGGAAGGAACATTCCCGACAATCGAGCAGACTTACAAGATTGACGAGAGTATTATCGAGAAACTTTATTAAAAAAAGAGTCAGACTTGAAGTTGCCGTTAGCAACTGAATAACTACAAAATATCGGGCACTTTACAGTGATGGATGCGCAAAGTGCCCGAGCGAAAAAAGGTAGATCGTATTTTAGAAAAATAAAAGGAGAATTAAGATGAAAGTAGTACATACAGTTAAAGAAACAAGAGATCAGGTTAGAGAATGGAGAAAACAGGGATTTACAGTTGGGCTTGTTCCAACAATGGGATTTCTTCACGAAGGACATCAGAGTCTTATCGCAAAGGCTGTTGAAGAAAATGATAAAGTTGTAGTGAGCGTATTCGTAAATCCAATTCAGTTTGCACCAAACGAAGATTTGGAAGCTTACCCAAGAGATTTAGAAGCAGATACAAGACTTTGTGAGGCAACAGGAGCGGATCTTATTTTCAATCCGGAACCTGAAGAAATGTATGCACCTGACTTTTCAACACATGTGGATATGGAGCAGGTTTCAGAACAGCTTTGTGGAAAGAGCAGACCAATTCACTTTAGAGGAGTTTGTACAGTAGTAAGCAAATTATTCAATATTGTTTGCCCTGACAAAGCATACTTCGGACAGAAAGATGCACAGCAGCTTGCAGTAATCAAGAGAATGGTAAGAGACTTAAACTTTGGACTTGAAATCGTTGGCTGCCCAATAATCAGAGAAGAAGACGGACTTGCAAAGAGTTCAAGAAATACATACCTTTCAGAAGAAGAGAGGAAAGCAGCACTCATCCTCAGCAAGACAATCAAACTCGGACAGGAGATGGTTGAGGCAGGAGAGAGAGATAGCAAAAAAGTAGTAGACGCAATGATTGCAAACATCGAGACAGAGCCAATGGCAAAAATCGATTACGTGCAGGCAGTAGACGCAGTAACATGCCAGGAAATCGACAAACTCGAAGGCGAAGTATTAGTGGCAATGGCAGTCTACATCGGCAAGACAAGATTAATTGACAACTTTATAGCAACAGTTTAGCCATACTTACTACTTGTGCACGAAAAAGTGCTTGCATTTTTTCGTGTACATAGGAGTAAGTATGAGCGAAGCGCCCCAAAAATGAGCAAAAGGAAGCTGCGAAGCAGCTGCCAGTGTCGAAGACACGATTTTGCGAATTATTGGGCGAAACTGTTGCTATAAAGTTAGAGAGAAACTAAGCTGTTGACGAATATTAATTATTTATATACCATATGAAATGGAAAAGAACCGGTTTAGACACAAAACCAAAAAAATCAATTAAGAAACTATAAATGAGCATAGATAAGGAGAAATGAAATGTTAGTATCAATGTTAAAAGGTAAAATTCACAGAGCTACAGTTGTTCAGGCAGCGCTTGACTACGTTGGGAGCATCACAGTAGACGAGGATTTACTTGATGCTGCAGGAATATATGAGTATGAGAAGGTTGCAATTGTTGATGTAAATAACGGCAACCGTTTTGAGACATACACAATCGCAGGTGAGCGTGGAAGCGGAATGATCTGCTTAAACGGTGCCGCTGCAAGATGTGTGTCAGTTGGGGATAAGATTATTATCATGTGCTATGCCCAGATGGATGAAAAAGAGATAAAAGAAAATCTACCAAAGGTAGTTTTCGTTGACGAAGATAACAAGATTGCAAGAACAACAAGATACGAAAAGCATGGCTTATTAGAAGATATGTAATTTGAGCTAAAGCTTTACTAATGAGAATCGCGAGAGCGCGACGGAGGTAGAAATATGCTTAAAGGAAAGACAGTAGTACTTGGGGTATCAGGTGGAATTGCTGCATACAAGATGGTAAATGTTGCAAGTATGTTAGTGAAACTTGGAGCAGAAGTTCACGTGATAATGACTGAAAATGCAAAGAATTTTATCAATCCGATTGCCTTTGAGACAATTACAAAAACAAAATGTTTAGTAGATACATTTGATAGAAATTTCCAGTTTAATGTTGCACACGTTTCACTTGGACAGAAAGCGGACGTAATGCTTATTGCACCTGCAACTGCCAATATTATAGGAAAAATGGCAAACGGAATTGCTGATGATATGTTAAGTACTGTTGCAGTTTCTGCAACTTGCAAAAAGATTGTATCACCGGCAATGAACACATATATGTTTAGAAATCCTATCGTTCAGGACAATATCGAAAAACTGAAAAGATTCGGTTTTGAGATTATTGAACCGGGTTCAGGAATGCTTGCATGTGGAGATGTAGGTGAGGGAAGACTTCCTGAAGAGTCAGTTCTCGTAGATTATATTGTAAGGGAAATTGCATTTGAAAAAGATCTTGCGGGAAAGAAAATTTTGATTACAGCAGGACCTACAAGAGAGGCTATTGATCCGGTAAGATATATTACAAATCATTCTACAGGTAAGATGGGATGTGCACTTGCAAAGATTGCAATGCTTCGCGGAGCAGATGTTACATTAGTTGCAGGACCAATCAGCGCAAAGCTTCCACCTTTTGTCAAGGTTGTAAATATTGTCAGCGCAAAGGATATGTTTGAGGCGGTTACAGCAGAAGCGCCAGAACAGGATATTATAATCAAATCTGCAGCAGTGGCGGACTACAGACCTGCAGTTGTGGCAGATGAAAAGATGAAGAAAAAAGACGGTGACTTATCTATTGAGATGGAGAGAACAGATGATATTCTTGCATATCTTGGTGCTCACAAAAAAGAAGGCCAGCTCTTATGTGGATTCTCAATGGAGACTCAGTCTTTGATTGAAAATTCTACAAAGAAGCTTGAAAAGAAAAATGCTGATATGATTGTTGCTAACAGTTTGAAAGATGTGGGTGCAGGATTTGGGACAGACACAAATATCGTTACTCTCATTACAAAAGAAAGAAATGAACAGTTACCAATTATGAGCAAGGAAGAAGTTGCAGGTAAAATTTTAGACAAGCTTGTAAGCATGTTATAAAAGAGAAAATCATATGTATTGATGATAATGATTCTTTGACAGGAACGTCGAGAGAGTTCTTGAATTAAAGAGAAAGATGTATAGGTGAAAGAATGATATTAGCGTTAGATGTTGGAAATACAAATATTGTTGTCGGAATGGTTGAAGATGAGAAAGTAGTTTGTTCCTGTAGACTTGGAACAGACCTTAAAAAAACTCAGGACGAGTACGCAATTCATTTGAAAATGCTTCTTGATGTGTACAAGGAATTTGTTAATAATGTTGAAGGCGCAATTATTTCTTCAGTAGTTCCGAATATAACAGCGACTCTACAGGGGGCTGTTGAGATTATTACAGGCAAAAAACCATTGGTTGTAGGAGCAGGAATCAAGACGGGACTAAATATTGTGGTTGATAATCCAACTACGCTTGGAAGTGATTTAGTTGTTGATGCGGTTGCAGCTACTGAGCAGTATGAAGGCCCTATAATAGTCATTGATATGGGAACTGCAACTACATGTTCTGTAATTGATTCAAAGCATAACTATATTGGTGGAATTATTATTCCGGGACTTAAGATTTCGCAGGATGCTCTTTCGGAGCGTGCATCTCAGCTTCCGTACATAAGCTACGATGCTCCAAAGAAAGTTGTTGGAAAGAATACAGTAGATTGTATGAAGAGTGGAGCAATATTTGGAACAGCAGCGATGATTGACGGACTCATTGACAGAATTGAGGAAGAGATTGGTGAAAAGACAACTGTCCTTGCTACAGGTGGATTGGCTAGAGTATTCGTGGATCACTGCAAACATAATATTATTTTTGATGATGAATTGCTTTTAAAGGGACTCTGGTATATTTACCAAAAGAATCAGAAATAAGAATAGAGATGATGAGCAAAAAGAAAATACCTACCGGAGAATTATATCAAAATTCTCCCTGGCAGGTATTTTTTTATTCTGAAATAATATTTATTTCACAGTAACTTTTATTTTTTTGTATATTCCATTTTGCGCATATACGTAAATATATGCAGTTCCTTTTTTTCTGCCCTTAACAATTCCTTTTTTTGATACAGTAACCACTTTTTTGTTTGAACTTTCATAACTGATTTTTCTATGTGCTGCAATGGAAAGTTTGGAAGAATCAGAAATTTCCTTTGCAGATATTTTGAATGTTTTTTTCGGTGAAAGTTTTATTTTATTTTTTGAAAGTCTAACTGACTTCGCGTTTCCTTTCTTTCCACCCTTTGTGGTTATGTGCAATGTCTTTGAAGAAGTGATGGCTTTGTTGTTTTTGTCAAAGGCGACAACAATATATTTGTAGTAAGAACCTTTACTCAAATTATTATCTGTGAAACGTGTACCTTTTATAGTGGCAAGTTTTTTGTAGGTGTTAAATTTACCTTTTGTTTTACCACATTTTGCGCCGTAAACATTGTAAGAAGTTGCGCCTTTAATCTTGTTCCAACTTATGGTAATTGAGTTTTTCTTTACCTTTTTCTGCTTTGCACAGAGAATATTATAAATGGAACCCTTTGGATCTTTTTCTGATTTTATTGATTCAACAAATCTGTTAACCTGATTTTGAGAAGCACCTTTCTGGAAAGATTTAATTGAAGGCTCTTCGATGGAAACCTGGCTTTCCGGAATTGAAGTTGGTTTCTGTGCTATTGTTTCCGGAGTAGTTTCTTTAGCAGTGGTTATGTCCTGGGTAGTTTCTTCAATGGTAGTTTCTTCAACAGTAGTTTCCTCAACGGTAGTTTCCTCAATAGTAGTTTCCTCAATGGTAGTTTCCTCAATGGTAGTTTCTTCAATGGTAGTTTCTTCAATAGTGGTTATTTCCTCAGTAGTAGTTTCAGGCTCAGGAAGAGGATAGCCGGGATAGAGTCCGTTTGAATAAACGGCATTGTGAGCAGCCGCTTCCTCTCTTGTTTTGTAGTAACCGTATTCACCATTTCCGTAATAGTAGAACCAATCTCCGGAATAGAATGCTGTTTTCATATAATTATCTACATTAGCGTTGTCGCAATCAAAAACATATATCATACCATCAAAACTCTCAATGCCTTCCGGATAAAAAGAACTCTCTTTGGGATAGTAATATGAAGCCGAAATGTTTATGGTCTGATGAGCTATTGCATCCTCATTTGGACGATGTCCTGTATCTATCGTGTCGTTCCAAATTATTGGGGATGCTGAAGATGGAACTGTGGCGCTAAAAATATTTGGGTTTCCATCCACTCGTTTTGTAAGTAGATATCCTGGCCATGAATTAGGGTATGGGGAAACTGACCACCAATAAATACAAGCTGAACCGGTTTTTAAATCTTCACCGTCATAGGTCGCATTATATTCTGTGAACCATTCATCAGGCATATAAAAAAGATAGGTCTTTGTCTGTAATTCATCAGGATTAATGTAGTCGTCAATATTTGGAAGAGATTGAGCCTTGACATCGGCATATGAATTAGTGTACGGAGAAAAATAAAAGGCTCCACAAATTAAAGAAAGTGATAGAAATAAACTTATTATTTTGTTTTTCATAAACAAGTCCTCCTTCAGTAATTATTGATTTTTTAGATTCCGAACGATTCGCACAGTGCGCGATTAACATACCATAATTTTATCATATATTATGGAGTAATGATAGAAAAAAAGTTTATTGAAAAAAGCCGTTAAAATGAAAAAGCAAAAGCCTTAAATTAGCACTAGCATTTTTATAGATTAGATAGTATAATGTTATTTGGTTGTGCTATGCACTGTAGTGTGATAAAGTGTGAAAATTAGCTGCATAACACAAAAGGAACAGCGGTTTTTCCGTGTAAACAGATATACAGTTTAGGAGGATTCTAAATGGTAAGAGCAATAGTAGGCGCCAACTGGGGCGACGAAGGAAAAGGTAAGATTACAGACATGCTCGCTGAAAAATCTGACATCATCGTTAGATTTCAGGGCGGAAGTAATGCAGGTCATACTATTATCAATGATTATGGTAAGTTCGCATTACATTTACTTCCATCAGGAGTATTCTATGATCACACAACATGTATTATTGGAAATGGTGTTGCTTTCAATATTCCTTATCTTAAAAGAGAGATAGATGATATTGTTGCAAAGGGAGTTCCAATGCCACACATTCTTGTGTCAGACAGAGCACAGATCCTTATGCCTTATCATATTGATTTTGATGCATATGAGGAGGAGAGACTTGGAGGAAAGTCTTTCGGATCAACAAAGTCAGGTATTGCTCCTTTTTATTCAGATAAATATGCAAAGATTGGTTTCCAGGTTTCAGAATTATTTGACGAGGAAACATTAAAAGAAAAGGTATACAGAGTGGTAGAGATGAAGAATGTTATGCTTGAGCATATGTATCACAAGCCACTTATTGATCCTGAAGAATTACTTAAGACATTGCGTGAGTACAGAGATATGGTTGAGCCTTATGTTTGTGATACATCATTGTATCTTAGCAATGCAATCAAAGAAGGTAAGACAATTCTTCTCGAGGGACAGCTTGGCTCTCTTAAGGATCCTGATTTTGGTATTTATCCTATGGTTACATCTTCATCAACACTTGCAGCTTACGGTGCAATTGGTGCAGGTATCGCTCCATATGAGATTAAAGATATTATCACTGTAGTTAAAGCATACTCAAGTGCAGTTGGTGCCGGCGAGTTCGTTTCTGAAATATTCGGAGATGAAGCAGATGAACTCAGAAAGCGCGGCGGTGACGGCGGAGAGTACGGTGCTACAACAGGACGTCCTAGAAGAATGGGATGGTTCGATGCAGTTGCTACACGTTACGGTGTAAGAATGCAGGGTGCTACAGAGGTTGCCCTCACAGTACTTGATGTACTTGGATACTTAGATGAGATTCCAATTTGTGTAGGATATGAAATTGACGGAGAGGTTACAAAGGACTTCCCTGTTACAACAAAACTTAAGAAAGCTAAACCTGTATACGAAGTACTTCCTGGATGGAAAGAAGAAATCAGAGGAATTACAGAGTACGACAAGCTTCCGGAAAATTGTAGAAAGTACATTGAGTTCATTGAAAAAGAAATCGGAGTACCTATTACAATGGTTTCAAACGGACCAAAGAGAAGCGAAATTATTTACAGAAATAAATAGAAGTTTAAGATACTCCCTGCAAAAATATTTGCAGGGAGTTACTTTGCTTATTGGAAAACTAAGAGATAGTATAAAAAACTAATGCTAAAGAGGTGGAAAATGAAAAAACAGATGATAAGAAATGCAGTAACTCTGGCATTGGCACTTGCAATGTCAGTAGGCGGCATAGATTATTCTATGGCCAAAGAACAGAATGTAGAGAATCAGACAACAGAGGTACAGACCACAGAGGTACAGACCACAGAGGTGCAGACAACAGAGGTACAGACAACAGAGAATCAGACCACGAAGGAACAGACTACTGTATCAAAGATTTCTCCGAAACTTAATGTAAATGTTTCAAAGTTAAATGTGGCAGCGGGAAGAAAAGTGGCTCTTACAGTTTCCACTGACAGTGATGGAAAAATTACATTCAAAAGCGATAATTCAAAAATTGCCACAATAGATGACAATGGTATAATCAGAGGTAAAAAAACAGGTACAACTAACATAAGGGTAAGTGTACCTGCTACAGAGAAATACAGTGCAGTTTCAAAAGAAATAAGAATTAATGTTACTTTGCCATATGTGATTTCGGTTTCCAAAAAGAAAATGAACATGAAGACAAGAACCGAAAAGAAATTGAAAGTTAAGGTTAAAGATCCTTACGGTTATGGATTAAAACCAAAGGTAATCTTTAAAACTTCCAACAAAAAGGTTGCCACAGTATCAAAAAAGGGAAAAGTGACAGCTGTCTCACAGGGCAAATGCACACTGACAATATTGGCTGAAGGTGGACAGAAAAAGAAGGTTAAACTTACGGTTAAAAATCCAAGTATGAAGAAGGTTATATATCTCACATACGATGACGGTCCGGGTTCAACTGTAACACCAAGACTTCTTGACGTTCTAAAAAAGTATAATGCAAAGGCAACGTTCTTTTTGGTGGGAACACAGATTAACGGCAACAGCAAAATAGTCAAGAGGGAAAAGAGGGAAGGACACACGCTTGCGGTACATACTTACACACATATGTACAGTCAGATTTATGCAAGTGCAGATGCGTATGTATATGACTTTAACAGAACAGCAAAACTCATTAAAAAGATTGCAGGTGTTAAGCCAAGGTATTGGAGATTTCCGGGAGGCGGAAACAACAGATATATTACAGCAGGAATTCAGAAACAGATTTTGAAAAGACTTCACAGTAAAGGATATATGGAGATGGATTGGAGTGCGGCTACAAATGACGCAACAGGTGTATCTTACACAACTGCCCAAATGACAAGTTTTGGAATTAGTTCTATTGAGTCTGCATTCAGAAATGGGAAAATACCGGTGGTGTTAATTCACGACACAAACGCAAAAGTGAGTACACCTGCGGTAACTGAAGCTATATTAAAATACTTCACGGCAAAAGGATATAAATTCAAAGGCTTGGATGATTATTACGGCAATGAAATAACTTTCAAAAAATAATGCAAGTTAGTTGTTTTTTCCTAGAGATATTTTTACCTAAATCTGTTATAATTTAAGTATATATAGGTGGATGTTTGGTCGACAAAAACATCCGGTTTGGTTCGTGACGGGAATGAAGGGTGATTCCCGGTGTTGGAGGGGATAATATGGATGTAGGTAAAATCAGGCAGGGGCTTGATAGATTGGTTGCCAATCACCAGTTAGATAAGGTGGAGGCTTATCTGACCGGCTATTATAATCAGGCTATCGAAGAAAAAAATATGGACATTCAATTTACTCTATTAAATGACTTCATTGGATTCTACAAGGAAGGTACCCAGTATGATAAAATTGTAGATTGCGGGAATAAGGCTTCTGAACTTGCGCTCAAATTGGGCCTTGAGAACAGCGCAGATTACGCAAAGACTTTGTTCAATATGGCAAATGCATACAGGGAAGCAGGAGATTTTGACAATTCCATGGATTGTTACAATAAGGTTCTTAATATTTATGAGCACATTATGGCAGAGGATATGCTTTATGCAGAGTTGTACAATAACGTAAGTGTATTGTACCAGAATGACGAACAGTATGACACCGCTGCTGAGTGCCTTACAGAAGCTATTTCCATTGCAGAAAGTTATGACAGTAGAAGTATGTTTTTAGCAAGTTTGAGTGAACATCTTGGAGAGGTTCTCATTAAAAACGGACAGCCGGAGGATGCACTTACAAATCTCATCAAGGCAAAAGTTCTTTATGAGATTAATGATTCTTTTGGAGAAGAGTACACCGAATGTGTGAGTAAGCTTGGAGAGTTATACTATACTACCGGTCAGTATGAAAAAGCTGCCGAGTATTATGAGCGTGCCCTTAAAGATATTGAGTCCCAAAACGGAATCAATGATAATTACAAAATGATCGAAAGTGCTTTAAAGAAAACATATTCGCGTATGGGTATTGAATACACTGCAAAGTCTGAAGCACAGGAAGAAATAAATGAAACTTTGCAAGGAGAGAGAGAGTATTCGCTTAAAGAGGTTTCATGGGATTACTACAATATGTACGTTAAGCCTATGATATCAGAAAAATTCTCAAAATATATAGATCAGATTGCTGTTGGTACAGTTGGTGAAGGAGCAGAACGGTTTTCTTTTGATACAGTTACACAACCGGATGATGATAATTCTATCAATATCAAAATGTGGATGAAAAAGAAAATATTTGATGAGATTGGGGAGAAACTTAATGAAGAGTTCAACAAGCTCCCTGATACATTCAGAGGTTTTAACGTATCTAAAACTGACAGGTTTGGCAGTGATGCAGGAGCTATGGTTATAGGAACTTTTTACAAAAAAGTTTTGGGTGTTTCTTCAGCGCCGATGTCTGATGAGGAGTGGATGAATATCAGTGAGTGGAGATTGGAAAGAACCACAAACGGAGTTGTATTCAAAGACTCTCAGGGGACATTTTCAAAAATAAGAAATCTTTTGAACTCTTATTATCCGGATCAGGTTTGGCTGGAAAAAATAGCAAGGTATCTTGATAAGTGTGCTAAATCAGGACAGTACAATTATGCTAAAATGATGGCAAAGGGGGATTATGTTGCAGCTAAGATATCACTTGCAAGATATACGGAAAATATCATAAGACTGGCATATCTTCTTGATAGAACATATTGCCCGCATTATGACAAGATGCATGAGGGAATCAAAAACAGCAAAACATTTCCGGAACTTTACGGAATGGTTAAGGTGTTGGTTAACTATCCGGATCAGAGAGATACATGGAAAGAATATGAGTACAACGGGACACCAAATCCATATGACAATGTATCGATGACTATCGAGTCTATTGGAAGAATGGTATCTGACAAATTAAGAGCCATTGGTATTTCAAATGAAGATGATACCGGACTTTGGAGTCATGCAAGGTATGTGATGGATCATTTTGATGAGATAATGGGAAATATAGAGTATATAAAACAAAAACTTTAAAACGGAAACTATAAAAACAATAATATTAAAAAAATCTTAAACCAAAATATTATTAATCGGCTACCCCATAGCAAAGATTTGGACAATCTATATGGACAGTTTTGGTCAGAAACAAATGATCATAATAAGTAAATGTGATAAGAAAGGGTAATTATTATGAACAAATTATTTAAGAAAATAGAGGCGATAGTTATTGCCTCTATACTTGTTTTTTCTGGAATGGGAACTATTGCACCTAAGGAGGATACGTTTGCTGCGGAAAGCGGAGTTTCGCTGGATTCGCTCAAGGCGCCTGAAAAATCATTTCTCTACAATTTTGTTGATGCAGGAAAAGGTTATGAGGTAGTTTTTACAGACTCAAATGACTACACAGGAATAACAGGAGCTGAAATCAGCTATGAATTGTTTATCAATTATTCATCAACAGCTGTTGCAACAGTATCAGCTTCAGGGGAATATATCGATGCATCGGCAATTGACTCATTGGGGCTTAGCAGCGGATACCAATATAAGTTTGCATTGAGAACTGTTGCAAAATGGTCTGACGGAAGTACTACTGCATCTCCAAAGAGTTCGTACACAACCTTCTATTATTCAAAGGGAGCAAGTGCATATGAAACAGGAGTACCTAGAGTGATTGTAAGTACTTCAAGAAGTACAGATACAACAGATATCAACCTGTACACAGATACTTCAAAGACAAAAGTTAATGCAGCCATTACAGTAGAAAACGCCGACGGTTCAAAGATTGAGGCCTATGATTTTGGAACAATTAATGTCAGAGGTAACTCTACATCTCAGGCACAGAAAAAGCCTTTTAATATTAAATTTAACAGCAAGAAGAACCTTTTTGGAATGGGTAAAGCTAAAAAGTGGAGCCTCCTTGCAAACATTTTTGACAAGACACTTATCAGAAATCAGATAGGTCTTGATTTTCAGAGAGCGCTTGAGGAAAACAGAAACATTGGCCAGGTATATACAAGTGAGTGTAAATCTGTTGATTTGTATGTGGATGGCAGATATCTTGGAAATTATCTTATGGTTGAGTCGGTTGAGACAGGTTCAACAAGAGTGGACATAAATGATGAGTACCTCGATGAAAATGATAATGTGGCTGAAGGTGTTGAGGCAACAAAAGTTACTATTGGAGGAACCGTATACAATACATATGATGTTTTGTTGGAACTTGCCAATGACGTAAAAGATATTCAATCGCGATATGATAGTGAGAGTTATTATTTTAAAACCAACTACTTGAATGAGTATTTTGCAACCAATTCACCGGAGAGAACAAATGAATCATATGGATTATATGTATGGGATTCAAATAAACCGGTATGGCTTAAAGATACGGCATCATTCCTAAACGGATTTGAAAAAGTTCTCACAACTTCATATGGCAGCGCTCAGGCGCAGTATGATTTGCTGGAACAGTTTATTGATATTGATTCCTTTGTTGATTTTTACATCACATCAGAATATTTTATGACAAAGGATATCAATTTCAGTTCTACAAGATTTTATATTAAAGACGGAAAACTTTATGGCGGACCTTTGTGGGATCTTGATTTATCAAGTGGAAACAGCAACGAACATATAGGATATACCGATTTCTACGCACAGGGAATGGCATGGTTTGGAAGGCTAATGAACAATCAGTTGTTTGCGTTGAAGGTTAAAGAGAGATATCTTCAGTTACAGCCTCGCATTCAGGCGCTTTATTCAGATGGAGGGGTGATTGATAATCTGGTAGCTCAGATTAGTGGCTCTGTGGAGAAAAATTATTCAAAGGCATACAACTCAAATGATTATACAGGATGGCATCTCTCTACAAATTATGGCGCATACAATTCGCCTATTATATATAATACATATGCCGAATATGTCAACGAATATAAGACATGGCTCAAGAACAGAAATGAATGGCTCTGTGCACAGTGGAATATCGATATGAACAGTTACATTGCTGAAGGTATCGAAATTAACGGATTCCAGATAAGCAACACTGCAGGCGGATTCAGAACTGTTTATGCAGTTGAAGATTTCATTAATGGAAAAGAAGTCGAAGAAGTGGGACTTATTTATGGTTTAAGCGGTGAGGCAACACAGCAGGATATGTATGTTGGAAGTGCCAGTGATTCAGTAGTATCTTTCAAGGCGACATCGTTAGGAAAAATCAGCAGCAAGTTCAGTGATTCTCCATCAGCAACAGATTATGCAATGACAATGTTGTTTGCTGTAGGAAATGCAAAAGAGTTTAACCAGGAGATGCTTATTAGAGCCTATGCAAAACTTTCAGACGGAAGTTATGTTTATACAGATGTTGAGGATTATTCTATTTTCAGAGTGGCTGATTATCTGTACCAGAATAAGAAGATGAACAGATTTGATGCACATAACTATCTATACAATGATATTTTGAAGGTAGTTGATCCAGACTACGCTACAGTAGATTTTACATGGTCTGACGGATTAGCAGACTAATAAAAAACTTGCGATTGATATTTTGCCAAAGAGCAGATAATCAATCGCAAGTTTTTTTATTTAATCAATATAGTATCTAGTAAATAATTTCTGAGCAATGTAATGCGATACATTGAAGTTTTTGATGCCAATTTTGTTGTAGTCGATGTCATTATTATCTTTGTAATGAATATGAGCCCATGGACAATATTTGATATCATAACCATAATTGTCGGATGAAGTGTGATCGTCAGGGGCCAACCCTTCAGAATAGTAGTTATTATAGTTTTTCAGGAAGTCAATCATTTCATCTGAATGTGTAGCAATAGCAGGAGCGGCGTCTGTTGACAATTGGTTTATGTATTCAAAATCAACATAGGACTGGTCTTTTGAATAATCAGTTTCAACTGACGTACTGAGTGAATTGGAGTACATATTCAAATTGTAGTATGCAATTAAATAATCCATGTGGCTAAAGGATAGCATAAGATAACAGGCAGAAACTATAATGACACAGTATTTAAATAGGTTGAAACTGTTGTTGCAAATCTGAATTATTAATCCAATCATAATAAATGTGAGCAGTGCAAGGAACCAAAGAACAATCACCCTGGTTGCGGTGAGTCCGTATTCGCTTATATACATAAACATTCTGTATGCACTTGATGCAATCAAAATAAAAGTACATCCGCTGATAATCATATTAATAATCGAAAGAACTTTATTGTTTTTGAAAAACTCGTTGCAAATCAGAACAATAAAAATGTTGATTACACATACTGCAAGAAGCTGAAAGAATCCTTCTCTTGCATATTGTGCATAAGTATAGTTTTCAGGAAGAGTACCGTTTCTCAAGAAGAGGTAATATACCTGAATCACACAGAAGAAGATGTACATAATTGAAACTGAGGTTGTACCAATAATTGCTATGATTGGATCAAAGTGATGAACCTTTCCTTTTTTTGCGGTTACTTTATTTTCAGTGAAAAATGTAGTTAAAGCATATGAAGAGATATATGAAAACAAAAAAAGAAAAACGAGTCCTATGAGCTGTGGAATAATATAATCAGGATCGATTAGCTTGGTAATGAAGGAAAACGAGTCCCTAAATATCTGATCCGCACTGGCGAGAAGTGAACCAACAATTAAAACCAAAGGAACCGAAATACAAACTCCGATGATTATGGGAATGAATGTAGTATTCTTTTCTATTTTTGTGTTCTTCTTTTTTGTAATTAAATCAGAAAAAGCATACGTCATATTACCAAGAGAATTGAATAGTGAAACTATCAAAATGATAATATGCGATGTGAGGTTTGCCAAGGATACATCTGCAAAAATGTATAATTCATTTACAATAATCAACATTATTATTCCGCAATAATTGAGAAAGATAATACTTTCGTTTCCGGTGATAAAATTGGATACGGATAGTAAAATACAAACGCAGCAGTTGAATATAATAAATTTACCGGGTGTCGTTTTGTAAACTTTTGCAATATGAAGAATATAAATAACTGCAGCAATAGAGGCGAACACATTGGAAATTCCGTAGAAGGAATTGTGTAAGGAAAACATTGCAACAAGTGCAAACAGCAGAGATGGTATACCTAAGATGTCAAATCTCTTTATTGCCTTTTCGTCTCTTTCAGCTTTGCTTTGTATAATTGCTTCTTCACCTAAAGTGTTGTAATAGTATGTCATAATTATTTCTCCTTTTCAAATTCGATAATATCACCGGGCTGACAATCTAAAACATCGCAAATCTCGTTGAGGGTGGATAGTCTGATTGCTTTTGCCTTGTTATTTTTTAAGATGGATAAATTAGCGGGAGTGATTCCAATTTTGTCGGCAAGCTCAGCAACTCCGATTTTTCTTTTAGCCATCATAACGTCAAGATTGATATATATTGCCATATTGAAAACACCTCCTATATTGTCAAATCATTTTCGATTTTGTAATTGACAGCACTCTCGAAAACCATAGCCAGAATTTTGCTAAACAGTGATGCTATAAAAAATGTCAGCACCATGCAGGCGGCTGTAAAAGTCGGTGTGAAAATGCATCTTATAACCATTGCAATTGTAATGAGAATAGAGTAGACAGACATTTTGTTCAGACTCACAACATTTGATAATACGAAGCAGTCATTAGAAATAACTGTATCGAGCATCTTCTTGAGCTGCCATAAAATCAGAAGTGCCATCACTCCGCAAAATGCAAAAATCAAAACGAAAGCATAGTAATAATCTTTGGAAGTTGTTTCAAAATGTTCAATATACCATTTGATGGAAAAAGGTAAAGAGAGGATGGTTATTATTCCGAATCCAAATAAGAATAAGACTATTAATCTTGTAAAGTAAATAAGTTTGTTAACCGAGTTCTCAGTATTCATAATTATCCTCCTGATAGATAAAGTTTCACATTTGTGTTAAGTAGATAATAAAACGGAATATATCATTTGTCAATAAAAAAATATCGTAAAACGATATGAAAGAAATGAAAAACAATATGAAACAGTGTAGAAAAACAATATGGGACAGTGTAGAAAAACAATATGAAACAACATAAAAAAAGATGCTGCACTGTCTGATTTGCTCATTCAGTAGTGCAACATCCTCTAATATCTTTGAATTAGATAAAAAATATATTAGTTTTCGTCATCATCATTTTTTGGAGATAATACTTTGGCTATCAATAATATGGCATAAATAAATGCCGGAACAACAACAGTGCTGTATACTGAAGCCATAAATAAACCGTGTGAGTCTGAATCAGTAAAGAACGCGGAAATCAAAGTAATCACATAAAGTGAAACTAGAAGTACCACTCCAATAATGCAAACTATTCTTTTAAATTTATCCATAGTTATCCTCCAAAACGATGCAAGAAATTATCTTCCACAGCAGAATTTATATTTCTTTCCACTTCCGCATGGGCATGGATCATTTCTTCCGATTTTCTTTTCTTTAACAACTGTGTGAGAAGATTTCTGCTCTTTATATAATTCCTTTCTTCTCTCAGGTGTGAGAAGTGCATCCCACTGCTCTAAGTTGTATAACCACTCAGCTCTTGCTTCAACCATGTTCTTGTAGAGCGATTCTTTATCGTATTCAAGACTTACTTCTGTATCTTCAGTCATTGTATCGATTGGGTTTTCAACTTTAAGACTTTCGTTGATTCCGTCTAAGAATCCAACCATAGTAAGTAATTCCATATTGTATTTTGCTGCAAGGTCTTTAACTGTACCTTTAACAACAACATCAGGATTTCCTAAAATATCCTTGTACACTTCAATTTCCTGAAGAAAATAAGCATTCCAAAACTGGTCGTACTGCTGCTGTGTCTGCTGCTGATTATATGCTAATTCTCTCCATGTCTGCAATAATGATTTTTCTTCCATTATCATTTCCTCCGAAATAGTATTGATATTAATAAAAGTCTATCCGTTACAGTATAATATTTTTTGCTGCTGATTTCAAGAATTAGATTGGATATATTGTTTTACAGCAATGCTTTTTTCATCTGTGTATCCCAAAATGATTCCACGATCCAAGTCTTTTAGTACTGTCAGAAACAAGTGAGAGGAATCTCCTGAAAAACCGGGAACCACAATTGTCTTTCCGTTTTTCAAGGTGATAAACAGACTGAATTTGACATTTGTTTTTTTGAAAAACAGACCTGAAGGTTTTCCCATTCTGTAGGCCCAGATAAGCATATCCAGCGGGAGATAATAAACTTTATGAGTATCTTCTATGAATACATGATTTTTTGTGACAACAGTGTGGTTATCTGAAAATAAATATTCATCATTAAAATCAGTGTTGATGTCCTCCAATATTTTTTTTCTGATTCCTGTATTTACACCTGGACAGAAATTGTAGGTCTTAGGAATTACTATATGAATAACTGATAATAAAATAATAATTGCCGAAACTATAATTCCAATAATAAGAAGTAATAGCGCTAAAGGTAAGAATACAGGGTGGTATTCGTTGTTGCAAATAATGAAGTCCGGGGTATAGGAATAAATACCGGACACGTTCCAATTTAAATCTGTAGAAAGATTTTTAACCATTGCAGAGAAGGAATCGATTTCTGATTTGTGTACAACCTTTCCATACAATTTATAATTTTTAAGTTTCTCCTTCGGTGTGTCCTTAATAGGAATTAAAACGAAAGAACATTTGTCATCGGAAATAGTGTAATAGTAGCCGTAGGTACGATTGAAGGTGTGAGAGACACTGTAACCAGTGTAGTAAAGTGAATCAACATTTACCGTTACTATTTTATCTGAATATTCTGAAGAACAATCCCATATACTGTCCAGAGAAATTGGATGTAATGTGTTGCCGAAGGGCAACAGTGTATAAGTAATCATTGCAATTGCAATCACTAAAAGTGGATTTATGATTTTTTGTAAAGCTTTTTTCTGTATAATTTTTTTGCTGTTCAATTATTTTCATGCTCCTTGCCGGTTAAATAAAGATAACTGTCAAACCATGAGAAGACCTGACAGATACAAATTTAGTATAGTGGAACAGGACTTATTTATCAAGGTTGCTTTTAATAAAAATAACTGATAAAATAAGGCATTGGATAAGTTTGAATATCAGTATCAAACAGAGAGGTGCTTATGGAATCATATACAAGTTTTGCCGCAGTTTACGATATGTTTATGGACAATATCGATTATGATGAGTGGGGAACTTATTTGATAGAATTATTAAAAGAGTATGGAGTAAAGGACGGAATTATAGCGGACCTTGGATGCGGTACGGGAAATATTACTTCAATATTAAGTGAAGCGGGCTACGATATGATTGGAATTGACAACTCCAGAGAGATGCTCTCCATTGCCATGGAAAAATGTGGAGACGACAGTTCCATACTATATCTTCTCCAGGATATGAGAGAGTTTGAATTGTATGGAACCGTTGCAGCGGTTGTGAGCATCTGCGATTCCATCAACTACATTACCGAGTATGAGGATTTAGTTACAGTTTTCAAGTTGGTAAATAATTATCTGGATCCCGGTGGAATGTTTATTTTTGATCTGAGCACGAAATATAAATATGAACAGATAGGTGAGAGTGTTATCGCAGAGGACAGAGAAGAAAGCAGTTTTATTTGGGATAATTACTATTATGAAGATGAATGCATTAATGAGTACCAATTATCTATTTTCATAAAGGATGAAGATGGAAGGTATGATAAGTTTTCAGAAACTCACTATCAGAGAGCATATTCATTGGAAGAGGTTAAGAGAGCTTTGTCTGAAGCCGGCCTTGAATTTGTGACCGCTTATGATGCATTTACTCACGATGATATCAGAGAAGACAGTGAGCGAATATACGTTATAGCGAGAGAAGTCACAAAATAAATAAGAATACAGAGAAGAGGATTTTTACAATGAGTGATTATATAGTTAGGGCAACAGCGGCAAACAACCAGATTAGAGCATTTGCTATTACAGGAAGAGAGTTGGTGGAGGAAGCAAGAAAGCATCACAATACCAGTCCTGTAGCAACTGCGGCGTTGGGACGTTTGCTCATGGGAGGAGACATGATGGGAGTCATGATGAAAGGTGACAAGGATGTTCTCACACTTCAGATGAAGGGCGATGGCCCAATAAATGGAGTTTTGGTTACAGCAGATTCAAAGGGACATGTCAAAGGTTATGTTGGAAATCCTAATGTAGTAATACCTCCAAATTATGCAGGAAAGCTTGATGTAGGGGCAGCAATTGGATACGGTACACTTACAGTAATCAAGGATATGGGACTTAAGGAGCCTTATGCAAGTCAGGTTCCACTTGGTACAAGTGAAGTGGCAGAAGATTTGACTTACTATTTCGCAAAGTCAGAGCAGGTGCCTTCAGCCGTAGCTCTCGGAGTTCTGATGGAAAAGAATAACACTGTTAAGCAGGCAGGAGGATTTATTATCCAGCTTATGCCATTCGCAGAGGATTCTGTTATAACAGCGTTGGAAGAGAAAATATCGAAGATAACTTCAGTTACTTCCATGTTGGAAAAAGGAATGACACCGGAGGATATTCTGGAAGAAGTGTTGGGAGATCTTGGAGTTGAATACACAGATAAAATACCTACAGAATTTTATTGTGACTGTTCAAAGGAAAAGGTCAGCAAAGCCCTTGTCAGTGTGGGAAGTAAGGATTTACAGGAAATGATTGATGAAGGAAAAGAGATAGAGGTTAATTGTCATTTCTGCAATACAAACTACAAGTATAGTGTGGAGGAATTAAAGGAAATAAAAAGAAAATCAAAATAGAATAACGGAGGTGGAAATGAAAGACAATGTACTAAGAATGGGCATTATAGGTACAGGAGCAATCGCAGGAGCTATGGCAGAAACTGTAAACAAAATGGATGATACAGTTATGCTCTATGCAGTTGCATCAAGAACGGGAAAAAAAGCAGAAGATTTTGCTGAAAAATTTGGTGCTAAGATTGCTTACAGTTCTTATGAAGAACTGGCAGAGGACGAGAATGTAGATCTTATTTACATAGCTACACCGCATTCTGAACATTACGATAATGCCAAACTTTGCCTTGAAAAAGGAAGGGGAGTTTTGTGTGAAAAGGCATTTACAATCAATGCAAAGCAGGCAAATGAATTGATAAAAATCTCAGAGGAAAAGGGAGTATTTTTATCTGAGGCTATGTGGACCAGATATCAGCCACTTGCAGGAAAGTTAGAAGAACTTCTTGAGCAGCATAGCATCGGTCATGTTACTATGGTTTCCTCAAACATGCATTTTCCAATGATGGGAAAAGAGCGTTTATGGAATCCTTCCCTTGCAGGAGGAGCATTGCTTGATGTGGGAATATATCCTCTTACCATCAGTTCAATGGTGATGGGGGATGACATTGAAGAAGTTGTTGCTAAAGGAAAACTAACTGATCTTTCCATGGACGAATCTTCAGCAGCAATCATCAAATATAAAAATGGTGGCCTCGCTGTAACAAGCTGGGGTATGAGTGCCAGCAGCGATTGCAAGGCGACAATTTACGGAAGCGGCGGAATGCTTGTGGTTAGTGGAGTAAACAGAATTCAGAAAATTGAGCAGTATGACACAGCATGGAACTGCGTAAATACATTTGAGGCTGATGAGTCGGAACTTACAGGTTATGAGTTTGAAGTAAGGGCGTGCAGAGAGGCTATTGTAAACGGTCAGATTGAGACAGAGATTATGCCTCATAAAAAAACTGTTTTTATGATGGAGTTGATGGACGAAATCAGACACCAGCTGGGAGTAAAATATCCGCAGGAATAATTTAAGAAAATAGTATAAAACAAGAACAAAACGGTTTCATTATTGAATGATTATGTGATTTTTCACTTTTTATCTTGATGAAACCGTTTTTATCTGCTTAAATCGAAATATGATGTAGGTGAAATAATTGCTTTAGAGGCAAATCATTTAAGAAAAGGAGATCGAAATGAGAAAATATTTCACAAAAGCAATTGCTGGTACTTTAGCAGTTGTATTAATGGTATCAGGTATTACCATTAGCGGCATTAACAAAATAGCGACCGTTAGTGCAGCAGATGATGAATACAGTCTTGTCTGGAGTGATGAATTTGACGGGGATTCATTGAACAGAGATAACTGGAATGTTGAAGTAAACGGAAATGGTGGCGGAAACAATGAGCTTCAGTATTATCGCGACAATACTGAAAATATCAGCGTTAGCGACGGAACATTGAAGATTACAGCAAAGAAAGAGTCTTATTTAGGTAAGCAGTACACATCAGGACGTATAACAACACAGGGAAAGAAATCTTTCAAATATGGAAAGATTGAGGCTAGAATTAAGCTTCCAAGACTTAACGGAATTTGGCCTGCATTTTGGATGCTTGGAGAAAACATCAAATCAGTAGGTTGGCCTGCATGTGGTGAGATGGATATTATGGAAGCCATCAACAATGACAATAATGTATATGCAAATCTTCACTGGAGAGGTGATGGAAGACAGGTAGATACCAGTGGAAGAGCTAAGGATGTAGGCGACAGAACAGATTGGCATGTATATGGAATGGAATGGGATGCTAACTGGGCAAAGTTCTATGTGGATGGTGTGGTATTTGAAAAATATTACATTTCTTCAGTAGGAAATCTGATGGATGAATTCAGAAAGAAACAGTTTATTATTCTTAATGTGGCAGTTGGCGGAGTATGGCCATTTTCAGCAGGTGTAAGTTCTGTAGATGATAGCAAATTACCGGCAACTATGGAAGTAGATTATGTTCGTGTATATCAGAAACCTGAAGTATCTGAAAGTTATGACGGACCAATGATTGAAGTTACAGAGGATGCAGTTGCAGTTGCAACTAAGGAGTGGACAAGCTGGTTTGGTGGAAAAGGTTGGCAGGGTTCTACCGGAACAATTACTCCAAATGGAGATAAACCGGCAGACGGAGTTACAGTTAATCTTACATCAGTTGGAACAGATGTGGGAAATGATTCAGAGTGGGGAGCACAGGCACAGCTTCTCGGCTTGCATTATTATAAAGCAAGCACTTATACATACAATTGCACATTGTTATCAGACGTTGATAAGAGAATATATGTAAAAATCGCGGACAGCGATGAGGCTCCTTTAGTAGGTGAATGGGTAAACCTCAAAGCTGGCGTTGAATACAATTTTTCAAAACAGTTTATTATTGATTCTGACTATGAAGGTGAAATTAGTATTAAATTCGGATTAGGAAAGAATAGTGGTGATACTATTGAAGATAAAGGTAAAGCGACTATCAAAATCAGCAATGTATCACTTATCACAACAACAAAGATTCCTGACCCTGATTACGTTAAAAATCAGCAGACAACTACAGCTGTGGAGAATCAGACAAATGTAGCAGAAACAGTCACAGCTCCGGGCGAGGGCTCAGCAAAAGATAAAGTTACTGTTGCCAAAACTAAGATTAAAAAAGCAACCAGATCAAAGAATGGCAAAAAGGTAACACTTAAATTTAAGAAGGTTACAGGAGCTACAGGATATAAAATTAAGATATCTACTTCAAAAAAATTCAGTAAGAAGAAAACTAAAACTTACGATTCAAAGAAGACTACAAAGGTAATTAAAAGACTTAAGGCTAATAAAAAGTATTACGTAAAAGTAATGGCTTATGCAAAAACAAACGCAGGCGTTGTTAACGGAAAGTGGTCTAAAGTTAAGAAAATTAAAATTAAAAAGTAAATAGTAAATAGGAGTATTAAGATAGGGGGGCGGTTGTGTTGGTGATTATTATCAGGTGACACAGCGCCCTCCTGTAGTTTTATAGAGGGAGAAATATGAGAAATAAATATACAAAATCAATAGCATATATTTCAGTATTTGCAATGCTGGTTTCAAGCCTTTCATTTACCGGAGTTGATAAGGAAAATGAAGTAAAAGCAGCAGACGGATATGAAGGATATAATCTTGTCTGGAGCGATGAATTTGATGGAAATTCATTAAACAGAGATAACTGGAATGTTGAAGTAAACGGAAATGGCGGCGGAAATAATGAACTTCAGTATTATCGCGATAATACTGAAAATATAAACGTTAGCGGCGGAACATTGAAGATTACAGCAAAGAAGCAGTCATATTTAGGCAAGCAGTACACATCAGGACGTATCACAACACAGGGAAAGAAATCTTTCAAATATGGAAAGGTTGAGGCTAGAATTAAACTTCCAAGACTTAACGGAATCTGGCCTGCATTTTGGATGCTGGGAGAAAATATCTCAACAGTAAGTTGGCCTGCATGTGGTGAGATGGATATTATGGAAGCCATCAACAATGACAACAATGTATATGCAAATCTTCACTGGCAGTACAATGGAAGTGTTGCAGATACTAGCGGAACAGCCAAAAATGTAGGAGACAGAACAGATTGGCATGTATATGGAATGGAATGGGATGAGAATACTGCAAAGTTTTATGTAGATGGTGATGTTTTCCAGACTTATAGCATTACAACTGCTGCGCAGATGGAAGAGTTCAGAAAGAAACAGTTTATCATCTTAAATGTAGCAGTAGGTGGTAACTGGCCATTTGCCGGAAATGTAAAATCTGTGGATGATACTAAATTGCCTGCAACTATGGAAGTTGACTATGTTCGTGTATATCAGAAACCTCAGGAACCGGCTTATGACGGACCAATGATTGAAATTACAGAGGATGCAGTTGCAGTTGCGACTAACGGTTGGACAAGCTGGTTTGGTGGAAATGGATGGCAGGGTTCTACGGGTTCAATTGCAGCAAACGGCACTAAGGCATCTGACGGTGTAACTGTTAATCTTACTTCAGCAGGAACTGATGTGGGAAATGATTCACAGTGGGGAGCACAGGCGCAGCTCCTTAATCTGAATTGTTATGCCGGAAGTACATGTACATACAATTGTAAATTGTTATCAAATGTTGATAAAAAAATATTTGTAAAAATAGCAGACAACGAAGAGGCTGCTTTAGTAGGTGAGTGGGTGAACCTCAAAGCAGGAGTTGAATATAATTTTACAAAACAGTTTGAGGTTGATCCTGAATATGATGGAAAAATGAGTATCAAATTCGGATTAGGAAAGAGTAATGGAGATCCGATAGCAAACAATGGATCAGCGGTAATAAAAATCAGTGACTTGTCAGTTGTTTCAAAAGCATTGATACCGGATCCTAACTACATTAATAACCCAACAACAAAAGCAGAAACAACTACAATTGCGCAGACTACAACAGAAACACAGACTACTACAAATAATAACAATAATACAGGAAATCCAATTGAAGTATTTGGCTTGACAGCGAACAAACAGGGTGCCAGAGTATCTTTCGTTTGGGGACAGAATGATGACCAATTGGCATTGGGACAGACATACAATGTTTACATTGATGGCAAATACTACAATAATTATCCATTTGCGCAGTCTGTTGACTACACATTTACCTCTGCAGGAAAACATACAATAAAAGTGACTGCAGTATTAGGAAACAAAGAAACAGAAGGTGTAACAGTTGAAGTTCAGATTGCAGCAGGTGATGTTGCAACAACAGAGGTACAGACAACAACAGAGCAGACAACAACAGTGGCACAGACAACAACAGTGGCACAGACAACAACAGTGGCACAGACAACAACAGTGGCACAGACAACAACAGTGGCACAGAC
>SVDZ01000001.1:0-20678 GCA_015057625.1 Lachnospiraceae bacterium | reverse complement strand
CAGACAACAACAGTGGCACAGACAACAACAGTGGCACAGACAACAACAGTGGCACAGACAACAACAGTGGCACAGACAACGACAGTGGCGCAGACAACGACAGTGGCGCAGACAACAACAGTGGCACAGACAACGACAGTGGCGCAGACAACAGCTGTAGCTGAAACAGCAACTGTAGCTGAAACAGCAACTGCAGCTCAGACAACAAAGGCGGTCTCAACAACAAAAGTACCTGAGACAACGAAAAAGATAGTTCTTACAAAATCTAAAATTAAAAAAGTTAAGAGAACAAAAAATGGTAAGAAAGCAAAACTTACATTCAAAAAAATTGCAAATGCAAAAGGATATGAAATTCAGATATCAACTTCTAAGAAGTTTAGTAAAAAGAAAACAGTAACTTACAAAACAGATAAGTTATATAAGACCATTAAGAAACTTAACCCTAAGAAAAAGTATTATGCAAGGGTAAGAGCCTATGCTGGCAATTCACAGGGAACTGTTTACGGAAAGTGGTCAAAAGTGAAAAAGATTAAAGTTGCAAAATAATCAAACCTAACCTAAAAGGGAGCTGTTACTTTAGTATGGATTTGCTAAAGTAGTGGCTTTCTTTTTTGCCAAAGAAGATTTTAAAAATTATATGTGCTATAATATCTACAGATAATAGAGGTGAACAAATCTCGAATTTGGAAAGGGGAAATCGATATGAAATTATTTAAGAGAATAGTAGCAGTGTGTTTGTGTTTAGTGATAGCGCTTGGATGTTTCCAAAGCTATGACATAGTGGCAAAAAGTAAGAAGATTAAACTGAATAAAACAAAGATTACATTGCAGGAAAAAGGAAAAGTGAAATTAGTACTCAAAAATGTAAAAGCTAAAAAAGTAAAATGGTCCAGCTCAAATAAAAAAGTAGCGAAGGTTTCTAAAAAAGGTGTTGTAACGGCAAAGAAAGCAGGTAAAGCAACTATAAAGGCTAAATACAAAAAGAAAACATATAAAGCCAAAATAATAGTTAAGAAAAAAAATCATACTCCGACAATTAAAGATAACAGTAATGTTGATGAAGTGGAACAAGGAGTAGCTTTAATCGATAGTTTGGATAAAGGAGATAATATTCTTGTCTCACCTACATCGTTAAATATGGCTTTGGGAATGGTAGCAAACGGTGCAGATGATGAGGCACGTGCGGAACTTGAAAAATATTTAGGAAAAACTGTAGCTGAGAATAATAAGTACTCTTTAGATCTTATAAACAGGAAAAGCGACGTATTGATGTCCCTAAATAACAGTTTTTGGTATAGAAAAGGAATGCTACCTATGGATTCCTTCAAAAAGGCACTTTCTGATTATTATAAGGCTGAAACAAATTCTACACCTATGGATGCTTCAACAGTAGATGATATCAATAACTGGGTTGCAGATAAGACTGATGATATGATAAAAAAACTAGTCGACACAAAGGATGTTGACATTAATACCCAGTCGATTTTGGTTAATGCATTGCTGTTTGATGCGAAGTGGACTCGCCAATTTGATCCGAGTGATACTTATGACAGGTCGTTTACTGACTTTGATGGCAAAAAAAATACCGTCAGTATGATGAACATAACGGAAAATATTTATTATGAAAATGATTACGCAACTGCCTTTGAAAAAACATATGGCAAAGAGGGTGATTACTCTTTCATAGGAATACTTCCAAAAAAATCCGGAAAATTTGCTTTAAAGAATTTAGAAATTAAAAAGTTGCTTGATACAAAAACTTCAAATAAGGTTAAGGTAGGACTTCCAAAATTTGAGTACGATTGGAAAGATACATTAAACGAAACT
This sequence comes from Lachnospiraceae bacterium, assembly GCA_015057625.1. GTDB lineage: Bacteria > Bacillota > Clostridia > Lachnospirales > Lachnospiraceae > SIG293. The sequence goes on along the minus strand of SVDZ01000001.1, from coordinate 18,851 downwards.
TTGAAGAAACAGGGATTAGAGAAAATATTCGATAGAAATAATTTACATTTTGACAGAATATTAGTAGATGACCCATTGTATGTTTCTAAGATAATACAGGCTTGTAAAATTCAGGTTGGAGAGGAAGGAACAAAAGCAGCAGCTGCTACAGCATTAATTGCAAAGGATACATGTATCATGCCGGTTGAGGGCTTAAAGGAAGTGATTTTGGACAGACCTTTTGCATATTTGATAAAGGATAACAAGACCGGTGAAATTCTGTTTATGGGAAAAGTGACTAGTATAGAATAAATGTAACTAATTAAAATCACCTATAATTTAAAAACTATATTTACTTTCAAACTTTAGAGTGGTAAAATGTTAAAAAGTAAATCGGATTCAGAATTGACTATCCGAAAGAGAGTCTGTTATTTAGAGAGGTGGAGACATGAGTAAATCTGTAAAAAAACCTGAAGTAGATCATTTATTTGATGCTATTCTTACATTAAAAACTAAAGAAGAATGTTATACATTTTTTGAGGATGTTTGCACAATCAATGAATTGCTGTCAATCTCGCAGAGATATGAGGTCGCAAAGATGCTTCGAGAAAAGAAAAAGTATCTTGAGATTTCAGAAGCCACAGGTGCATCTACTGCCACAATCAGCAGAGTTAACCGTTCTCTCAATTATGGACAGGACGGATATGATATGGTGTTTGAGAGATTGAAAAAAGAAGGTAAGATTGAATAATAAAAAGAATAACTAAACAAGAAATATTAAAAAACTGTTACATGGAAAAATGACATTGACATGTAACAGTTTTTTTATTTAAGTCGGATATGACTACAACTATTGTAAGTTGACATAAAGGTACTATATTGATAAAATAGCAAAGGTTATTGAAAAGAACCAAATATGAAAAATGAAAGGACAGAATTATGAGAAAAGTAAATTGGGGTAAGAAAACCTTTGCAGCAGTTATGGCAGTAGTCACAATGTTTTCCACATTTGACTTTGTTACATACCGTTCATTACATGCTGCAGAAACAGAAGAAACAGCATCATGTTCATTGAACGTGGAAAATGAATTGGCTGTAACATACGATGGAAAGCCATTTGAATTTGAGGGGGATATATTTACTAATCCTTCTTTAGTGGAAGAATATGAAGTGACATATTCTGAGATTACAAACGATGGAGAAACAGAACCAACAACCACAGCTCCAACCGATGCGGGAAAATACAAAGTTTATATTTCTGCGAAGATAAAGGGAGAAAACTCACCTTTAAATTGGAGTTTACCTCTTACTATTAAAAAGGCAGACTTAATAGTTAAAAGAGATGACCAAACTAAGGTTTTTACAGGGGAAAAAATTGAATATGATCGAGTAATTGAGGGCGTAAACGGAGAAGTGATTCCTAATAAAAATGTTACTGTATTTTACTATGGTGAGCATTTTGAAACAATTAAGGAGTGCAGAAACGTTGGAACATATCAAGTATTTATAGTAGTAAAAGGGTTAAAAAATTATAATAATTATTATTGTAAGACTAGTGATTTGCCAAAGTTAATAATCACTCCATACGCACCACTTCTTACAATTAACCGCGAGTACAAGCCATTTTATAATGGAAAAGAAAGACCGTTTAACACTTATACAGTGAAAGGTGTTGAAGGTGAACCATTAAATATAAATAATATGAATATTGAGTACTACTTGGATGAAGCTTGTACGATACCGGCAGTTGGAGATGATCCACATACTGCACCATCAGCTTTTAGATCGCGTTGTTATGTCAAACTTAAATATGTCGGAGAAGAAGGCGGTAACTACTGTGATTCTAATGAAGAAATTTCTAGAATGGTAATTAAGTACGAACCAAAAATAGTAATGCCTGATGCAATCGTAAACTACACCGGAGAAAAACAGATTTATCCATGGGATGATTCTATGATTATCCGAGGAGATGACAGAGATAATGGATTACATTTGTCAGTTGGTTATTATAAAGAATATAAAAATTCGAATGATAATGTTCCTACAGGTCCTGAAGATGGAGCAAAAAATCCATTGGGTGCACCATCAAAACCTGGTGTATATATTGTAAAGGTTCAGTACCACGAATCAATGAATTATAATCCAAAAGCATTCTACGGAAAATTAATTATTAAAGATGATGAAAATTAATTGTCAGAAATTTAATTATATTATCATCAAATAAAGAAAGTTCAATAATCTGCTATTACATTTCTAATTTTTATGTAGTAGCATCTTTCTTAAAAACAAAAAATGCTACTACGTATTTTCTTAATATGTAGTAGCATTTTTTAATTAACTGTTTATTACAATACCGGAGTTCTGAATGTACGTCCGTAGATATCTTTAAATACATACATTATTTTAGTAGAACCTTTTACATCTGTATTGCTGATCTGAATATTTGCAGGATCTGAAACAACAAATGTGTTTCCAATCTTTATATCTTCTTTGAAGGTTTTATTATAATCATAATAATCAGCTAAAAATTCAATCTGATCCCCTTTGTTTATTTCGGTAAGAGATTTTGCTATTACCTCTGTAACGTCGGCAGTGTATTCGAATGTAGCGCCGGCAATGTATCCATCTTCATTCTCATCATCAAAAACGAGAATAAGGTTTGCACGCTGGCCGTTTAATTTTACAGGAACATATCCGGTAATCTGATATTTGTCATTTCCTTTTTCAAGTGTTTCTGTATGGTAGTATGCGACAGGCTGACCGTTGATTGAAAGCCACGTGTTGTCAGTTGAAGGAACGAGATTTCCATGTTTGTCAAAATCATAAATGTTGTCTAAACCAAGATCGATATAACCGTCACCGTCATCAAAGAACATTGACATATCTGCTGTCTCCACAAGACTCCATTTTTCTTCCGACATACTGATTACATTTTGTGAATCTACGGTTTTCCACTTGAAATCTTTTTCACTTAAGGTATTGTTTGAAAGATAGTCAGCAGTGCTTGCCACATCAATAGGTTCGTCTGTAAGGAAGGCAGTGTTTGAACGGTCAAGTCCTGAAATGCCAAGACTTGAGAGGTCCCCTGCACCTGAGAATAATGAGGTGAGGAGAGTCTGAAGAGCCTGTCCTGTCAACTCGCTGCCGGAAGATGAACTCTCACCGAATAGTGAAGGCATCGGGTTAGAAGTATTACCGCTGCCCATGGCATGAGCTCCTACCTGCATCTGAGCGAAACTCTTAATACAAGAAGTGTAACTGCTGTCCATACCAATCTGGTCGTAAGTGTTTGAAACAGAGTCTACTTTGTTAAGCTTTTTATATGGGAAGTAAATTGACAAACCGTATGAGTTGGTCATATTACTTGAAGTTCTGTTGTATTTAACTGCATTTAAAAGAGTGTTTGCAAGAGCCTTACTCTCTTCAGTGTCAATGAGCTTTGCAAAATGAACAAAGTCGATCTGGTCAATTCCTGAACTGCGGGCAAACTCTCTTGAACCTGTTCTTGCGTTTGCTACAGTTTTGTAATTACCTTTCTTGATAAGAGAAGCTGCTTTGTTTGAAAACTCATTAAGTGGAGTAGGAAGAGACTGAGATAATTCTGCAAGGTCTGTTATTGAAAGTGTGGTGCTCTGTCCCGGACAACTTCTCTGACATGCAGATGTGTAATCATCTATAATTGTCTTTCCTATTTCCAATGTGGATATTGAAGTGTTGGCAGACAACAGGTTAAGCCAATTGGTGTAATACCATCCAATCCCCGGTTCTGTTTCCTCGCTGGCAATCATATAGTCTGCGTAGTTGTCAAGCATTAGAGCTGTCTCTGCAGTTGCCATAAGGCATGCATCAAATCCAACAAAATCAAATTTAACGCCGGAGCTCTTTAATGCTTTGTCAATTCCGGCCAGTGTCATCGAACCGCTCATTCTGTTTTTTTCATCATAACCGTATCCGCTGATTGATCCGCTTCCGTGATCCCAGAAAATTAAATCCATACGGTTTGCAGGATATTTATTTGCAGTCCATTTAATAAATGAAGACAAGGTATTTGGATCTGTCATTGCACCTGTGCCTGCATTATCGTTAAGACATTCCATTCCGCCTTTGCGGATTCGGTATATCTGATTTTTCTTGTTGCTGATTACATTGTTGTTCCAACGAGAACATCCTCCGGTGTAGACAATTAAATTTACCTTGTCTGAGATGTTTGCAGAAAGCATTTCATTTAAATCTTTTGTAGCCATTCCTGAGCGGGATTCAAGATCTGTGCCACACAGGTAAACCATAATTGTAACAGTATCAGCGCCGCTACCTTTGATGGTGGTAAATTTCTCTCTTGCACTTGAAGCAACTGAAGTGTTGAGTTTTCCTGTATTGGCATCGGAATACCATCCGGAAGAAACTGCGTTCCCAGCATTTAACATCTGAGAAAGACCTGTAGTACCCTGACCGCTTCCACCACCAAGGAGACCTGAAAGACCTCCGTTACTCATCAGCATAAAGATAATTGCTAAAATGGTAAGAATACCACCTCCGCCGGCTGCACGTTTTGGAATGCTTGATCCACTTCCGTAGGAATGGCTAGGGCGACTTCCTACAGGACCTGTTCCTGCGCCTGATCCTGAATTGTGTACGCCGGTTCCATTGCCGGTAACTATTTTCTTTCTTGCTCTAGGTCTGTTGTTATCCATTTTTTAACCCTCCATCAACATAAAATTGAGAATGCGTAATGCACACTCCTTATTTATTTTCATCCTTTTTTATATTTAACTCATCAGGCAATCCGTCAATCAGTTTGAGCACAAGCTGCTGTCTGACATATGCCTGATAACACAGAATAGCTATATAAGACAGTGTTTTAAGATATTCTGAATTTTCATATTCATCAAAATTGTAAAGTTTTGTGCACTCTTTGTAGAGGCGAAGTATTTCTTCGTCGTCATTCATTATCTTAATTCCACGAACAAATTCGCCGTATACGCTGTCAAGGGGATGTTCTTCATTGTGGAAGAATTCATCAACCGCAGGCGAAATCAACGTGCCGGTGTCATTGATGGAAATCATATTTTTAAAAAAGTAAATCATAATGAGAATAATAATATGATCTTTGGAGTATTTCTTCTTTTCCGGCGCAGGTAATAATTTGAATTTGGTGTAGTTGTTAATCATTGTCTTTGTCAGAAGTTTATCATCTTCAGTTCTTTTAAATGGGGCAAATTTGTTGTTAAGAAGTGTGGTGACCTGATCCATATATAAATCAATGTCAGGTACATCATTTACTGAAAATCCCCCAAATGTATCCAGTATTTCCTTAATCATTTCTTCAGTTTTCATATATTTCTCCTTTTTGAAAGCAAAGGCATATGATGTGTTTGTCATATGTGATTGTAACTAAAATATAGTATATAGTATTTATTACTATATGGCAAATATTTGTAAATGCAAGACGTGATATGAAATGGCATACAGTGCAGATGGCATTTTCCAATAAGACTCGCAAGGGAGTCTTGGATATAAGCACCTGAATACTTCACAAATAAACAGTTTAGTAGTATATTAGTAGATAACTGTAACTCTGAAAAAGAGTTACTAGTAAGTTTATTTATATGGGAGGATAAAGTATGAGATTATCAAAAACAAAAATTGCAGCTGTTGTATTAGCAGCAGGAATGTCAGTTACAGGTTGTGGTCAAATGACTTCTGATATTATGATTAATACAGATGGCTCTGCCAAGATGACAGTAACTACGGATATTAAGAGAAGTACTTTTATTAATTTGTATGGACCTATGGTAGGATCCTTCAGCGGTGAAAAATTGAGTGACGCCGATATTGATAAGGCTATGCTAGAAGATGGAAAGACAAAGATTGTTGAGATAGACGGAGAAAAATACTATCATTCAACTGATACATCAACACATACAAATAAAGAAATGAACAAGGAATTCTCTGAAAGTGGAACAGGTTATATTACAGGAAGTGTATTTTATATATCAGGTAATGAAGTATCTTCAGGTGTGTTATCTGAAAGCAATGGCATGAGTGAAGATATGTTTAAAGAATTAGGTATTTCCGAAAGCGAATTCAAGGATTTTAAAGTACAGTATAGTGTTGAATTTAAAGCACCAATAACAAATACAAACGGAAAGATTGATGAGGCTAATCCAAACAAAGTATCCTTTAATTTGGATTATACTTCTACTAATTTTGAATTGTTTGCTACAACAGAATCAGGAACAACAATCAATACTGTTAAAAACACTGTTAAGAAATTAAATTATGTAAAACCAACTAAAATAACTAAATACAAAGTTGCAAAAACAGCTAAGAAAGCAAAGAAAACCAGTGTTAAACTCACATTGAAAAAAGTTAAAGGTTCAAAACAATACGATGTTCAGTATTCTACAAAGAAAAATATGAAGAAGGCTAAAAACATCACTCTTCTGGGAAAGAGAACTGCTACAATAAGAAAGCTTTCTAAAGGAAAGACATATTATTTCAGAGTAAGAGCATCTAAAAAGAATTATGCTGATGTTACAGTATACAGTGATTGGTCTAAAGTAAAGAAAATTAAAATTAGTAAGAAATAATGACTTTAAAAATGATAAAAGCACCGGAGTTCCGGTGCTTTTGTCAAGAGGAGATGATATGAGCAAATATGATACATTAAATGATATGCAACAGATGGCAGTGTTTCACACAGAAGGTCCGCTTCTTGTTTTGGCAGGAGCAGGTTCAGGAAAGACAAGAGTACTTACACACAGAATTGCATATTTAATTGAAGAAGTGGGAATTAATCCTTGGAATATTCTTGCAATAACATTTACAAACAAGGCAGCAGGAGAAATGAGGGACAGGGTAGATAAGCTGGTAGGCTTTGGTTCAGAGAGCATATGGGTCAGCACATTTCATTCTACCTGTGTTAGAATTCTCAGACGATATATAGATAGAATCGGATATGACACAAACTTTACTATCTATGATGCAGATGATCAGAAGACTGTAGTTAAGCAGGTTATGAAGAAACTGGATATGGATACAAAAATTTATAAAGAAAGAACTATTATGAATGCCATATCAAAAGCCAAGGATGAACTTATCACTCCGGATATGTTTGCAAAGGAGGCTTCCGGTGATTTTAGAAAAATGAAAATTGCCGATGCATATTATGAGTATCAGAGAGCGTTGAAAAAAAGTAATGCTCTTGATTTTGATGATTTAATTGTAAAAACAGTGGAATTATTCAGAACAGACAATGAAGTTCTTGAGTATTATCAGAACAGATTTCAATACATTATGGTGGATGAGTACCAGGATACTAATACCGCTCAGTTTGTTCTTATTAAACTTCTTGCGGACAAGTTCAGAAATATTTGCGTAGTGGGTGACGATGATCAGTCCATTTACAAATTCAGAGGTGCAAACATTGCTAATATTCTTCAGTTTGAGTCTGCATTTGAAAATGCCAGAACAATCAAACTTGAGCAGAATTACAGATCTACTAAGAATATTCTTGAGGCTGCAAATGCAGTGGTTCACAACAATGAGGGTAGAAAAGAAAAAACGCTCTGGTGTGATAATGAAGAGGGAGAAAGAATAAAAGTATATCAGGTGGACGACGCTAATCAGGAAGGAAGAGTTATTGCAGAGACTATCGCTGATGATGTGAATGAAGGAAAATACAAATATAACGATTGCGCATGTCTCTATCGTACAAATGCTCAGTCACGTCAGATTGAAGAAAGTTTTATTATGGCGGGTATTCCGTATAAAATTATCGGTGGTCAGAACTTCTATCAGAGAAAAGAAATAAAAGATATTCTGGCTTATATGAAGACCGTTGATAACGGACTTGATGATGTGGCAGTAAGACGTATTATCAATGTCCCAAGAAGAGGAATAGGTGCCACAACAATTGAGAAAGTTCAGACATTTGCTGATGCAAACGGAATGTCCTTTTATGAGGCTCTCACTAACAGAAATTGTATTGAGGTGGTTGGTCGCTCGGGCGCAAAACTTTCAGCATTTGTTTCCATGATTGAAAAGTTTAAGGTGATAGGTGCTGTTGAAGGTATTAAGATTCTTGCCGACACAATTCTTGAAGAGACAGGATACAAAGCAGAGCTTATTGAGGAGAATACCGACGAGGCAAATGACAGACTCGACAATATCGATGAATTGATTAACAAAATGGCTGATTATGAGGAACACGCTGAGTCTCCAAGCCTCAGTGAGTTTCTTGAAGAAGTGGCATTGATTGCGGAGATTGACAATCTGGATGACGATAGTGATTACGTGGTTCTTATGACTATACACAGTGCAAAGGGACTTGAGTTTCCAAAGGTATTTTTGTGTGGATTGGAAGACGGATTGTTCCCAAGCTATATGAATATAATGTCTGATGATAAGGATGAGCTTGAGGAGGAGAGACGCCTTTGCTACGTGGCCATAACCAGAGCAATGAAGGAACTTGCAATTACCTGGTCTAAAACCAGAATGGTTCACGGGGAAACAAGATATAATATTCCTTCTAGATTTTTGAAGGAAATACCTCCGATGCTTGTGAATAACATTCAGATGGGTACAATAAAAGACAGAAACCAGGGCAGCAGTTTTAAGTTTGGAGGATATGAGGGCAGCATGAATTATAACAATGGATTTGGAGGTTCATCTGCCGGAGCATATAACAGGTACAATGATGACAGACCTAACAGTTATTCAGCGGGAAGCCTTGGAAGAAAGAAACCGTATTCTTCAACGCCAAAGAGCACTCCTACATATGGAACTCCAAGTACGAAGCCGTCATTTGGAAAAGAGTTTACAGTGAACAAATCTACAGCCCTTGATTATTCTGTGGGCGATAGAGTTAAACATATTAAATTTGGAGAGGGCATTGTACAGAAAATTGTTGACGGCGGTCGCGATATGGAAGTTACTGTAATGTTTGATAAAGCAGGGGTTAAGAAAATGTACGCATCCTTTGCTAAACTTAAAAAGATGTAGTAAAAATGGGGATTAGATGCTATACTATTGTTATATGTATAACGTGTAAGAAAGGAGAATGGTATGGACGAATTAATGAAAGGCGTAAAGTTAGGAAAAGCACTTAGCAAAGACGAAAAGAAATCAGACACAATCAAAATATTAGCTATTGCAATTGCGTTATTGAGTGCACTTGTAGCTGTATCTGGAATTGCATATGCCATCTACTTGAAGAAGACAGATGATTATTATGATGATTTCGAGGATGATTTTGATGATTTATTCGATGAAGATGATGATGAATCAGACGGAGAAGAGGATATATTCGCAGAATAATATTTGCAGAATATTATATAATAGCTCTCGGAGTTCATGCTACGGGGATAAATCATTAGTCAAAGCATAAAAGCAGAGTATTAGTACTCTGCTTTTATAATTTGCTATCAATGAATTTTGCAGCGGGAACGATGAAAGCGTTCTTGAAATATAAATCAAATAAAATGGAGAGTTTATTAATGAAAAAAGGTCAGTTATATGAAGGAACAGTAACTAAATTAGATTTCCCAAACAAGGGTGCAGTTGATTGCGGTGAGGAAGGAATGGCAGTTGTAAAAGGCACACTTCCCGGACAGAAAATCAGTTTTGTCGTATCAAAAAAACGCTCTGGAAAAAGTCAGGGAAGACTTAAGGAAGTATTAGAAAAATCACCGTTGGAAGATGTGACACCTATGTGTCCTCACTTTGGCGACTGCGGCGGTTGTACATACCAGACTATGAGCTATGAAAATCAGCTCAAGTTAAAGGGTGAATTAGTTAAAAATATTTTGGACAATGCTGTGACTTCAGACTATGAGTTCGAGGGAATACAGGGTAGCCCTAATCAGTGGGAATACAGAAACAAGATGGAGTTCTCATTCGGCGACGAATACAAAGACGGACCTTTGGCGCTTGGACTTCACAAGAAGGGAAGCTTCCATGACATTGTTACTGCAAGAGAGTGTAAGATAGTAAACAGTGACTACAACAAGATTCTCTCATGCATTCTTGATTATATGTCAGAGAGAAATGTAGCATATTATCATAAGATGAGACATGACGGATTCCTTCGTCATTTACTTATCAGGCGTGGAGTAAAAACAGGTGAGATCATTGTGGCGCTCGTTACTTCTTCTGATGCGGAGGAGATGAAGAAGGCAGAACTTGAGGGCTTGGTAGAACAATTAAAAGCGTTGAAACTTGAATGCAGACTTTGCGGAATTCTTCACATTATCAATGACGGAGTGGCAGACACAGTCCAAAGTGATGAGACTAGAATTCTTTTTGGTGAAGATGTTATATACGAAGAATTACTTGATCTTAAATTTAAAATTTCCACATTCTCATTTTTCCAGACAAACTCCCTTGGAGCTGAGGTTCTTTACTCTAAAGCAAGAGAGTATGTAGGTGATACTAAAGATAAGCTTATATTTGATTTATACAGCGGAACGGGAACAATTGCCCAAATACTTGCGCCAGTTGCAAAGAAGGTTGTTGGCGTAGAAATTGTTGAGGAGGCAGTTGAAGCAGCAAAGGTAAATGCGAAATTAAACGGACTTTCCAACTGTGAGTTTATCGCAGGTGACGTATTGAAGGTTATTGATGACATAGAAGACAAGCCTGATCTCATTGTTCTTGATCCCCCAAGAGATGGAATTAACCCTAAGGCACTCAAGAAGATTATTGATTATGGAGTGGATAGACTTGTGTACATTAGTTGCAAGCCGACAAGTCTTGCAAGAGATCTTGAGATGCTGCAAGAGTGTGGTTATAGAGTTGTAAAAGCAAGTGCAGTAGACATGTTCCCTAATACAGTGCATGTGGAGACGGTGTGTCTACTATACAAGGAAAATATCTAGAAATCCTTTGTTTTAGGCACTTTGATAGGCTACTGACCTTTTCGCAAAGTGACCGAAAAACATATAAAAAAGCCATTTTTGATGGAGTTAATGTATCAGTCGTTTTAGATATGGAGTCTTGAAACATACCAAATAAAGAACAATAAATTTAATCATTCAGCATAAAAAGTTACGGAAAAAAGAATTATTTAAGCAAGGTTTCAAAGTGAAATTCCATTAATTATTTGTTCGGAGGAAAAAGTGAAAAATTATTATGTTTTAGAATTGCCATATAATAAGAGTTTTTTTGAATTTACTAGCGCTGAAGCGAAACAGTTCTTTGAATGGTATCAAGAAAAAATACCAGAAAGAGTAGCATATTTATTTATGGTATGTTCAAATTTTCATGGAGTTGATTTGACGAAAACCATCTATAATAAGCAATCGTTGATCTATTTGTGGGAATGGTTTTTGAATGTTGCCAAAATTAAGCGCAGTAACAGAATTACATCGCTATTAAGTTTTGAAAATTTTAATGAGGAGTTTAGCAAAGATGATTCCATAAAATTTGATGAAAAGACAGAATATATAATAAGGGATATAGGCATGTATTTAGGCGAAATGTTTGTAAGAAATTATAATCAGATTAATTGGTCATTCTATACGGAACCTATTACAGATTTTTTTGTTAATCAACCTTTATTATTGGGGTTTGAGGATCCCTCATTTACCCCCCCGTTTAAAATGGTATTTGAGCCTATCCATATGGTTGGAGTCAAGGCCGCTAACCTTTTTGATGGCACTTCTAAAAAAACAGATTTGCTAAATTTATATATACAATGGGAACAGTACATACCTAAATAAAGATGTATAAAAACTACTTTTCAACTCAAAATACTGCCCATAAATTATCTGTCTTTTAAAAAATGCTTGTAATTATTAATAACGAAATATAAAAGGATCAAGAACAGAACGGAGGTGACTGCAGATGCCACGGAATGATCATGAAAAATGGCAGATGGATCTTGAAGAATACATTAGAGAGGGAGAACCTGAGCAGTCAGAGAAATCTACTGCGTGGAAAACTGCTATCGGTCTTCAGGATGTTGATGGATTAAAAACCTCTAAATATTTGTTGGAAACTGCAAAAGAGCATATTGAAGGCCGAATAGATATAAAGACAGCGCAAAAACGCATTCAGACTTACTATGAACAAAGGCAGAGCCGAACCGAAATCGAAGATGGGACAAAAGAAGCTGACATTGTTTCTGCCAGAATCGCTGAATTGCTGGGAGAAAGAACATTTCAGTTTTCGCCGGCAGAGTGGAAGACTATTCACAAACGGCTATTCAAAGATATCTTCCCCCATGCTGGTGAATACAGAACTTATAACATTACGAAAAGAGAATGGGTTCTTAATGGCGAGACTGTTCTGTATGCTTCGGCTGACAGTATAAGTGACACCTTGGATTATGATTTCGGTCAGGAAAAGCAGTTTTCTTATGAAGGTCTTTCCGCCAGTGATGCTGTGAAGCATATAGCGAAGTTCTCTTCCGGTATATGGCAGATTCATCCGTTTTGTGAAGGCAATACAAGAGCTACGGCGGTTTTCATTATTAAGTATCTGAAGACATTTGGCTTTTCGGTTAATAATGAGATATTTGCTGAGAACTCATGGTACTTCAGAAACTCACTTGTCAGAGCAAATTATAATGATCTGGGCAAGGGAATCAGCGCTACTACAATATATTTGGAGCGTTTTTTTGAAAATCTCCTGATGGGATATAAGAATGAATTAAAGAATAGATTTATCCATGTGGATTACAGGGAACAAGGTGCAATTCAAAGTGCAATAGGAGACGGCTCAAAGTGCAATAATTGCACTTTGGAGGAATTGGCAATTCTAAAAGAGTTACTGAAGAATCCTTCGATCACACAGAAAGAATTGGCTGGTATCATCGGAAAATCAGAAAGAACGATAAAGACGCGAACAGTTGAAATGCAGGAAAAGGGATTGATTCGCAGAGAGAACGGTAAGCGTAACGGCAGATGGGAAGTACTTGTAAACATATAGATCTAACGGATTTATAGAAAGAAAAGAGATAAGGATGAAGATAGTATGGAGCTACGAAAAATCAACACACAGGATGCATTTGCCCAATGGGAATACACAACGGCTTTGCCGGCAGATGAAAATGGACTGACCAACCCATATAATGGTGTTTCATATGATGAATATGTAGAAAAAGTACTTCCTGAATTGATTTCGTATGAACATCCGGTAAATATGCCTGAATGGTTTGTGCCTGAAACATATTATTATCTGTGGGATGAGGGACATCTTGTCGGAGAGTTCAGTATCAGACACCATCTTACGGAAGCGCTTCGAATCGGTGCGGGCCATATCGGTTATAGTATTTTAAAAAGTGCTAGAGGTAAAGGATACGGAACGGAAGGATTAAGACTTATGGTTCAGATCGCAAAAGACATTATTCCGGAGGATGAGATATATTTGCGAGTCAATAAAGATAATATTGCTTCCCAAAAGGTCATGATGAAAAACGGAGCCCGACTCGTAGGAGAAGATGAAACCCATCTGTTTATGCGAATAGCAAAATAATCCGGATTTGAAGCATCCTAAAGCGAATCTTCATACATTTTGACCATTCTGTTCGGTCGTGGAAAAGGTTCGGGTGCCGCCATGATGATGTTTATACTTGGAGTGCTTGGAAGTGTTTTATGCATTGTTATCGGGAGCAGGTTAAAGAAATGTCATTATAGTGATGACTAGATAGGAATCCCTCCGTGACTTCGATGTTACGGAGGGAAAATAAAAGATTTTGGCGTGGTCAATGGAGGAAAATATATGCAGATTAACATGGAACCGATAGGCTTTGTCAGCAATGATGTACAGGTGAAAAAAGATGTTTCCTGGGGAGAGGATGTCTCGACAATCCGATTAAATGAGGAATATATTGGCGGTCTGCAGGGACTTAATGATTTTTCCCATGTGACGATTATTTACTATCTGGATCAAGCAGTTTACAATCGGGAGAAGCATCTCAAACGACATCCACAGAACCGTGAAGACATGCCTTTGGTGGGTATTTTTTCGCAGAGAGGAAAGGACAGACCGAATCGAATTGGAATGACATCAGTGCAGGTTGTAGAAGTTTCTGAAGACACTCTGATGGTGAAAGGCTTAGATGCCATAGATGGCACACCTGTTTTGGATATCAAACCATACTATCCTGTGTATGACAGAAAAGATGCCAAAGTACCGGAGTGGGTCGACAGATTGATGGAGCATTATTTTTGACGGAGGTAGAAGTCGTGGAATCAATGCAACGACATCCGGAGCGATTACCGGAAGTGTGGGCATATGAGATGTGGTGGGACAAAGAAGAAACACCAGTTTCAGATATTAGCTGTGTACCATTTGAAGAAGTGTATTTTGAGGAGTACAAGAACATTTACAATGCGTGTTTTTACCCAATGCGAAAAGCTTTGGACATTGAACCATATAACTGGTACTCAGAGTATTCCCAGATGGCAGATAAGACGGACAAGGTGTTTTTGCTTCTGAATGAAGGACAGATCGTTGGTTCGGTTGCGTGCATAGGAAATGAAATCGATGATTTGATTGTTAAAACCTCTGATCAGAAGAAAGGATACGGGAAACAGCTACTTTTATGGGCGATTAATCATATCAGGCAGAACAATGATGCTCCTATTACATTGCATGTGGCAGAGTGGAATCAAGGGGCATTGCAACTATATGAAAAGGTTGGATTTACGATTCGATCAAAGGAAAAGATACGGTAGAGTACCAGGGTGATGCGTATGAGTATAACTTATATTTGAAGAGAGAAAACAGATGATAGGAGTCACGTTGGCAGTTAAAGAAAGTAATGGACGAAAGGGGTAGACAAGAATAATGGTTACATATCAAAGATTAACTGACAAAGAACTAGATACTTTTATTCAGATGAGAATCAGACAGCTTCGTGAAGAAGGAGCGACAGAAGAGATAGACTTAGTGCCCCATCTGAAGGATTATTACAATCGGCATATGGCGGATGGGACTTTTGTATCCTGGCTTGCTATGGATGGCGACAAAATAATCGCTACCAGCGGGATGTCGTTTGTGGAGAGACCGCCTCACTTTGGGTGTCCAAGTGGAAAACTGGGAATTCTTTCAAGTATGTTTACATATCCGGATTATCGGCGCAGAGGGATTGCAAAGGAATTACTCACAAGGGTAGTTAATGAAGCGAGAGAATATGGATGCGGAGCAGTATGGATCACGGCGGCAGATATGGGAGTGTTGCTGTATACGGATTTTGGATTTGTAAAAAATGGAAAGTTCATGCAGTACAAATTATAAAATGGTAACCTTTAACTATTGAATTGATGTCCGCCAAGGGGGTGTAAAAATGACAAAAGACAACATGGAAGAGGCTTTCCTGCGATATTTGGAGGATATTTTTCAGCATCCGGAAATAATAAGCGCCGCGGTGAGGGATATTGTAATCACCCGGGAAACGAGATGCGAGGCCGGCAAACAGGCCTTTGAAGCAGGCTTTCATGATATTTACAGCGATATTGATCTGTCGGTGAAGGTGAACCTTCCGAAGAACGGTTCCGTCACGCCGGAGGATTATATGAAGAGAATAGACAGGTTTGGGGTAACGAAGGATACGGCTCTGGGCTGGATGTTTGTTCCGATCAACAAAATGTACCGGATCATTTTCAAAAGCGGAATGCGGTATGATTTTGGCTTTGATTTTGTACATGAGGGGGAGGATCCCGTTGTTTTAGAGCCTTATGCCACGGAAGAGGAGAACGCAAACTGGCCTTTAGACAATATTAATCGCTTTTGGTTTATACAGGTGCAGGCTTTGGGCAAACTGTACCGCAAGGATTATCTGATCAGCAGCCATCTTGCGAATATGAACTGCAATGATACTTTGGTTATGCAAATGATCTTACGAGACATAAAATATGGAACCAATCACCACAGATATGGATATTCGGAAGAGCTGGAATACATAAAGGAGTTAGGAAAAACTCCTTACAGGACAGATGATCCGACGTTTAATCGGATTGCAGATCATTTATATGCTGCTGCAATATCCTATGACAGACTGGCGAAGAACTTTTATCCTGAATATCAAAATAGGAGTTACGATTTTTTTACAATTTGGGATTGTTATCATAGCGGTAGAAACGAAAGGGAAGAGTAAATGGAGTTAATGTATCAGTCGTTTTAGATATGGAGTCTTGAAACATACCAAATAAAGAACAATAAATTTAATCATTCAGCATAAAAAGTTACGGAAATACCGTTCATTTTCAAAAAATTGAAAATGGGCGGTATTTTTTGTTATCCACGACGAGCCAAGTGTAAATCTGTGCTATCGCGATTATAAATAATCGCTGTCGCAGTCGATAACTTACTAAGTAAGTTATCTCATGGCTTGCACAAAGACTCGTGTCGTGTGTTGTGGTGGTAACAGGTAGTTTTTGAATGAAATAAGGCAACTTGGAAATGAAAACCTCCGACAAAATCAGATTTGTCGGAGGAGGAGCGTTATCGCCGGTTACCTGTCAGATGTTGGCAGACATTACAGGCTTTCCGATAGAGAATGTAGAAAATTCCCAAGAAATTGGTGCAGTGGGAACGGCGCTAGTCGTTGCAGCAGGAATTAGAAATGTAGATGTTTTAGAACTGGCAAAAGAATTGGTGAAAGTCGGGAATGTCTACACACCTAACCCTGAAAATAAAGAGGTTTATGAGCGCAATTACAGAGTGTTCAAAAAGCTATACAAAGCAAACGCTGTGTATTTCAGGGAACTTAATTCACCAAAAAGATAGCTGTTAAACCATAACTATTTTCGCGAAAAGCGAACCATATTTCTGTTATATCCGGTGGTAATAAGATAGGCTTTTTCCTGATGTGATGCCATCAGACCGCTTAATACGAATCCGCTAAGTCCCTTGATTTGGGAGTCAGGATCAGTCAAATCAAACAATTTTCCGGAATCACGTTCTATAACAAGGACAGAGTCATCTTCAAATAAAAGCGAGAGCTCTATCAGAACGGGTTTCTTTGCATTACGGTTCTCATCGATAATGGTGAGACCGATTTCTTCTACAAACAAAGCCACTCGATTGGCTTCTTCTTTAGTATATTTGTGGGCAAGCAGACTACTGCTTGCCTTTTTCGAAAGTTCAACAGCCTTATCCGGTGTAAGTATACCGTCCATTACCACAATGTCAGATTTCAGCCTATTAAGCAGAAATGGAAAATTATCCTTTCCAAACCTAAAGTATACAAAGAGCATTGATGTAGTAAATGCAAGAATAGGTGAGGCGATAAAGCCTGCCCACATTCCATTAAAGCCAAAAAGAAGGGAACATGTCATCGGCAGAATGATATATAGTAAACCATTCTGCAAACATGCAATGGCGGTTGCCATCCCAATATGGTCGATAAGCATATAATAAGACGTAGTCAGTGACACTATACTACAGAAAACAAATCCAAGGCATACTATCCTGATTGCGGTAATTGATGGAGGAAGAGCTGCCCCGCCGGTTATTCCGAACAGAGCGCAAAACTGCTTCGCAAAAATCAATATGAGCAGAGTAGCCACTCCGCCTTCGATGATTGCAGCCTTGATGCCGGATTTCATAACTCTCTTTATCAGAATGGAATTGCCTTCGCCGAAATATGTTCCTATCAGAGGTTGCATAGCCATTCCCACACCATCCATCACGACACCGAACTCAATCAGACTGACAACAACAGCCAGAGTGATAAGACCGTTTTCGCCATAGCGTCCGGAAACATGGCTAATCATCACATAGTCCATCAGTCCCCAACAAATATATACAGAAGAATCCACAATACTGTAGCGGGAAGTTAGCAGGAAATCTTTTAAAGAGAGATGCCATACAAAGTGAAGTGTATTTCCTTTTCTGAAGAAGTGCCAGCAGCAGACGAGTATACCCAAGGAGTTTCCGATTACAGAGCCCAGGATGATACCGGTCATTCCAAGAAAACTTGTTAATATGATGGAGAGAATGACATTTCCACCAATCTGGAAGCCGTAACAAATATTATTGCAGAGCTCATCTCCATCGCTGTAGACCATCTGCTCAAGATAGAAAATCACAATAGTCAAAAATGCATTAATTGGAACAAAACGATAGTATTTCAGCGCATTTTCCAAAATGTCACCCGAAACACCGCTCATGCCAAAATACATATCTCTGAACAAAAAGATAAAAAGTGCCGATAGCAATCCCATACCGATACTGATAATAAGACCTTGTCCATAAATCTCATTCGCCCGATCTTTTTTCATGGCTCCGGTCTCCCTAGCAAATACAATACCGACACCCGTTGAAGTCAGATCGCCAAAAAACGTAACAATAGCCGTCAAAGGCGTAATTGCATTAATACCTGCAACACCTGATGCGCCGATAAAATAACCAGCAATGATACTGTCACTGAGCAGCATCAGATACATAACAGCCTTAGTGAAAGTTCCTGATATTAACATGGAAACGAACTTCTGCTCGCAAAAGCCTTTTTTCTGAGAATTATTCATAATTTTGTCCCCCTGTATTTTGAAAGTTTTCCGTGCATTAGTTATATGGTATGTAATAAAAAAACGTGCATTAGTTATATAATATATTATAAAAAATTCGTTGGAGACTATCAAGTTTTCGATAGATTATTATATGGTTTGTTATGGTTTTCGACCATGAGTTCATACAGAGACAGGAACAAGCGGAAGCATGGGATTATTGAGCGTGAAAATTACAATAAGCCAAAATCTGAGAATAGTAGACAGCCTTAGCAGGCCGTCACGTAACGACTTAGTTCTCCCGGAATATAATTATATTAGTATTTACATATGCTTTTAACATTGTATATAATATCTTTGTTGTGACAATCTGGATAAACAGATGTCGCATGGGAGGTAATCATGAGAATGCGAGAT
>SVDZ01000016.1 GCA_015057625.1 Lachnospiraceae bacterium | reverse complement strand
CTTGGCTCAGAAGAGTCATTGAGCAGGAAGCCCCTACTTCAAAATCATATTGATTTAAGTAGTGGGAGCATGTCACTTGGCAAAGATTTACATAATTCTTCTCCGACAGCATTGTTTAATATTTTTATTAATGCTATAATTAATTGATTGTGTTTAATCGAAGGATATGTAGTTTTTAGGGAGGATAATTCTACTATATGAAGAAATACATTATAGTTTCTTGCGCTGCATGTATGCTTTTTTTGTCAACCGTCGCTATAACACAGGCATTTTTCAAGCCGAATCCCGAAGTTATTTTTAACAATGAGGATGTCGCAGTAAACAGAGTCGTAATCAGTGACGAAATATTGGCGAAAGCAAACGAACGCATATTGGCGGGCAAAGCTCCTGAAGCAGAAACCGTCAATTACAAAAAACTTTCCAAAATCGAAAAGTTCAGATATAAAGTATCACAGCTTTCTATTGCAGATATGGCTAAAAGCGATAAAGAGGCACTTACCATATTCAAAAAGGCGGATAAGAAATCCAAAATTAAAGGATATCTCCCGGATTGTGCTACCATGACCGTCGTAGAAAAAGGCAAAGAATGGAGCAAAATCAAATCCGGCAAGATTGAAGGTTTTGTCCGCAGTAAATATATTATGTCCGGCAAAAAAGTTGAGGATGCCATTATCGACAACAATTTTGTCAGTGCTACAATCACTGAAGATTCCGTGGCAATTCTCAGCAAAAGTAAAAAAGACAGTTCTGCCGTGGGCATGGGATACAAAGGCAAAGAGTACCCTATTCTAGGTTTCAGTGACAATGATAAATACGCATACATTGAGAGAACCGAAACTATTTCCGGTTGGATACCGATTGCCGATATCAAGATTAACCTAACCGCTCCAAAAGCTATGACTGCTTCAGAGTATGAGGACTATGAGACCGAGTTGGAATTAGCTGAGGAAGCTGCTCTCAACAGTTATATGAGCATCAAGTTTACTTCAACCGGCAACAAACTTCAGGATTCTATTATCACTCTTATATCTCACAACGAATCCGGCAATTATAAAGCAGCCAGAAATCCTATTACTTCTGGTGAAAAAACTATCACTGTTGGAGCTTGGCAATGGTACGGTGAAAACGCTCACAATATTTTGAGGCTTATCTGTTCAGCCAATTACGATAAAGCTAAATCTATTTTAGAGGATGCTTTTATGGGCAAGAAGGCCAAAGAAAACTCAAAGAAATTATACAAAGACATTATCGGTCACGACAACTGGGTTACTGATGAGCGTATTTTTACAAGAGCTGAACTCATAGCCATCAAAGAATTGCTGGGAAGTGATCAGGGAGTTAAGGTTCAAAATCAGAAAATTCAGGCAGACATTCAGGCCAAAGCCAGAGTTGCCATAAACAGTTACAGTATCAAAGACGATGGAATAGTTGCATACTTCTGCGATTTGTTCTGGCAGAACCCTGCAAATGCAAGAAAGATAATCCAAAAATGTATCAAGCATTACGGAAGTGCAAAAAAATTCTGCAATGCTGATGACGGATTAAAGTATTTCCACGAAACTGCAATGAAAAACAATGTTATGAACAAATATTCCAGAAGAAGAAATTATACATATGCATTTTGCAAAAAGTTACGGTAAAAAATTAAATAATTACGGGTAATAATTAAATAATTACGGTAATAATTAAATAATTACGGGTAAAAAAGAGTGTTGCGTCGGTGAAATCATTACCAGCGCAACACTCTTTTTGTTCTAGATACTATATCATATAAAATATATCATAAGAAGCACTTCGTGCTTTCATAATCTCGGAATTCTTCGTATTCCTCGTTAACTTATCAGGTGAAAATGAATACTCTCTTCGTTCGTGCTCATTTTCCTGCTGATAAGTTATATCATATGAACTCTTTATTTTTATCACCACAGAAGTATTTTTCGCTATGCGAAATACACTTTTTCCTCAATTTTTTGCGGGATACCTCATAGATTAAGATTCTTGATTCTGTGTTGTACGTTTTTTGCTCATTTTTTTATGCGGATACAACATAAAACAAGTTTCTTAAATATATGTTGTACGTTTGTTCCGAAAAAAATTGTCGCATACCTCATAAAACTATATTTTTAAATCTATGTTGCATTTTTCTTCCTTCGAAAAAATTTCGCATACCTCATAAAACTATATTTTTAAATCTATGTTGCATTTTTCTTCCTTCAAAAAAATTTCGCATACCTCATAGATTTAGATTTTTTAATCCATGTTGACTTTTTCTTGCTTCACGTAAATTTTACGTACAACACAGATTTCAATTTTTAAATCTATGTTGCATCTCGCCTCCACTCATACGATATGTGACTGCACTTAACACTTGCACATCGACTAATTCCACGATTGCTACCAACCACTATCGCTTCATAAACTATCCTTTATGAAATGGACGCATCGTCCCTGAAAGCCTATACGATAATAATCTGAGACACGCATCGTTTTCACAAATAATACTTTTAGAAACTATATTTTACCATTTTACCTTCCATTTAAGTTTTTTCTTGCATTGGAAGGTAAGGTAAATTTGTTAATTTGTTATCAATTACCTTCCAAACTAATATATTTACTATTTGGTAGGTAAATTAAGTTTGTCATAATTTTGTCAATTACCATCAAAACTAACAAATATCTTATTTAGTAGGTAATTCTTTTGCCAAGCTATTTTTGCAACATACCTTCCAAACTAATAAATCTCACATTTAGTAGGTAATTCTTTTGCCAAGCTTTTTTGCAACATACCTTCCAAACTAATTAATCTTTCAATTGGTAGGTAAATGATGCAAATCCTATCTCATTTTCGCACAGATTTTATCATGACAATTCTGTGCTTCATAAACTATACATTTTGAAACGTATATCTGCGCAAGATTCAGGATTGATGCCGTATACCTGCAAATGTTTTTCTGATAACATTGAAACAAGTACTTTAAGGTTATCTGATAAAAGAAGATTAATCCGAGTCAAATTTCGAGGATTACAAGTCCTCGAAATTTAGCATTCGACGCGGGTTGTCATCAAGAGAACCCGCGTATGTATGCGGGCGAGGAATTAATATTCTTTTGAAGATATAACCTTAGTACTTGTTTGCGTTTCAGAAAAACATTTGCAGGTATACGGTAAAAGACTGAATCTTAAGCAGAGGATTGTTTCAAAATGTATACTCTATGGCAATAAATGGCCGGCTGATAAGTAAAGCTTGTACCACTCTTCTCTTGTAAGATTGACATCGCAAGCATCAACAATTTCTTTCATTCTCTGAACACTTGTGGTTCCTGAAACTATCTGCATTTTTGCAGGGTGTCTCAAAATCCAGGCAGATGCTATAGTAGTTGGTGTCACACCGTATTTCTCAGCCAGAATATCTATCTCTTTATTGAGATCTGCATATCTGTCATTTCCAAGAAATACTCCCTGCCATGCCGGCATCTGGAATGGAGACCAAGCCTGAATTGTCATGTCATGAAGTCTGCAGTAATCAAGCACTCCACCATCGTGATCTATGGAACCCGGAGATTCCATATTCATCTCCATACTTCCGGCAATCATATTTGATACAGGCAATGAAAACTGTAACTGGTTAATAACAAGTTCCTGTTTTACACATTTTTTAAGAAGCTCAATCTGAAGTGGTTTAAAGTTTGATACCCCGAATGTTTTTACTTTTCCACTTGCTTCTAACCGGTCTAAAGCCTCTGCTATCTCCTCAGGCTCAAACAATGCATCCGGTCTGTGGAGTAACAATACGTCAAGATAATCTGTATTGAGTCTCTTTAATATCCCATCTACAGAATTAAGAATATGTTCTTTAGATAAATCAAAGTCAATACCCAGTCTCACGCCGCATTTTGACTGTATCACAATCTTTTCTCTGTCAATTGAAGAATTATTATTTAATACTTCACCAAATAATTCCTCACACTTTCCATTTCCATAAATATCTGCGTGATCAAAATAATCCACTCCAAGTTCCAATGCGCTGTCAACAAACTCAGCCACTTCTTTCACTGACTTTTCCGCAAATCTCATGCATCCGGCAATAACTGCAGGTGTGTTTTTTTCAACTAATCTAATAGGTATCTGTTTCATTTTTTCTCCCTTCATACTACCTTTATAGTGATTGACTATACGCCGTTTCCCTTCCACTTTTCCCACCTTATTTTATGCACTTATTTTATGCACTAATTTTATGCACTTATTTTATCAAATTTAACCAACAAAAAAAAGAATAAACCTCTCTAAAATACTTACAATTTGCTTGATTTAAGAATCCTTAAGTGCTAAAATACCTGTTACAATGTGGGTGTAATTTAATTACCCACATAACTATTATTAATATCTTTTCTATAAAGAAAGGGATAGGAGGAACTTATGAAAAAATTATTCAAAAAGCTGGCTCTTTGCACAGCAATGGCAATGTTGGTAAATACTTGTGCTCCAACAGTTGTCCCAGCGGCTTCAACTGGGAAAATCAAAAAAATTAAAGTCACTAATGTTAAAAACAAAAAACTTACTTTAACCGAAGGCGACAAATTCAAGCTTAAAGTAAAAGTGACTACTAAAGGAAAAATCTCAAAAAAGGTTACCTTCAAAACAAGTTCAAAAAAAATAGCAAAGGTTTCTAAAAAAGGTGTTATCACTGCTATCAAACCAGGAAAAGCTAAAATCACTGTTGCCTCAAAGGCAATTAAAAAGAAAAAAGTTACTATTAAGGTAACTGTTTTTGCTAAAGAAAAAGCAAATCCAGCTAAACCGGCTGAGCAGATTACTAAACCCGCTGAAGAAACTACTACAGTAGCTGAAGAAACTACTACAGCAGCCGAAGAAACTACTACAGCAGCCGAAGAAACTCCTAAAGCTCCTGAATTAAACACTTCAGAACCAGTAGTTGTTAGCGAAGCTGATATTCATTTTGATAAAGATGACATTGCAGAATGGTCTTATGAAGATCATGAAGATAATCCAGACATTCCTTACTACGCATATAAGAATTTCCATTTTAATGTTCCTGAAGACGGATTATATGGTGTAATTATTTACAAAAAGGACAGCGATCCATACTTCACATATTTATCTGCTTTCAAAGGCGAGGAAGAAGACTATGATAATAATCCTGAGAATATAGGTCATGGATACAAACTTTCAAAAGATATAGATTATGGTGCATCTATTGATTGCTCTACTGATGATCCAGAAACATTCTCAGATTCTGTTCACGTTGCTGTTGTAAAAATGAATCTTATCACATTTGAATTCAATGGTGACAATCTCCCTGATGATGTTGTATTATATCCATCTAATATTGGCACAAAAGCTAAAGTTTCTCGCAAGATTTATGTTGAAATTTCAGCTTCCGAACCAGTTTATGGAGTTTTTTATTTAACATATGATTATGAAACAAAAAAATATCTTGGTTCACTTCCAAATGGTCATTATGATATTTCTTACTCAATAACTGGAAATACTCGTGTGGATTACGGATTTGAATCCACATACAATTACTTCTTTAGTTCTACAAAATCAGATGTTATTGTTCAGGATGCAGAGGCAACTACACAGTCTACAGTTTCTGCAACTCCTTTCGGCGATTATATTGCCAATAACTTAAACGGTATACTTTCTTGTGATTCTCCATTACAGGTTAACATTGAAGGTGCAAAACCACTTTTCTACTCATTTACACCTTCTGAAACCGGAACATATACCATTGGCAGCACTGGAGCGATAGATACATTTGGCGTAATATTCTTTGATTCAACCGGGGATTGGGATTCCTTTATGGAAAATGATGACTCCGAAGGAAGTATCAATTTCCAGATAACTGACCTTGAGTTAACTGAAGGAGAAACATACTACATACTTGTTCGTGCATATGACAATAGCCCTGACAACTTTGGACCTGCACAAGTATACATTTATGAAGATTAATCATTTAAAAAATGATGCATTAGCAGCATTAGCTGCCAATGCATCATTTTTTTATTTTGAGACTTCTCAAATATTCTTTTTGTTCTTTTGTAATCCTGTAGCTCTCAACTGATTTTTGAATAGTCTTATTGTGAGTCCATATATCAAGTTTTTTCTGTTCTATATAAGGAATTGCCTTATCATACTGTTTTGCAAGGGCTGTGGCAAAATACCATGCCACCATCATTTTGATATAATATTCATCTGAGGAAACCTTTGCTACCATACTAAGATATTTTTCTTTGAAATCATCATCCAAAAAATGTTCCATCAACATTTTTATGGCAAAACGCACAGTGTAAGTTTCAGTTGAATTGAGCCATACCTCAATCTCTTCCAATAGATTCTTTTTGTACTTTTTAAAAATCTTTGGAGACATCTGATCACAGGTAGCCCAATTATTCACATAGGGAAGAAAACTCTTTAACTCATTTAGACAATTTTCATAGTCCTTCATATCTGAAATAATAAAAGCATGTAACTGATTCTCATCAAAATATTTGTGCGGCTTTGAGTTTAAAAAATCCTGCACATCTTCCCTTTTTGAAATCTCTTTTGCGAACTTGCGAAGCATTGGAGTTCTCACTCCAATGAAATAATTCTCATCCACATTTGGTATAAGCTTTGACTGAAAATCTCTGTATTTTATATCCTGACTATCATGCAGTTTATCTTCAATTTCTTTTATAATCATAGCGTAACAACCCATTTATTAAAATCTATTATTTGTTACTTCTTTAGTTCGTCAAATTTTGCTTTCATAGTCGGATTATCTTTTGTAAGTTTTTTCACGCTGACTTCATCAACTTTATTATTGGCAATTCTAAGCTGATTGTCCGAACCAAGTAACTCTTTTTTAACTTTTTCAAGATGCTGTATTGTTTTGTCAATCTCTTCTATTGCTTTGTCAAAATGCTTGTGGGCAATTTCATAGTTGCGTCCAAAGTCATCTTTAAACTTCAACAGACTGTCTTCAAAATTAGAAATATCTATATCCTGGTTGCGCACCTCCTGAAGTTCCTGCTTGTACAAAAGTGCATTCATCGCAGCATTTCTAAGAAGGGTAATAATCGGGATAAAACACTGTGGTCTGACCACATACATTTTTTCGTATCTGTGAGACACATCTACGATACCGGCATTGTATAATTCGCTGTCACTCTCAAGTAGGGATACAAGCACGGCATACTCACATTTCTTTTCCCTTCTGTCCTTGTCCAGTTCCTTAAAGAAATCTTCGTTCTTATGCTTTGTGGCAGTCTCGTCCATCTCGTTTTTCATTTCAAACATGATAGAGATAATCTCCACTCCGTTTTCATCACATTCCCTGAAAATGTAATCACCCTTGCTTCCACTTCTGGCATCATTATCCTTTTCAAAATATGCATTTTTGAATCCTGTTGCCCTGATCTGATTGAACAAAACTTCACAGTGTTGTTCCAAAGTTTCTCCAACCATTTTCGTGGACATTTTAGTCTTTAAGTCTTTGTAAAAAGCAATCTGCTCATCTTTCTGTTCAAGTAAAAGTTTATTATTTTCCTTTTCTTTTTCCAGAAGAAGTTTGTTGTTTGCCTGCTCTTTAGCAAGCAATAATTTGGCATTTGCTTTTTCCTGCTGAAGCTCTTTCTCGAGATTATTATTTTTTTCCTTCATCTCATCAACTGCCTGCATCACTGCAATGGTCTTTTTATCTTCAAAAGAACTAAGTTCACCCTGAACTTTTTGTAAATTGTTCTCTGCCTGATTTAACTTTTCTTTTAGTTTTGAAATTTCTTTTTCGTATTCCTCTTTTGTCTGCAATCTTATTTCATTTTCTTTAGATTCCAGTTCGAGATTGTGCTTTTCTTCTATGTGCTGTTCTAATTCTGCGATTCTGGATTTGAGGTCTTTCTCAAATTCCTTATCTCTAATCTGCTGAATGATAGAGCTAAGTTCTGTATCGTCAACTGTAAATGCCTGCCCGCAGTGTGGACATTTTAATTCTGCCATATTGACCTCCTATCTGAAATATTTTGTCATTATTATCTCGTTTCCGTCACTGTCCCCTGTCTGAACAAATCCAAGGTTCTCGTACATTTTTTTGGCTGCCTCATTGCCCTCGACATAACAGAGTACCACTTTGTTATATCTACCGTCTTTTTCCAAAATATCAAGAACCAGTTTTGTGGCCTCGCTTCCGTAGCCTCTCTGCTGATATCTGCAATCAATTAGAATCTGGCTGTACGCATAAGCGTTCATATCTTCGATATCATAATAAAGAACCATACCGACATTTTGGTCGTCAGCATAGATGATATGAACCTCACTATGGTGTTCTCTATAGGCCCATGCCCTTGCTAAAATACCTGTAGCCTCCGAAACAAAATGTCTCTGCGCATCACATATTTTATATCTGAATCTCCAATTTTCAGGAGTAACTTTTTCCAGATGTATTTTGGCCTTTCCGGGATTATTAATTGTGACAAAAACTTTTCCGTTTTCTTTTTTCACAATTTTGCCGCCGTTTTTCAGCATAACCTTAATAGATGCTTTGTTATCATCATTTGCAGTGAGGTAAAATGATTCCTCTTCCACAAAATCTCTGGCAAAATCCAGTGCAAGCTTCAGACCCTCCGTAGCATATCCCATACCACGAAATTCCTTTGCGATGAAAAACGAGATCATACCTGCTCCGGCCCTCAAATCCTCATTGAGTTTATGTCTTATTCTAAACAGTCCCACAATATTTTGAGTTTGCTCTTCCCACAAAAACAAAACAGTCTCCGGCACCTTCCAATAAGGCAACTCCTCACCTTTAGAGTGGGCCTTTATGGCTGGAACTGCTTTTTCCACAAATTCAATCTTAGAAATACCGTTAAGGCTATTTGTCATACCATTTTCCTCAATCGGCATCTTTCTGACAAAATCCCATTCCTTTTCAAGATTGGAATTAATCAGCCTAACAAATAACATAGTCTATCACCTCTCACTTTGAGTAAATGTTTAGTTTTTACCTCCCGTTTTCACATCATTTTTCATACTTTTATCTTACTTGTTTTTTTTTAACAAATCAAGGAATATGTGTTAATAAAAAGGCGCTACATCTGTGATTATAAATCACTGACGCAACGCCTCTTGTTATATTCGTGAATGCATCCCGTAAACCTTCCGAAATACTAGCACCATTTTGAAATTCTGTCTCTAACTATATCCTCACCTAAAACCTGTGAAACTTCCCAGACATCAGGTGCATTTGCTCTTCCTGTAAGTGCAATTCTGAGCATATTTGTAGTCTGTACAATACTTCCCTTGTACATATCAGGATTCTTCTTGAAGTCTTTTGGTCTTACTGCAAAACCAAGTTCTTCTGTAATCTTCTTAACCATGCCAAACCATTCAGACTGATCAAAACTGTGGTCGTACATTTCCATGTATTTGTTGAAGAATGCCTTGATTGTCTCAGAATCTGACTGCTCATTCATATCATCTTCCACAACGAATAACTCGTCATAGTAGAATTTCATAAATTCACAAGCCTGTTTCCAGTTTACTAAATCTCTTCTTGGCTTCTCTCCACCTCTTCCGATTCTTAAAGCACCGAGTGTTCTGTCCTTATATTTTTCAATAAGTTCTGCGAATGACTTGTTATATTGAGCACACCACTCATGCCACTTTTCGTAAACTGTATCTGCATCCATTCTGGCAATAACATTCTTTGAAACATCATGAAGCTTATCTAAATCAACTAAGCATCCTGAGTTTGACATTTTGTCCAATGAGTATTCGAACTCTAAATAATCTTTTGTAGGGTTCTCAATTCTCCACTCTTCGAAATTTGAGTTTAATACTGTCAATAAGAACTCCCATACAGCATCCTGAGAAATACCCTCTTCCTGATAGTAAGCCAAAGCAAGTTCAGGATCTTTTCTCTTTGAAAGCTTACGCTTGCTGTTTCCGTCAATCTTCATCAATGTAGCTGTGTGACAGTAAATTGGTAACTGCCATCCCAAAGCATTGAACAACTCAACATGGATAGGCAATGAAGAAATCCACTCCTCACCACGAATAACATGAGTTGACTTCATAAGGTGATCGTCAACTACATGAGCAAAATGATATGTAGGAATTCCATCACTCTTAAGCATTACAAAATCAAGGAAGTTTCTTGGCATTTCAAGCTTTCCTCTGATTGCATCGTCAACAGAAATATATTCATCAGTTTTGATACCTTTGTATCTGAGTACCCATGGCTCGCCTGCTGCAATCTTTGCCTTGATTTCATCTATTGTAAGATTTCTGTTCTTTTCTGCGAACTCACCGTAAATACCGATATCCAACTTATCAGCAATCTGCTTTTCTCTGATAGCTGTAAGTTCTTCCTCTGTAAGGAAACATGGATATGTCTTTCCCTGTGTTGTGAGCCATTTTGCAAATGTCTGGTAAATATTCTTACGCTGTCTCTGTCTGTATGGACCGTAGTTTCCGTTGTCACCGTCAGAAACGGCGCCTTCGTCAAACTCAACGCTGAAATATTTCATTGCATTGATAACTGTTTCTACAGCTCCCTCAACTTCTCTCTTATTATCAGTATCCTCTATACGTAAGTAAAATACACCATTTGACTGGTGAGCCAGTCTTTCACCGATAATTGCATTATATAAATTTCCTAAATGAACGAAACCTGTTGGGCTAGGTCCGATTCTTGTTACCTTTGCCCCTTCAGGTAAGTTTCTGTCAGGGAACATTTTCTCGATATCTTCTCTTGAAGTAGTTATTTCAGGAAATAGCACTTCTGCCAATTCATCGTAATTCATTGTATTTTCCTCCTAATATTCAATCAGTTCCGTGCATATGCGCACACAGTAAACATTCTACTATACGTCTTTACAACATGTCAATCTTGATTAATTTCTGACCTAAAACCTTTCCCGGACTTTATCCCGGCCTTTTCTTACTTAAATAAAATACTACCAGCTGGGTTCTGTCTCTAAGTTCCAGTTTTTCAAGTATTATACTTAAATAATTTCTCACTGTCCCCTCACTTAGGCACAGGGTGTTTGCGATTTCTTTATTGCTGAGGCCTCTGGAAACCAATTCAATTATTTCCATCTCCTTCTCTGAAATATCAAATTCTGACCAATCTGTCTGCTCACTGTTGGACATAAGTTTTGGAATCTTATTAACTATTTCTCCGCAGAAAACACTCTGTCCCTTCATAACCGCATGAATAGCAGGAATGATTCCTTCGAAATCCTGTTTTAAAATATATCCCTTAGCTCCCACCGACAATGACTTTACTATGTACTCGTCATCGGAAAAAGTGGTAAGTAAAAGTATTTTTGCATTATTATCTTTTTTCATAATCTGCTCAGATGCAGTCAGCCCATCCATTTCTTTCATCTGTATGTCCATCAGGACTACATCCGGCTTAAGTTCCTCAAACAACCTTATGGCATCACTGCCGTCATTTCCGGTGCCAACCACCTGTATCTCTCCGTCTGCCTCAAGTATAGTCTTTAAAGACATAGTAACCAATGTATCGTCATCAACAAGTATTACTCTCATATATTTTACCTTTACTCTCTTATTTTTCTTTAGGAACTGAAATGAAAATCTTAAAGCCCTCATCCACGCTTATGTGAATTCTTCCTCCCAGATTCTCAACACGCTCTTTCATATTGGTAAGCCCTATTCCGGATTCTTTATTATCCATGGATTCCTTCTTATCCACACATCCGTTATCCTCAATTATAAGCTGATAAAAACCGGGATGCTCCCTTGCCATAAGATAAACCTCTGTTCCGTTTGAATGTTTAACAATGTTAGACATTGCCTCTTTTACAATAGCTATAAAGCTGTACTTAACATCTTTTGGAACAAATGAGGACATGTCATAATCAATTCTGATATCAAATTTTTCTTTTGCCTCTTTTGTGCATTCCATAATTGCCTGCTTCAAATCCACAGACTCATCATGTATATCATGAACGCTCTCACGGATATTGTTCATGGCAACATTAAGAGTCTCGTTTACTTCCTTTATGCTGCTGTGAAGAGGCTCTTCTTTATAGATAGTAGCAAGTGCTCCCACCTGCAAAATAGATCTGGTCAGCATATGCCCCACGTTATCGTGTATCTCCCTGGCAATACGATTTCTTTCTTTGAGTGTTGCCAGATGAATCTCATTATCCTGATTTATAATAATCTGACGATTTTTTTCCTTAAGCTTAATATCATTTTCAATACTGTTGTCCCTGAGTTGCCTGATATTATTTTCAAGTACTTCCATCTTCCCTGTGGAATATGCGAGCATTGCTGCAAGAGCCGAAAGAATTAATATGCTCACAAATACCTCCGACTGATTGCTATACTCAAAAATACCAATAAGCGCTATTAAAAAAAACGGTCTTGAATACAATACTGTACTGTATACAAGTATGGGTGCATACATTATAAATGCAGGCTTTATCATCCAACTGATAATCATCAGTACAAATATTCCAAGGATTACTGCTTTTTCTGTATTTGTCATCAATTTCACATCATTCTTATCCACCAGCCAGAGTGCCGAGGTTAATGTCAGTGCTACCAGCACTACCACTACCGTATCTGTAAAACCGCCGACTTTTCCCACCAGTAGAGACGATGCCAAAAATAAAATTGATGTATCTGCAATTCTTTTCATAAACATCTCCAATTCATATGACAAATGTAATATAAACTTCTGACATTGTTCACTAAACATAAACTCCGCAATTAATTATACTACAATTACAGGATTATTAAGGAGGATTTTTTTATGAACACCGAAAAAAATATTGTTAAAATCGAAAATCTTGTAAAACGCTACAAAGAACTGGTGGCGCTTGATCACTTTAATTTGGAAATTAAGGAAGGAGAAATATTTGGGCTGTTGGGGCCAAACGGTTCCGGAAAAACCACAACCATCAACTGTCTTCTTTCACTTCTCACCTACGACAAAGGTAATATAGAAATCTTCGGAAAAGAAATGAGACCCGACAGCTACGACTTGAAAAAACAGATTGGAGTCGTTATGCAAAACGTAGCCGTATTCGATGAGCTGACAGTATATGAAAATATTGATTACTTCTGTGGGCTTTACATTTCAGACAAAAAGCTCAGAGCGAAATATGTTGAAGAGGCCATCGAGTTTGTAGGTTTAGATGATTTCAGAAAATTCTATCCGAAGAAATTGTCAGGCGGTCTTTTAAGACGACTGAACATCGCCTGCGGAATAGCTCACAAGCCAAAATTAATTATTCTTGATGAGCCTACGGTTGCAGTTGACCCTCAAAGCAGAAACAACATTCTTGAGGGAATTGTCAAATTAAACAAAGAAGGTGCCACCGTAATTTACACCTCACATTATATGGAGGAAGTTGAGCAGATTTGTACCAGAATTGCCATAATGGACCATGGTAAAAACATTGCTCTTGGAACTAAAGATGAACTCAAGCAGATGATTAAAAAGAGTGAGTCAATTCACATTGAAGTGCCTATGCTTTCTGAGAAAGATTTGGAGAACATTAAACATCTTCCAAATGCATATCAGGTAAGCTACGACGGAAACAATCTTGAAATACTCTTTAGCAGTGGCAATCAAAACATAATTATCGTTCTTGAATATTTTAAACAAAACAATATCAGTTTTGGTCAGGTTTACTCTGAGCTTCCAACATTAAACGACGTATTCCTTGAGATTACCGGAAAAGAACTTAGAGACTGACTTTGGAGGTTACTATGATTCATATTATTAAATATTCTCAAAAAGTATTTAGAAGAAATAAAAATCAATTATTCTGGGTACTCATGTTTCCAATTATTCTCGGCGTACTGTTTAAAACCGCTTTCTCCGGAATTACAGATGCAGATACTTTTTCTACAATTCCGGTTGCTGTAATTTCAGACTCAAAGGAAAACGAAGAAGTACTTAAAGAGATTTGTGAAAATGTCAAAATCAATGGCAGCAATCTTTTAAAGGCAGATTTTAATTTATCAGAAAAAGAAGCTATGGAAAAACTTGAGGCAAATGACATTTACGGAATTATTTACACAGGAGAAAAACTGTCACTTAAGGTTTCAGCCAACACCGGAGACGATAATACAAAGCAGAGTATTCTCGACAGTTTCGTTGCTCAGTACAATGCTTCAGCAAACATAATAAAAGAAGTGGCGTCTACCAATCCTGATAAACTTATGGATGTAATGGCTGTTAGTTCATCCGATGTAACTTACAATGAAGAGCATAAATTTGTATCAAGCAATGCCGAAAACTACACACAGTATTTCTACAACCTGCTTGCAATGGCATGTCTTTTCACAGCACTTGCCGGTATGTCAGTCGCAATCAATAATCAGGGGAATCTTTCTGACCTTGGTGCCAGAAGAAATATTACTTCAACAGGCAAACTTAAACTTATTGTAGGAGAACTGTTTTCAGTATTGACTCTTAACTACCTTCTTATTATGATTGCCTTCGCCTTCATCATTATAGTGCTTAAAGTAGACTTAACCTTCCATCTTCCATACGCTATTCTTGCAATGTTTGTCGCAACGCTGACAAGCGTAACTTACGGCTTCTTTATTGGATCTGTTCCGATTAAGAAACGTGGAGTGAAGGAAGCCTTTGGCATTGCATCGATTATGTTCTGCTGTTTTTTAAGCGGTCTTATGATTGGTTCAATGCACATCATTATGGAAGAAATTTCACCGGTTTTAAATAAAATCAATCCGGCATCACTGATTTCGGACTCATTGTATTCCCTTGCAAATTACGAGAATCTGGGAAGATATTATGAGGATATAACCATTCTTCTGATAATGGCTGTTATTTTTACATTAGGTGGATTTTTATTGACAAGGAGAAAAAAATATGCAAGTATTTAAGACTTTTTTCAAAATAGCAAAAAGACATATTACATCCGCTATTATATACGGAATTATTTTTGTTACCATCTGTGTTGCAATGACCAAAAGTGCACCAAAAGAAAACGAAGCAAACTTTACAGCTTCCTCTATCAGAATATGTGTATTTGACAATGACAATACAGTCTCAAGTAAAGCTCTTATAAAATATCTTGGGAAATATCATGAGTTGACAACTGACTTAAAAGATGTTGACGACTCTTTCCTTCAGGACTCGCTTTACTACACCAAATTTCAATATATTTTAACTATTAATAAAGGATATGAAGACGGTATTTTAAATTCAGATGCTAAAAATGTGGTATCCCACTCAACTCTTATTAATAACATGAGTACCGTGTATGCCTCACAGCAAATTGACAGATATATATCCGCTGTCAGAATGTATCTTGCAGGTGGATTTTCCCTTGAAGAAGCTTTAGACAAATCAGAAATTTTATATGATTCAAAAGATTATATCACAGCGGAAGATTTTAACGGAAATACCAAAGATTCAAACGATGCCTTCTACTTCTTTCAGTATTTTCCATACATTATAATGTCAATTCTTATTATGTGTATGTCACCGATACTGATAAGTTATAACACGTTGGATGTTAAACGAAGAATAGGCTGCTCCGCTCTCAAATCAACATCTTTTAGTATGCAGTTGTTTTTTGCAAGTATTATTTACAGCATCGGCGCCTGGCTGGTTTTTATGACTGCATGTATGATCATTTTTACACCGGCAGCATTCTTTACCAAAACCTGTCTTTTAGCAGTTGCAAACAGTTTCGTATTTCTTCTGTTCTCGCTGACAGTTACGCTGTTAATAAGCAACTATAACCTGAAAGAAGAGAGTTCATTAAGTATGATTTCCAATATTCTTGGTTTAGGAATGGCTTTCCTTTGCGGTATATTTGTTCCTCAGTGGTACTTAGGAGAAAAAGTTCTTTCTATTGCACGTTTTCTGCCTGCTTACTGGTACATCAAAAACAATAACATGCTTGCAGGATTTTCTTCAGAAGCTATGTCCTACAATACTTATTTCACATGCATTGGCATCCAGCTGATGTTCAGTGCTGCGATATTGGTTATATTTCTTGTTACCAGCCGCAGACAAAAAAGTGAATAGTTTTATCTCATGCCCGGGCTTAAGCACTCTCTTTGTAGTGCTTAGCCTGGGTATTATACATATGTGCGTAGAATCCGTTTTCTACATTCATAAGTTCATCGTGACTTCCGTCTTCGATAATGGTTCCATCATTGAAGACAATTATTCTGTCACAAAATCTGCATGAAGAAAGTCTGTGAGAAATATAAACTGCAGTCTTTCCTCCTACCAATTTATCAAAGTGCTGATATATTTCGTATTCGGCAACAGGATCAAGAGCCGCTGTAGGTTCGTCAAGTATAACCATAGGCGAATTCTTGTAGAGCGCTCTTACTATTGAAAGTTTCTGAGCCTGCCCTCCTGAAGGTTCAACTCCAGCCTCATCAAACTGCTTGTAAATATTTGTATTTTCCTTCTTCTCAAGAGATTCAATCCAATCTGAAAGCTCAACCAACTCTGCAAGTTCCTTTGCTCTCTTTTTGGCCTCTTCTGTATCCGAATCATCCATAGCAATATTTTCAATAATTGAAAATGCCATAAGCTTGTAATCCTGGAATACTACAGACAGCATCTTTATATAATCCACAAAACTGTAATTATTAATATTTACTCCGTTAAGTAAAATTTCTCCATCAGTTACATCATACAGACGGCACAGCAATTTTATAAATGTAGTTTTGCCTGCACCATTTTGTCCCACAATTGCGATATGCTCTCCGGACTTAATGACCGTATTAACATTCTGCAAAATGTATCTGTTGGTATTCGGATATTTGAAACTAACATTTTTAAACTCTATAACCGGCGCTTTTGTCAAATCAACTTTTATCTTGGCGCTTTCTTTATCAGACTCTGATTCCATATCAATGCTCTCAATAAAGTCCACATAATTCTTTAGAACAGAGGCTGCATATCTTATACTGAATATTCCGTTTGATATTTTCTGCATAGAATTTTTAAATTCATTTGTCGACTGAACCAAACTGCTGAAATCACCGATGGTGATCTTTGCAATAAGTGTATTTAATCCAATAATAATGTAAATAGCCGTTGTGCAGACCTGAGATACAACGCCATCAACGCCTTCAAATTTCCACATATGCTTGTAACTCTTTTTTGCCACACGGTAAATATTTTCACCCATTGCCTTCTGGTTATCGAGAATCATTCCCGATGCCTTATACACTCTTATATCTTTCGCATATTTGCTCTCTGTAAGATTGAGCATGTAGTAATCCTGTTCTCTTAACTGTTCTGTGTATACATTGTAATATTCCTCTCGAAGTTTAGTGCTCTTCATGGTTGCGAAGGTACTTACAACAAAACTGAGAACAATTGGAACAAGTAACCATATTGAACATTTTACAATAAGAACAAACACTCCGGACAATACAATGAAGCCTGAAATAATATCAGTAAAACCTTCAATGATAGTCTGGGCATCAGCCTCCTCAATTGCACGTCCTGCTTTCTGAACATCGTCCAACACGTCTGAATTTTCAGTGTACTCAAACTTCATTTTCATGCAGCGACTGCCACAATGTTTTCTTATTGCAGTATCCACTAAATCACAACTGTAATACTGTTTCTCAGTCACAAATTTATGTAGAGATCTGTACAGCAATGTTCCGATACAGATAAACAATACCCAGAAAACAATCATGTGCATATTTCTCTTTTCAGGATATGCAATTTCATTTATCAGATATCTCGTTCCGATAATTGTGATGAAAGGTCCGATACTGTCAACAATAATCTGCATTATTACAAACAGATAATACTGAGGATATTCTTTCCATACAAACCTTAAAAAGAACTTGATAATCCTGCTCATATCCTTAATTCTTTTTGTCAAACTTTTAAGCACAGTCCTCACCCCCTTCGCTGTCTTCACCGTCTTCATTCTCTTTATAATACTGAGCCTGAACCTCATACATATATGCGTATTTTCCATTCATACCGATAAGTTCATCGTGGTTTCCCTGCTCAATAACCTGCCCATCTTCAAACATTACTATACTGTCACAGAATCTTGTGCTGGACAATCTGTGTGAAATGAAGATAGATGTCTTGCCTTTTACCATGCTGTTAAATTCGCGATACATCCTATCCTCAGCCAATGCATCAAGTGCAGCTGTAGGCTCATCAAGTACAATAACACTTCTGTCCTGGTACAGAGCTTTTGCCATGGCAAGTCGCTGACGCTCACCGCCGGATAAATCAATGCCGTTTGAGTCGAATATCTTTAACAGCTGAGTCTCCATACCTTTTTCGTATTTATTAATCTTCTCATCAAGACCGCTCTGAACAAGTGTCTTTTTGACAAGTTCCATATCTGTTCTCTCGCGCTCTCTCATGGAAATATTTTCCCAGATTGGAAATGCGAACACTTCTACATTTTGGAATACCGGAGCAAAAATCTCATAATATTTACTTCTGTCGTATTTCTTAATATCCACACCGTTTAAGAGAATTCTTCCCTCTGTAGGCTCATAAAGTCTCATCAGCAATTTTGTCAGTGTGGTCTTTCCGGCACCGTTGATTCCCACTACTGCAAGTTTCATTCCGGCGTCAATTTTTAAGTTAACATTCTTTAACACATACTTTTCATGTCCCGGATATTTGAAAGATACATTTTCAAATACGAATTCATATTTATCAATATTGATATCCGTAATTGTTCCCTCTTCTTTTGTGGCATCCGGCTTTTCCTCTTCCCAATCCATAAATGTTCTGTAATTATCCATCTGCATTTTGTTAAGATGCATCCAAACAAGGTTGCTGAAAAGCTCATACATCGCCTGTGAGAAACCACTTACCAATCCCACATACAACACGAAATTTGAAATGCTAAGTCCTTTGTAAAGAACCATATAAATTAAAACGAGGTACAAAATCCCGTTCTGAATCAAATTCAGTGTGCTGATTTTCACTTCGCACATAACCCATTTGTTGTGACGCATTTTACATCTTTTTAAAAATACAGTATTAACATCCTCCCAGATTTTTTCAATCCAGTTTGACATTCCAAAAAGACGAATATCCTTTGCGTATCCAAAGTCCGTCGTGGTCTGATGTAAATATGTCATTTTTCTCCAGGTTCCCGCCATTGCGTCTTCAAAATGAACCTTGTTCCACTGCATTGTATTTTCGAAAAATCGATAGCTAAGATATGCTAAACCCCCTAATGTGATAACTATCAATGGATGAATGAAAATAATTGCCACCCCTGAAATAACTGAAACTGTCAGTGAATTCAAAACGAATCTGACTCTCTGACAATAACCGTGAAAACCACAGTTGTAATAAGTTGCCCTTCTTGCTCTCTCGGTCAGGTCAAGAAAGTCCGGATTTTCCATGTTCTTGAAATCCGTGAAAAAAATCTTTCTAAGATAATCAGCCATGAGATTGTACTGAACTTTGTCAAATCCATACTGCATAATGTTGACCGCTCTGCCACTGATATAATTCAGTAACGTAATTGTAACTCCGAATATAATCATGGCAATTACCATCGTCTTACTCGTGACCTTCCTGTCAATAAGTTCAAGTACAATTTTGGGTGCAACAATAATCATAAGCTGGTATAAGCTCAATGCCAGACTTCCAATCATAAGTGCAAATATATATGCTTTGTTGTACTTTAGAGATATCTTAACTGCATATACAAAGTTGTTTATAGTTCCATAGTCTTTCGACTTAATTCCTTTTTCCTTGAGATCCATATCATTAGAGAAAAATTCTTTAATCATCTCAATAAGCTTCTTCATTGTGTCTCCTTTCTTGATGTCATTTGGTTGAAGTCAACATAGGTCAACTAGTTTAATAGTATGTATAGGCTATCAAATCTAGGAATCGATTTCAACCGGTTTATAGTAGCGGTATAAAATATAACTATTTATGAGCACAAAAATGCAGGGAATGCATATTCTTTCAATATGCAACCCTGCATTTTAATCTTATTATCTCTATCCGATATTAAGTATCCACACTGCCAAATTCAGATACGCCGCAAATGCAAGCCATACGCAATAGGGTATCTGCATTTTTCCTGACAGTTCATCTGTTTTAAAAAAGGAATCTGTCATCAGAGAAACCAACACTATCAAAATTAGCAACCAGAAAAATGCAAATCCATAATTCGCCCAATTGAAGAATATAAAACTCCAGCCAAAATTAAATAACAACTGCAATGCATATAGTATCAATCCTCTTGTTCTCTCATTACTTTGCGGTTTCAGTGTTACTCCTGCTACACCTGCTCCCATCAGCGCATACAATATAGTCCAAACTATTGGAAATACAATTGCGGGTGGTGTAAGGGCCGGTTTTGTAACAGTCTCACTGTAAATTTGCATTCCCTCTCTCGTCAAAATTCCGGCAACAATTCCAACTGCCTCTGATAACAGAATAAAGAATACATATACTTTCCATTTTACTGAATTCATTTTCTATTTCCTCGAAACTTCTAATAAAGTATATGCAAATTTTACTTATATATAACTCAACCTCTATTTTACAATTGCATCCACTCCGGATTCACTATCCTGATTAGCCTCCACAACTTCTACCACCACTTTATTTGGAAGGCAAATTAAACTCTGTCCCACTCTTTTTATTCTGCCCTGTTTTACACAAAGCTTATCCGGACAATTTGCTTCTTTTATATAAGCCTCTCCTTCATCAATCACTAAAATA
Organism: Lachnospiraceae bacterium; assembly: GCA_015057625.1. GTDB lineage: Bacteria > Bacillota > Clostridia > Lachnospirales > Lachnospiraceae > SIG293. Next base: position 32,338 of record SVDZ01000016.1, on the reverse strand, counting down.
TTCTCACCACTTCCAATAATTGGATAAGTTCCATTCTCCTTAAGTGAATATTTTGATGTTACTTTCCCGTCTATTTTTACCTGAACATACTCACCGCTTTTGCTTGTAAAATAGTAAGCGCAAACGAGAAGCACTGTTATGGAAATAATAGCTATCCATATACCTATTTCAAATTTATTAATCTTTTTAGTATTCACAATTCCTCCGGTTTTATAAAGCGGACATTTTAAATCCGCCAAACTACTTCTCATGATTATCCAAATAAGTTTTAATATATTTCAAGATTGGATATGCCCACTTCCAATCTGCGTGATATTCTCCAAACTCGCCTTTAAAATTATACACTCTAATCCAGTTACGAGGCACATTGTTTCTAAGTATGATTTCTGTCTTCTTACACCATGTTATTTTCTTAATCTGATCTAATCTTGCCACCATAAATTTATATGCCCGGCCTACAATAATGTATCTGTCCGTCAAATATATAAATCCACCATAACTTGCAATAAGTCTTCCTTCTGAAAGAACTGCTTCCATATATTCATTTGGGTAATTGCTATCAGTTATGTATTTTTTAATTGCTCTTCCCATTGGATTTACAAAACAAGCGACAATAATATAGAGAATCGCTATGATAATCATTATCACACTTAGTACTACAACTGGAAAATTATTTCCATACAAAACGTAATACCAATCTGTTATTTTAAAGGAAAAATTAGCTCCGTAAAAAATATATAAAATTACACTGCCTATCAAAATGTATTTAACAAACCTGTACAAATAATACCTTCTAAAAGCAGAATAAATATTTTTACCTTTCCTGTGAACCTTGAACATATTTGCAAATATAAATTTAGTTGCATATTTATCCAAATCAATCCAAACCAATTTGCCATATTTTTCTATATAAACATCATCATTCGCCTTTTCATATGCCTTCTTCAAACAAAGCACTGTTTCAACATCAGGAGTTCTGCCTTCCTTATGTCCTAAGTATACCCTAATTAACCAATATAAAGTTAAAAGACCCACTAGTGGAATAACTATTAACACTGTCGGCCATTTTTCCGAATCAGCGGAGTTTAAATAATACGGAAGAATTGTTATTCCTTCCTCATCCATTCCCAATTCATACACTTTTTCATCTATCTTTTTTTTCGTTATTGGGTCATATTTACTTATTTTTCCCACATACGTTTTATAATAATCATTATACTTTCTTTGAACTTCCGACTCCTCTACCATAACTCCCAAATAGACTTTCTTTTCTAAGTCAAGCGGAACAAGATACATTGTATAATAATATGTTAAATATGTGTTGTTATCAAGCTGATTCGTTTCAAATAATACATCACTGTCTTCAAACTTCTCTCTATCAATCAAGTAAGTCTTTCCAATTTCTATTTTTTCTATAGCTACATCAGCTATATTTTGAGAGCGTTTAATCGGATGTTTTTCCAAATACATCATAACAATATTTCCTATCAGAAATCCAATTAATAAACATATTGCAATACCGATAATTTGTTTAATAGTCTTTTTAACCAAAATAATTACCTTTTCCTTCTCCACTATTTTTGAAAACACAACCTCCCTCAAGTATAGCACAAGATTATGTGAGATTGGACTCCAACTATCATTAATAATGTACATAACGTTGCAAGCGCCTTTAGAAATTTTATCATCTAACATCATATCAATCAATTAATTGATTTTATTTTATGCACTTCATTCATTTACTTGTCAATCTCCTTTATTATGATTAAAATAGTAGTGACGCATATACGCTATCAATTAGTGAAAGAATTATAATCATCTAAATATACAGATGCGAAAGGAGAATAACATTATGAGAAAAATTACAAGTTTAACATTAATCTGTTCATTGGCTTTATCTCTTGTCGCTTGCGGGAAGAATTCCACCGACAATATGAATTCTTCAACAAATGAAACTACAGCCGGTGTTCAGGAAACCGAGACCACTCTCGCTTTTGTTGAAACTGACAACGACGAAGATAAAGAAGCAAACAATGAAGATGTCGAAACAACTTCTGAAGAAGAATCAGCAACACCTTCAGAGGCTGCTTTTTCGTACGCTTCATTGAAAGATACTTTGTTTTCATTCAGCAGCGGTGCAGGCGGATGGTGTACTGAACTCTTCATATCTGAAGATGGATCATTTAAGGGCAATTACCACGATTTTGATTTTCTGGATCCTGACGATGAAGACTCAAAAGGACTTATGTACAGTTGTGAATTTGAAGGTAAGTTCTCAGAACTCGAAAAAGTAGATGACCTGACATATAAAACTACCATCAAAAGCATTAAATACAAAAACAAACCTGATTCTAAAGAAAAAATAGACGGTGTAAGTTACGTATACACAACAGCATATGGTTTGGACGAAGCAAAAGATTTATATTTCTATTTGCCGGGTTCAAAAGTCGAGGCGCTTCCTGAAGATTTTGTTACCTGGGTAAATATGGCTATCTTTGATTACGACACTGAAACGCAAAAAGATACACTTGACTTTGTAGGACTTTACAACGAAAAACCAAAATACGGATTTTCAAGTTCTTCATATTCCAATGACTATACCGCAAATGTCAACAATACCAAAGAATTATCTGATACCCTTCGAAAGGAAATACAGGAAGAAGAACTTAATCAGACAGAACTGAATGAAAAAGCTAAAGCACTTTATGATTTATGGGACAACCAGCTCAACGATTTGTGGGGTGTATTGCTTCAGACATTGCCTGAAAGCGAAATGAAAGAGCTCAAATCCGATGAAATAAATTGGATAAATAAAAAAGAAAAGAAGCTTAAGAAAATTCGCAAAAAATACAAGGGCGGAAGCATGGCTCCAATGCAGGAATATTTGAAAGCTGCAGATTTAACTGAAGACAGAGTCTATGTTCTGTTAAAATATTTAGAGTAATCAAAAATGATAAATAGCCTCCTTACCGGACAAACCGGTAAGGAGGCTATTATCATGTATATCAGTCTCTGTTATCCAGATTATTTTTTCTCTAATGTAACCTATTTTATCCTTTTCCCTGTTCAACTTTTTTAATTTCTTCCTGTGATGCTTCTTTCAACGCATAAGTATCAAATGCAGGAGTATCAGGAATTCTTATCTCTACACTTGTGATTCTGCAAAAAACAGCCTCGGCCTGAGTCAATTCCACATCAAAAACATGTCCACCATGTTTTTTGTCTTTTGATAAGAAATGCAGATGCCATCCTGATGCATTGATTCCATCCATATAGTCAGGATAATACACGCACGCAAGAGTCCCCTCTATATTATCAAATAAAAACGCCTTCTGTGTAACACTCAGCGCATCTTTCAGCGTCACATGGTGTGCCTTGGTCCCTGACTCCGACCTTGCATCTACCTTTGAAAACTCTCCTTCGATTCGAACCGCATACATAGAATTAAGCCCGAATTCCTCCTCAATTCGAAGTGTAAGCCACATCTTTAACTGTTCAATACTGACTATGTTCTCCAATTTTTCCGTTCGCTGGGGCACAAAGGAGCAAACTGATGCAAAAGGAACTCCTCTCTTCCCCTCTGCAGGATCCACGTTTCCGTTGTTTTGGGCACGATAACATTTCCCATCCAAAACAATCATTTCTCCGTCCACATCTTCGAATGTTCCAAGTCCAATATCTCCATGCTCCAATAGTTCATCCACTGTTATTACAGACTTTGAAAATCCCTGTGCCAACGCCTGCAATGTAGATACCTGGTAATACTTTCCATTTTTCATATTTGCCATAGTTTATTTTTCTCCTCCTTATTACTGCAATTTATTACATTAGAGAATAGTTACATTATCCCAAAGCAACATCAAGCGCCATCATTATCACAAATCCTATAGAAAACATAATAACTCCTATATTAGAATGTTCCCCCTGTGACATTTCCGGGATTAGTTCTTCCACTACAACATACATCATAGCTCCTGCTGCAAAACTTAAAAGCACAGGCATAATTGGCACTACAATCCCCATTGCAACAATCGTAAACAGTGCTGCTATGGGTTCAACCGCTCCGGACAGTACACCTCCGCCAAAAGCATTTATTTTACTCTTTCCTTCAGCATGAAGTGGCATTGATATAATTGCCCCCTCCGGGAAGTTTTGAATAGCTATTCCTAATGTAAGAGCCAAGGCTCCACCTACTGTTATGGCTTTGTTGTCAGATAATATACTTCCAAAAACAACTCCTACTGCCATTCCCTCCGGTATATTGTGAAGTGTAACTGCCAACACCATCATAGTAGTTTTCTTCAATTTTGACTTATGTCCTTCTGCTTTCTCAGCATGCATATGAAGATGTGGAATTGTTGAATCCAACATCAAAAGAAATAGTATACCCAGCATAAAGCCAATTACTGCCGGCAGAAAAGATATCTTTCCCAATCCCTCTGACTGTTCAATTGCAGGCACCAACAAACTCCATACGGAAGCTGCAACCATAACTCCACTTGCAAAGCCGGTCAGCCCTCTCTGTACACTATCTCCTAAATTCCTTTTTAAGAAAAAAACACACGCCGCTCCCAGCGAAGTTCCTATAAAAGGGATACTTAATCCCAATACAATTAAAAAATTATCAATCATTTCTTACTCTGCGTTCAATTCCCACCTCTGACTTTCACTTTGTAAAAGTCGCATTCTCCTAAATAATCCGCCTTCTTTTTTGAGCAATTCATTCGGTGTTCCTTCTTCCACAACGCTTCCTTCTCTTAATACTATAATTTTATCTGCGCTTTCTACTGTTCGCATTCTGTGTGCTATAACTAAAACAGTCTTATTTTGAAGCAGTCTTGAAATAGCGCCTTGCACTTTAGTTTCATTTTCCACATCCAAAGATGCAGTTGCCTCATCCAGCAACACTACAGGTGCGTCTTTTAGCAATGCTCTCGCGATAGAGATTCTTTGTCTCTCCCCTCCCGATAATTTTGCGCCGTTTTCACCTATTACTGTATTATACCCCTTAGGAAGTTTATTTACAAATTCTTCGCAATTTGCAGCTTTTGCAGCGCCGATTACTTCCTCATCCGTTGCATCATGCTTACCCAATCTTATATTTTCCATAATCGTATCATCAAATAATACAACATCCTGAAATACCATTGAATAATTTTTCAACAGCACTTCAGGCTCGACAGAATCAACATTAACTCCCCCAAGTTTAATAGACCCTTGTTTTCCATCCCACAATCTGGCTGCTAATCTTGCGCATGTACTCTTTCCCGAACCCGACGGACCGACTAAAGCTGTGACTTCTCCCTCTTTAGCCACAAAACTTACATTATTCAATACCTGTTCATTATCATATGAAAAAGATACATTTTTGAACTCAATGTCATAACCATTCGGTTCAAAATCACTATCGCCCGTAGCAATATCTGCATCATATATTTCCATTAAACGTTTTGCAGATACCTCTGAAAGAAATACTTCGGCTATTAGTGCGAGGCTTTGATCAAAAGGTGCATATATTCTTGTAATTACAAGCAAGAACATGAATAAAGTCATAAAATCAATGCTACCGGAAAGAATCAAATTTGTACCAACTAAAACTGTAGTCGCCATTCCCAATCTCATGATTACGCTTGCTCCGTTTACAAATATTCCTGTAACCAATTCACCATGTATCATTTTCTTTTCATAGTTATCTATTTTTTCATCCAGCTCTTTCAAATATTTTTCTTCCTGATTTGTCCCGTGAATCTCGCGTACATTTTCAATGGTTTCCTGCATGCCGTCAGAAACTATTAATGCAGCGTTTTTAGTAATTCGAGAATTCTTCTCTGATAATTTTCTACTTCCAAACAAAAGGATAAAAGCAACCGGAACACCCCACAGGCATGCAATAGCCAATCTCCAATCATATGCGAGCAAAATAACCGTCACAACGGCTGTCGACACATACGATCCATATAAATACCCCATAACATGCGACCATACATGCTCCATTCGATTTACATCGCCCATAATAGTTTCTGTAAGATCTGCAAGATCTCTTTTACTAAAAAAAGCTAACGACATTTTTCTCAGTTTTTCTGCCAATCCAACTCTTGCTTCTTTTACTTCACCGTATACAAGACCGTAAGTTGCTTTGTATTGTTGTATATGGGTTACTAAAGATAAAACTAAAAATCCCAACGTAAGGCATATGATTATCCACATATCAGACAAAGGGGTTTTATCCACTAAGGCCCCCATAAATTTATCCATAAGCAGATATAAAATACCCATTCCTCCCATTACCACAAAATTAACTATGATTGTCCAAAACATTCCTTTTTTAGTATTTGAAACACCTTTATCGGTAAGAGCATATTTTCTTTTAAATTTATCTCCAAACATCAGTCTCTTCCTCCTTTGGTCACAATCTTCCACTGAACAGCATGATTATAATTTTCCCACATTTTTCCATACAATCCGCCTTCTTTTACCAGCTCACTGTGTTTTCCTTCCTCAACTTTTTTTCCCTCCTTTAAAACAATTATTTTATCTGCATTTACCACAGTAGACAGTCTGTGAGCTATCATTATTACCGTCTTGTCTTTTGTAAGGGTTTGTAACGCTCTTTGAATAAGCACTTCATTTTCCGGATCTGCAAAAGCTGTAGCCTCATCAAGTACAATAATAGGAGCATCCTTTAAAATTGCTCGTGCCAATGCTATTCTTTGTTTTTCTCCTCCAGATAGATAAGTACCCTTTTTACCAATTTCCGTCTCAATACCATCAGGCAGTTTTTCTATAATATCCATACACTGAGCCATCTCTAAAGCTTTAAGTACCTCAGCTTTAGTCGCTTGTGGTCTTGTTGCTCTTACATTTTCAAAAATAGATGTTTTAAATAATTTGTTATCCTGAAAAACAAATGAGATGCACTTCATCAATTCTTTAATCTCTATTTCTTTAACATTAACTTTACCAAGCAGTACTTCACCTTGATCTACGTCCCAAAATCTAGGAATCAGACTGGCTACTGTGGTTTTTCCTCCTCCTGATGGTCCTACTAAAGCAACTGTCTGCTTCGGTTTTACCTCAAAAGATATGTCTGATAAGGCTTTTTCATCTGTATCTCCATATGAAAATGACACATTTCTGAATTCAACGCTATTATCAATCGGATGTTTTGGATTATCCGTTTCAACAATAACCGGAGCATCCATCACTTCTTCAATTCTGCTTAGTGCTGTCTCAGCCAGGATAGTACCACTTGCCGCAAACATAATCTTCGCAAGGGCAGTAGAAATAATAGCAGAAAAAATCGCATAAAAAGCATAGTTTGTCACAAAAGTTGAAAAATCACCGGATAAAAGCACACCCGGAGCCAGCAAAATTGTTAACGGAACTAAGAAGACAAAAGCTCCTTCCGTGAACGTTAAATTAATTGATTGCGGAATACCGCATACATCAATCGTATATTTTTCCGCTTTATTACTGTAATCTTCAATTGCTTGCTTGAATACTTTAAACGAAAACACTGTTTGCTGAAACACTTTAACTACCGGAATTCCCCTTACATATTCTGTTGCCGCTTTACTCATAACATCCTGTGCTTTTTGGTATTCCAACATTAGTTTTGCATTTTTTCCTCCCATCATGGCAAACAGTGCTCCTATTGAAATAAACACCGCCAATAGACATGACAAACCCATTCTCCAATCAAAGACAAACAATAAAATAATCATGGACACAAACATAGCTGCTGTTCCGACTATATCTGCCAGATTATGTGCCAACAAAGTTTCTGTTTCTCCCGCTGCATTATCTAATCTGTTTCTAAGTAATCCCGATGCGTTATTATCAAAGAACCCCATTGATGTTTTCATCAAATGTCTCATTCCTTCTTTTCTGATATTCGTCGCTGTTCTAAATGCCGATAAATGCGTACACATAAGTGCGAAAAAATATATTAGAATTCCGCCTACGGCAGAACCAAGTGCAATCCAACCATAGGTCGCAATATCTACTGCTTTTTCCCAATCTGGTGCAACTTTTATCAATTCTCTAACTACCAACCAAATGCATATATATGGAATCATTCCCATAATCATTGCAACAGCAGACAAAAATAATCCTATGTAAGTTAACTTTCTGTAATTGCCGGCGTATTCCAACAACCTCTTAACCGGCGACTTTTTTTTATTAGCTTTTTCCACAATTCATTCTCCTTTCAACAAAGTTATGAAATTAGTAGCAACTAACTGCATATTAAAAATTTTACTGCCCGTCAAGCAATATTGACCGGCAGTTTATTTCTTTAATCAACATTTTTCAATCCCGATACTCCTATAGCAACAGTTGATGCATTATGTACTAAAGAAGATGTTGTTGGAGTTATCACTCCCAGGACTCCCAATCCTATTAGTGAACCATTTATTCCGACTATCTCCCTATAGTTCTTCTTAATTTTCTGCATCATCTTTACGCTTATTGTTCTTAATTTTACCAATTCCTGCAAATTATCTGCAGTAATAGTTATATCGGCTATCTCTCTTGCAATGGCCGCGCCATCGCTTATGGCAATACCTATGTCAGCACTGGAAAGTGCAGGTGAATCATTTATGCCATCACCTACCATTATGACCTTTCTACCGTTTCGTTTCTGCTCCATTACATAGGATGCTTTTTCATCCGGAAGGACTTCTGCATGCCACTCATCTACACCTATCTTTTTGGCGATTACTTCGGCTGTTCTTCTGCTGTCTCCTGTCATCATAACTATTTTTTCAAAACCACTTTCATGTAATTGAGAAATAACAGAAGCCGCCTCTTCTCTCAGCGGATCTTCAATACATAAAACAGCTATGATAATTCCATCAATCGCCATATAAAGATGCGAGCAATCCAGCGGCCTTTTATCATATTTAGGCCTATATTCACTAGAAACGGAGCATTTTTCATCTTCAACCACAAAATGATGACTGCCAATCAGTACTCTTTTTCCATCAATATGGGATACAATTCCATGTGCTACGACATAATCGACTTTCGAGTGCATTTCATCATGTTCCAGGCCTTTATTGTTTGCCCCTTCCACTACGGCATTTGCCATTGAATGTGGAAAGTGTTCTTCCAGACATGCCGCAATTCTCAACAGTTCATCTTCCGAGTAATCATCAGTATATGAGATAACTTCTCTAAGAGATGGTTTAGATTTTGTTAGCGTTCCTGTTTTATCAAAAACAATTGTATCTGCTTGGGCCATTACTTCCAAAAACTTACCACCTTTTACTGTGATATTATGTTCTCCCGCTTCCCTTATTGCAGATAATACTGTAATTGGCATCGCAAGTTTTAAGGCGCATGAAAAATCAACCATTAACACTGACAGAGCTTTTGTAGTATTTCTTGTAATAAGCCATGTGAGAACTGTTCCTGCCAAAGAATACGGAACCAATTTGTCCGCCAAATGTTCCGCTTTACTCTCGGCTTTCGACTTCATTTTTTCTGTATTTTCAATCATGCTAATGATAGTATCATATCTGCCTTTTCCGCCACTTTTGCAAATTCTGATTGTAAGTTCTCCTTCTTCCAAAACGGTTCCTGCATACACATACGAATTCTTCATCTTATGAACCGGAACTCCTTCTCCGGTGAGTGATGCCTGATTTACCATTGCATCTCCATCTATAACCTCTCCGTCAAAAGGAACTATGTTTCCGATATTTACTACAACAATATCGTTCTCTTTCACGGTATCATACGGAACTAACACTTTCTTGTCATTTTGTAATGCCCAGACGTTTCCAATATTCAGCGACATGCTTCGCGCCAAATCTCCAACAGACTTTTTATGTGTCCACTCCTCAAGCGTTTCTCCAATTCCAAGTAAAAACATAATAGAAGATGCCGTTTTAAAATCTTTTCTCGCAATAGATACCCCTATAGCAATGGCATCCAATAACGGAACTTCAATCTTAATCTGTGAAATACACTGAATACCTCTATATATTCTAGGAATAGCTTTAATGACAGTAACTATCTTTCTAATATATATTGGAATAAATAGTTTTCTAAGACATCTCATTGTAATTTTAGTTATCATCAGATCTTTATAATAAGCATTCAACTCTCGTCCGGAATTTTCTAAAGCAGCTTTAGGAACTGAAATTTTATTATATTCCATTGTTTTAATAAGTAGCAGTATATCTTCTCGATCTACAGTGTATTCTAAAACAACGTCTCCTGTCACATCATAGACTTTAGCTCTGCGTACGCCATCACTATTAGACAGATAGTACTCCAATGTATCAGCTTGTTCATATGTCATTTTCCCTTGCATCAGGTGAACTCTAATTCGACCTTTTATTTCATGTTTAATAACAAATTTCATAATGACACCCGCTCTTATTGTACTTTCTATTCAACAATTGTTTCATCCGCTTCAAATGAATTCCTTTCCTCGTTGGCATCACGTTCCTCGTTAATTTGTTTAGCCTCTGCCAATATATCCTCGGCGTTTTCCTGAATTGTAGTCGCAGTTTTAACTACACAATCTTTCGCTCTGAGTGCAGCTGCCGTGCAGTGAGTATACGCTTTTTTTGCATCTTTACTTGATAGCACTTTCACTCCGGCTGTGCCAAACAAAACTCCTCCTGCAAATAATCCAATTTTAGCTATTAATTCTTTTTTCATAGCAAATTCCTCCTATAATTAACATTCGGTTTTTATTTACATCAAACAAAGGTTAGTTATAACTAACCTTTGTTCAAAAAAATTAACCACGCTCTGTAGTTATCACCTTTAATTATATTCAGGGGATTTTCACTTGTCAACTAACCGCTTTTTTCCTACCATTCAAAAGTAGCCCATCTGTTATTTACCTTAGGAAGCAAAAGTGCAAATAATTTTCCGCGAATACTGTGCTTTTTCATTTCCTCATTAAAGCTTCTTTCATCAATCACGCTAATACCATCAACTAAGTCTGCAATTTCCTGAGCTGACTCTGTACCTGACATAAAATGGGCATTTGTATTTTTTACCGTGTCGTGATGCTTTTCATTTTTCTGCATCAGCTTACAGTTTTGTTCAGCAATCAATGTACCGCCCTTTGGAAAGTTATTTTTTAATACTTCCATAAAGGTTTGTATCTGATCCATTGTAAAATACATGAACAAACCTTCCGCAATAAATACCGGTTTAGATTTTTTCTGTTTAACATTCTTTATTACTTCTCCACACCAGGCATTTGTAAGTGCATCACTCGCAATCATTGTCACTCTTTCCTGATCGTCAAAAGCTTTCTTTCTCGCTTCTATGGAATCCGGCAAATCAATATCAAACCAACTTATTTTCCCATTATCCACTCTGGAAAATCTGTTATCAAATCCCGCTCCTATATTTACGACTGTTGTGTCCGGGTGTTTTTTTATAATATTTTTTAATTGCTTATCAAGCATAATTGTTCTTGCTACAACTCCCTCGTGAGACATGAATTTGTCATACTGTGTTGTATCAATATTTAGAGCATTAATAATCTCTACAGCTTTGTAATCCTTTATCCTTGGACTCTCTCTCAATGTTTCATTCGCCTTTATCGCCAAAGGGATAAGTGCTGTAGTTTGTACATCTCCTAATTCTAATTTCATTTTAACCACCTTTCTCACGTAAATTATTATTTAGTTTATTATTCATTACCTTTCAGACTTGTTACCATATCAATATTTCTAATCTTTCCAGCTAAAAACTTGGAAACAAGATAAGATACTAAGATTGTTCCAAGCGCAGATATCACATAAGTTCTCGTTTCAATAAACGCACCAAAATCATAATGTTCTTCGATAGCTGTCTTAAACAACCAATCTGTCAGATAAAAACCAAGTGGCATACCTATGATAACAGAAGCTATGGCAATCCAGTTATTCTGCTTTATAAAAATCTTCTTGATTTTGGAATCTTTAAAGCCTAAAACTTTCAATGTAGAGAACTGATATTGCTTTTCTGTATATGAAAGAATTCCAAGATTATAAATAATTATTCCGCCAAGCAAAACTGCAATTCCTATAATCATAACTAACATCGTCTTCATCATTGAAAGCATGCCTTCCATGCCTTCTTTCAAGTTGTCAATATCCTGAATCACTTCAACCTTCTCTATTTCCTTTGTCTTAGATAAATCTGTATTCGTATATAGTGAATCCGGTTTGTACTCAATACCAAGACTTTCAAGATATTTTCTCGTCATTGTCATATTTTGATTTTGAGGATCTTTGTTAAATCCTATTATCTTTGAGGTATAGTATTTTTTATCCCCGTATATATGCCATGTAATTGTATCTCCAAGTTCATACCCCTTTGTTTCCGCCAATTTAAAAGTGACAAATACTCCGTCATCTTTCGGGTCTTCAACTATCTTGTTTTTTCTGTCAACAAATCTAATATATCCTTTTGCATCAGTAACAAATATGTTGTTTGCTTCCCTTTTTCCATCATCATCCTTTATTTCTATCCCAAGACTTTGTGATGTATGATTTCCGTATGTATCTTCTAATAACTTTACTTCTTCAGGTGTAATATCTTCTTTCAGGTTCAGCTTGTAATCAAAATTATATATGGTTTCAAACTGTAGTTTCACAAAGAAGTTCATGGAATCAAGCATTCCAAGAGCGCACACTATCAGCATACAGCAGCCAACAACTCCTGCTAACCCCATAAACGTTCTTATCTTATTTCTGAGCATATCTCTTATGTTCCAAACAGATTCAAAACTCATTTTTTTAAACAAACCTTTTTTGGTAATATTTATAACATTACCCTTAACGCTTGGTATTTTTGTTCTGAGAGTTTCAGCCGGATTTTCTTTTAAAATACTTCTTCCGGTAATATATGTAATTAATGAAACCACAAGCACTACCGCTATGGCCACCATATAACTCTTTGTTGCCATTGCCGGTCTTCCGTTTGGGATTTCGAAAAATACCATTTGAAGATTCATAAATACATTTCCTATAAAAAAGTATCCAAGAATTAATCCTGTAACCGCTGCAAAAAGACTTACCCAGATCCCATACCCTATATAATGAAAAAGAATTTTTCTGTTACTAAATCCTAGAGCTTTCAGCGTTCCTATCTGAGTTCTCTGCTTCTTTACAACTCTTGTCATAGTTGTAACAACAGAAAGCATAGCTATAAAAAGAAAAATTCCCGAAAATACTCCAACGTAAGTTTTTCCCTCATCGATTTCTCCCTGATAGGTCATGTAAGAAGATGTATCCTCCGCCTTAACAATTGCTTTAGCATTTTCTACATTGTCCTCAATGTCATTTTTTACACTGTCCACATTATCCTTACTGTCCACATCTACCATAATGCTATTGAAAATGTGGTACGCTTCGTCAAGTTCATTTATACTCATATAGGCAAATCCAAACTCTTTTCTGTCCGGATAAAGTTCAGATTCATCACGCACATCATACAAATGGTCAGGGACATTTATAAGTCCTTTAACCTTTTCTTTAAGTTCCATTCCTTCGTATTTAACAAGAATGATATCTCCGACTTTTATGTCATTTTCAACGGCATAAAAATTGTCAAGCCACACACCTGATTTATCTTTTTCAAACTTTTCACCGTCTAATACATAAAACCTGCTGATTTTATTTGTCTCAATGCAGTTAAGTAACAATGTCTTATCTTCATCGGTAAGTGCAGTGACTGACAATTTCAGTTCTGCATTTTTTACATGTTTGATTTTTTTAATTTCATCAAGATCATCATGACTAAGCATCCCCATTGCATTAAGGTCCTGAAGATTGTTTTCAGTGTAAAACTTATCCGCCGTTTTAGTCATTCCTGTCATATAAGCCTCAATTCCGGAATATGCCATAACGCCAATCATAACCATTAAGAAAATTGTGACAAACTGCGAAAAGTTATTCTTGATATCTCTAAACATTTTTCTTTTTAACATAATTACCACTTAACCTCATCAATATTCTTTGGATTGTTATTGTGTTCATTAGATACTACTTTTCCGTTTTTAATCTTAATTACTCTGTCTGCAATTTCTGCTATCAAAGCATTATGAGTAACTATAATTACAGTTTCACCATCAGTACTTTGCTTCTTTAATAATTTTAGAACTTCAACTCCTGTTCCCGAATCAAGCGCACCTGTAGGTTCATCGCACAAAAGAAGTTTTGGACTTTTCATAATGGCTCTGGCTATAGATACACGTTGCTGTTCTCCTCCGGACAATTCCTGCGGGAACTTGTTTGCATGTTTTAAAAGGCCTACGCTGTCAAGCACATCCTTTGCATCTTTGGTTGTATCGGTAACATCTTTTATCAGATTAACATTTTCTTCTACAGTTAATGTCGGCATGATATTGTAGAACTGAAATATAAAGCCAACATCATCAGCTCTGTAAGCAGTTAACTGTTTGTCATTATATTTTGCAATATCCTTATCACCGATCATAATCGTTCCTGATGTAGCTTTATCCATTCCGCCAAGAAGGTTTAGCAAAGTGGATTTACCTGCTCCTGACGGTCCAAGCACTACTACAAGTTCACCTTTGTTTATGGAAAGATCCACACCGTCTAAGGCATTAAACTTCTGTTCTCCTACAACATATGTTTTCTTTACATTTTTCAATTCAATAAAGCCATTCATATTACTTCTCCTATAAAAGCATTGTTCCTAATGATTTGCACTCTGCTATCTCATTGTCTCCCGGCATTCCATTTACCATCAAACCGTCTGAAACAAGATTCGCTCCTGCCAATCTACATCGTTCTTCCCAATCTCTCATCCAGAGACCATCTCCCCATCCGAACGATCCAAATATTGCAATTTTCTTTCCCTGTAAACTTTTTTCTACCTCTGAGAACATTGGTTCAAATTCAAATTCTTCCAGAACTTCAGCTCCCATTGCGGGACATCCAAATGCTATAGCATCAAATTCGTTCACTTTATCCTTCGTAAAATCAGATGGTCCAAACATTGAAACCTCTGCTCCTTTTTCTTTCGCTCCCGCAGCGACAGCCTCTGCCATCGCCAATGTATTACCTGTACCTGTCCAAAATACTACCGCTATTTTACTCATAATATTATACTCCTTTTTTATCCAATAATAATATATTTTTCCTCTAACAATCACTTCTTTACAATTGGTATCCTTTATCCATTTATCACCTGTAAACTAATAAATCTTTGTTCGTCAACAATCATTGATTCAAGCGTTTTTCCTTTAGCTATTTCTCTTTTATATATCGACGAACAGATTTCATATTTTGCAAATGTCTTCTCTGCCTCCTGCTGGTTATCATACACTTTCCAGCACCCCACACATTTCACGCCATCGCATGGGCTTTTCATAAACCCTCTTACATCACTTGGCGGATACCCTAAAAACACTCCTATTTCATGCGGGAACTTTTCATCTGCAACCAAACGTCTAATCAGTTCCACTACACATTTGTCAGGATTACCACAAGGATAACCTTTCTCCTCAAGTATTTTCTTGTTTTCAGTTCTAACAAAATCGCATTTAAGACGTCGCGGTCTATACAAATAAATCAATGTAAGTCCATCCTTTTCCCGTAAAGGGATAAGCCTTAATCCTCTTTTTATAAGAATTTTATTTAGTTTCTTTATTTCTTCTTTTATGAATTTACCTTCTGTTTTTACTGAAAAAAGATTTCCTGTCTTTATTCCCGCTAATGTCGGCGAACAAAATTCAATGATTTTTTCTTCCAGCATCACATTAATCCCCCTTCTGAAATTTAGCTTTGTATCCTCTTTTTTCTATACTCTTTATAATTAGCTCTGTGTCTATTTCTCTGTCGCATTGTACAGTCGCACTCTTTTTCTTTAGATCAACCTTAGCCAAAGCTCCATCTATTTCATTAATCGCCCTGGTAACTGCATATGCACAGTTAACACAATGCATACCCTCCACAGTAAAAGTGTACAAATGAAGAATTTTGCCTTTTAGCTTCTTCTTTTTGGGCTTAGCCGATGATCCTCCACAACATGCTCCCTCACCTCTCATATGTTTCATCGTCTCTTTTACACCAATTACCAACGCTATAATAATTATCAGAACAATTACTAAATCCTGCATACTTTCGCCTTCTTTCGCGCTTTTCCGATTAGTTTCAACTAACTGGTCATTGAATATTTACCGCCTTTTAGGCGGTTTTTTATCTATCTGTATCATATTTTCAGTCATTATTCAAATCAACAAACTCTTTCATTTTTTTATATGTTTTTTCCGACAACACGTGCTCTATGGCGCAAGCGTCTTCTTTAGCTGTTTCTTCATCAACGCCCATCTTTATTAACCATTCCTGTAAAAAACTTCCCTTTTCATATATTTGCTCGGCTATCTTTTTTCCTTCTTCAGTCAATAATAGATTATTATTTTCTTTCATAATTAATTCAGCATTCTCTAGTTTTTTTACAGCTATGCTTGCACTTGCTTTTGTCACATTCAAATATCTCGCTATGTCTATAACGCGACATTTTTCCTTTTCATCTATTATTACCAGTATTGTTTTTAAATAGTCTTCTTTCGAACTATCCGCAAATCGTTTTTCCATTATACCTTCTCCGTCTCATGTCATTTTGTTACTTCCAATCTGCTATTTTTTTGCACAACCGCAACTCTTGCGTGGACACTTACCCGACATAGGGCATCCGATACAAGTGTTGCCTTTTCTTTTTTCTTTTACAATGTAATAAATTGCAAATCCCACTACAAACAACAGTATCAATAAAATAATGATATCCTCCATGTCGACTCCTTTCTGCGCTTTCGTGATTTTCATCCATGTAACGAGAACCGCAGCATACTGCGCTTCTCGCTGCATGGGGTTCCCCTATTTTTTATCCATACCAGCTCGAATCCGCAGTATTCTGCTTCTTCTCGCTGATTTGGGTTCCCTCCTTTTTTTCATCCATACCAGCTCGAATCCGCAGTATTCTGCTTCTTCTCGCTGATTTGGGTTCCCTCCTTTTTTTCATCCATACCAGCTCGAATCCGCAGTATTCTGCTTCTTCTCGCTGATTTGGGTTCCCCAAATACATAAAAATAAGAATATTTGAAAGTATGCAAGCATCCTTTCCACATATTCTTATTTTTATGTGTATGGATGATTGTTATACATATTCTTATTTTTATGTGTATGGATGAATGCTATGCATAATTTTTATCTATTTCTCTGTTTGCCTTAACAATCAGATATGCAATGATTGCTGCAAATACTGCCACTGCAATTAATCCAGGAATGAATCCTGCGCCAAAAGCACCTGTTGTTATAAGTGTTCCAATCTGGAATACTAAAAATCCTACTGTGAATCCTGTTGCAAGCTGTAAGCATATTGCTCCAAATAACCACTTGCCACTCTGTAATTCTGAGTTAAGTGCTCCAAGAGCTGCAAAACAAGGTGGTGTATACAAATTAAACATAAGGTATGCAAGTGCTGCAACTTTTGTAAGTCCCATTACTGCCGCAACTGTGCTTCCTCCATTAGTAAGTTCTAACTCTTCTGTGTCTATGAAGTTTGTAAGCGCATAAACTGTTGCCAATGTTCCAACAACATTTTCTTTAGCGATAAATCCTGTAATTGCCGCAGCTGCCAACTGCCATGCTGCAAATCCAACAATCGGAACCAGCAATACTGCGAAAGGTGTAGAGACCGTTGCAAGTATTGATGTGTTTTCCATTCCCTCTTCAACTACATGGAAACTTGTATCAAAGGACTGCATTATCTGAACAGCTGTATTACATACGAGGATGATAGTTCCAGCTTTTATAATGTAAGCTTTACCTCTCTCTAACATAGAACCAATTGCAAGTTTAAGGCTTGGCACTTTGTATTCCGGTAATTCAATAATAAAGAATGATTTTCTGTACTTCATTCCTGTAATTGCTTTTATAAGTAATGCTCCAAGTAAAATAAGTAAGATTCCCACAAAATACATTACAGGACCAATCCATGTTGCATCTTTAAAGAATGCTCCTGCAAATAACGCGATTACAGGAAGCTTTGCTCCACACGGCATAAATGTCGCAAGCATCGCTGTTGTTCTTCTCTCTCTTTCATTTCTGATTGTTCTACATGCCATAATGGCAGGAATACCACATCCGGTACCGATAACCATAGGGATTACAGATTTTCCTGAAAGTCCCACTCTCTTGAAAATCGGATCAAGAACCACTGTTGCTCTTGACATATATCCACAATCTTCAAGTAATGCAATAAGGAAATACATTACCATAACAAGTGGTAAGAAGCCTACTACCGCTCCAACACCGCCGATGATACCATCAACCAACAATGCATAAAGAAGCGGATTTGCATCCACAAGTTTGTCTCCTACCCATCCCTGGAAGTTTTCAATCCATCCTACTAGCAATTCCGACAGCCAGGTGCCCACTGTAGACTGGGAGATATAAAATACCATAAACATAATACCGGCAAAGATAATCAATCCTGAAACAGGATGTGTTAATACCTTATCTACCTTATCGCCGAATGTTTTATCCTTTGTGAGTACCTTTCTGTTTTCTACTTCCTTAACGATTCCGTTTACAAAATCAAATCGTTTTCTGTCAGCTGCTTCTACTTCAGCTTTATCGTGAAGATTTATTTTTTCCTGTACATAAGGCGCTTTCTGAACTTTACCGGCCACTTCAATTGCCTTAGCAATAACTTCTTTAAGCCCTTTATTTGATGTGGAAACTGTATCTATTACCGGGCATCCCAATTTGCCAGCAAGTTTTTCTCTGTCGATTACATTTCCCTTCTTTTCGTTTATATCACTTTTATTAAGTGCAACCACTACAGGAATGCCAAGTTCTAATAGCTGTGTTGTAAAGAACAAACTTCTGCTAAGATTTGTTGCATCCACTATGTTGATGATTACATCTGGATTTTCATTTTTTACATAAGCGCTTGTAATACTTTCCTCGGATGTAAACGGAGACATCGAATAAGCCCCCGGAAGATCTACTGCAACAACTTCTTTTTCGCCGTCATAGTAAGACTTTTTAATTACGCTTTCCTTTCTGTCAACTGTAACACCTGCCCAGTTACCTATTTTTTCATTTCGTCCTGTTAACGCATTGTACATTGTGGTCTTTCCACTGTTTGGATTTCCCGTCAACGCAATTCTCATGACTTTTCCCTCTCTTTCATAAATAAAATTATAACATCTTTTCAGATTGGGTTAGTTATATCTAACCTGTGTGTTAAAAAATAAGTTAGTTATGCCTAACCTGTTTTTTTAAAAAAATGAATTAGTATGTTCTAATTCATTTTTATATTGAAATAGCCTTAGCTAAGTCAGTATCAATGTTATATCTGGCATCTTTAATTGACACCACGCATCCTCCTTTTACATGGGATACAACTGTAATGGGTTCACCACTGTAACAACCAAGTGAAAATAAAAAACTCTTGAGTTCTTCATCGTCAGAGACTATATCTTTTACGATGTATTCTTCACCTGCAACTGCTTCTGCCAGTTTCATATCTTATCCCACCTTTCCTAAATATTAATTTGGTAGCAAAACGATTTTGTTAGTCGTTCCTAACCACCTAGAGTTTAACACGTCTAACTCCATATGTCAATCATTTTTTCATTTAGCGCTGTATCTAGCACCATAGAACCATCTGGTATTATTCCAAAGACGTAATCTTTCGGATAATAGATATGTTATTCTTAGGACATCCATACTTGCATCTTCCGCATACTATGCATTCGCCTTCTCTAAACTCATCTTCCTGCAGCTTCATATTTACAGGACAATTTCTCTTACATAATGTACAGTTAGGAATACATGTTTCACTTCTTCGTTTTAATTTTATGAACGGAAGATGTGGTATCAACGAGAAAACAGCACCAAAAGGACATAGGAACTGACAGAAGAATCTTTCTTTTACCACCATACCTATTAATATAATAATCATTAATATGATTCCAACTTTATAGTCAGATATCTCCCCACCGGAAGTTATTAGCGAAAAGACTGTCCACGGACTGTTCTTTGTAACAAAATCTCCTCTGCCGATGAAGCACATCATTAACACAAGTAATAGTATTACATATTTTATTTTCTGCATTAACACCTGTATCTTGTCCGGAAGCTTTGGTATTTTCTTTTTTATTTTTTCCTGTACCACCTGCCCAATCTGATACATCCAATCACCGATAGCACCAAACGAGCACGCCCATCCACAAAACACTCTTCCGGCAACGGCAGTTACGATTATTAAGATCATAAGTTTCGTCGTAAACATTGTCCATGTAATTGCTTCTCCTTTTCCGATTGATGTAGCAATATCCTTAATTGCTCCAAAGGCCTGAGAAAAAATTGCAGGATACAACACAAAAAAAATCATTTGAACCCCAACTCTTGCCCACCTCAAAATAAGCATTTTTTGTTTTCTCTGTTGTATTTGATTTTTTTGTTTTTTCTGTTTTATTTCCATCATTTGTTACCTGCCTTTGAAAGAGCATCATCTACAGCATCCAGAACACCATTAGAAGAAAAAGTAGCTCCGCTTACAACATCAACATCTGTTCCTTGTTCATCTATTATCGCCACTATAAGTGAAGTCATCATTTTAACATAATCCGGCGTTTCTTTTTTTGCAGAAACAATATCCACAGTACTGATATCTCCATTTTCAACACTCACCTCGACAACTATTTTACCGCCAAAGCCGATGCCTGTTCCCTGATATTTACCATCTGCGTATTTTGGAGCATTTTGCTCTCCACTTATACGAATTGATTCTTTCTCCCACTCTTTTCTTTCAACTTTGACTTTTTGGTTAAATGCCAATACTTCTCTTTCTCTCTTTGTAGCAAAGCTTTGATAAGAAAACAGTATCGCTATAATCAATATGCAATTAATTATTTTCATTAAAAATATTTTCATCGTTCTTAAATAATTCCTTATACAATTTCATCGCCTTTTTATAAATAGTTCTAAGAGCTTCTGACGTGCATGTGGCACCGCTTACTGCGTCCGCTTCATCCACGCCCACGCGAAGCATTTTGTCAATCATACCTTCTTCTTTAGTTGTTCCGTTTGCAGCCTTTTCACAATAAAAGCGATTTGACTCATCTCCACAAGATATTATTTGTATACCGAAAATAACATCATTCTCAAATAGAACATTTGCAAATAATTCATAATCATCAAAATCATAATCGCCATATTCATCTTCCATCGCAAATACCCATGCTGAAGTCTGAACTATACGCTTGTTTTCCAAGTTTTCTGTTTCTTTCTCGAATGTAGTTTCCTCAACAGGATGATTTTCCGCCTCTTTTGTTTCTGCTTCACCGTTTGCAGCCTCGCTGTCCCCCTGCGCCATTTTTACTGCTTTTATATACAAATCCCGTAGTGCAAAAGAAGAGCATGTTGCACCACTTACCGCGCTCAATCCATTTAAAGATTGTTTTTCAAGAAGTTGTTCAACTATTCCCTTTTCATCATTTTTTCCAAAAGCAGCCCAATTATAATATTTTCTATTACTTTCTGCATCTGAGCTTATATTGGTAATAGAAATCAGCTTTCCATCTTTAAATAGAACATCTGCACTCAGATGATACGGTGCGAACTCTTGATCCTTGTCCGGGATGCAATTTACAGTTACATTATAAGTTCCATCTTTAATTGCATTTCCCGTTTCAAGCTCTTCATTTTTCATAACAGCGGTTCCTTTTTTCTCATAGTTACCGTTTTTCTTACGTCTGTCAGCAGTTCCGCCGTTTGCTTCTATCGCTTTATTTCTAGCATCTGCATAAGCATCTTTTATGGCATTCGATGAGTATGTAGCTCCACTTACACCGTCTACATTATCACTTTGCTTTTTTAATATATTCTTTATTGTAGGCTTCCACGCTTTTTCGCAATAAGGAACATTTTCACCATCATTATTATTCACCAATTTAAGCGAAGTAATCGCAACAGCCTTTCCATCCAAAAATTTCACCTTCAGTTTCACTGTATACTCAAACTTCTCACATACAGCTTCTCCTTCAAAGGTTCCATCTGCCGGCGTTCCTTTTTGGGTGGTTTTAAGATTTGCTTTTTGATCTTCACTTTTATTTTTTCTATTATAATCAGCAATTACCGGTTTCCCATTCGCCTTATTCAACGCCATAATAACTGCATTCTTTATTCCATTTGACGAATAGGTTGCTCCGCTAACTGTATCAACGTTCGGAGACTGTGCCTCTATAATGCGTGGTATTATTTTTTCAGCCATTTTATAATATGATTCCGTTTCATTTTTATGGTCAGTAACTTCAATGCAATTTATTTTTTTATTTCTGATTGTTACTAACGCTTTTATAACGCCTCCGTACCCCCAAGCTTCGCCGGAATAAACGCCATCCGTATAGCCCCCTTTTCCAACAAATGACTGCTTCTTTATCTTTGAAGTATTTACAACTGCATTAACTTTTTCTACCTTCCTTTTCTGGCGTTTTTGCTTTACTGTCTCCTGCCCCTTTACCACTGTATTAAGTTTTGGCAATTCAGGGGATTTAAAATCCGGAATATTACTTCGCATCCCCACGATAACAGCCACCAGACACAGAATTGAAGGTACTAAAAAAAACATTCTCTTTATTTTGTTCATGCTTACTCCCACTGATACTATCTTGTTATTCACCGCTTAGCATATGCATGCTTTAAGCGGTAGTCATATCGAATCTGATTTAATCGCGATAAACTGCGGCTCACATTTATATGCAAGTCGCAGTTTAATTAATTCAAATAGTAATTTTTATTATTTCACCGGAACTTTTTTTATCGTTGACCAGCTACCATATTTATTCGTGCTGTTCACGATTTTGAACGCTCTTACCTTTACGAAGAGATTTTTCTTTCCCTTGATTTTTTTCGAAGATATTTTTAAGTTCAATTTGCTTGTTGTTTTTGTAAATATTGCCGCTTTGTCATTCTTTGCATCTTTCTTAGATTTGTATATACGGACTTCATAGCCATTTACATCAGATACCTTCTTTAAAACAAGTGAAAGTTTCTTAGCACTTCTTTTTTTCTTATTAATTTTTTTAATTGCTGCTTTTCCAATTCTTACCTCTTTAGAGGTTGTTTTTTCCGCCTGAGTAACCTTTTCTTTCTGAGTTGTTGTTTCTCTCGTTGTCGTCTCTACCGGTGTCGTCTTTTCTGTTGTTGTTTCTTCTGCTGTTGTCTCCTCTGGTGTTGTCTCTTCTACTGTTGTCTCTTCTTCGTTTGTCTCTTCTTTTGCAACAACCTCTACCACTGCATCCTGATAGTTATCACATACAACTGTCAATTTACACTTTGTTTCAACGGCAGGTACTTCATCAAGTGCGATAATTAGTTCAGCAAGATTTCCTTCCGATAAAACAGTGGTCATTCTTCCCTGAGTATATGACAATGAATAGGTTGGATTTTCAAGTTCCTGTAACTCCTTGTCCATTTCAATCGAAAGTTTATTTCCTACAAGAGATGCTGCGATTTCGTACTTTTCATAATTATTCTTAACTGCAGCTTTAATATTTTTAATCATATTCGAAGCTTCTACAGAAGATGCCACTTTTTCAGCGGCCATAGTTTTTGCGCTCTGAACAATATTTCTCAGTTCTTCGTTGTCTGCATTTTCAAGAATAGCTTCTCCTTTTGATATCCATTTTTCAAGTTCATTAATCTGGTTTTCAGAAATAGGCGTTGCTACCGTTCTTGTTATGTTTGCATAATTTGAACTTGAAATAGTTACCGTATAAGAAACCCCATCTGTCATCTCACTTGCAAGTGCAACTGTTCCATTAACTATTTCAGCGTTTGAAGCAAGCCCTCCTGACACCGAAACTCTGACATTTTCCAAATCATTCGGAACTCCGTCCACTCTTAAAGTAGCGTTACTGTTTGCGGTGATAACAAGTCCGCTTGTGTCACCCTCGTAATATTTTGGAAGATTTATTTCACAAGGAACAGCAAACACTCCGCTGTCAGTAATTACGTCGACACCTGTAATAGTTGCTCCATTCATATCAAACTGATAAAACTCGCCTCCTTGGCCGTGTCCTCTCTTTAGTCCCTGTCCATTTTTTACAGACCATGCAACTTCTACATATTGAGACTTTGTAGCAAACCATAAATTTTCTAAGCAAGTCATTCCAAAACTTTCGCTGTCGCTCGTTCTGAAAATAACTCCATAAATGGTAAACGGTATATATTCTTCTGTACCAACTTTAATACCGGCCGGTTCTTTTAAATTGAAACCGTTTAAATTAACCTGATAATCTCCATATCTTCCGCTGAGTGTCAATCCATCAATTCCAAGATACTCTTTTGAATAGCCTGTATCCTGCATTTTAGAAAACTCATATTCACCACTCTCGTTTATTGTTAAAACACTATAATAATCCGGCTTACTTTCAAGTACTGTATACTCATAAGCATTATCTGATGATGTTTGAACCTGATCAATCTCTTCTGCTTTTATCGCAACAGGAATTGTAACACCCATGATATATTTATCATTATTGTAAGTTCCCTTTGCTAATCCTGTTGTTCCCTTAAACTTATTTGTTGTCGCTGTAGATACCGCATCGACACCGTCTTCGACTTCCCAGTACGCAGCATCAGTAACGTTGTAGCTTTCATAAAAATCTTTGTATGGTACGTTCATAGTGACATAAACATATCCGTCACCACTTTCCTCGTCGCCTCTTACCGTTGATATAACCGGTGTTCCTAAAATCATAGAAAAAGCTAACACTATCGCATTTGCTTTTTTAAACAAACTACTTTTAATCATTATTTCCTCCTTGGCATGTATACAATAGTTAAAGTGTTAGTTGCCACTAACCTACTTTTAAAAAAAATAGGCTACTTCGCATATGTATGATGGTGTCTACGTAAGGCTCTAATTTATCCAAAGTAAGTTAGAAGCTCCTAACTCAAGTTAGATTATCACGCCTTCCTATTTCTGTCAAGCATTTTTTATCTTACTTTTTCTCTTTTTTCTTTCTCCTCTATCTGAAAGATTGCCCTTTTCTATCGGACAATCTCTATCTGTCTTTCAGAAGTAAAAATTTTTTCTAATCCCTCTGTAATTGTAATCTTTCCATTATCTTCTACCAAAATCATATCAAACGACTCTTTTTTTGCATACTTTTTCCAGTAGTCAACAGCGTCGTTTTTCCCCATTACAAATAGAGCAGTGGACAATCCATCTGCCATTGTTCCGTCCTCTCCTACTATTGTCACGCTGGACAAACCTGTTTCTGCAGGATAACCTGTCTTCGGGTCTAAGATATGGTGGTATTTCACTCCGTCTTTTTCAAAAAATCTTTCGTATCCGCCTGATGTAATTATAGCCTTATTCTCTACATTTAAAATTCCTACGTAATCCTGATTCCCAAAAGGATCCTCTACACCTATTCTAAATTTCTCACCATTTGGTTTACGTCCGTATGTCTGAACATTTCCTCCCAGAGATACAACCCCTCCAACTAATTCATATTTCTTAAATATCTGCATAATGCGCTGCGAGGTATAGCCTTTTGCAATACCTCCAAAATCAATCTCCACTCCGTCAGGAACCGATATTAATTTTTCTTTTTTATCAAACTCTATTTTTGATGTTCCAATATTTTTTAAAAGGGAATCTATCTTATCCTGTTTTGGAACATTATATTTTTGATTCGTAAATCCCCACTCAACCATTAGCGGATACACTGTAATGTCAAAGCACCCTTCTGTATTTTTATAAATCTGTAATGCTGTTTCAAATAAGTACTCTGTTTCTTCAGAGATAATTTCCGAGCCGTTTTGATTTAAAATACTAACTTCACTATCTTTATTCCCAACACTAAACATATCATCAAGTCTATGTATTTCATCCACTGCTTCATCTATTGCATCTTTTGCATTTTCTCCGTAAGCAGTGAGTGTCATATATGTGTCCATCGCAAAAACATCTCTGGTTTCTTCATTTATTTTTCCATTATATTCGTCACCATTCTTATTGACATTCTTACAGCCGCTCATCAAAAAAACTGTTAGTGCTATCATAATTGCTATGCATTTATTCAATCTCATTTTTTCTCCATTCCAATCATAAATACATCTTTCTACTACTTAGTTATAACCAAATTGCCTTGGTAATCTCTTTATAACCTCGGCCGACAGTATGCCAATGACAACTCCGGCAAATACTCCTGATATCCAAAGAACCAAAAGATAATAAAGTATTGCATTTGTTTCCATTACTATCATCGCAACAATTATCTGAGCCACATTATGAGAAACTCCACCTGCAACACTGACAGTTGTCATTCCGACCTTTTGAGTTCTTTTGAGTATAATCATTACAACACCACTCAATATTCCGCCTGCCAGACTATAGACAATAGAAAAAAGATTTCCAAATGTAAATCCGACCAAAAATATGCGGACAATATTAATAATTATTGCCTCTTTCTCGTTTAATTTATATAGAGCAACCATGACAACCAGATTTGTCAAACCTATTTTCATTCCCGGAACCATGAATCCAACCGGAACTTGACTTTCGATATATGATAAGATCATTGCCAAAGCTACCAGCAAGGCTCGAATCGCTGTTTTTCTTGCACTTGTGCTTTCATTTTTTTCCATTCGTAATTCTCCTAATTCTTACCTACTATTTAACCACAACATCTACATTCTTACCAACACATTTATGAAACCAATAATATCATCCGCCAGTTTGTTGCCCCTAACTCAATGCATAATAGCACATATTTAGTTGAGTTGCAATAATTATTCAAAAAGCAGTGGCAATTGTTTGTCTTTTACACTCAAAAATGTTATAATCATAAAAAAATGGGAGATGACAATATGGATTATAACAAACAACGCTCAAATGAATCTATGGAAGATTATTTAGAGACTATTCTTGTCTTGCAAAAAAGCAAAGGAAATGTTCGTTCCATTGATATTGCCAATGAATTAAATTTTACCAAAGCAAGCGTCAGCGTTGCTATGAAGAATTTGCGTGAAAGAGATTATATTACCGTTAATGATAACGGATATATACTGTTGACTGATGCCGGTCGTAAAATAGCAAAAAAAGTCTATGAGCGTCATACCATTCTTTCTTCACTTTTGGTCAGACTTGGCGTAAGCGAAAAAACTGCTCTTGAAGACGCATGTAAAATTGAGCATTTTTTAAGTGAAGAAAGTTTCAATGCAATCAAAAAACATATGAGAGAGCACACAAAATAATCTGGTATATTTGTTGTTCTTTTCATTCAATTTGAACTATTCGGAATTTCCGAATAGTTCAATCTTTTTGTTCATTCGTGTTCTCCTTTACAACTGATATATATCATATCATAGATGTCACGCTTTTTCGCCACACTTCAAGTGATGATTACAATCGAGTAGGCTGATTCCTACTCGATACCCACTCTGTGCGAGCCATGAGATAACTTACTTAGTAAGTTATCGACTGCGACAGCGATTATTTATAATCGCGATAGCACAGATTTTCACTTGGCTCGTCGTGGATAACAAAAAGCGCTGCCGATCTCTCGACAGCGCTATCACTCTAGGTATTAAGATTACAGTTAACTACTTCACCTTTACACTCTTTGTCTTACTCCATCTTGAATAAACCTTTTCTCCATTTGAGACTTTAAAGGTACGAATTCTGACAAAGTATTTCTTTTTGGATTTTAGTTTTTTAATCTTCTTTGAAGTAGTTTTTGCTTTTTTAATCGTAGCTGTTTTCACATTCTTTTTAAATGACTTGTTTGTGCTGTACTGGATCTCATAACCGGCGATTCCACCCTTTGTCTGCTTTTTCCAGATTACCGTGATGCACTTCTTGCCTGCTTTAAGTTTGGAAACAGATGTGGTCTTCTGCTTTTTATCAACTACTTCGCACGTTGTAGACTTTGCAGACTTTGCGCTGATGGTAACTGCTACGCATTTTGCTTCCGAATCACGATGTATTCCGTCTCCGGCCACTTTATACCACACATAGTAGGTACCTGCCGCTTTTCCTGTCGGGATTTCTTTGCTCCATCCATTTGTAGGCGTAGTAGATGCATCTTTGCCCAGGGCATAATTCATAGTTCCGTCCTCTGTCTCACCTGCATTCACAAGTGCCTGCTCAGAACCATTCTCGGTCAATGTCAGGGCCGTTGGTTCAGTTTTTATCGCCGATGGTAACTTGATTGAGTCATCATACGTAAACGGTCTGTATGTTAAATAAAGCCCCGAATTGGTTATATTAGCTGCAGTGGTTCCATATTTTAACCAGGCAAGTATCTCCTCGGTACTTCCCTCAGGAGAAATCGAGATATCATATGTCTGATGCACACCTGACAGACCGGTTCCATCATTCAAAAGGATTCCATCCACCACTCCCTCAGGAATAAAGGAATACTGATAAACCCTGTGCCCGCTGTCCTTCACTGTTCCTTTAAAATCCATCTTCACGCCCGGCCATTCGGGACCTTTGGCGTCGGATCCTTTTTTATACCACCAGAAAACATAGACATCATCCCCCCAATCCTGTGGATTAACAGTTTGAGTTTTTTTATCATGCTTGTTTTCTACGGTGATGAAAATCTGCTTTCCTACATCATCAGAAGTTTCTGCATATACGTTTTTTTCAGGTAATGCAAAAAAAGGTAACGCTAACGCCATTACAACACACAAGAAAGCCGAAAGAAGCTTTGGTGTAAATTGTTTTTTCATTCTTCCTATAACACGTATCAGTTCTTTTCTTTCGTTCATTTCAACTCCTCCTTTATTTGGTATTTTTCTGTTAATTAGTAGAGATAAAAAATATATAATAAAAAGGCACCCAAACATAACCTATGGTACTGTACCTTTATACTATGCCAAAAGACCGTTCTACATAGTATATAATCATTAACCTTTTTATTATCATCAACCCGCTTTTCCAAACTATCGTTGGAACTCATCTAACATATCTCTATTTTACTATAAATGCTTAATATTGTAAAACTGAAATCTAATAGAAAAACGTTGCAATAAATAAAACAGGCTGCCAATTCGGCAGCCTGTTTTTCTTTTGTAAATATAAAGTCATTATGTTGAACAATCTACCTCAAAAGTTGTGCAACATCAACCGCGATATCTGGTTTTACCGGAGCTTGAATAAAAATTATCTTTTTGTGTATACATCGCTCCATCAGCTTCTTCCTGCATTTCGCTTATTTTTTTTGTTCCATCAGCAGAATAACTATATCCAATAGCACAATAGTACTCTGTTCTAGCAACTCTTTTTTCAATACGCTCTATAAGACGCTTAACATCATCCTCTGTAGATTTCCAACAAATAATCATAAATTCGTCGCCTCCTACCCTGTAAACCAATTGTCCGGGTTTGGTGGCTTTTAACATGCAAAGAGCCAGCGTTGCTAAAGCTTTATCTCCGGCAGCATGTCCTTTTTTATCATTTATCTCCTTTAATCCATTCATATCAATAGACACCAACGCATTAATATCCTTTTGGTTATCTTTGATCTCAGAATCATAAGCCTGACGATTGAGCACCCCGGTCAGTGTGTCTTTTTTCGTAAGTTGTAAAATAGAAAAATCATAATAAACAAACAGTGCTATAGCAACATTCGTGCAAAAGATTTTCGAATAATCCTTGCCAATAATAAACGGCAAAATCAAACCGGATGCAAATACAAAACTAAGAAAAATCGTAGGAATAATTTCTGCAGCTTGTTTATTTTCTTGTCTAAACAGGATATAAACAAGAAAACAGCAATAGAATCCGACACCAACATATGGCAGATAACCAAGCACACCTCGCTGCAATTTTCCGTCGTCGTTCAAACTAAAAACAATGCCGTTAAATATTGAAATAAAATTTATCAATGTGAGAATAGCGGCCGGAATAAATATGTACCAACGTTCTTTTTTTGCTAATGTATGTAGCGTCATAGCAACAATATACGGTGTCGAACTGTACCTGATTGCCATTAATACAAGCCGCTGATTGTTAAAAATTCTCAGTTTTTCCAAGTAAAACTCCGCAAATACTATAATCGAAAGCAAGAAAATAGATGCAATCAGAATATACATACGCTTTCTTGTCTTTTTGTCCAGATAAAAATTGGTTTTAACCAAAACCAGGAAAGCAATCAAAATGAGATTCAGCGTCCAGTTTTGCATTATTAATTCTTTGACCATCCTATCTCTCCTCTTTTTTCATTAATCTTTGAATTCTTATGTCACAGATGTTCCTTCATATATGTTTCTTCACAAAGATCCGTACATCCCCACTTTTCATATTCCGTTCAATATATATCATATGACATAATTATATCACAAAGATTGCTATACTGCACCTTTCTGGACAAGTAAAACAACAAAGGCACATCCCTAAGGATATGCCCTTGTTGTTTGAGTATTCTGCTTTTAGCGACTCATTTAATCACGCACAAATCTTATTTGTATCCTTCAATGAGTGCACAATAATCCTGCACCCACTTAAAGTCCTGTCTTGCATCTCCGTTGTATTTATATACATTCTGGTAGTATTTTCCATCTCTGAGTTCTACCGCAAAGATGTACAATACCTTCTCGTCTAAAACATAGCTCCACTCATAGTCAACTTTACCTGTTTTTTTCATGTAATTCTTTCTTGCTGACCACTGTGCAATTCCTGGGATACCATATATTGGTCTTCCAACAATATCTACATACAATTCTTCATTCTCTGATAACAATGTAGAATTTGCGATTGCAGTTTTAAAATCTTCTTCTGTTCCTTTTACTTCTCCAGGGAAAGGCTCATCCTCAATTGCGTTAGGATCTCTGTCTCCATAATAATAATCGCTTAAATACTCTTTGGCTTTTTCTTTATCTGCTTTAGACTTATCTGTCTTAATTTCAAAAAGAACATTCACAGTATTTGCCTTTTCATTTATTTTGATTTCTCCGTCATTTTCCATATAATATCCACTAAAATCACAATTCTCATTAACGCCTAAATATACTTTATCATATCCAAAAATATCCCAAACACCCGGAACAGTTATTACTTCGTATAAAACTCCGTCGATTATTTCTGAATTGGCCTCCCAACTCTGAGGATACATAAGCGGGAGCACTCCCTTTATCATTGGGACAACACCAAAGTCTTTCCCATCAAGACTGGTATTTGCTCCTTTTGAAGGCTGTATTGCCAAAACAATACTTGTACTGCCATCCATAATATCTCCAAAATTTTCTATAAAAGTAGGATCCTTTACTTCATCCGTTGTGACGCGCCCTAAATATGTTATTTCATATCCATTGCTCTCCTGAACCATTATATCCTGTGGTGACTTGCCAAACTTTTCTGCCAACTCATTGTCTTCCTTTACAACACTAACCACTTCCTTTGGCGACAAGAGCTGTTTTACATATTCATATGCGCTTACTGATCCAACTCCAAGTGCTGCAACAACTGCTACGGCTGCTGCTGTTTTCATAATATTATTCATAATCCTCATATTGTTTTTCTCAGAGTGAACATCTTTATTATCCCATATATTTTCCAAGAGTTGTTCTTTTTCTGAATCATTCAATTTTATCTCTTCAAATGTATTTTTAATATTCTTAGACATCACTCTAATTCCTCCTTTAACATTTTTTTTGCTTTTTGAAGGTATGTTCTGATGGTGGATTCCGGTTTCCCCCATATGCGGGATATTTCTCTACTGTTATACCCTTCATAATAATACAGATACACCGGTATTTTGTACTTGTCCGGGAGTCCTAACACTAACTCAAGAACCTCATCCTTCCCGGTAGTACTCTTCTCGTATACTGCATTTTCCTCTATAGTTTTTCTTTTCCACCACCAGTTTGATACAATATTTTTACAATAATTGGATGTCGTAACTATTAGCCAAGCCTTTAGATGTTCTTCATTCTCATATTCTTTTTTGCTGTTAAGCAATTTGATGAATACCTCCTGCACAGCATCCTTTGCGTCATCTTCGTTTTTCAGGAAACTAAAGCTGATTCTGTATATTGTATCTACATATTTATGGTAAATTTTTGAAAACAAATCTTTGTCCGTACGTAACAATTCACTATTCATTTTTTACCTCCTTCATAATAGATACAATTCAAATATTAAATGTGTCGAGTTATTTAAAAAATTTTTTTTAAATAATCCCGACACATTTATTTACCCCCACCTTCACTTTGTTTAGAGGAGGGGGACAATTAGCCTTTCTTCTTTGCCACTATAAGGTATCTGTGAATAGTACCTTCTACAAAACCATTCTTGTCAATTACTTCCTGCATTTCAA
>SVDZ01000015.1 GCA_015057625.1 Lachnospiraceae bacterium | reverse complement strand
GCATATCCTATCTCATTTTCGCACAGATCTTATCATGACAATTCTGTGTTTCATAATGTATACTCTCTGAAATGTCGCATAGTTTTCAAGGTGTTCGCATTTCATAAAGTATAGATTTTGAAACGTGCATTACAGTTGCGTTCAGAAATACTAAAGAGCAATCATATAAATATATTTCGAAAAACGATTGAGAAATAATCCTTCAAGTTATGTCGAACTGTTTTGAGAAAACATTTATATAATTGCGTCTTAGTATTCTGAAAGCAACGTATGTCCGTTTCAAAACTATATATTTTCATTTCGTATAGTTTCTATTGTATTTTGTTTATTTATCTTTTTCAATGAATATTTCATTATCACATAAATTAACACAAACACTAATACTACTGATGCCACTGTTGCCGCTAATGGTATTTCGAATTTTGTATCTGCCTCTACTGTATAAAATTTATACATTACAAATGCTAGTCCCATTCCAATTGGAATTCCAAATAACAGAGATCTGACACCCATGAAAAGACTCTCTAATCTGATCATTCTGTTAAACTCTGATGTGGTCATTCCTATCGACTTTAACATGGCAAATTCAGGTTTTCTAAGTTCCATATTTGTTGTGATTGTGTTGAATATATTTGTTATTCCTATAAGTGAAATAACTGTAATAAATCCATACAGGAATATTGCTGCAAGTGTGATAAGATTCTTTTCAGCTCTGTATTGCTCATCAATGTTTGATAATGTGTAATTGTCCTCTACCATCATCTTTTCGATTTCGTCCTGAAGTTTATTAGCATTTTCTGTTTCATAATAAACTGAACAACTACTAAAGATATAATCAGTACCCTTTTCATTAATCATCACATCATACAATTCATCACTTACTACCAAAAGAATTTCCTGTGAGTTTTTAAACCCAAATGGTTTTTCACTTGTCTTTTCAACCACTTTTATTTTCTTTGTGTCATACTTGCTTTCATCATAATAATCTCTTAATTCAACTGTTTGGCCTTTGTCATATGCGGTTGTTTCCATATATCTGTTTTCTATTTTTCCATCCACATATCTGTCAACTTTATAGTAGTCAATTAATATTGCGCCATCCTTAACATCTTCATACTTCAAACCTAGCTTTGCTATATATTTTTTATATTGTTCCTCACCCAGAGAAAGTACTTTCACATCCTCTGCAGAATAATCAGCAGCATCATAATCGATATAGTCAAGATATTTTTTGCTCATTTTTTCAATCGGTAATGAATAATGTATATCTCTTGATAATGTATAATCAGATATTCCATCCAGTGTGACTGTTTTCTTTGCAAGTTCAAAATCTTCACCATCTTTTCCTGTGATTTGTAATAAAAGATTATATTCATTATCTTCAACCTGGCTGTGAACTTCATCAAATGCTAACATCATAAACTCTGATAATGAAATGAATATCGAAACCGAAACAATAATTGCTATTACTGTCGTTCTGTATTTCTTTTTGTTTCTCTTCAAATTCTTATATGAAATCACTCCGCCGACACCAAAAAATTTATTTACAAAATTAGGTATCTTTAATTTTTTAGATTTTATTTTAATGTTTCCACTGTTTCTTATTAAATCAATCGGTGAAATTTTAGCAGCTTTTCTTGCGCTTCCCAATGCAGAAAAATAAATTGTAACTGCACCAAGTAGAAGTGAAACTATGATTGCAAGAACTGATATTGACAATTTCAATTCTACGTCAGTAGTTAACTGCTCTATTAAAAGGGCGTTAGTTATTATAATTAGTACCCATGAGGCAAATACACCTGAAATAATACCAAGTGGAATTCCCATTATTCCAAGTATTGTAGCCTCGCGGAATACATTTTTTCTGATCTGCTTTTTAGTAGCGCCTACACTCTTAAGCATTCCGTACTGTTTTACTTTTTCAGTAATTGAAATATCAAAACTATTCTTGATACAAACTACTGAAGTGAAAATAATGATTCCTACAGCCACTAATGATATCATTAGAAATCCCTTCATATCATCCCCACCCAAAGGATTAGTTTCAAGGGCAATTAAGGAATAATGAATTTCAGGTTCATACTTTACCTTCTCCATCTCCTTTTGATATTTTTCTAAATCATCCTCTGAAAATCCTTCATCATCTCGATTTCCAAATTTAACCAAGATATCCGGATCTATCCCAAGCGTGTTGGCAATATTTCTATACAATGTTTCATTATCAAGCTTATTGTATCGCACATAAATATCAACTTTTTCTGTTTTAACATTATTATCCAGGACAATAAACGAAAAACCAGGTGAATAATACTGTTCAATTGCATAAGAAGGTCGTTTCATTCTTCCAACTATTTTATAAGTCTTTTTTGTTGTATCGATTATCTTCTCGTGCAATTTTCCATCAAAATCATACTCTTCACCACAATTTCCTGCATCCATAGCGGATAATTCATTTCCAGCATCGTCCACTCTTTTTCCCACATCTAAAGTGATTTTATCTCCTATTTTTAAATCGATACGACCATTTGTCTTTAAATGTGTCGGAATAACAATCTCATCATCTTTTTCAGGCCATCTGCCCTCCTCTAATGTATTCACGAGATTTTCCATAGACTCAGCATCCAATGCTCTGATAAATGCATATGGCTTATCTTCATTTTTAGAGCCAATCATCGCATACCCCACATTTTTAATAATGCTAACCTGTTCAACATCTCTGTTTTCTTTTATATTATCAATCTCGCTTACCGGCATTTCCATATATGCCACATGATAATTTCCGCCATCTGTTTTTTCATAATTGATCATAGAATTCACAGCACTGACGTACAATGAAGCCACTGAAGTAATTAGCGCAACTGATAATATAATGCCAACAACAGTTACTATTGTTCTTTTCTTATTTAATTTCAAATTTTTGATTGTTAACTTATTAAGCAAATCCATACCTATACCTCTTTCACAATTTTACCGTCTTCAATTCTTATTATTCTGTCTGCCATTTTTGCAATCTCTAAATTGTGAGTAATCATAATAATTGTCTGTTTAAGATCCTTATTTGTTTTCTTTAGCAATGCAACAATCTCATCGCTGGATTTTGAATCAAGATTACCTGTAGGCTCATCCGCCAAAACAACTGTCGGATTTGTAATGAGTGCTCTTGCTATACTGGTTCTTTGCTGCTGCCCTCCTGACAATTCATTAGGAAGATGATTTTTTCTTTCACTAAGTCCTAACAATTCTATCATTTCATCCAATTTCTCCCTGTCACACTCTCTGTTATCAAGAGCTAATGGAAGTGTAATATTCTCTTCCACATTCAGTATAGGGAGAAGATTGTAAAACTGATAAATAAGACCAACCTGTCTCCTTCTGAATATTGCCAGTTTGTCATCATTCAACTCGAAAATATCATTTCCATCTATAAATACTTTTCCTGATGTTGGTCTGTCTACTCCTCCAATCAGATGGAGAAGTGTTGACTTTCCGCTTCCTGAAGCTCCTACTATTGCAACAAATTCTCCTTTTTCTACTGAAAAAGAAACATTGTCAAGCGCCTTAACCTCAGCCTCATCCTTTCCATAAATCTTAGTCAAATTTTCTACTTTCAAAATTTCCATAATTACTTACTCCTTTCAGTTTATGGTTAGAGTATATTACACCAACGTTACTCCTAAGTTACTTGTGAAAAATTTTTTATTGAGCAGGCATGAGATAACTTACTTAGTAAGTTATCGACTGCGACAGCGATTAATTCAAGAACGCCTCAGCACAGATTTTCACTTGGCTCATCGTGGATAGCAAAAAAAGAAGAAGCCCAAAATGAACTTCTTCCCTGTTTTTCATCCCAACCTACTTTTCAAGTATGTATCCTTCCATATAAAAGTCATCAGTCTTTTGGTTATCAACATCATAATTCCAATTAATATAATCAATAACCAATGTTTGTGTTTCATTTATTTCTATACTCTCTGCGCCCTCTAATACCTCTAAATCTTTTTTATTGTTTTCGCTGTTTTCAACAAGTCTGCTAATCAATTTACTCAAATCGACTTTTTGACTGTCAATTACTTTTCCATCACCCTTTTCCCTGAATTCAAAATCAGCAATATTGTCAGCGTCAATCTCGTTGCAATATACCTTTCTTATTGATTTGAAGTTCGAAACATCTAAATTATCAATTAAGCCCTCTCGATATACATAATATGTGTTTCTTTCTTCATAGTAGTAATCCGAATTATAACTATTAATTAATTCTATATCCTCTTTAGAAAATTCTTTTAAAAGAACTTTCTCCCCCTTATATCCGACATTCTTAATTACATAATATGCACTCTTTACTTCTGATTGCTGTTTTTCACTCATATTATCCATTTTCATATATTTATGAATTCTGCCAAGCTGTGATCTGATTACAGCATCGTCATATGATATACCCGGAATAATGAAAACAAATACTGCTAAAAGTGCTGCGATAGGAAGACAATATGAAATTGTTTCCTTCTTTCCTCTTTGATTCACCAGATACAATACAAAATAGATTACTTCAATCAGTATCATAATAATAGCCATATATCTTGATACTGTTACTCCATACTGATGAATTCTTATTCCAATCGAAAAACACTGAAGTATAATAAACGGTACAAAAACATATGGAAGATAATTTATTAATCCGGCTACTTTTTCATTTACTTTATCCAATTTGATAACACGCGACACCGTCCAAATAGGTGTTCCGATTACAAATAAGAATGTCAAAATGTAAAATACTCTGTTAGACGGAACTGTATCTGTCGCAAAGATTTTAATTATGTACATGTATATAATCGAAAATGCAATTAAAAGCATCGGAAGTAACGCATAATTAAAACATACCTTTGCAAATTTATCCGGCTTATCATTTTTTGATGAAATCACTCTTACACAGATAGGTGCAAATATTCCACCAATCAGGAACACTTCTACTCTCCAAATAAATTCGTCTGTATCAAAAATCAATTCGTTAAAAATAAAAACAATAATACCAAGACCTATTGCAAATAAACCGTATATTACAGATACCTTTATAAGTCGGATAAATGCTTTCACACAATATTCTTCGAAGTCTTCCTCTGTTCTCTTAAACATATGAAATACACTCATCCCAACTGTTGTAATTCCATAAACTGCAAATCCTCTTGCGCATATTTCAATGACGGTATCTGCCTTTCCCCCAAAAAGCAAATCACTATCAGACGTAAACACATAGACCATTGCAAATGAAATGAGTGCAGAAATAACAGAGCCGATTGCGTATTTGATTTTATCTTTTTTGAAATATTCCTCGGTAAAAATTTCACCTACTGAAAATAAGAGACAAAAAACTACAATTCGCTCATATAACTGCCTTGTATCACCTACTTCATAGTCAACAAGTATTGCCCCCATGAAGGATGCAATTACAATTGCAATCAGCGTTAATGGATAATCTCTGAAGCTTTCACCTATCTGTCTTTTTATTTTTTCAAATAGTATTTCAATTTTCCCTTTTATATGGTTAGTATCATTCATTTCATTATACCTCTCATATTTTTTGGTTTTTCATACTCATTCCCCTAATCGGTATTGGTTTTCATACTCATTCCCTAACTGGTATTGGTTTTCATACTCGTCTGTCTTACACTGTAATAATACTATACTTATATCAAAATTTATATGTGATAAATGTAATAAAAATAACTGTGGGAATGACATATGTCATTTTACATTCTTATTTGGCGGTGCTAATTACAATAGGCGAACCCTCTGTTTTCACTTTTCCGTTTATTACTTCAATCTCTTTATCATCAATAAGATTTTTGTAAATTCCATCCTTTAAATCAACTTCAACAAGACCTGATTTTGACTTAAGACTGAATATTCCGATTTTTATGCTATCACTATTTTCTCTTGTCATAATTGCGATATCAAGTTCATCATCTGCTTTTGAATAGAAATAGTCCTCTGCATCAAGTTCTTTTTGTTTTATCTCATACATTTTTCTCATAAAGTCACTTAAATCAACTCCGGTATTTCTGTCAATCACGTTCTTGTCAAACAGACTCGGAGTGAATTTGTTTGCATATTCCTGACCTGCGTAGATATGAACTGTACCTTTAAGAAAGTACACCATTGCAGTATAATTTAACAAAACATTCCCACTGACAAAAGATGCAATTCTAGGCTGATCATGATTTTCAAGAAATCTGAGCTTATTATAATTTTTTGGATATATTGCTTCCTGGAAATTTACCATGTCAAGGTGGTGCGATAAAGTAATCTCTCCCTTTAAATATCTGTCAAAAGTCTCCCTGACATCATACTCATACTCAATGTCAAAAGCCTCAAACATTTCATAATCCAATGCAGAATAGATTCCGTTTCTTCTTGCATAACATCCAAAACTCTGATGGACTGTCTCAGCGAGCCACACAAAGTCAGACTTAATCTTCTCCACTTCTTTTCTGGCTCTCTTCCAAAACTCAACAGGAATAAAGGATGCCACATCGCATCTGAATCCGTCAACTATTTCTGCCCACATACAGAGTGATTCAATCTGATAATCCCACAAATCTTTATTGCTATAATCAAGATCAATAATGTCCGACCAATCTCCTATCTTGTTTGAAAAATTACCTTCTGCATTCTTATAGAAATATTCAGGGTGTTCTTTTGAAAGAACCGAATCCGGTGATGTATGATTGTACACTACATCAATCATACACTTCATCCCCCTGCTATGTATCTCCTCTACCAGATATCTGAAATCTTCCAGTGTCCCATACTCCGGATTAATTCCTCTGTAATCTCTGTTTGCATATGGGCAGCCAAGTGTTCCTTTCCTCTCCTTTTCTCCGATTGGATGGATTGGCAAAAACCAGATGTAATCGCATCCCAGTTTTTTAATTCTGTCCAAATCTGAAATTATAGATTTAAAGTTTCCTTCCTCTGTATGATTTCTCACATAGACTCCGTATATCATTTTATTTTGTAATCCTGTTTTAGTATTCTCAGCCATTTCAAACCTCTCTTTTCATTTATTAGATACGATAAATATATTTTCTCATCATAAAAAATAAATGTAAACTAAAAATATGATGTAATAATTCACAAATTTATCAATGTTTTATTATACAATTATGAAATCAGATTATTGTACGTAAAAATTTAATATTTAACAAGGAGGGTTTTAGATCTAATGAGATTAACCAGATTATTTGCGGTTTCATTTTCCGCACTCGCACTGACACTTTGTATTAGTTTTGCAGGAGGAACATCAGTTAAAGCATCCACCGGAGATTACGTTCAAAATCCATGGGCTGCTTATTTTTTGTCTCTCTCTCAAAATAATTCAGAAACAAATTATGATGAGGAGGACGGTGACCGCATAGCTAATCCTTTTCATTTTGAAGATGATGACGAAAAAGAGGATGGCGACCGTGTAGCTAATCCTTTTCACTTTTAGATAATTAAAGATTTCCTTTCATATTCTATTATGAAAAAATGTATGGCTGAGATATTTGTATCATCAAATATCCCAGTCATACTATTTTTTTCCACATCTTTTTCCTCGTCGTGAAACGCAAAAAAACTGAAGTATCCGGATAAATCCAAATACTTCAGTCTCTTTATTATATAGAATTACTGTGTTCTAAGTTCTCCGCCAACCTTCTTGCTAAGTTTTGACAATACCTGATCAGCTACTTTTTCGATTTCCTGTGAGGTAAGTGTTTTTTCTTCTGAACCAATCGTAAGTCTGATTGTAACTGACTTCTTTCCTGCAGGAATCTGTTTTCCTCTGTATTCATCTACAAAAGATGCTGCCTTAAGAAGTGCTGCTGCCTTCTTAGGTCCCATGATTGAATCATAGATTTCTTCCCAAGTAGTGTTTACATCAAAGAGCATTGAAACGTCATAATCAGTTTCAGGATACTCTGCAAGATGTTCAAATTTGTTTGTTCTTGAGATAAGTGGTTTAAGCATTGTTGAGTCAATCTCAAAGAGAATAACTGAAAGATTCTTGATACCACAGTCAAGAGATACTTTCTTTGACAAAAGACCAAACTGTCCGATGCAATCATCTCCCAAATAAATATTCATCCAAACTACGTTATCAGCCCAAACCGGCTTCTCAGCTTTTTTGAATGTGAACTCTTCCATATGTGTGTAACGTGACATATACTCAAGTACACCCTTTGCCTCTCTAAAGAGAACATCGATTTTCTTTGTTCCACTGGCAAATGCAGCTGCGATTTTTCTTCTCTGTTCAGGTAATTTTTCTGTCTCATCATATGGTGTATGATAATTGTTATCATAGAATACCTGAGCCTCTTCAA
Organism: Lachnospiraceae bacterium; assembly: GCA_015057625.1. Lineage (GTDB taxonomy): Bacteria > Bacillota > Clostridia > Lachnospirales > Lachnospiraceae > SIG293. Next base: position 49,211 of record SVDZ01000015.1, on the reverse strand, counting down.
ATATTGAAAAGTCGTCAAAATATCTCTCGTTCTTAGCAACCGCTTCACAGAGGTTTGGAAGAAGTGAAGAACGGATATATTTAAGATTTGGAGCAGGTGGTGTAGAAAGTTTTAACACTCCATCAGTATTCTGAAGAACTGCATTTACATATGTGTCGTTCATCCATGGATATGTGTATACTTCCTGCATTCCACAACGAATAGCCAAATACTCTTTTATATTTCTTACTAAGTCAATTTCCTTCTGATTAATTGCACTCTCAAATGATGTTGTAAATGGTGTAGCTTCGAAATTATCATAACCATACATTCTTGCTACTTCTTCCATTACGTCATCCTTAATTGAAATATCACCTGTTGAACGCCATGTTGGTGCAACCACGTGCATATCATCACCGTTTATTGCCACATCAAATCCAAGAAGTTCTAATTTATTCTTAATTTCATCATCTGTGAGATGCTTTCCAAGTCTCTTTTCAAGCCATGAAATCTTAACATCGATTTCTGCTCTGTCAAGTTTCTTCATATACTTATCACAGAAACCTGTAACCTTTACTTCAGGGTAGATTTCCTTGAAGTACTGCATACTAAGTGCAAGTGCCTGATCACATCTCTCCGGATCGATAGCCTTCTCATATCTTGAAGAAGCCTCTGTTCTGTTATCGTAACGAAGTGCTGTTCTTCTGATACCTGTTGATTCAAAGTTTGCAACCTCTAATATTACCTGCTCTGTTGTTGGTAAAATAGAATCCTTTGCTCCTCCCATTACACCTGCAAGTGCAACAGGTCCTTCGGCATCTGTAATTACCAAATCGTCATTGCAAAGTTCTAACTCTTTGTCATTTAAGAGTAATAATTTTTCATTTTCTTTTGCGCGTCTTACAACAATATGATCCGAAATCTGTGTTGCATCAAAAGCATGTGTTGGATTTCCTGTTGCTAACATTACATAGTTTGTAATATCAACCAGAGCATTGATTGGTCTCATACCAACTTTCCAAATACGACTCTGCATCTGATATGGTGCAGGCTTTACAGAAACGCCTTCCATCTGAACACCGATGTATCTTGGACATCTGTCAGTGTCTTCGATTTCCACATTGAAATCAGATGTAACATCAGGCTCGAAAGTTTTGATTTCTGCCAATGGGAGATTGTATAATGCTGCAATTTCACGTGCAATACCGTAATGTCCCCAAAGGTCCGGTCTGTTTGTCATTGATTTATTGTCAATTTCCAAAAGAACGTCATCTAAATCAAGTGCCTCTGCGATTGGTGTACCTGCAGGTACTTCAAAAGCAGATAAATCTAAAATTTCTGCTTCTTCATTTGCAGGGAATAAATCTCCCAAACCAATTTCGTCAGATGCACAAATCATTCCGTAAGATGCAACTCCACGGAGTTTTGAATTCTTGATTACAACAGGCTCACCCTCTCCATGCCAACGAACAACTGCACCCGGACATGAAACGGCAACCCTCATACCAACTTCAAGATTAATACCACCACACACGATGTCCTTAATCTCTCCGTCACCTATATCAACCTTGCACACTCTTAATTTGTCAGCATTTGGATGCTGCTCGATTGCTTCGATAATACCCACAACCATATTGTCAAAACGACGTGCAAGAAATTCTACATCTTCAACCTCTACTGTATCCATTGTGAGGTCATATGCCAATTTTTTCAGATCTGTATCCTCTGGGAGATTTACATAATCTTTAATCCATGATAATGATAATTTCATTTTCTCCTCCTTATCTGAACTGCTTTAAGAATCTTAAATCTGCGCTGTGGAATAATCTTACGTCATCAACTCCGTAACGCATCATTACTAATCTGTCTAAACCAATATTTACATAGAAACCTGTGTACTCATCAGGATCAAGTCCTGCTGCGCGAAGTACGTTTGGATGTGGTGAACCACCAGGCATAACCTCAATCCAACCTACATGCTTACATACACTACATCCTTTTCCGCCGCAAACCTGGCATTCCATATCAATCTCAAATCCAGGCTCAACGAATGGGAAGAATCCCGAACGCATTCTTACAGGTACTTCTCTTCCGAATACCTTACTTAAAATTGTCTGGATAAGAACCTTTCCTGATGTAAATGTAATATCTTTATCTACGATAAGCGCTTCATACTGGAAGAATGCTCTCTCATGATGAGCGTCTGTTGTCTCATTTCTGTAAACACGTCCCGGATAAACAAAACGATAAGGTGGTTTGTGTGTCTGCATATAACGAACACTACCGCCTGTAAGATGAGGTCTAAGGCAAAGCTTTTCGTTTGTTGTTCCACTGTCATGTCCCTCAATCCAATATGTATCCATGCTCTCACGTGCAGGATGATTGTCAGGGAAGTTTAATTTATCAAATGCATACATCTCACTGGTAATGTCGTCCTCCTGGAACACTTCAAATCCCATTGAGCGGAATGCATCATTAAGGTCATAACACATCTGTGTAATTGGATGTAATCCACCTGCCTGTGGCAATAATCCCGGTACTGAACAGTCAAAATCTGCAGATACCTCAGATGCTTTTAACTTAAGCTCCATTCTCTTTGCATCAATCAACTCAGTAACCTGATTTTTTACCTGATTTAAAAGTTTTCCCATCTCAGGTCTGAGTGACACATCAACCTTTGGAAGTTCCTTCATAAGAAGACTTAATGATCCCTGCTTACCTACAAAAGCTGTCTTAGTATTCTGTAATTCACTCTCGCTTGCAGCTTCTGAAATCTTAGTCTTTGCTTCCTCAAAAATCAAATTGATTTTTTCTTTCATTGCTTTCTCCTTTCATTTTGGACCAGTTCACCATATACATCTGTGAAAATGAAGCCTCACCCGAATGCAAGCATTCTGTGATGCTTCATTTTCACAGATGTGCATGGCTCGTTATAACAAAATAGAACATCGTCCCTTGTTTCATAACAAGGGACGATGTTCTATCGCGGTACCACCCTATTTCAGAATCTAATCTATCTAAACTCTGCACTCTAAATGTGTAGTAATTATCTATTCACCAATATCTGACTTAACGCAATATGCTTTTCGCCAGAAGGCTCCCATACTGAAATTTCCATAATGAACTACATAAAATGCTTGCAGCTGGTAACATTTCTCTCTGTAATGCAGGCTTCATCTGTACTCACGTATGCTCTTTGCCCAATAACGTTGTAATAGTAACATGATTATTGTCATTTGTCAATTTCATCATCTTTTAGTGAATATTAACCTTTTTGTACTTACTCCACTTTCCACTATAGGTTTTCTTACCATCTTTTATATATGCTTTAATTCTAACATAATGATTTACTCTAGGAACTCCGGAAATAACATACTTTAATTCTACCGGCTTAGCGAGTGTTTTTGTTTTAGCTCCTCTGAACTGAGGATTAGTTGCATACTGAATCTTATAACCTGTTACATATCCGTTACTCTTCCAACTTAATGTGAATCTATTTAGAATATATACATTTTGATCAATACTTGGAGCTTTCATTTTAGTTGGTAAAACAACAACTTTGTAAGTAGCACTCTTTTTACTTCCGTCCTGTGCAGTAGCCATGATAGTTACTTTACCTGGCTTTTTTGCCTTCAACACTCCTGTCGTTCTGTCAATTGTGGCAATTTTATTGTTTGAAGATGACCACACAACACTCTTATTCGATGTGTTGGATGGGATGAATTTTACAGACAACTTAATTGATTTTCCTTTTTTAACCTTCTTTGCGCCTGTAATAGAAATAGAGTTTGCTATTACTTTCTCTTCAAGTTTAAAACTGTATTTTCCGTTTTTACCACTGTTTGAATATACTTTGATGTAGTATGCACCAGGATTTAACTGTACTTCAATATTGCTTTTCACAGGTGACTGTAATGAACCTTTAGTAGTAACTCTGCTATATACAGCATTGTAATCTTTGTCCCAAATCTGAACAACTGCATCATCCATATATGATGTAAAAAGTATTCTAATCAATTTTTTAGAAGTCAGATTTATCTTGTAGAAGTCATTTTTTTCAAAATCTGAAAGAAAGCCATTTATACTATTTCCTACAGATAACCCCTGGGCCGTATCAAATGAATGATTTGTATAGCTCTCATTATTGTTTGCCGAAACAAAGTTTGCTCTGACTTTGTATGACCCTGTTTTATCAGAATCACCTCTGACTTTAATCAGATATCTTCCGGCTTCAAGAGCAACTGATGATGAAACATTTACCGGACTGACTTCACTTGAATAAAATGCTGACTTCTCAGCCACATATGTTTTTGTTAAATCTTCAGATACAAGACTCACCCACGAATCTCTGACTCCAAGCCCTTGATAGTCCAAAGAAAGCCATCCGGATTTGCTGAGACTTACCATATAGTAATCAACTTCTGCTTCCTCACCAATGGAACCTGAAATCCAAGTGTTATTTGTTGCAATGTCAGTAGATGCTACTGCTTTTACATCAGCAGTACCTTTCATAACAAATGCCAATGTCATGGCAAACGTAGCCATCATAATTTTTTTAATACAATTATTTTTTCGCACAATACCCTCTCCTTCCAAATAATTATTTATATCTGTAATTATACTTTATTTTCAGTTATTCTTCAAATATTATTCCTTCTCATTGTAATCCCCAAAAATCTTAAATGGGGAGGGATTATTCACCCCTCCCCATTTCAAATTCTTTTCTGTATTACTTATTCTTTTTGTATTCTGAAACATTTGTCTCTAATACAGTTTTCCTTATTGGAAGAATCATGCCCGGTGAAACAGACAACTCATCATATCCCATTGCGAGAAACTCTTTTGTGAGAGATAAATCTGCTCCCAGTTCTCCACAGATTCCAGCCCACGCACCGTGTCTGTGTGCAGCTTTTGCTATCATCTCAAGCATTCGAAGAATTGCCGGATGATGTGAGTCATAGAATTCATCAAGAGACTGATTCTGACGATCAATTGCGAGTGTATACTGCGTAAGATCATTTGTTCCTACACTGAAGAAATCAACTTCTTCTGCAAGTTCATCTGCCACCATAACTGCCGCAGGTGTCTCAATCATAATTCCAAGTTCTATATCTTTGTCGTAAGAAATGCCATCTGCATCAAGTTCCTTTTTAACTTCCTCAACAATAGCTTTTATCTTTTTAACCTCACCCACTGAAATAATCATTGGGAACATAATTGATATCTTTCCAAATGCACTGGCTCTTAAGATTGCTCTGAGCTGAGTCTTGAAAACTTCAGGCCTTGTGAGGCAAATTCTAATTGCTCTAAGTCCCATTGCAGGATTTTCTTCAACCGGAAGTTTAAAATAATCTGCCTGCTTATCTGCACCAATATCCAGAGTACGTATAATAACTTTCTTTCCTGCCATGGTCTGGGCAACCTGTTTGTAAATTGCAAACTGCTCTTCCTCTGTTGGATAATCATCTGAGCCAAGATAAATAAACTCTGATCTGAAAAGTCCGATTCCTCCTGCGTCATTTTGGAGAACCAATGCTAAATCTTTGGTATTTCCAATATTCGCATAAAGATTAATTTTCTGTCCGTCCAGAGTTACATTTTCTCTGCCTTTAAGGCGTTTAAGAAGACTCTTTTTCTCCTCTTCTGCAAGGAGAAGTTTCTTCTTTGCAACCATCACTTCATCATCCGGCTCCACATATACTTTACCTTCAAAGCCGTCCACCACTGCAATCTTTCCATCCACTTCCTCTGACAATGGAATCGGGCATCCGATAATTGCAGGGATGCTCATTGTCTTTGCAAGGATAGATGTATGTGAATTAGCAGAGCCGTGCACAGTTACAAAGGATAATATTTTATCCTTATCCATCTGAACTGTCTCTGAAGGTGCCAAATCGTCTGCAACAACTATAACCGGTTCATCAGATACAATTCCGGCACTGTCATTTCCTGCCAAGGCACTAATGATTCTCTCTGTTATATCTTTTACATCTGCAGCTCTTCCTCGGAAATATTCTTCTTCCATATCAAGAAACATTTTTTCCATATTGTCTCCTGTCTGAGCTACGGCATATTCTGCGTTAACACCCTCAGTGTCAATGATGCTCTCAACGGAATCGATATAATCCTCATCATCAATCATCATCTGATGTGCCATAAAAATTTCAGCTCCGGACTCGCCTACTTCTTTAACCGCTTTTTCATATAAAACCTGTAACTGTCCGATAGCTTTTTCTCTGGCCGCAGCGTATCTCTCAATTTCTGCCGCCTTGTCTTCTATTTTGATGCGTTTAACAGACTGCTCTTCTTTTTTGTAAACACTTATTCTGCCTATGGCAATCCCTTCAAACACTGCTTTACCTTCATAAATAATCATATATTGTCTACCTCCCTAATGCTATTAATCAAACTGCATCCATCGCTATTTTTATTGCTCCCATAATTCCCTGATCGTCATTTAACGATGCCGGAACAATGTAGTTATCTATATCTGATAATTCATCCAACTTAAAATACCCGTTAAGATTTTCAAGTACCTTTTTTCTGATAAGTGGAAATAGTTGTTTCTGATGCATTACCCCTCCTCCAAGAATTATCTTTTTAGGACTGACAATACAAATCAGATTTGATATAGCCTGGGCTATATAATAACTCTCAATTTCCCAAACATCATCTCTGTCCGCCAGTTTGCTGGCCGTTGCTCCATATCGTGCTTCTATGGCAGGGCCTGATGCAAGACCCTCTAAACATGTGCCGTGATATGGACATCGTCCTTCGTAGTTATCTGCCTCATGTTTAACTACTTTCATATGCCCAAGTTCGGGATGGAGCATTCCATGAACAATCTTTCCACCTGAAAGAATTCCTCCTCCAACACCTGTACCTATGGTAATATAAACCACATCTGAAATGCCCTTAGATGTTCCCCATGTAACTTCACCGAGAAGTGATCCGTTTACATCTGTATCTATACCCGCCGGAACTCCAAGAGCTTCCTTCATATATCCCAACATATCAAAACCAATCCATGGCGTTTTCGGGGTATCGAGTATATGTCCGTATGTCGACGAATCCGGATGGACATCCACCGGACCAAAAGTAGCTATTCCCAACGACTTTATGTTTTTATCTTTAAAATATTCGACAATCCGGGGCATTGTCTCTTCTGGAGTTTTTGTTGGAATTGATATCTGTTCTATAATTTTTCCTGACTCATCACCTATGGCACATACCATCTTGGTTCCGCCAGCCTCAAGCGCTCCATAAATCATATTTACTACCTCCCCACAAATAGCGGGGTTCCTCACTGAAGAGAAACCCCGTTCTTTAAGTCATCTCAAATCTAGAAATTTGCTTTCACGAAAGCTTCAATAGCCTCAGCTGCTGCATCTTCATCATCACCTTCAATAGTTACGGTAATTTCGTCGCCCTTAACGATTCCCATTCCCATAAGTTTCATAAGTGAAGTTGCCTTTGCGCTTTTTTCGCCTTTTATAAACATAATTGTACTTGTGAATTTCTTTGCCTCCTGAACAAGAAGTCCTGCAGGACGTGCATGAATTCCCACCTCATCTGTAATTACATACTTAAACTCTTTCATAATAACTAAACCTCCTAATATTGTTTATAATTTCTAGCTTAATTCAAGATTTTCATAATCATCACTGTTAGTAAGAAGCACAACTACTGTATCCGGCTTACCTGCAGCTTTAATTTTTTCAATATCGAATTCCATGATTTTCTGTCCCTTAACTACTTTATCTCCTTCTTCAACGAATGTGGTAAATCCATCGCCCTTCATCTCGACTGTGTCAACTCCGACATGAATGAGGAGTTCCATATCTTCCGGTCCTGTAATTCCGATTGCATGTTTACTATCCGCAACGGAACTAATCTCTCCATCCATAGGTGCATAAACAATGCCCTCTGCCGGTTGGATTCCAACACCTTCACCCAGAACACCTGATGCAAAAGTTTCGTCAGGAATGTCTTTGTAAGAGATAATCTCACCTTTTACCGGCTGTCCGATTTTTCCTGCCAAACAGCTGATAACTATCTTTGAAGTTACTTCTGCGGCATCATCGGTTGATGCATCTGCAGTTTCAGTCTGTGCTGCGTCAGTTGTTCCTGCTGTTTCTGCTGCAGGTGCAACATTTTCTTCCCAGAAGAACATAGTAAGAGCGAATGCAACACCACCTGAGATAATAAGTAGAATTGTATATATTGCAGGATTATCAATTGTAAGATAACCCGGAATACCTGTAACACCATAAGCTGTAGCGCCAATCTTTGCAATGGAACCAAACAATGCTCCTGCAGCACCGCCTGCCATACCACAGATAAACGGCTTCATAAATCGGAAGTTAACACCGAATATAGCCGGCTCTGTAATACCAAGAGCTGCTGACATTGAAGATGGAACTGCTACTGTTTTTAATTTTGCCTGTTTACATTTGATACCAACTGCAAGACACGCGCCAAACTGTGCAAAGTTTGCTGCTGATGCAATAGGCATCCATGTGTTAAGACCTACTGACGAAAGCATACCGGCTTCGATAACGTTGTACATATGGTGAAGACCCATAACAACTGTGGCCGGATAAATCGCTCCCATAATCATAGCTCCCGGTGGGAACTGAACGAGCCACTGCGCTCCTTTAAGAACGAAGTTTTCAAGCGTTGCAAAAATAGGTCCGATAACTACGAATGTAAAGATTGCTGTGACAAATACTGTAGTGATAGGAACTACAAATAAATCAATCATCTCATTAACATGTTCGTGAAGCCATTTTTCAACCTTGCTCATAAGCCAGATGGCAATCATAACAGGAATTACATGTCCCTGGTAGCCATGCCTTGATATGGATCCAAGAACATAGTCGCCTATCTTTAAATCACCGAAAAGATTCCATGTAGGAATATTACCGTCCGTGACTCCAAAGAAGCTGTTAATGGCATCCGTACTACCTACGTTCCAGCCATTAAGAAGTCCTGTGTGAACCATCATAAGACCGATTACTGCAGCAAGATAAACATTTCCGCCAAATACTCTGGCTGCACTGATTGCTACGATAACAGGCAGGAATGCAAACGCAGTGTTTGCAACCATGTCTAAGAATGCATACCAATCAGTAGAAGCAAATGAAGGTATCGCTTTGCCAAGAGCTTCAACAACACCCATCATAAGACCTGAGGCAACGATTGCCGGAAGAATTGGAACAAATACATCCCCTACAGACTTCAGTGCTCTCTTCCAAGCCGGCTGTTTTGCAGCCGCTGCTGCCTTAACATCATCTTTCGTTGCGGCCGTCATTCCTGTGACAGCTAAGAATTCATCGTAAACCTTATTTACCGTTCCTGTTCCGATGATAAGCTGAAGCTGTCCGTTGCTTTCAAACATGCCTTTTACGCCGTCAACATTCTCAAGAGCTGCCTTGTCAATTTTCGAATTATCCTTAATAACAAGACGCAGCCTGGTTGCACAATGTGCTGCCTGAGCAACGTTCTCTCTTCCTCCGATCAGAGAAACTATCTGCTCTGCACACTTTCTGTAATCAAGTGCCATAAAAACAACCTCCCTCCAATAAAAACATTAAGCTTTTTGAAAACGATTACAATATATTTTCATATTAACATATTTAATATGCTCCGTCAATTGAGTCAATATTTTTTTGTAACTATCGTTTGTTATAAGTCAAGGATTTCGAACCCTTTTGCAAGCCCATCTTCATCTACAGGTGGGCACACAATATCACTGATATTTTTAAGTGTTTCTGCACCGTTTTCCATGCAAACAGATGTACCTACCACCTCAATCATCTCAAGGTCATTCATACTGTCCCCAAAACCTATGGTTTCACTCATATCAAGACCATAATAATCTGCTACAAGTCTTACTCCTCTTCCTTTATCGAACTTTTTATTAAGGAGTTCACCGTTTATGCAGGAATGAGCTTTTACCTCCTGAACCACAAATGCAAAGTCTTCTCCAAGGATTTCTTTAGCCTCGTCTAACTGCTTAGGGTCAGTGCACATCATAATTATTTTGTAGATTGGGCTTCCGTCATATTCTTTCATCGATTTAATTCCAAGATTTGATGACAATGCTTTGCGCCATCTTTCAATCTCGCTGTTTCCTTCAGGCTGATTTTTAATAAAATCGTCCATATTGTCGTCGCCCCAGGATCCGTTTTTCGCCTCAATCGTACAAAACACTCCGTTTCTGTGAAATACATCAAGTGCCTTATCTCTTTGTTCATTATCCATAGGGCAATCAAACAACACTTTGTCTCCAACAGTAACATATCCGCCGCTACTTCCAACAACCCCATCGAATCCGTACTTTAACAACGGCTTTAACATGTCATAGTTTCTCCCTGTGCAAAGAAATACTTTATTTCCTTTTTCCCGGGTTTTCCTGATTGCACGGATTGCACTTTCCGGAGGTTCATTTTCACCTGCCACAGTAAGTGTTCCGTCTATATCAAGAAAGATTAATTTCATATCAGACAGACCCCCTTTCAATAATTGAATAGTCTAACATTACCCTGCTGATATAGCGGTTATTATTCTCGTGCTCAATCATCGCGAGGAGAAGCATTACAGCAGCGTGACCACACTTATCATAATACAAATGTACAGTTGTTAGTTGGGGACTTGAAATAACATCTGCCCAACTGTCTCCTACTCCAACTACCGCTATATCCTCCGGAATTTTCTTTCCTGCCTCTCTTATTGCCTTCATTGCTCCATGAGCCATTCTGTCTGTGGCGCAAATAACTCCATCCACTTTTCCTTTCATTTTTAGTATGGACTTCATCGCCTCGTAGCCACCTTGCAATGTAAAATCGGACTCCACAGCTTTGAGTGTTTTCTTGTCAATACCTGCTTCTTCCATCGCCTTTTCCACTCCCGCTTTTCTCATTTTGCCCACGGCAATGTCATTTTCAGGTCCTCCTATATATGCAAGTTTCTTTTTCTTTTTAAGAACCAGTTTTGTAATATCACACATTGCACCTTTGTCATCATAAAATACAGAAGGTATGCCCTCAAAATCCTGTCCCGTGACCACAACCGGTATTTTACATTTTTCAATGGCCGCTTTAAGATACGGTGTCATTACCGTTCCCATCAGTATAATGCCATCCATCTTGGACTTTTCCATCTGCTCAATATAGAACACTTCTTTCTCCTGCTTATTTTCTGACACGGCAAGAATTACTGAATAATTGTTTTCCTCGACCTCACTTGCAATTCCAGCCATTATCTGCGCAAATGATTCCGAGTTAACTCTTGGAACTATAACTCCTATATTTCCACTTTTGCCGGTTCTCATAGTCTGTGCCATGGCATTTGGCACATAATTATTTTCCTCAACTACTTTTTGAATTATTCTCTTTTTTCCTTCGCTCAGGGATCCACCGTTAAAGTAACGGCTTACCGCCGCCACAGATACCCCTGCCATTTCAGCTATATCTTTTATCGTCATTTCTCTATTTCACTTCCTTTTTAAACGTCGTAAGAAACCATTTAAAGCCGTGACTTGCAAGTTTAATATTTTTAACCTTTGCTTTCTCTCCCGACAATAGATCAATATACTTCTCACTCTCGTCTATCCAGGCTGTCTCCTCTGTATCTCCAAAATTAAATAATGCTATAAGTTTTTCTCCCTTGTAATATCTACCAATTCCAAGCACATGATCATTCCATGTCTCTACAATCCAGGCATCTGCCGAACTGTCAAATACTCTGTGGGAAGATCTCAATTTAACAAGTTTGTTGATTCCCGTAAATATCTTATTTTCTCTGGTTCCTTTCTTCTTTCTCTTAGCAACGTCCTCCCAATTCAGATTTCCTCTGTGGAGATATCTGCTGTCTGCATATTTGTGTGGATTCTGATGATATGTGTAGTCATTTAGCTGCCCTATCTCATCTCCACTGTAAAGTACCGGAATACCACTCTGGGTAAGTAGAAATGCATGAAGCATCAAATCAAGTTGAATTGAACGCTCCAGTTTTTCTTTGTCCAGTTCATATTCAGCTGCTTCGATTCCGCACAGGGAAGCGGTTGTTCCGCACAACCTTGCATCCTGAAGTTTTGGGTCATCATTGTAAAGCTCGCCTCTCCCATCCGAACCGTAATATTTTCCTGAAAGATAATCATTCAGGAATCTCTTATGTGGTGCCTCCGTCATACTAAACTGTTTGAGATATTGATAGTCAAGTCCCCAGCCAATATCGTCATGACATCTCAGATAATTTAGAAAAACGTACTCCTTTGGAAGCGCAAACACTGTTCCAAGCTGATGCTTCATAAGCCTTACGTCTTTTGTTGCCACAGTATGCCATGTACTTGCCATGGTGGTAACATTGTAAAGCATCTGACACTCCGGCTTTTCCACCGTTCCAAAATACGGAACAACCTTTGACGGTTCCATGACTACTTCGCCTAACAGAAGAGTTCCCGGGCACACAATCTCAGTGGCAATTCTCATTATTCTGACCAATGAATGAACCTCGGGAAGATTTCTGCAGGAGGTGTTTAGTTCCTTCCAAATATATGGAACTGCATCTAATCTGATAATATCCACACCCTGATTACACAAATAAAGCATATTGGCAGTCATATCATTAAATACTGTGGGGTTATGATAATTTAGATCCCACTGATATGGGTAGAAAGTAGTCATAACTACTTTTCCTGCCTCGTCACACCAGGTGAAATTGCCCGGTGCCGTCTGAGGGAAAACCTGAGGCACTGTCTCTTCAAATAAATTCGGAATATCCCAATTACTGAAAAAGAAATATCTGTCCTGGTACTCCTGCTCTCCTCTGCGAGCTCTCACTGCCCACTCATGATCCTCACTGGTATGATTCATAACGAAATCAAGGCACAGACTCATCCCCCTCTCATGACAGTCCTTTGCAAGATTTGCAAGGTCTTTCATGGTACCAAGTTCAGGCTGTACCTTTCTAAAATCCGCAACTGCATATCCGCCATCATCTTTGCCTTTCGGGCTTTCAAGCAAAGGCATAAGATGCAGATAATTAACGCCGCATTCCTGTATATAATCAAGATGTTTCCTAACACCTTTCAAATTTCCTGCAAAACAGTTGGTGTACATAAGCATACCAAGCATTTCATTTCCACTAAACCAATCACTGACAACGCTTCTGGCCTCATCCCAGTCTTTAAGCATACTATCCCTGCTACTGTAATACTCAAAAAGCATATCAACAAAATATTCAAAGGCCTGAATATCGTTATGATATATTTCACAATAAAGCCACTTTAGCTCGTCATAATAATTTGAAAGGCGAGCTCTAAAAATATCATCATATTTCTTTTCTTTCATGCGCTCTTCTCCATCAATTATCCGTAAAACCACCTTGAAACTTTTTTGTAATCGTTTTCAATTCTAATTATAAAACACCTTGTTTATTTTTGCAATCCCTTGATTCATTTCCATGATATAGGAAGTAAAAAATGAGATGTTGCCTTCGTGCTTATTAACCACTAATGCAACATCCCATCATATAATAATTCAAGAACGCCTCAGTGGTCGCTTATCTTACCACTTGGTATCGAATCCCCACTCGTCATCCACCGTAGCTATTGATTTTTTATCAATTCTGTCGATTGATATGAAACAGCCCTTTTCTATTCGTTCAAGCACTTTATTGATCTCTGCCTCTGTCCCTTGAATTTCCATAGTAACGCTTCCATCATACTCATTCCTCACCCAGCCGGTGCAACTGTAAGCCTGAGCTGCATGGCATGCTGTAAATCTGAAGCCTACCCCCTGAACATCGCCAAAAAATGTAATAATATATCTGACTTTTGCACCCACAATAATCTCCTTTAATTCAGTTCATTATAGGCAGCTCTGACAGCTTTTGCTAACTGTTCCGCACAGGATGTCGGTCTTACTCCGCAAGTATTTCCCAACAGCTTTGCCTCGATTTGTTCAACTGTCCAGCCGTCAACTAATTTTGAAACTGCTTTTAGGTTTCCATTACATCCACCCGTAAAACTAATGTTTGTAATTACATCTCCTTCAATATCAAAAGTAATTACCTTTGCACATACATATCTTGTATTATACTCATAATGCATAAAATCATCTCCTCGCATAGTATCTTTTAAATACTCATACTCTATATTTCAACCTAATTATATTGTAATTGTTTTTATTTGAGGTTGTAAACAGTTTTCTGAAATTTACAACGCTTTCTGTAAGCGTCTCACACACTACACATATATTCAAGAACGCCTCAGCGTTCTTAAATAACTAGTTTCTTTGTTAATTCTCTCCCTTTATTCTGCCGTCACCGTGTGAATCATGCGATTCACTTCGGAGGGAATCGTTACGGTCCCGTCCGAGCACCCGAGGCGGGATTCACACGAAGTACTCCTTCTCGTACTGCCATCTGGAATGCAGGATGCAGCTGTGTATGAATATTATCAACTGTTGTCGGTGAGAATCCTTCCTGCGTGAGAAGAGTTCACGCCGATGTTGCTTCGCTCAGGAGTAACGGTGATGGCCTCGTAGCTCTCGTTGAGCTTGTTGACCTCGTTTACGCTGACCTTCACATCAGCGCCCTGTTCTGCAAGTCTGTCCTTCACGTCCTCTACGAACTGCTCTTTGAAATTTTCGTAATCCATTTTTCGTTATCCTTTCGCTATTTTGATGTAGACTTTGGATCGTCATCACTGGCCGTGTGTTGATGGCATAAGAAAAGCGCCAAGCTCACAACCTCTTTCGAAGTGATGATCTGACGCTCATATTTGCCGGTATTCTTTTGCCAAAGAAAATGGACTCGGCGGCTCGGGTCTTTGTTTTCCCGTTCGCTTTGTCCATTGTAAATATATCACACTGATTTTAAGAAAAAAATACTCAAACGGTACTAATTCGGTACTATTTTCGTACTATTTGGGTACTATTATTCAAAATCATACGCTCATTGTACTTTTCTTCCAATTTCCCGATAAGAACTTCCGACTGAGATTTGCTTAAGAAAGGAGTCTTTATTGTTGAGGCCCAGTAGAAATTCTTATTTAATGCCACCTTTATTTCGGACGGGCTTAAACTTTTCAAGCTTTTTGTATCTCCATCAAACGTTTTTGGCACAATAAACTCTACCTTATGATACTTCTCATCGTCAATATCTGTCGGTATATCTGACGTGATTCTACCTATTGCAACTATTCCCCTTCCTTTGGAGTAGAACAGTGCATAATCGCCCTTTGAAAAACTATTAATATACCTTTTCGCATCACCATAGGCAGCAATTTTGCATTGCGAAAGCATTTCGTACTCATTAGTTTCAGAGTATGACAAATTCGTATCTAGCATTATTCCTTTACAATCTTCATTAGATAGTCTTTCATTTTCTACATCGGTCAAAAACTTAACCCAGTACAATACATTCTCGGGAATTATATGTGCTTTATCCGGATCAATTGCAAACTGGAAGATTTCTGATGGGTTAACGCTTTTAATTTGCGGGTACTTCCCGTCATTTTTCACAACTCCTTCAGTGGTCAAAAGATATGTTTCTCCGTTAAGATCACTATAGTCATCCGTATTAAGATCAACATTGCCTTTCTTGACTTGTATATATATGTGTTTTCGATTTGTGTCTGCTGGATCCACGAGGACACACTCATACTTTGGCGTGGCTATTTTATTAGTTGAAGGAATACACACGTATCCTTTTGTGTCATAAAGCCAAAGTGCAAGCAAATCCTCAACATCTTCAGGTTGAAGCAGCGAGTAAAAATGTGACTCCGTTAAGTACAAGTCATGATTCGGATACATATAAGGATCTCTCGACTTATCATGAACCCTGTTAAACAACAACTGACTATACGCTTCAACACCAGATTTTTTAATTCGCTGTAGCGTCGAGCCCATAATAAAGGAGGTTGCTACTGCTCCTGGAACAGATTCTTCATCTGCCATATCCGTAGCAGGATACCAATCTATATTGATTCGTTGATTTGCTGCATCTATCTCAATCGCGTCCCGGTTAAATATCCATTTACTATCAGCTTTAACACGTCCAAAATAGTATTTCCCCTTACTACTCGAACGCATCCAAATAATATCATTCTCTTTGACTTCATAATATAATCTTTCTACACTTGAGTAATTCTTATATGTAGTTTCCGCAAACTTATCATAGTCATCAAAAGTTTGTATTGAATCCCTTTCACTTTCCGAAAGATTATCTAAACTCCAGCCCATAGCTGCAACGTGATTATTTATACAATAATCAGCAATATTTGCGCCACCAGTGTTTACTTGCAATCTCCATACTGCCATATTGTTACCTCCTTATGTATTAGATTTATATTTCTTCACCATTTCCTTAGCATCTTGTAATATTTGTTTCCGTAATTCTATCGGGGATAATATTTCCACATATGGTCCATACTGCAAGGCCCAGTATCGTATAGCAGACATGTTGCACTTTAATACAGCTATTACTTCTCCATTATTATGAGAAATGATGTCAAAATCTCTACCAAACCAATCCACAAGTTCAGACATCATATCATCTGTCGTCTTGATTTTTACATTTATGCTTTTTCCGCCAAACATGTATATATGTTCTTCCATATGTTTGGGGAGATTGAATCCATTTTCAAAATCCTTTACTTCTTTCGCTGGCTTGCACTTTTCTTCAAGAATCTTCACACATGTCATTTTATCCAATCTAAAATGTGCAGCATTATTATACTTATCTATATTCCCTATAAGATAATACTTACCATTGTTTGCAACTAATTGATATGGATTTACAATATATGGATCTTCTCGCTTGGGATGAAGTTTGAAATCAACACCATATTCGTTATACATAAAGCTTATTTTCTTCTTCGAAGCTATAGCGTCATTAACTGCATCTAAAGTATATAGTAATTGTTTGTTATCAGAATGCTGAAGATCCGGAAGATTAACTATATGAGATACCTTAGCCGAGAAATATCGGTTACCCAACCCTCTCAATTTATCTATAAGGCCTTTAGCCTGTTTCTTGGTCATGTTTTTTGAAAACAATACACTATCTATCAATAGCCTTAGTTCAGCATCTTCGAATTCTCTAGATACTAAATATGTTCCGCCCTCGGAGGAAATTTCATAACCAAGTTCTTTTAAGTATGAAATATTATTTTTGACAGATCTTCTATCGCACTCCATTCCATAGTTTAACTTTAGAAGCCTAATAATCTCCTGCTGAGTAAGTTTATGATCTTCATCCGAATACTCTTTCAATATTTCCAAAATCAACATATTCAACATTTTTTTATTACCGGTAGCATACATATTTTATCCCTCTAATACATATCGACTAAGATATCGTGCCTTCGCATCAGACATTTCAAAGTTTTCCATAAAATCCTTAACAGAAAAATACTTCACATCAAAGGTATTCCCAACTCCAATTATCCCTGTATCCACAAGAGCGGCACGAAAACCCTCAAAACCTATATGTTCCTTGTCTCTTTGAATAATATATTCTCGTTTGGCCTTTTCACTCATAAATGAATCACCCGGTTCAAATACCATACAATCTCCTTTATTATAGCGCTTTAATAGTCTATGCGATAGTACCTATGTGCATTTTTTTACACATGGATAGCCCTCTATTTTTTTGTATACCACCCTATACTTTTAGCGGATATCACACTACAAATCCTATTTGGGGAGTTTTTTTCGCGTACTGTTTTGTTGTGTTAACATCAAAATCCGTCGCAATCAACGTGCATAGCATTCTCTTGCTTATCCGCTTTCCACCTGCTTCTCTTATGATTCTGTCAGATTGTCTTAGCATCGCCTGCTCAAGTAGATTTCTCACGAACCTTCCATTACCAAATTCTTTATTCTTGCAAGCTACCGCAAAGATTTCTAAGCATTTTTCTCTCGTAGCCTCATCAATGCAATACCCTTTTTCGCCAGCCATCAACTCTAGTATTTCCATTAACTCAGTTTCAGTGTAATCCGGAAAGTTCAGATGAAAAGCTATCCTACTCCTAAGTCCCTCATTCTTCTGCAGAAAGCTCTCCATTTTATCAGGATATCCCGCAAATATTACAATCACATCTTCCCGATGATTCTCCATTTCCTGAACTATAGTATTGATTGCTTCGTCTCCGAAACTATTCGAATCATCTACTAACGAATAAGCCTCATCAATAAATAGTATTCCTCCCTGTGCTTCTCTGAACTTTTTTCTAACGGTTTTTGCTGTCCATCCAACATATTTTGCAATCAAATCTGCTCGTCCGCACTCAACAAGAGTTCCTGATTCTAACACTTCCTCTTTCTTTAAAATCTGAGCCAATAGTCTTGCTACCGTCGTCTTCGCACTTCCTGGGTTACCTGTAAATATCATATGACGTGATGCACCATATGCATCTAATCCCATCTTACTTCTTGCTTTTTGTACTTTTGCCGCATTTATTATCTGATCAACAATTTCTTTTATCTCTTTCAGTCCCACCATTTTTTTCAGTTCTTCATATGGGAAATCTGATGGTTTCTTAAAATCAATAGCCACCTTCTCACAAGTTCTGTACGATTGATAGATTTTACTCTTAAGTCCGTTGCTAAACCATTTATTGTATATCTCATATACCTCAGATGCTGTATAATCTTTCTTCTTGGGCAACGCCTTTTCTATTTCCTCTTCGGTAGCATCAAACATAGACTTCTGAGTTAACAACCTCAAAAATCCCAATGCACGCTCTCTATCTCCGTGGCCTTCCTTAATCTCGATAATATGAAGATCCTCTTGCATAGTAGCAATCATAGGTTTCGAAAATCCAGGCTTTTCGGTTATCTCTACAAACACAAACAATGTATTAAGTTGGCATCTATTTATCTGCTCTTCAAAATACTGTATTACCTGGTGATATGAAGAAGCGTATACCCCGTGGTCCTCATCTGATCCAGTCATTTCAATTGCGATGGTTGTTCCTTCGCTTGATTTGATTAAATGCTCTAAATCTGTCTCGTGATGACAGCCTTCCTCTATATTACTCAGATAATTTGCCCGCGTCCCCAAGAGCCTCTCGTTAGATCTTAGAGCTCTAACGAGTAGCCTTAACATATCTTTTGCAGCTTCTACATTTGCAGCGGCTATCTTATAATGTACCGGATGTCCGTAGAACTTTTTTTCATTTGTTGCGGCATATATTCTCTCGAGCTCATCAATAAAACTTTGATCAGCCATCATCATTGTAGCGTATTCAAAAGCCTCTTTTTTTGTTAGAAACTGGGTCTCATACATATACTCTTGAACGCTATATTGATAATTATCAAAATAATCAAACCCCAAATCGTTATATAAATACCCTCTATTTGAAAAGCCCATTTTATCCGCACTTCTTATTGATCGCATGAATTCTTTTACGCTGATTTCCTTAGAATCCTTTACTGACACTCTATTTATTGAATAGTTGTCATTAAAATGATTCTTTATCCACGTTTCGCATTCTTCTACCGAGACCTTATCCTGATTACAAACCATAACAATCTCCAAAGAGCCGCCCTTGCCTGATATGATTTGTGCTGAAAGATTCCCATCAAGCCCACATTCTGCCCCCAACTTGTCATTAGCATCAGAAATAATCTCTTTGAATTTTCTGTCATCCACAGATGGATTCAAAGTATCTTTATCATCTTTTCTCGTTTTCCCTGAATTATATTTCAAAGTTGTATTATATATAATCATGAACCTGCCTCCTGTGCATAAGTGATCATGTAAAAATGTCATTTTTCAAACTTCTTGATGATCAAATACTATCACACTGTATGTACATTATTTTTTACATACGCAAAAAAGATTTCAGCTACAAATTCGCCAAAAATCATCTAAAATCACTTAAAAAATAAGTAAAATAAAGTATAGACTTAACAAAAAAAGTAAACCGTAATTAAATGTTCATCTAAAAAATACTCCCCAGAAAATCCAAGGAGTATTCCAGCATTTAAATCTTCGATGCATCTTTTTCTTTACTAAGCCATGCCGTCATTTTTATATCAAAAACATCACTCCTTTTCTCCGTAAAAAAGCAAAAAAGAAAATGCCTAATAGCGCAGATTATCCGCGGTTCAATTAGACATTTTCTATGATGTTATTATAACTTTATTCAATTGTATTGTCTCTACACTGGTTGTGTGTTTTTTTGCGAATTATTACCGTGAGAGTGATGATTATAAAGCTTTTTGTTCAATTTGTAATACTTCATCTAATTTGCATTGATAAGACTTCGTAAATCTTATCCACATATCGCAAAGCTCATCTATCCATTCTTTTGAAAACTTTTCTTTGTCTGATTTAAATTTTTCCTCATTCAAGACTAGATACTTTGAATACCACAGGTTACAATGAGTAAAAATATTTTGATAATCATCAACCAATTCTTTATCATCTATTCGTATAGTATTTTGAACATTTATTTCTCCAAAAATATTATAATCATCAAATCTTATTTCCGAATAATAATATACTCTATTTTCGACATAACCTGTTGGCAAATATAATCTTATAGACGTCGGCAACGCAGTTTCGACCAGCCATAGATTAATCCCCTCTTTAACTTCATTATTGTAACTTTTCCAATACATACATTCACAATTATCTTTATAATTTATTTTTGCCATGACATTATCAATTATTGCATTTTGTATTTCTTTAACCTTATCAGACACTTCCTTTTCCATATTTTTTATTATCGAATACTTCTCTAGCAAAAAGAGATCCTTGTCAGTTATTACCATATTTTTTTCTCCCAAATATTGATTTATGTGCTTTTTAAAATCCTTAATAATATAGTCTTCACTATCCAAATTACGTCCAATTTGACTGTATTTTAATTCTTGGAACGAACAACAACTAGGTTTTGACGGATTATAATCAGGATAGATATATAAAAAATAGTTATTATCATCATTCTTTTCTTTTACCCAATTGTAATACTCTTGCGTTTGGTCATCGTGTTCTTGGGTGTCTATCTTATTTTCAATAGTTAATGTGATTAATTCATTGTTTTTATTATTTATCTCAACATATATATCTGCTCTTGAACCTCCCATATACTTTTCGCAAACAATCTCTATTTCATCATCCGCCGAAAGATTGTGCAAACATCCTGCTTTTTCAAATATGTATGTTCTAAACTTAAAATCTGTTTTAATAGCATATGCCAGTAATTTAGATATATATGTTTCCCTTTTAGTTTTATCAATAATTGATAAAAAAGTTGAATCCTGATACTCTTTTACTATTTCATAAGAACAATACTTCTTTGTTAGGGAATCAATTTGCTCTTTACTTAATTCTCTTTCCATCCTTTTCCTCTTTTCATAAGCTAACTTTGTTCATCTACTATTTGAATAAAATTATTCATCGTACTAATCAACTCTTCATACCTTGTAACAACTTTGTTTACGCAAGTTTTATTTAGTTTATGAGTTATTTTATTTCTTAATATCCTGCAAGCTCTTTTTTGCGATTTGTCTCCTTTTCCAAAAATAAAAGTAATTATTCTTTCATCATCAAAGTAAATTCCATTCTCATTGAAAGCTGAAATAATATCCTCTCTTATCAGCGCAATATCTTCCGGGGCAATATCATCTAAGTACTTTTCTAAGAAATAACGTGCATAAACTTCACACTGTGAAAACTTGTTTAGAAAATTATACACTTTTTCTCTATAACCCTCTGTATTAAATATCTCATTAATTTGGTTTATCACAGTTTGTGGTCTCATTTGCATTATATTTTCCTTTGTAAGTAAATCAATTTGATATTACTTTTTCTGATATACTTTAGGCTGTCCTGGTTCTTTTTTTACAATTATAAATTCTGAAGAATGCTTATCAACATAATTTGTCAATG
Source organism: Lachnospiraceae bacterium (assembly GCA_015057625.1). GTDB lineage: Bacteria > Bacillota > Clostridia > Lachnospirales > Lachnospiraceae > SIG293. The sequence goes on along the minus strand of SVDZ01000015.1, from coordinate 27,320 downwards.
TTTTTGCCAAAGTCATTTTGTCCCCTCGTGATAAATGAGGCCATTCCTCTGGGAAAAAACTTGATACCATAAATGATTTATTACTTTTCATAATCTTTAACTCTTTAAGCATCTTATTTTGCAATAATGCAACTATAATACGATTTTTCCTGTTTTCAGAATTGCTCATCACAAAAAGCATAAGAGCATAACTCTGTAATGAAGATGGTGTAAAACCTAATTTTTCTGCTTCTTTCAATATTATTTCATAGTCACTGTCATTGTAATTTGAATAAATTCTCACAATATATCCCTCTCTTTTTTTAGTCGGTGTTACTTTACTTTTATAGTAACACCGACTAAAACGTTTGTCAATATATTAAAAAAAAGAGCAGATATTCTCTCATATCTGCTCCATTGAAAGCTTCTATTTTCTTTCTTTGAACTTAACTTTCTCCATCTTCTCATACATATTAGTATTATAAAGATTATACAACTCACTCCCCTTCTCAACCGTATTATCAAATGGCACTATCTTCTTCCCAAACCTCAACAATCCAGTGCCAGAAGGACTATCAATCACATAGTTAAGCTGCTCAGGACTTATCTCCAATGCCTCTGTTATCTTTTCGATATCCTTATTCGACTGATTAAGAAGTAGCACAAATGCTGAGTTTGAAAGCATAGTTGTAGCAGTCTCACTTCTAAGTACGTCTATGAGTTTCCTTAAAGGAACTAAGAAAATGTTGTCAAAATGTTGTATTTGACTAATTTCTGACTAAGTTTTAAGGGAATAATAGGATTATTTAGTTCATTATGACTTGATATTGCTAGAGCTAGAACACATCACAATGACAAGCATCAAACCCATCACTGTTCTTCTACTCTTACCCACTTTTTTCATATCCATTTCCTCCTAGCCCGTTCTTCTATATAAATTTAAAAACACTATAAACGCCACGCCGTTCTATTTTTACTCATAATATGCTTTCATGGATGCTTCCATTTCTTTATACCACTTCTCAAAAGCATTTTTGCTCTTATCATCTATGTTTTCATTTTCAATTATTACCTGTGGCATAATTTTAGGGAAAAACCCTTCGCCCAATAAGTTCCACTTAGAAGCTTTGTAGTAAATTTTTGTTACAGACTTTGGAATGACTAATTTTTCCAAAGTGCTATTAGTGCAAAAATAAAAATCGTCGCCAAAATACCTAGGATTATAAATATAATAAAGATTTAATGAAGTAGCCTTGTTGCACACAGTAAACTCTTTTACATTCGGTGCAGCAACAAGTAAGAAATCTTTTTTCTGATATACTGCGCCATCAATACTTACATATTTTTTATCTTTCTTGGACACTACATATTTTTCTGTATCAAAAAATTTTAATATATCAATGTTAATGCTAGTCTTAAAAGTTGTCTTTTTTACCTTGTCAGCTATTCTCCATTCGCCATCCTCTGTCAGCTTTATTGGTTTAAGATTTCCCGGAGTTTTTATTTCTTTTAGGTTTGGACATTTGCAAAAAGCACCATCCTCTATTAATTTAACTGTGTTAGGAATATTCACTTTGCGCAAATCTGTACCATAAAACGCCATTTCACCTATAGTTTTTAGACCATTATTTAATTTCACATTTTTTAATTTTTTGCATCCCCAAAAAGCGGACATTTCTATGTTTTTTAACTTTTTATCAAACTTAACCACTGAAAGTTTTTTACATTCGCAAAAAGCCGCTACTTTAATATCTGTTACCTTCTTACCCAACGTGACTTTTTTTAAATTTTTGCATTTTTTAAAAACCTCATCTCCAAGAACAGTCACCTCATTACCTACTACTACTTTCTTTACCTTTTTGTTCCCTTTGTACTTTTTACTTTTGAAGGTACCACTTCCAGTAATCTTTACAGTTCCATTTTTGAATGTTGTCTTAGTTTTCGCCTCTACTGCGTTGCTTCCAACAATAGCCATCATTCCCAATACCATTACAAACGTCATCATTATTTTTTTCATGGCAATCTCCTTTCAAAGTTGAATAATGCTCAATTTTCGACCTATTCTTCAACCGCTTTTGTTTCTATACCTTATAAACGCAAGTAAATATCATTATATTTCATTTACTGAAAAATTTTTCAAAAAAATTAGTATTCCCGAATTGAAAAGCCGTTCTCCGGAACCACATCCAAACATTGCCACTCATAATTACTCCTCCCTAAACTGTTCCAAGTATTCATCAAAAATATCTCGATCTATCAGCACTGTTCCATCTATGCGATAGAGTGCTTTAGCATCACTTGCCATTTCATGCAGTTTCTTGTGTTGTATGCTATACACATACTCTGCTTCTTGATATCTAAGATACTTCTTTCTCAAATCTCTTGAGGGAATTCTAACTGTCTTAAGATTTTCAACTTTGTTATACTCGTCCATATCTACTCCTTTCTTTTAGAAGACTGGATAAAACAAAAAAACACCTTTTCAAAAGAAATTAATCGTTTAAAAAGGTGTTTTTAGTAAGTTAAAAACTTTATACAATTATTCAAATCATATTGATTCATAATACAACACGAATTTGTTGTACTTTTGTTGTACTTTTTATTCGTTATCCTACACAAACCCTTTATTTATGGGGCTTTATTTGTCGAGTGACTTCATTGTTGGGAACAATAATACGTCCCTGATTGCCTGTGAATCTGTAAGTAACATTACAAGTCTGTCGATTCCGTAACCAATACCACCAGTTGGAGGCATACCAATCTCGAGCGCGTTAAGGAAGTCTTCATCTGTGTGGTTAGCTTCCTCATCACCGGCATCAGCTGCTGCATCCTGAAGTTTGAAACGCTCTCTCTGATCGATTGGATCGTTAAGCTCTGAGTATGCATTACACATTTCCCATGTGTTGATGAATAACTCGAAACGTTCTACCTTTTCAGGATCATCTGGTTTCTTCTTTGTAAGAGGACTGATTGCGATTGGATGATCCATTACGAATGTAGGCTGAATCAAATTCTTCTCACAGAATTCTTCGAAGAATAAGTTGATGATTTCACCCTTTCCGTGTCTGTCCTCGTACTCGATGTTATGCTCATCAGCAAGCGCCTTTGCCTCTTCGTCTGTCTTAACAGCATCAAAGTCAATGTTTGCATATTTCTTGATACAGTCAATCATAGTAATACGCTCAAATGGCTTACCGAAATCAATCTCAATTCCATTGTATGTGAACTTAGTAGTACCAAGTGTCTTCTCTGCAAGATAACGGAACATGCTCTCTGTAAGTTCCATCATTCCTTCATAATCTGTATATGCCTGGTATAACTCCATAAGTGTAAACTCAGGGTTGTGTCTTGTATCAACACCTTCGTTACGGAATACTCTACCAATTTCATAAACCTTCTCTAATCCACCAACGATAAGTCTCTTTAAGTATAACTCAAGAGAAATACGAAGTTTAACATCCTCGTCAAGTGCGTTGTAATGTGTCTCGAATGGTCTGGCTGCGGCACCACCTGCGTTTGCAACAAGCATTGGTGTCTCAACTTCCATAAATCCTCTGTCATCAAGGAAATTACGAATCTCTTTGATAATCTGCGATCTCTTAACAAAAGTTTCTCTAACTTCAGGATTCATGATAAGGTCAGTATATCTCTGACGGTATCTTAAATCTGTATTTGTAAGACCATGGTGCTTTTCTGGAAGAATCTGAAGACTCTTAGAAAGAAGTGTAACCTCTGATGCATGAATAGAGATTTCTCCTGTCTTTGTCTTAAACACTTCACCTTTGATACCTACAATATCACCGATATCATACTTCTTGAAATCAGCGTAAGAGTCTGTTCCAATGTTATCTCTTGCAACGTATGACTGGATATTTCCCTTTAAGTCCTGAACGTTACAGAAAGATGCTTTACCCATAACTCTCTTTAACATAATACGTCCGGCAACAACTACTTCTTTGCCTTCCATTTCCTCGAAGTTATCTTTAATATCCATACTGTGATGTGTAACATCAAATTTTGTAATCTGGAAAGGATCCTTTCCTGCCTCCTGCAATGCAGCAAGCTTTTCTCTTCTTACCTTTAATAACTGGTTAAGATCCTGTTCCCCACCATTATTCTGCTGTGCCATGGTTATTGCTCCTTTTACTGTATATCTTCTTATTTTATATTTAGTAATGTATGCATAATTACTAATTAATTCGTTATGTTCTTTATTACATAACTTTCTGAATATCAAGTACTTTGTACTGAACTACTCCAGTCTCTAACTCAACATCAACAACATCTCCAACCTCATGTCCGATAAGAGCTCTTCCTACCGGTGATTCGTTGGAAATCTTGAATCCAAGGCTGTTTGCCTCTGTTGAACCAACGATAAAGAATTCAAGTTCCTCATCAAATTCAACATCAAAAATCTTAACTTTACATCCAACGTTAATTTTATTTGTATCAACATCGCCTTCGTCTACAACTTCAACATTCTTGAGGATTTTCTCGATCTGCTCGATTCTTGCTTCGATATCTCTCTGCTCATCTTTAGCAGCATCATACTCAGCGTTTTCTGATAAATCGCCCTGTTCTCTTGCCTCTTTAATCTTTTCAGCAATTTCTCTACGTTTGTTTACTTTCAAATCATTTAACTCGGCTTCAAGTTTCTGAAGACCTGCATAAGTAAGAATGTTCTTCTTTGTATTTGCTTCTGCCATGTTAATTATCCTCCAATCATTTTGCATTTCCGCAACTTTTTACACTTTATAATATCCCAACAACCCCATATTGTCAAGAAATCTACCTATATCGCTACTAATTATTAGCTTTTTTCTCCCCCTACCTTCACTTTATGTAGAGGAGGGGGACATCTATTTCTCAGTTATATATTTGCCTCAATTAACTCTACCAGTTCGTGATAATTCTCCACCATATTTACTCTTCGTCTTAAATCTGCCGAATGAGGAAGCCCTGCAGTATACCATGCCACATGCTTTCTCATTTCCCTTACTCCTGTGAATTCTCCCTTGTATTCCACAATCATTTTTGCATGCTTAAGCATCACATCTTTAAGTTCATCAGGACTTGGTCTGAGAGGAATTACACCTGTATTTAAATACTCACTTACCTGCTTAAATATCCACGGATTCCCTCTTGCAGCTCTGGCAATCATTATTCCGTCACATCCTGTATACTCCTTTAGCTGTACAGCTTTTTCTGCACTGTCTACGTCTCCGTTTCCAATAACAGGAATGCTCACCGCTTCCTTAACTTCTCTTATAATATCCCAATCAGCCTTTCCGCTGTAATACTGTTCCCTGGTTCTTCCGTGAACTGCTATTGCCGCTGCACCTGCTTCCTCTGCAATCTTTGCAATTTCTACCGCATTGACAGATTCATCATTAAACCCTTTTCTGATTTTAACCGTCACAGGTTTATCAATAGCCTTTGACATCTTATATACAATATCATACACAAGCTTAGGATTGTTCATTAGCGCCGAACCTTCTTTATTATTTACAACTTTTGGAACCGGACATCCCATATTTATATCAATAAAGTCACATGGTCCCTCAGCCACAACCTTTGCCTGCTCTGCCATAATATCTGCATCCGAACCAAACAACTGGATTCCTATAGGATGTTCATTCTCATCAATTCGAAGAAGCTCTTTTGTATTTTTATTCTTATATAGAATAGCTTTTGCACTGACCATCTCAGAGTACAGAAGCTCACATCCCATTTCCTTGCAAATAAGTCTAAATGGAAGATCCGTCACTCCGGCCATCGGTCCTAAAGCTAAACCATGCTTTACTTCAATGTTACCAATCTTCATATAACAATAAAATCCTTTCACATTTGCTCACGGCAAAATGCATTCATTACTCTTCTCCAAGCACAAATACTTTGTAGTACATCTCCAATGCCTCAAGAAGTTCTCTCTTATCTGTCTGAAGTTTTTTAATTTTGAGACCACTTCCAATCTCATCATAAAGAAGATCTCCTTCATCATACTCAGTAACAAATTTCAGAGTTCCATCTTCGTCATACTGAAGCATAAGAATGCCTCCTACTTCTTCAGTGAAAAGAACACACATAATCTGCAATTCCTGCTTAATACCTTCAGGAAGATTTGCGAAATTGTCATTAATATAAAATTTTTGTTCGTATGCACTTGCTGCGCACAACACAGTCTCCTCGTTAAACATAAAACACCTCTATCTCTGTTTCATAATCTATACTTTTTGAAATGAACGCATCGTCCTTAGAAAGTCTATACAATAATAATCTGAGACACGCATCGTTTTCTATTCCTCGCATGCGCTTATTAGAAAATGCTCCTGCGCAACTCGTCCTTCGGACTCAAACAGCGCCCGCATTTTCAGCTAGCATGCTCGTCATAACGAAAGCCTCGCTATCGTCTCATCTCATTATTGCATAGCCTTTCCCCTGACGATGCTGTGTTTCATAAAGTATAGTTTTTGAAACGTGACGTACGTTACTTCATGAATACTCCATCACAATTATATAAATGTTTACTCAAACTATACATTTTGATACACAATTACGTATGTTTTTATAGTTTCTTAATTTTAGTACGTAATCCTCAGAACAATTTTACGTACCTTTTTGTAATTTCTTAATTTTAGTACGTAATCTCCAGAAATCATTACGTACTTTTTGTTAAATTCTTGATTTTAGTACGTAATCTCCAGAACAATTTTACGTACCTTTTTGTAGTTTCTTGATTTTAGTATGTAATCCCCTGAAATCATTACGTACTTTTTGTTAAATTCTTGATTTTTGTACGTAATCTCCAGAAAACATTACGTACTTTTTGTTAAATTCTAAATTTTAGTACGTAACCCCCTGAACAATTTTACATACCTTTTGTTAGTTTCTTGATTTTTGTACGTAATCTTCTATCTTGTATCTTCGTTTCCACCAAATATACTTTATGAAAATTGTAATTTATGAAACGTGAATTTCAGTTGCTTTCGGAAATACTTAGTCACGATTATATAAATGGATTTCGATAAAACGATTGAGACTAACTTAGAAGGATTTCGATAAAAGAAGTTTGATTTGCAGTCAAATTTCGAGGATTACAAGTCCTCGAAATTTAGTGCAAGTGACAGAGTTTTCATCAAGAAAACTCTGGAAATTTGCACGGGCAAGAATCATACTTCTTTTGAGAAATAATCCTTCAAGTTATGTCGAACTGTTTTGAGAAAACATTTATATAATTGTGATGGAGTATTCAGAAAGCAACGTATGTCTGTTTCAAAAAGTATAGATTATGATACAACAGAAAACAAGTCATTGCAACTGTTATATGTTACAATGACTTGTTTATATGTAATAAGAAAGATTTTAGTTTCGTCTGTAAACTAATACTCTTTTTATTATTTAAGAACTTCCTGAATTGCTTTTACTGAACCTGCAAGTCCCTGAATCTCTGAAGGAATAATAATCTTTGTTGCCTGTCCGTCTGCTGCTGCAGCAAATGCTTCAAGACTCTTAAGTGCAAGTACTGACTGATCTGCTCCTGCTTCTTTGATAGCTCTGATACCTTCAGCAGTAGCCTGCTGTACTTTAAGGATAGCTTCAGCTTCACCTTCAGCTTCTTTAATCTTTTTCTGTTTTTCAGCTTCTGCTCTAAGGATTGCTGATTCTTTTTCAGCTTCAGCGCTAAGAATCATAGATGCTTTCTCACCTTCTGCGATAAGAATTGCTGATTTCTTTTCACCTTCTGCTTTAAGGATTGCTTCTCTACGTTCACGTTCTGCTTTCATCTGTTTCTCCATTGCATCCTGAATAGCTGATGGAGGAATGATGTTCTTAAGCTCAACTCTGTTTACTTTAATTCCCCAAGGGTCTGTAGCGATATCAAGTGACTGTCTCATCTTGCTGTTAATAACTTCTCTTGATGTAAGTGTTTCATCAAGCTCTAAATCACCGATGATATTTCTAAGTGTAGTGGCTGTAAGATTTTCAATAGCCATAATTGGATTCTCAACACCGTATGAGAATAACTTTGGATCTGTAATCTGGAAGAATACTACTGTATCAATCTTCATTGTTACATTATCCTTTGTGATAACCGGCTGTGGTGGGAAATCAACAACCTGCTCTTTTAAATTAACTTTTCTGGCAACTGCATCTACAAATGGTACTAAGAAATGAAGTCCTGCTGACCATGTAGTCTGATATGTACCAATTCTTTCAATAACGTATGCGTGTGCCTGTGGTACTACCTTGATACAGGTAGAAACGATAAAAATTAAAATACCTAAAATAATAAAAGGAATATACTGCATAATAAAAACCTCCTAAAAAAAAATTGTCTGTTATTCCTCGACTTTTACAATAGCCTTAACACCTTCAACTCTAACTACTTTAACAAGCTGATCAGCTTCTATTGTAACATCTTCATCCTCGGTTCTGGCCGTCCATTCAAGTCCATCAATTAATACTGTGCCTTTTCCTTCAATATTATTGATTGGCTCTACAACCTTTCCGGTCTTTCCTGTAACGGCTTCAACATTTGTTTTTTCTACGTCCTTATTAACGTACTTCATAGCAAATGGTCTTACAAGAATCATACATGCAACGGATACTACAAAGAATACTCCTAATTGTACCCACATATTCGCTCCAAGCGCTAATGCTAACAACGCACAAAGCGAACCGACTGCAAACCAAATTGATGCAAGTCCAATTGTTATTAGTTCTACACCAAGAAATGCAATAAAAGCAATTAACCATGTAAATGCATTCATATCTAACACCCCTTTCTAATGGCTGTTCCATTTGTTAGTATTTTATCACTTTAAAGTGTCTTTTACAACAAAATCATAGGACAATATGACCATTTAAATCTGCCATAATTTCAAAATACAAACTGCTATTTCGCCAACCAATAACTCTCCTATGTTCTAACATAAAATACGTCTAATAATTTGCACTTTTAGCACATGTTCCTCAACACATACATAAAAAACGCGAAACCTAATTGTTTCGCGTTTTTATCATAATAATTTTATTAATATACATGTAGTTTTTAATAAAATACCTGGTGATCAATAATTCGGTGTGACTTACTGTTTCCAATGCTCACACAATCAGTTCTTCCAAAGAACAAGTATCCAGGAACATTGTTTGTTCCAGAAAGTGCAGCTGCCGCTGCCTGTTTAGAACCTGCATCCGGACCATTCTGTAGTTTCTTTGCAAGAGATCCGTTAGATGTTGGCGTAAACTGCCATGGCTGATATACTACTCCGCTAATCGTATTAGGATACGCTCCTGAACGAACTCTGTTAAGTACTACATTCGCTACTGCAAGTTTTGCTTCATATGACTCTCCACCTGCCTCACATGAAACAATGCATGCGAGAAGATACTGATCATCAACATTTGCTGAAACTGCCTTGCTCTGTGTAGTAGCGTTAGCCGAAGAATTATTTGATGAAGCAGCACTCTTACTTGAGTTCTGGTTATTAGTTACATTTGATGCTTCAGCTTCTTTTTTAGCTTTCTCTGCTTCAGCAATCTGCTCTTCTTCAATTTCTTCTACTGTCTTTGCGTTAGTAACTATCTGATCAAGTTTGACAAATTCTTTGCTGATGTATCCGATTCTGCCTTCGAATACAATTCTTACCCATTTGTCATATACTTTTGTACACTTGAATGTCTCACCGTTTGCTGCCATACCAAGAACTTCACACTCTGTATTTCTCTCAGCTCTGATTTTAACAGTGTCTGCATTGATTATGGCTGTGTATCCATTTTCTTTTAATGCCTTTTTAGCTCTATCTCCGATAAGGATATATCCTGTGGCAACATACCCCTTTACTTTTCCCGATTTAACTTTAGTCCACTGTGAACCGTACTTAAGAACTTCTCCACCATTTCCTTCTGAAAGGATACCAACTACTTCTGATGAAGCATCAGCTTTACTTCTGATGTTTAAGTTACTTGAAGTATTCATTACGAAGATTCCTTTATACTTTGAAAGATCTTCTTTGCTTTTAGTTTCTTTTTCTTCTGTTTCTTTTTTATCGGAAACTTTTGTTTCTGTCTTAGTTTTTCCGATATCTTCTTTTTTCTGCTTCTCAGTTTCTTTTGCAGAAGCAACCTTTATAGAATCAATACTTCTGACATTTACAACATATGTTTCTGTCTCCAAAGTCTCTCTGAATTCTGTCTTATCTTTTGATAACGCTGTAGCTAATACAACAACCAAAATTACAGTGGCAAATACTGAACCATATATAACTTCATTAATATGCCTTCTTAATTTGTTTCTTCTAAGGATATTCATAATAGATATCATCTCCCCAAACTATTGCTCATTTGTAAAATACTATTTCATATTAGTTTTTATTTTCTTAGCATAGTCGTTATTCATATCTATAAATATTACATTTATATTACTCAATTCTTTAAAATTTTAACAAATTTTTGTATATATGTCAAAACAATTCAACTATTCTATCATCATTTTCAAGATACATTTGTACATTTCCCACAAAACGCAATTCAATCTTTTGTCTGTTATGCACATTTTTCTATTTCACCATCTTTATTCAATGCAAAAATAAGTTAATTTTGCTTAATAATGGTATCAACTTTTGGTGTTTTTTAATAAATTTTTTTCAAGTGTATTGCATAAAATCTTCCATAGTTGTAAGATATTTTTAGTCTAAACCTATATATTTTTAGACTGAAAAACAATATATTGAAAACTCGGTTTTACACTTATTCTTATATGCTAGACAAACCCGGAGTTCAAGGAGGATTATTATGGCAACAACAAAGAAGACAACAACTTCTGCAGCAAAGCCAGTTGTGGAGAAGGTTGAAACAAAAGCTGCAGCAACATCTGCAGAAAAGAAAGTTGAAGCTAAACCGGTTGAGAAAAAAACTGATGCTAAGAAAGTAGAAGCTAAACCGGCTGCAAAGAAGGCTGAAACTAAGACAACAGCTAAGAAAGCTGAAACTAAGACAGCTGCTAAAAAGGCTGAAACTAAGACAGCTACTAAAAAGGCTGAAACTAAAACAACAGCTAAGAAAGCTGAAGCTAAGACAACTACTAAAAAGGCTGAAACAAAAGTATTCGTTCAGTTCTTTGGTAAAGAAGCTGACACTGAATCAATCGTAGAAGCAGCCAAGGCTGACTACATTGCAAACGGTGGTAAGAAAACTGGAATTAAAGATGTTAAAGTTTACATTAAACCTGAAGAGTACACAGCTTACTATGTAATCGAAGGTGTTAATGGAAAGATAAATTTATAATTTCCAATTATATTAAAAATCTGCAGAGCGTTTAATGCTCTGCAGATTTTTTATTGTTATTTTTTAATTGTTTTGACTTTTGACCACTTTGCGTAAGATTTGTTTGCACCACTTCCTACAAACGCTCTTATCTTTACATAGTACTTCTTTGTCTTTTTCAATTTTTTAACAACAAATTTTGTTTTTGTACTTCTAACTTTATATACTACTGTACCTTTCTTTTTGAACTTTTTACTTGTAGAAACAGCAATCTCATATCCCGTTACACCTGTTACCTTTTTGTACACGATCTTAGCTTTCTTTTTATTCTTTAATCTCTTTGCACTCTTAATTTTAGTCTTTTTAACAGTAATCTTCTTTGTAGGATTCTGAGTAGTAGAACCTCTGTAAGCTGTTGTGGTTTTATTGCCATTATCTCCCGTTGTTTTGATTTCCCTAGTTGTTTCTAATCCATATGTTGTAGCTTCTTCTGTAGTTTTAATTTCAACAGTTGTTTTTGGCTCTGAAGTAGTCTTTTCCTCTGTAGTCTTTTCTTCTGTTGTTGGTTCTTCAGTGGATGTTTCCTCCACAGTTGTTGTTTCCACAGTTGTTACTTCCTGAGTTGTCTCTGGGAATATCGTATACGGCTGAGTATTTCTCTGAGTTGTTGACTCTTCCGTTGTCGTTGTTTCATTTGTAAGACTAATCTCAAGAGTAACCCCTTCAGTCTGCTTGCGTCCAAGCACTGCAATTATCTTTATTGTATGCTCTCCCTCTGTTCTAAAAGTATATTCCACAGCCTGTGCTTCTGAATACGTTCTGTAAAAACTATCATCAATATACACTTTGTAACTCTGTCCAAGTTCTATCTGGTCTAATGACTGTGTCCAGATAAATCTAACTGTCAATCCACGTACACTGACAATCGATGCACCTTTTACCTCTATTGGATCAGGCTGCGACTCTGTACCTGTTTCCTGTTTGGTGGTTTGTGGCTGCGTTGTTGTCTGCTGTGTCGTTGCCTGCTGTGTCGTTGTCTGCTGCGTCGTTGTCTGCTGCGTCGTTGTCTGCTGCGTTGTTGTCTGCTGCGTTGTTGTCTGCTGCGTCGTTGTCTGCTGCGTTGTTGTCTGCTGCGTTGTTGTCTGCTGCGTCGTTGTCTGCTGCGTCGTTGTCTGCTGCGTCGTTGTCTCGTTTTCCAGTGTTACATTAAGTGTTACTCCGCTAGTCTGCTTACGTCCAAGCACTGCAACTATCTTAATTGTATGAGCGCCTTCTTCCGCAAATGTATATTCCACATTCTGAGCTTCTGAATATGTCATATAGAATGTTCCATCAATATACACTTTGTAACTCTGTCCAATCTCTAACTGTTCTGCAGTCTGTGTCCATCCAAACGTGACAGTCAAATTATTCTGACTAATAATTGCAGCTCCCTTTACCTCAATCGGATCAGGTTGCGATACTGTAGTGGTTTCCTGCTTTGTTGTCTGAACCTGCGTGGTCTGTGCCTGTGTAGTTCGAGGCTGTGTTGTCTGAACTTGCGTGGTCTGTGCCTGTGTAGTTCGAGGCTGTGTTGTCTGAACTTGTGTCGTAGTCTGTTGTGTTGTTGTAGGAGTCTGCGTTGTCTCAATCTTTAATGTAAGATTGAGTGTAACTCCTGTGGTCTCCTTAGTTCCACTTACTGCAGTAATTCTGATTGTATGCGTTCCCTCCGTCTTGAAGGTATAATCAACATTCTGTGCTGTTGTATATGTCTTGTATAACTTATTATCAATATATACTTTGTAACTCTGTCCAATTGCAACCTGTTCATCCGTCTGAATCCAAGTAAACTTAACTGCCAAATCTTTCTGCTGAAGAATTGTTGCACCTGTTACTTCTATAGGATCAGGATAAACCGCCATAACTGTTACCGGTATTGAAACAGTCTTTGATACCTCTACGTTAGATGTATTCTTCATGCTCTTAAGTGTTACTTTGATTGTATTTGTTCCTGCCTTTAAACCAGTAACATTTACTTTTATTCCATCAGTCTGATCTATCTCGTAACTTGTAGTTGTTGAATTTGACTGCGATACTGTAACCTGCTTTATTTCACAATCTTCCGGCAAATAAGATATATTAAATGTTTTTGTCTCACCTACATTTATGCTGGCATCTCCTGTATATGAAACTGATTCCAACACTGATGTTACTACATAAACATATGCTGATGCCGTAGATTTAACTGTATCTCCATCATATGCTTTACATGTAATAGTAACGGCTGCACCATTTGCAGGTATTTTAACACCGGTTACATTTCCATAATCATCCACAGTTGCAATGCTGGTATCGCTTGATGTAAATTCAATTCTATTATCTGTAACATTCTTGAAATTCTCTTCTGAAGCTTCTGTAATCATATTTATATCTGCTGTTGCTGCCGAATAGAATTCATTCTTCATAGATACGAATACATTTTCAACAGTGCCTTTTTTGATATATTTTTTCTGAAGAACTATTCCTGAAGATTTATACACACTAGCATAAACGTTAACATCAATCTCCACACCATCCTCTTTTGTTCCAAATGCAGGATAGATGTATACTTTAAATGTTCCCTTCTTTTTTCCTTTTATCGATACTTTTTTAGTTGTTGTATTGAAAGTAACAGTTACTGCACCTTCCTCACTACACTCATACACAAGTTCATCTCCTGTAAATGAATCTGTGAAACTGTAATATAATGCTGTTTCTGCAGTTCCTTTAACATTTATCAGTGAATTTGATGCAATACCATTCCCTTCTGCATCTTTCAACTCAACCTGTGTGTCCGTAGCAGCAACATCCAATGTTGCAGTTGCACTTTTTTTACTTCCCACAGTTGTTGCCTTTATGCTTACTTTTCCTTTCTGAACACCGCGCGCCCTAACTATGTAAGTTGCATCATCGATTTTTTGTACTCCCTCTATCGTTGCAATAGACTCATCTGATGATGTAAAAATCATACTGTCTGGATATTCTAATGCTGCCTCAGCATAAGTAGATGCATATTTTATTGTGGCTATATATTCAACCACATTCCCCACATATACTCCCTTTCTTGTAGAATCAAAAGCTACTGAGTTAGAAGGTGCACTTATTGTTATAGGGATATTTTTTTCAACATTTCCTACTTTTATTTTTATTATTTCATTTCCATAAGACGCATCAGTAGTCCGCTTAACCGTAGCTGTCATATTATTATCTGACACGTTCATTTCAATAAGTCCGTTTGACGTCACCATACTCCATTCAGGCGTATCTGACATTTCCAATTCATCGTACTCCATAATAAACGTCGGATTTATTGTTATGGCTGTCGTTGAAGTGACCGGAATCTTAAATTCTACCGGTTGTCCTTCTTTATATTCCGTAAACTTAATATCAGTGCATTTGTTATATTTTGATTTAACTTTGTACAATGTAGTAACTGTTTTTTCAACACTATTAGTTGATGACACCTTGAAATTAAGTATTGAAACAACCTTAACATCAACTGTCTGTGTATCAGCATTTCCAAATATATTCACTACCATTGAATCATATTTTATATTTTCATAAACATTATTAATTGCATTTCTGGAAGGGTAAGAAAAGCTCTTTTTTTCAACAGTTGGAACTAGATTATTATTTATATCACCTACTAATTGTTTTAATTCACTGTCATAATTATATAACTTTGTCCCCACCTCTACAGATTTTATTGTATGTTCTTCATTTGTAGTGTAATATGTAGCTGCATTAGGCAATATAACTGATTTGTTTTTGGATACAAATATATTTTCATTTATCACTCTAATCTCGATATCAGGAACAGCTGCTCCATACGTATATATTCCTGTTGTACTTAAATCAAGTGGTTCAACATCTTCAATTTTTATTGATGATGTGAAACTTCCCTCAAACGCAGAAGGATGAATGCTACATACATCCGGAATACTGAGTGTTTTTAATCTTATAGTATTAACAAATGCTTTTGTTTGAATGCACTTCATATTATCATTAAGAATAATACTTGATAAAAACTGACAATCTGAAAATGTTGCCGTCTGTATGGACTGCACCGGTGCATCCTTGTGTAATTTCACTTCATGAACTGCACTTTGATAAAATGCACTTGGATTAATATGAGAAAGATTACATGCTCCAGATAAATCAACATCACAAAGACCAATCCCGTCAATCATAACGTTTGATTGTTTCAATCCGGTTCCTGAAAATGCATATGATCCAATACCCTTCAATGCACTGCCAAATTTCAGAGAATGTATTCCCTTAACATTTTCAAAAGCATTATCTTTTATTACCTCTAACTTTTCAGGCATTTTAATATTCAAATTATATGTATTTTGAAATGCAGCTTCACCTATAGTCACCACATTATCACTCATCTCAACTGTCTCTAATCCTATATAGAGTTTTTCATTCAAATCAGTTATAGGTAGTGTTCTGGCTTTCTGACCGTTACCGGCAATAATTTCAACACCTGAAGCTCTAAACATCTCCTTTGTTATTACAGTTAATGTATCAGGTAATATAACCTTCTTTAGGCTGACATTATCTAAGAAAACACATTTTCCAAAAGTTGCTCTGGTACATTTTGAGAGATCAAAAACTTCAGGTCCTTTTACGTACTGTCTGTACATTTTATATTCATTTGCTTTCAAATCAGCTTCCTTGACATTATCTCTTGATTTGATATAAATAGGAATTTTAGCTTCGTCTGTTTCTATTGCATTTAAATCACTTGATGAAATATACACATCACAAGGAACATGAAATCTTGAATCGCCCTCTGCAAAAACTGTCTGCTTTTCTTTTCCTGCAACTGCATTTAACGATATTACATCGTATGATTTAATAAATCTTTTAACCATAGTTGAGCCCTGTTTTTCAGCATTCCAATCGACCGAAACAGAGCAACAGCTTACAAAACAGTCATCTCCAATTGACGTGACATTTGCAGGAATTACTATCGTTCCAGAAAGACCTGAGCATCCACCAAACGCTCTAAAACCAAATTGCATTGTACACAAAGGATCATACTCATGTCCTGTAGGGAAAATCAACTCCTCGATTCCTGAGTCACCGGAAAAAGCCTGTCCGCCAATCACTTTTACCATGCCTTCTGTGAGTCCATCCGGGAAGTCTTTTATCTCCACATATTTCAACGCAGTATTATGTGCAAATGCAGCTTCATCAATCAACGTAACACTGGATGGAATGACCACACTTGTAATTGCTGTATATTCAAAGGCTTTTCTTCCTATAGTCTCTAATCCCTCCGGAAAAGTAATTTGTGTCAATGTACAATCTTCAAATTCTCTCTGAGGAATCTCCTTAACACTTGTCCCTGACAAATTAATACTAGGAGTCCATTGAGCCATTCCCAATCCGGTTATATCTTGAATTTTTTTGTAACCGGATAAATCAATGGCTTTTGTGTAAGTCCTCAACTGTCCCACCGTAATGCTGTTTCCGCCATTGATAATATTTTTTAATGCAGTGAGAAGCTCCGAATCAGGAATTATATCACCGGTAATCTCTGTTGAATCTCCAAGTTCTATCACTGAGGCTTTTACGCTTTTCTCATACTCAACTCTTCTACCCGGAAAGTCCACCGTTCCCATGGAAAGCGTTGCTGCAAGAACAAGTGCTGCCACTTTCTTAAACATTTTTCTCATACGCACTTTTCCTCCTATTCAGTTGTAATTTTGGTAGTGCCAAACCCACCGTTTTTCCGCTAACAATCTATCTATATTGTATCATTTTACAGAAGATATTTAAAGGAGAAAACAAATATCTCCCAACGGAAATATCTCTCCAACTGAAACAAAAAAATCTACCGGTGCATCTGGTACAACCGGTAGATTTTTTCTAATAATATTTTATTAATGTAATAATTATGCCTGTTCTGCTGGCTCAACATTTGCAAGGAACTCATTGATTGTATCAACTAATGAATCAACGTCAATTCCGTGTACCATACATGCCTCAGCAAGCGATTCACCCTGTGCTGAAGGACATCCTATACAGTGCATTCCTGCATTTAAGAGAATTGGAACAACGCCCATATTTACTTTTAATATATCTGCGATAATCATATCTTTGTTAATCATATTATACCTCCTAATTCAAATAATAATATACAATGATGTCTATCATCTTCATAAGTTTATACCATTGTTAAATAATTATCAAGAGAAATCACTATATATTAATATTTTTTAAACCAAGAACTGTCTTAGCATTTCTCAGGTTCCGGATAATCAACACCAAATGTTTCAACTGTAACTTTTTTCATCTTCTGCTCTTCAAGAGGCTTGTCTGACCAATCAGTTGCAACATTTGCAATTTTATCAATAACATCAACACCTTCAATTACTTTTCCGAAAGCCGCATACTGTCCGTCAAGATGTGGTGATGTCTCATGCATTACAAAGAACTGTGAGCCTGCTGAATTTGGCATCATTGTTCTTGCCATTGATAAAACTCCCTTAGTGTGTGCGAGATTATTTTCAAAACCATTTCCTGTAAACTCACCCTTAATGCTATATCCAGGTCCGCCTGTTCCTACTCCGTCAGGATCTCCACCCTGAATCATAAAACCTTTGATTACTCTGTGGAAAATAATTCCATCATAGTATCCTTTATTAATGAGACTAATAAAATTATTAACTGTGTTTGGAGCTATTTCAGGATATAACTCTGCCTTCATAATATCTCCGTTTTCCATTTCAATTGTAACAATCGGTAACTGTGCCATATTCAAAATCTCCTTTTTTCATAAAGTATAGTTTATGGAACGCGAATTGCAGTTGCTTTCAGAAATACTTCGGGCACAGTTATATAAATGGATTTCGAAAAACGATTGAGACAAACTTAGAAGGATTTCGATAAAAGATGGATGATTCGATGTCAAATTTCGAGGATTACAAGTCCTCGAAATTTAGTGCAAGTGACAGAGTTTTCATCAAGAAAACTCTGGAGATTTGCACGGACGAGAATCATACTTCTTTTGAGGAAAAATCCTTCAAGTTTTGTCGAACTGTTTTGAGAAAACATTTATATAATTGTGACTTAAGAATTCCGAAAGCAACGTTTATCCGTTTCAAAAACTATGCATTAGTAAAACAACATGTCGCCGTATGACGGTACCGGCCATACGTCCTTATCAACTATCTTTTCAAGTTCATCTACCGGCTTTCTCAATGAATCCATCGCTGGCATTACTTCATTCTTGAATAACTCAGCTGATTTCTGAGACTCTTTTTCACTATACGCCTTCTCTGCAACTTCTTCAAGTGCTTTTACAGCTTTTCTCATTTCAAGAAGTTTTGCTGATACTTCCCCAAGTAATTCAGCCTGTGCTGTGGCATCAACTCCTGCATTCTTTACAGCTATTACTGTATCTGCCAACTCTTTTGAACAATATACCGCTGTAGGGATATACATCTGGTTTGCCATCTGAATCATAGCTTTCGCTTCTATATTTCTCACTCCTGCGTACTCTGAGTAGTAGATATCTTTTCTCGCCTCAAGTTCTGCCCTTGTGAGAATATTGAACTGTTCAAACATCTTTACTGTGGAATCCTCTGTAATTGATGGGATGGCGTCAACAATAGACTTATAATTTGGAAGTCCTCTCTTTGCCGCTTCCTCTTCCCACTCTTTAGAATAACCATCTCCGTTAAAGATAATTCTTCTGTGTTCTCTCATTATTTTTGCTGTATACTCAGCAACGGCTTTGTCCATATCTTCCGCGCCCTCTAAGGCTTCAATCGCATTGACAAATGCCTCTGCCATCATTGCGCTCAACACTGTATTAGTATCACCGATTGAACTGCCTGATGCAACCATTCTGAACTCAAATCTATTGCCAGTAAAAGCAAAAGGTGATGTTCTGTTTCTATCTGTAGGATCCTTTTCCAATATAGGAAGCTTATTAATTCCAAAATCAATTGTTCCTGCTGAGAGACTTCTTGTCGCCTCTCCCTTTTCTAATATCTGTTCAACGATATCCGCAACCTGATCTCCAAGATACATTGAAATGATTGCAGGAGGCGCCTCGTTTGCTCCGAGTCTGTGATCATTTCCTGTGTCAGATGCCGCCGTTCTTAACAAAAGGGCGTGCTTATCAACCGCTTCCATAAGACATGCAAGAATAAGCTGAAATAATTTATTTTCATCCGGATTTTTACCTGGCTTAAACAGATTAATTCCATCATCTGTTGTCAGTGACCAGTTATTATGTTTACCGGATCCGTTAATTCCCTCAAATGGTTTCTCATGCAAGAGACATACCAATCCATATTTTCCCGCAGTCTTCTTCAAGATAGACATAATAAGATAATTATTATCGAGAGCAACATTTGACACCGAAAAAATCGGTGCTACCTCATGCTGACAAGGTGCAACTTCATTGTGCTGTGTCTTAGCTGAAATGCCCAGTTTCCAAAGCTGAACATTGACATCGTCCATAAATGCTTTTACATTTTCTCTTATTGCACCAAAGTATTGATCGTCCATCTCCTGTCCCTTGGGAGGCATAGAACCAAACAATGTTCTTCCTGAATAAATAAGATCAGGACGTTTATCATATAACTCTTTTGGAATTAAGAAATATTCCTGCTCCGGTCCCACATATGACATAACTCGTCTTGATGTGGTATTTCCGAGCAATCTTAAAAGTCTTACTCCATACTTGCTGACTGCATGCATAGCTTTAAGAAGAGGTGCCTTAGTATCAAGGGACTCTCCTGTATATGAACAAAAAGCTGTTGGAATACAAAGAGTGTCATCTCTGACATAGACCGGTGATGTGACATCCCATGCGGTATATCCTCTGGCTCCACTGGTTTCTCTAAGACCTCCTGATGGAAATGATGATGCATCAGGCTCACCCATCAGCAAATCTTTTCCTGTAAATGTGTTATCTATCTTTCCGTCTGACGGAATTGAAGCAAATGAATCATGCTTCTCTGCACCGATTGAAATAACATAAGGCTGGAACACATGTGTGTAATGTGTAGCTCCCTTTTCAATAGCCCACTCCTTCATAGCCTGAGCTACAATATTTGCAATGTCAGGTGTAATATCTCCACCTTCATACATAATCTTTTTAATCTCTTTGTAGGTTGACTCCGGCAGTCTGTCTTTCATTACTGTCTCATCAAATACATCCTTTCCAAAGACTTCAGCAACATTTACTCCCATTTTTATTCCTTTCATTTCTAACATATTTTTCCTGTCGCCAACGCAACATCTACCATTATAGTGGCAAAATTCACTCTCCGCAACCCTTTTTCTTAAAAAAATAAAGTGTTCTCCTCTCTGAAAAGAACACTTTAAACTCGCTACTTAATTTTATTAAGTTATATTGCATTTTACCTTAAGAAATAAATTCATTTCTTAAATAACTAAAGTTAACTCTCATCTCAGTTAACATTATTAACCAACATTATTAATGTTATTAATAATTATTAGATTTGATTAGTCCACAACCTCTTCGCCTCTTACAAGAGTGACAATATATCTGCTATACTTGTCATTCATGCATGTAGACAGAAGAATAGTCTTATCACCCATTTTAGGTTTTGTAATTCCATAATTAAATGCGCTCTTTGAAATACATCTTGTTACCCATTTATCATAATCTTCTTCGTCTTCAAAGCCCATTTTGTATATATTCTCATCTTTAGCATCACCTTTGAAAGATGCAAATACATAGTATCTATAATGCCTGTACCCCACATAAATATCAAAAACCTTATGAGTTTTACAAAACTTAGTATTTGCATATTGAAGCAATCCAGCAAACATAGAACCATCCATCATAT
Source organism: Lachnospiraceae bacterium (assembly GCA_015057625.1). Taxonomy (GTDB): domain Bacteria; phylum Bacillota; class Clostridia; order Lachnospirales; family Lachnospiraceae; genus SIG293. Next base: position 6,213 of record SVDZ01000015.1, on the reverse strand, counting down.
CATGTCCGTAAATGATGCAATGATCAGCATCAAGACCACCTTGAATTCTTGCATCAATGAAAATGGCTCCGTTTCCGTTCGACGCCCTGTTTGATCCGTGAGTCAGATAATATTCGTTATCTGAATGCTGGCAAATAGGATACTGAATTCTGCTATCGTTCAGTTTTATATAACCTACCGCTTCAGCGTTATACTTGCGCATAGCATCATAATCCCAATGCCACTCTTTCACAGTAGACTCATACCCCAACTCGGCTGACGCATTTGTCTCTTCAACCAGCTGTCCCTGCTCATTGGTTGCCTGCTCCCCTGACTCATTTTCTGCCTCATCTTCATTTTGAGCCTGCAAAAACATATTGTCTATTTCTTCATAAGCAGCATCCGCACTTTTATACCCAAGATATGATTTGGTCAGTCTGTATGATGCAAATGTAAATCCTACACATGCGCCAATAATAACAACAGTTCTGACTGTATTGTATATCTTATTAGCCATCTTTTCCTCCTGTAGCGATACCATGACAAAAAAGGGCGTTGCCTAACAGCAGTTAGTGCAACAGCCCCAATAATAATCTAATGCAAAAAATGATTACTCAGCTTTTCCGATTGAACCAAATAATTCCATTTTTTCTTTAACTGTAGCCTTGATAGCTTCAGCACCTGGTGCTAATAACTTACGAGGATCAAATCCTTTTCCTTCTAAGTCCTTACCAGCTTCAACGTACTTTCTTGTAGCTTCTGCAAATGCAAGCTGACATTCTGTATTAACGTTGATCTTTGCTACTCCAAGAGAGATAGCTTTCTTAATCATATCTTCAGGAATACCTGTACCTCCGTGAAGTACTAATGGCATATCACCAACTTTTTCTTTGATAGCTGCTAATGTATCAAAGCTTAATCCTTCCCAGTTTTCTGGATATTTACCGTGGATGTTTCCGATACCTGCTGCTAACATTGTTACGCCAAGATCTGCAACTGCCTTACACTCATCAGGATCAGCGCACTCACCCTTACCGATAACTCCGTCTTCTTCTCCACCGATTGAACCAACTTCAGCTTCAAGAGACATTCCCTTTTCGTTTGCGATTTTAATTAATTCTGTAGTTTTCTGGATGTTCTCCTCGATTGGATAATGTGATCCGTCGAACATGATTGATGAGAAACCAGCCTCAACACATGCTAAACATCCTTCGTATGAACCGTGATCTAAGTGAAGAGCTACAGGAACTGTGATTCCAAGTTCTTCGATCATTCCGTTAACCATACCTACAACTGTCTTATATCCTGTCATGTACTTACCAGCACCTTCAGATACACCTAAGATAACAGGTGACTTTAATTCCTGTGCTGTTAATAAAATAGACTTTGTCCACTCAAGGTTGTTGATATTGAACTGTCCTACTGCGTACTTACCATCTCTTGCTTTTTCTAACATTTCTTTAGCTGAAACTAACATAATATACCTCCAAATGTTTTATTTGAGTTAAACACTAACTTTTTTGATTATAACCTATTTTCTCAATATTGAAAATACAAATAACTCTATTTTGTGAAAAAATTGTCATTTTGACACTTATGTAAACTTATATCCACATTATTTGACAACAACTTTCTTTGCTGCGCTCCATTTTCCAAATACTTTTTCTTTTTTAGAATCTAATTTATAGGCTCTGGCTTTCACATAATACTTCTTTCCTGATTTAAGTTTTGTGATAGTAATTGATTTTCCGTCAACAGTTTTAGTAGACGCTTTCCTAAATGATTTTTTGAGACTGTACTTAACCTGTATTCCTTTTGCACCTGAGCAGTTAACTTTTACTTTTGCAATCTTCTTACCTGCTGAAAGCTTTTTAATCTTTGCCTTCGCAACAGTAACTTTCTTCCAGTTTGCATTTACAACAATGTCACTTGTTATTCTTGTATTATTTGTAATAACATTTCCATTTGTAGCAATCCAATTGTTAAATAAGTATTTGCTCTTAACAGGAGCAGAAAGCTTTAATGTAGCTCCCTGATATACCTTTTCATTGATTACTGTCTTGTTATCATTTTTAACAAGTACATTGTACTGAGGAACACTCTTCTTACTTGATTCATTCCATGTACTTGTGTGAGTAGCTCCTGTTCCATTCATCTGGTAAACACGAACATAATCAACCTCCATGGCAGCCTTGTCAGGTGTAAGTGATCCCTTTACAGGAAGTTTACCAAACGTAAGATTTCCGCCTACCGCAACATTTAACAGGAAATAGTATTCGTTGTTTGCCTCTGTCATAGAGCCATCAATCTTTTGTGTGTAATATACCTTGTCATCTACAGTAAATTCCATAGTATCTTTTGTCCAAATCACACCGTATGTATGCCATTTTGTTTTGTCGAAGCCTTTGAACAAAGACATTCTGTCATTCATCTGTCTTGCCACATACATATTCCAATTTGGTTTGGTTGGGTGATAATCATCATACCAGTGCCATGCCGACTGTACTAACTGATCTGTATTCCATGTTTCTAAAATATCGATTTCTCCACAGTATGGCCATCCCTCTTTGACATCTTTTCCCATCATCCAGAATGCAGGCCACAAACCGTCAACCGAAGGAAGTTTGATTCTCGCTTCAATCTTTCCGTATTTGAAAGACTGTTTTCCAGCTGTAACCATACGTGTTGAAGTATACTTAAAAGTTCCTTCGTCACTCTCCACAACTTCTTCTTTAGGAATAATCTTGAGTGTTCCCTTTGATACAAGAATATTTCCATCCTCGCCTTCATTTCCTGTGTAATATTCAAGTTCGTTATTTCCCCATCCCGGATTGTGATGAACTGCACCATTTCCAATAAGTGGTTCCCACGTATTTCTGTCGAGAGAATCGCCCTCAAACTCGTCACTCCAAACTAAATTGTAACCTACCGAATCAGCATTTACATCTTTAGCGTTTACGTTTGACATCACTACTGCACCGCAAAATGCTACAGACAAAACTGTTGCCGATGCAAATACTTTCTTAATGTTGTCAGATATTTTAATCATATAATTTACCCCTTTCAATTATTAAAATTATCCTACTTAATATTTAATCGTTACTTAGTTATAACTTAATATCCTTTTCAATTACTATCGCTTATTCATTTTCAGAAGGATATAAATGTGCCACATCGAGATAATCCGGAATTCCGTTTTTGTATGGAACCACCGGTTCACCCTGAATAAGAGGATATACATAATTGAAGAATTCTTCTGTCATATTATTTCCTCTCTCATTAATCCATTCACGTGGAACATGTTTTACAAGTCCTGCAACATTCTCAACAGGTGTCTTGTCTATGTCGACATTGTACTCTTTAGAATCTCTTCTCTTGAGAGTAACCATTATTCCTGTCTCTCCCTGGATTGCGTAATTAACTGCATTGTATCCCAGGCGGAAAGCCTCACCGATATCGGTAACAGAAGAAATATGTGCTGCACTTCTCTGTAAAATATTGATTTCAACAGAACGTACCTTAATCTGCATATTCTGCTTGATAATGTACTCAAGGCACTTTCCTGTTCCGCTTAACTGACTGTGTCCGAATGTATCCTCTACAGCTGTAGATGCACTAATGTACTTTCCGTTTGCGTCTTTGATTCCCTCTGAAACAGCAATAACGACATTGTTATATTTCTTTATAGCTTCCTTAACATCCTCAAGAAACTGTTCCTGATTAAATGGTACTTCAGGAAGATATACTAGATGAGGTGCTGCATTGTATGAATTCCTTGCAAGAATAGATGAGCCTGCAAGCCATCCCGCATCACGTCCCATAATCTCAACAATAGTAATACTCTTGATTGGATAGATTGATGTGTCATGACCAATTTCAAGTAAAGTTGATGCAACATATTTTGCTGCCGAACCAAATCCCGGTGTGTGATCAGTAATACACAAATCATTGTCTATCGTCTTTGGGATTCCGATAATTCGCACATCACTTCCGATAGTCTCACCGTATTTGCTAAGTTTATCTACAGTGTCCATTGAATCATTTCCTCCAATATAGAAGAATGCTCCAATATTATATTCTTTAAACTTCTTAAAAATAAATGCATACTGTGCATCGTCATCATCATAATCCGGTAACTGGTATCTGCAAGAACCAAGATACATAGATGGCGACTTCTTTAACAGTTCTATAAAGTTTGGTACCTCTCTTGCCTTCAATGTACAATCCATAAGATTGTCATTAAGCAATCCCATAACTCCATGAATTGATCCATATACTTTTTCATAATAGCCAGTGTCAATTACGCCCTGAATGACACCTGCAAGACTTGAGTTAATGGCAACTGTAGGTCCACCTGACTGTGCAACTACGCAATTTTTCTTTTCCATAAATAATCTGCAGATTAATTATCTAATCCGCACTCCTTTCGTGAATTTCAAAAAGCCTTTGTCTTTCGTTCTATTCGACAAAAACTAGTATAACTTATTTTGTAAGTTCAATGCAAGGGATAAACCCTGCCAACTAGCCACAACAAGTAAAATTTGCATTTTTTTAACATTCTTTTTCTTCTCACATCCGGAGTTTTCATTGCTAAAAGACTCAATTATATCTGTTAATTAAATTTTTTTATAAAAACTCTTGCAATTAGCAATCATATATGATATTATATTTTTCGTCGCAAGACTGATGGCCCATCGCCAAATGGTAAGGCACTGGACTCTGACTCCAGCATTTCAAGGTTCGAATCCTTGTGGGCCAGTTTAAAGAAGTTGTACATCTGTACAGCTTCTTTTTTTGTTCTAATTCAAGGCTAGCTCACGAGTCTTGAACCTCAGTATTTATTGTCACATTGTTCTTCCCTTTGCATATTATAATAATGAATAAACCTATTGGAGTTTTATATGAGTTGCAACAACTATAATAATTATATTCGTTCACCCCTATATCGCGGAAATATTTCTGCAAGAAATCAATCATATAACAACAACTCTGCAGAAGAGGTTCCTTCTGCATCTTGTCCATGTCAGAATTCTGACTGCAACCTAGGTGACTCCCCTGTGGATACAATGGAAATTGGCATGTCATATCTTCCATGGCAAAACTGGAACAATATATATGACCCTCAGGAAGCACTGTCAAAAGGAACTATTTTTGCAGATTTATACAAACCTTGGATTGGGAGGAATATAGGAAATGAATAACGGCGAAAAAAAGAATCTAAAAAAATCTATTATGCAGATTTGCTTTTCTCTTTATGACTGCAAACTTTTTCTAGACACACATCCAAACTGCACTGAAGCCATTAATTATTACGAAAGACTTCACAATACATTTCTACGCCTTCACGATGAGTACAACAGTAAATACGGTATAATATCTGCTTATTCTTCTATTGAAAACAACGATTGGAACTGGAATGAAGGCAAAATGCCTTGGGAAGGAGATGATTAATTTATGTGGGATTATGAAAAGAGATTACAGTATCCGGTTAATATAAATATTACAAACCCGAAGATGGCTCAGTTTATCATTAGCCAGTACGGAGGTCCAGACGGAGAACTTGGCGCCTCACTCAGATACCTTTCCCAGAAATTTGCTTTTAAAAACAAACGAGTTGCCGGTCTTTTAAATGATATTGGAACTGAGGAACTAGCACATTTAGAGATGATTGGAGCAATAGTTCATCAACTTACAAGAAATCTGACTTCTGAAGAAATCAAGAAGCAGGGCTTTGATAAATATTTTGTCGACCACACCTTAGGAGTCTATCCTCAAGGAGCCAGTGGTACACCATTTACTGCTGCATACCTCCAATCCAAAGGCGATCCAATAACGGATTTATTCGAAGATATGGCTGCCGAGCAAAAAGCAAGAACAACTTATGATAACATCCTTACTCTGGTAAAAGATTCCGAAGTTGCAGATCCAATCAGATTTTTAAGGCAGCGTGAAATTGTACACTTCCAAAGATTTGGCGAAGCTCTTCGCATGGTAACAGAAGAAATGAACAAGAAAAACTATTACGCCTTCAACCCATCCGGCCCCTGCAGTTAATGTTAACGTTTCATAACCTATAGTTTGGGGAAACGAAGATACAAGATAGAAGATTACGTACTAAAATCAAGAATCTACAAAAAGGTACGTAAAATTGTTCCGAGGATTACGTACTAAAATCAAGAATCTACAAAAAAGTACGTAAAATTGTTCTGGGGATTACGTACTAAAATCAAGAAT
>SVDZ01000003.1:231740-255432 GCA_015057625.1 Lachnospiraceae bacterium | reverse complement strand
TTCTGTTTTTTCATCTTTTTGCAATTCATCTCACCACCTATAGAGGAGGGAGAATTCTTGCTATAATTTGTTAAAAATTTGCAAAGGAGTATGATATGAAAAAATTATTCAAAAACAGTATTACTAAAGGCAGTAGCTAAAAAGCCTGGAAAAGTTAAAAAGTTTACTGTAAAGAACAATAAGAAGAGAGCTTTATCAGTTAAATATAATAAGGCTAAAAATGCACAGTCTTATATTATTCAGTATTCAAAAGATAAAAAGTTTAAAAAGGCTGTTGTTTCAATTGATACAAATAAAACTTCACGAACTATTAAGAAACTCAAGAAAGGTAAAACATATTGGGTAAGAGTTTGTGGTGTTAATGACGGCATTAAAGGTGAATGGACAAAAGCAAAGAAAGTTAAAATCAATAAGTAAAACAGTTGGACAATAACATATTGTAAGTAAAACAAAGGGTGTGTTGCACTAAAGTAAATTAGTGCAACACACCCTTTTGAATTGAATAAATGACAAATTACTGAATGCTCATATGGAAAATAGATTTAGATGTTTTATAAATTGTCCATCTCTACTGCGGTTTTTAATGCCACTTCCATCATTTCTGTGAAACTGTTCTGGCGAAGTTCAGCGGAGAGTGATTCGCCGGTGAGAATGTGGTCGGAAATTGTGAAAAGGCCCAAAGCATGTTTACGGGCTTTAGCTGCATTCATATAGAGTGCGGCAGTTTCCATTTCAATACACAAAAGTCCCATCTTAATCCATCTTTCGTTGAAATCTTCCTGAGCATTGTAGAATGTATCTGATGAGAGAATATTACCAACATGATAGTTTGCGCCAACTGAATCAGCCTGATTGATAGCAGTTTTAAGCAATGTGTAGTCTGCGATTGGAGCAAAAGTTCCCGGAAGTTGAAATTGGCGCGCATAGTCTGAGTTAGTAGATGCGCCCATGGCAAAAACTAAATCTCGTACTTTAACGTCCATATTTATTGAACCAGCTGATCCGATTCGGATAATATTATCAACATCAAAGAAATTAAAAAGTTCGTAGCTGTAAATTCCAATGGAAGGTATGCCCATTCCGCTGGCCATTACGGAAACCTTTGTGCCGTTATAGAAACCGGTATATCCTTGAATGCCTCGAACATTATTAACTAATTTTGCATCTTCCAAAAAGTTCTCCGCGATAAATTTAGAGCGGAGAGGGTCGCCGGGCATAAGTACTGTTTTTGCAAAATCATCAGGTGTTGCATTGATATGTGGTGTTGGATAATTTTTCATGTTTTAGTTCCTCCTTGTTGTATTTTTTCAGTGATCATAATCTCAAATCTAATACAATTATTTTATCATAATTAATATGGATATACACTATTATTATATGGTAAAATGATACATATATAACTGGTCGGATAAAGTATGAAAAGGAGGGTGCCTATGGTAGGAGTATTTTCAGACAAATATTGTACATTCTGTGGTTGTAAGCACAAGAAGAATGATACGCGTTGCCCATCCTGTGACAGAGCTCTTGGAAATAACAAGTACGGAGAAATGCAAAGACTTGGAGCCGGTGGAGTAGGATACAGTGACAGAACCGATGATCCAAGCTTTAAGAGATTTCAGGGAGCAAACAAGAAAGCAGGATTTATATTCTTCATTGTTGTAAGCCTTATAATCGGCGTAGTGGTTGTTTCCCAGGGAGCAAAGCCGATGGTGGCAGCAGGAGTTGTGCTGATTATTTGGGTATTTGATTCTATCTGGTATGTGTTATCACTCATTCCAAAGAAAGACTGGGAAGGTGAAGTGGTAGGCAAGCGTACGTTTGAACGAACTGTTAGGAAAAATGGTGATGATGGTGTGGATCGGCATGAGACAGTTTATGAGATAACCTTTAAGACAGACGCCGGAAAGAAGAAAAAAATCGAAGATGGAGTATTCCATCACAAATACGATTATTTCAATGTAGGAGATAGAGTACGTTTTATTGGAAAACTCAGAAATTACGAGAAATATGATAAGTCACAGGATGATGTGATTATTTGCGCAGGTTGTGAGGAACTTCGAGATCCGAGAGATACATATTGCGGAAGATGCGGATGTATAATACTTAAAAGGAATTAAACATTATTGCATAGCCTTTCTCGTTACGATGTAGTGTTTCACAAACCATAGTTTTTAAGCGTTTATTTGAAATTGCAAAAGTTAATGGCGTGGTCACATACAATATGAGCGAAGGCAAGATGCAACACATATCCAAAAATCTTGTTCTGTGTTGTACATATCTATTTTTTCATGATAACCCCACGTATAACAAACCTTGGATTAAGAGAAGAAAGATAATCAATTCTATTGACTTAACAAAAAAGTATTTCTATAATTAAGGGGCTTATGAAAATAATAATTGTATCAGTGCTTCAATCGCTTAAAAGCGAGGGTGAAGTTAAAAGGGAATACAGTCAAAATCTGTAACAGCCCCAGCTACTGTAGTTGAAATTAAAAAAAGTAATTTTGGATTTCAAAAGTCAGATACCTGCTGATGCATGTTGCTTTAGTTTGAAGAAATTGTTTTTGCTGAGGGCGAAAGACAATGATTGTTGTAGAGTCAATGGAGTAGTAGCCTTAGTTAGGGTATTTTATAATCGTTGAAATATAGAACTTCAATTCGAAAAGCAAAATTCGGATTGAAGTTCTTTTTTACTTTATTAGATACAGGTAAAAGAGGTCTGGAATGAATAATAGAAAAATTAAGTGGATTGTTGGTGTTGCAATAATTATTATTTTAGGATTTGTTGCAATCAACAATGTTCAGATTAAAAGTGTTGATACATATAGGAAGGAACAACAGCAGCTTGCAGATACAGGTGTGCTGAAAAATAAAGAGGGCGAGGCTCAAATTATTTTTGAAGACGGAGATGAGGTCTCAAAGGAAGAAGTTTCTGAGGCTGTAAAAGATCAGGCAGAAAATGATAAGAAGAATACAAAAGATAAAAAAAGTGTAGAAGATAAGAATCAAGAAGAGGCGAAAACTTCAAGTGAAGAAACCGATTCAGCTGAAAATCACACTGAAAAAAAAGCAGATAATAAAACTGCTGAAAAAAAGGATTATAACAATACAAAGAGTTCAAAGAAAACAAAGAATTCCACAAAAAGCTCAAAGAATTCCACAAAAAGCTCAAATGACAATTCAAAAAAACATACAGACAAAACTGAAAAGAATAAAAATGTGGTAAGCACAAATGAGACAGATAACAGTAAAGAGAACAAAAATTCTGATGGCGCAAAGGTCAGCGGGGGTAATAGCGAAACCACAGCCCAGACTGATGAAAAGTATATTGAATGTTCTATAGAAATTAACTGTTTTGAATTAAGCAATAACCCGGAACTCGTTCAGGAAAAATACAAAAAATATATACCTGCAGGTGGCGTAGTTCTTGGGAAAATTACAGTGAAAGTTCTAGAAGGAACTACAGTATACGACATTTTAAATGCAGCCTGCAAAAAAGAAAATATAGCCATTGATGCAAGCTTCAATGCATTGTATAAGGCATATTATGTTAAAAGTATTCATAATCTTCCGGAAAAAGCAGCAGGTGATATGAGTGGATGGGTATATACAATTAACGGTAAATCACCAATGCTTGGCGCAAGTGCATATAAAGTTTCAGAAGGAGACTCCATAGTGTGGAGTTACACCGTGGACGGGGTTCCGAATTAGTGTAGAACAGATAAGTAGAAAAGATAAGTAAATAATATACGCATATAAAATAACAGGTTAGATAAGAAGATTAATTTAGGAGAAAAGGATTGCAACAGTTTAGAGAATTTCATCCCATTGTAAATTTAATATTTATTCTCGAAGTGTTAATTCTTACAATGAGCGCGATTAACCCCTACTCAGCGGGAATTTCGCTGATTGTGGCAATTACTTACGGAGTTTATCTTTACGGCGTCAGATTCATAAAGATTTTTGTGGTGCTGGCAATTCCTGTTATTATTTTTGCGGGAATTATTGTTCCGCTGTTTTCACACAATGGAGAGACGGCTTTATTCTATATTAATGATCTTCCCGTAACCCTTGAGACAATGATTTTTGGTCTGGTAACAGGAATGGTTATGATGGCGACTATTGCGTGGTTTTACGTGGCAGGTTCTATGATTGATACAGAAAAATTTTTGTATCTTACAGGAAGAATATTTCCAACAATCTCCCTTATTATTTCAATGACTATAGGAATGATACCGGTGCTGATAAGAAGATACAAAGAAGTGTCTGATGCTCAGGCAGGACTTGGGAGAATATCGTCAAAAATGTCCCTTCCTAAAAGGATTGGATTTATTATAAAAAAGATGTCCATAGTTATAACATGGTCCCTTGAAAACTCAGTAAGTACAACTATTTCAATGGAATCAAGGGGATATGGAACAGGAAAAAGAACAAATGCGCACCTGTACAAATTTGTGGGTAGTGACAGAATAATGTTAGCAGTGCTTTTGTTGCTTGGTGGAATACCATGTGTGAGAGCATTGATGGGAAAGTTCAGAGTGAATTATTTCCCGGCGATTGAATTAACAAAGCTCAAAGCAGTGAATATAATTTCATTGGTGCTTATTATAATGATTATGTTTGTTCCAATGATTTGCGATATGGCAAACAGAATATATGAAAAAAATGAGAGGAGGAAGAATATTGGCAGGTAATATTATAGAATTTGACAATGTAAGTTTTACCTATCCTGGAGCCTCAAAGCCGGCAATTAAAAATATATCTTTTGAGATTAAACAGTCGGAATTTGTTGTTATTGCAGGAAAGTCCGGATGCGGAAAAAGTACTCTTCTCTCACATATGAAAAAGAATCATATCCCATTTGGAAAAGGCGATGGTGATATGTATTACGTAGATGAGTCAGGGGAAAAGATTTCTATAGAGGAAATTGACGACAAAGTAAGTGCTGCCCAAATAGGATTTGTAGGGCAGGATATAAATGCACAGATTATTTCCGACAAGGTGTGGCACGAACTTTCTTTTGGACTTGAAAATCTGGGATACAAAAATGATGTTATGAGAAGAAGAACAGCAGAAATTTCTGAGTTTTTAGGAATAAGGGATTTGTATCGAAAGAAGACAGAAGAACTCTCAGGAGGAGAGAAACAGTTAGTGGTATTAGCATCCATTATGGCAATGAATCCAAGAGTTATTATTTTGGATGAACCGATAAATCAGTTGTCCCCAAAGGCAGCCAGAAATTTTATCAACGCATTGATTCAGATTAATAGAGAGTTATCCACCACAATAGTGATTTCAGAGCAAAGACTTGTGGATGTTTTACCTTATGCGGACAGAGTTGTGGTGATGCAAGAGGGAGAAATTATAGATATCAAACCTCCATGCGAATTGGCGGTTGTCTTTGAAGAATATCAAAAAAAGACAGGAAATACTCTTCCAATATATAATGCAATTCCCGCTGCATCCAGATTATATATGAAGTCAAAAACTTCAGAAAACAGGATGCCGGTATCGGTAAGAGAAGGCAGAGTGTGGCTTCAGAGTATGGCTGAAGAAGGGCGAATTGAAAGAACAGTAGTCGACAGAGAACGCTTAGGGAATAAAGAAGTTAAAGCTGTAAAAGAAAATAAAAATATAAAAAAGGAAAAGACTTTTTGTATAAAAGTAAAAGATATTTCTTTTGCGTACTCAAAGGAAAAGAAAGTTTTAGACAAACTATCCCTTGAAATAGAGAAAGAAAGTTTTTTCGTTATTGTTGGAGGTAACGGAAGTGGAAAAACCACATTGATGAAATGCATCACCGGTATCCTAAAGGTTTGGTCAGGGAAAATCAATGTTACCGGAAAGATTTCATACCTTGCGCAAAATCCAAAAGCATTGTTTACGGAGCTGACTGTTGAGGAGGAATTGGCAGAGGTAATTATTGACAGCCTGGAGAAACAGGAGGTAATTAATCGCGTCAATGAAATGTTAAAACTCCTTGATATTGAGGAATGCAGAAAGATGCATCCGTATGATCTCAGTGGAGGTCAGGCGCAACGACTTGCTCTTGGAAAGGTACTTTTCACAGAGCCTGATATTCTTCTTTTAGATGAACCCACAAAGGGACTTGACGGTGAATTTAAGGAAAAACTTGCTGATATATTGAAGAAACTTCAAAGTGAAGGCAAGACCATAGTAATCATTACTCATGATATGGAGTTTGCGGCAAATCATGCGACTCATTGCGCATTTATGTTTGACGGAGACATTGTGGCATCTGATGAGAAGTACAGTTTTTTCGGGGAGAATATGTTTTTTACCACAGAAGTCAGCAGAATGACGAAGGGAATTGCAGAAAACTGTATTACTGTAAATGATGTATTAGATAGGATTTCCGATGGAAATGAAAAAACTTCCAAATTGAAAACTTCCAATCAAAAAAAATCTAATCCGAAAACTTCCAATCCGAAAGGAGGGAGCGACCGGTGAGAGATGGTAAGAAGAAAAGTAACTCCAGAAGAACTTTTGATGAGGAATTGTTTCTTAAGAATGTAAGAAAGCGAAGGATTATGTCAGTTGTTGTCATTGCCATAATGCTGCCGGTTGTATTTTCGGTTTTTTATTTTTTTATGGAGCAGAGGCATTACATTCTGATGAGTCTTTTGGTTTTAGCAGTTGTGATAATTCCATTCCTTATTATGTTTGAATACAGAAAACCCAGGGCCAGAGATGTGGTTTTAATATCATCAATGACTGCATTTACTGCTATGGGAAATGTAATATGCACTCACACAATTCCGCTGCACGCGGGAACAGCTCTTGTGGTAGTATCCGGAATATCCTTAGGACCTGAGGCGGGATTCTTAGTTGGAGCTCTTGGAAGATTGGTGTGCAACATATTTGACGGGCAGGGGCCATGGACACCTTGGCAGATGGTTTGCTGGGGGCTAATTGGATTTATGAGCGGACTGGTATTTAACAGGGTGGACATCAAAGCAGACTCACTTTTTGAGGAGAGTACAGGCAGGACTGACAACAGCTTCAAACTGATAATGGGACCTGTGATTTCCATAATTGTATCGGAATTATTAGGACTTACAGTTTATATTATCACACAGAAAAATAATTCATTGGAAGGCTTTGCAGGATGGTGGTTGTACGCCTTTGGAGCGGCGGGGCTGGCCGTTGGCGTGATTTTTCAGAGAAAGAAGCTTCACGCAGACGTAGTGACAATGACCATATTTACCTTTTTGATAAGTTTCATTATATATGGAGGGATTATGAATTTTGCGTCCCTGCTTATGGATGCAGGAATGAATCCCGAGAGCCAGAATGTATCCACAAGGACCATAAGGCTTGTGTATATCACAGGGGTACCTTATGATTTGCAACACGGTTTTGGCGCAGCATTATGTATGTTTTTCTTTGGAGAAAGTCTGATTAAAAAAATCCAGAGAATAAAGATTAAGTATGGAATAGTTTGATTAAGTGATTGGAAATGCAAACAATAGGTATTTTCAACTTAATAATAAATATGCTTATAAACAATTACAGGAGGAAAAAAATGTTTAAGAATTTAGGCAAAAAAGCAATGTCTTTAGTCATTGCGACAACTATGGTATTTTCACTTGCTCAGGTGAATGTATCAGCAGAGGAAGAGGAAACAAGCAAGGTAGCAGTATGGGTTGCAGTGGACAGTCTTGGAAATGCAAACACTGCAGGAAAAACAGTATCATTAAGCAAGAAGGTAATGCTTGTTGATGAAGGAACAACAGCAACTGATGCTTTTATTCAGGCTTTTGAAAAGTACGATATTGATTACACAGCATCAGTTCAATCATGGGGAACTTATATCACTATCAACGAAATGGATTACAATGCTGAAAACGGAAAATATTGGGATTTCATAGTAAACGGTGAAAGCTCAATGGTTGGTACCGACGCATACACAGTTAAAGAAGGAGATAAGCTTACTTTTGCTTACAGAGCTTTCGGCGATAATACAATGCCGGCTTCATTTACAGATGATGCAAGTCTTAATCCAAATAAAGAGCAGATGAAGGAATATAAAGATATTGCTGAAAAGCAGATAAAACTTCTTGCAGAGAATATGTATAGCTTTGTCTTTGAAGAAGGAAACGTAAAACCATCTCTGGAGTACAGTTCAAGTTTATATATGGTAACAATGTTGAAAAAATGTGGATTTGAGGCAGAAGAGTTTTATAAAGCTTCTGTAGAAAATGTCTTGGAAGAGTTAAAGCAGATGAAGGATAGCGAAGAAGCTTTCAACTTAAAAACAATGAGTTATGCAGTAGAATTTCTCTCAACCTTCGGATATGACTGTACAGATATTGAGGGAATGAATCTTGTGGCAGAAATCACAGATCTTGGAAACTACGAGGCATCTTACTATTCATATGGCGCTTATGGTCGTGACGGATTAATATTAAAAGCCCTTGACTCAGGTGATTATGATTTATCACAGATGAGCATTGAGTCAAATGTGAGCAGAGATTTACTTATCAAGACAATCATTGATGATTATGAATATGCTGTATCATGCGTGGAGAGTTATGACAGTATTGATCCTTTGTCAATGGATCTTGACGCAGTTGCTCCATATATGGATGAAGCTTATGCAAAGGCTCACAATGTTACAGTACCACAGTCAGAAATAAAGGATTACGTTACTAAAGCACTTAACTTAATAGCAACATTCCAGGATGAGAATGGAAAATACAAGGCCTTTGGATATCCAAGTTACAATTCACTTGGGGTATCAATGACAGCTATTGGAAAAGCAGGAGTTAATGTGTTAGACGAATCAAATGGATATGATTTTATTAAAAACGGTAAGACATTAATTGATGCGGCATCAGAATTTGTTGATGTAGATATTAATATAATTGCTGAAGGTGTTTTCTCATACGCACCGGAGCAGTTACTTGAAGGTATTTATAGTGTAAATAAATCAATTGTGATTGAAGACTCTCAGGAAGAAACTACAGAAGTTCCTACAACAGTAGCACCTACAACAGTAGCACCTACTACAGCCTCTGTAACAACTAAAACTATCGTTCCTGCAACAAAGGTTACAAAGGTTAAAAGGGCAAAGAATGGAAAGAAAGTTAAACTTACATTTAAGAAAGTGAAAGGTGTTGACGGATATCAGGTTAAGATTTCTAAATCAAAGAAATTCCCTAAGAAAGATACAACCTTCTACACCTCAAAGAAGCCAACAAAGAATATTAAAAATCTTAAAGCTAAATCAAAATATTATGTTAAAGTCAGAGCTTATATTGTAATTTCAAAAAATGTAAAGAATTACAGCAAATGGTCAAAAGTTACTGTAATTAAGAAGAAGTAGATATCTATTGCGTTAGGTGGTTGACAATAACACGGTTACTGTTATACTTATAAATGCAATTATATACGACAGTTCATTTGTACCATCCTGTCGAAAAACAAAACTCGGACTATTATACTAATATTGAATTTTGACTATAGTTGTAGAACTTATCAATATAAAAGGTCCCTCGGTACAGCCGAGGGACTTTTTTCTGTTATCCACGATTGCCATACTTAAATGGAGGAAATAAAGATGTATTTTTTGAAAACGACACAGTGCTTTGATTCAGCACATTTTTTAAAAGGATATGAGGGTAAATGCAGTAATATTCACGGCCACAGATGGAAGGTAGTTGTTGAAATCGCTCATGAGAATCTTCAGTCAGAAGGGCCTAAAAGAGGAATGATTATCGACTTTGATGACTTAAAGAATCTTGTTAAGGACATTTGTGATGAATTCGATCACTGTCTTATATATGAAAAGGATTCTCTGAAACCTGCCACACTAGCAGCACTTAGGGATGAGGAATTTAGAATGATTGAAGTTCCTTTTATTCCGACTGCAGAGAATTATGCAAAATTATTTTTTGACAGAATTAAGGAAGCGGGTTTTCCTGTACACAGAGTTGAAGTTTTTGAGACTCCAAATAATGTGGCAGCTTATGAGGAATAATATATGAAAGTAGTTGAAAAATTTGTTAGTATCAACGGCGAGAGCACAAGAGCAGGAGAACTTGCAGTATTCGTCAGATTCAAGGGATGCAATTTGAATTGCTCCTACTGCGATACAAAATGGGCAAATGAGCCTGACTGCGATTATTGTGAGATGACGCCGGATGAAATTGCAGATTATGTCGAGGAAACAAAAGTTAAGAATGTAACATTGACCGGTGGTGAGCCGCTACTTCAAAGTGAAATTGATGTTTTAATTGACAGATTATCTGAGATTCCCGGAGTCAGAGTTGAGATTGAAACTAACGGTTCAGTTGATATTACAAAAGTAAATTCAAAAAACAGACCTTCATTTACAGTTGATTATAAATCACCCACAAGCGGTTGCGAGAGCAAAATGTGCATGAGCAATTATGAAAATGTCAGTGCAGATGATACAGTCAAGTTTGTGGTTGGAAGTATAGAAGATTTAAATAGAGCAAAAGAGATAATTGATAAATATAAATTGGCAGAAAAATGTCATGTATATTTAAGTCCGATTTTTGGAATGATTGAGCCGGCGGACATTGTGGATTACATGATTAAGAATAATATGAATGGCATTCGCCTTCAGATACAAATGCACAAAGTAATTTGGAATCCTGATCAGAGAGGAGTTTAAGATGATAGATAAGAAAGCTATTGAAGAACATATCAGAGGAATATTGATTGCACTTGGAGATGATCCTGACCGTGAAGGTTTAAAGGATACACCTAAGAGAGTGGCAAATATGTATGAGGAAGTATTTGCGGGAATGAATTACACAAATCATGAAATAGCAGAGATGTTCAATAGAACATTTGAGGAAGGTGTTGATCAGACAAACAATTCCAAGATTGTTGTTATGAAAGATATTGATTTGTTCTCATACTGCGAACACCATATGGCTCTTATGTATGATATGAAAGCCACAGTTGCCTACATTCCAAATGGCAAGGTAGTGGGACTTTCAAAGATTGCCAGAGTGGTTGATATGGTAGGAAGAAGACTCCAGTTACAGGAAAAGATTGGTCAGGACATTGCAGATATAATACAGGAAATAACAGGGAGCGAAGATGTGGCAGTTACTATCGAAGGCTACCACAGCTGTGTATCTGCAAGAGGGATCAAGAAGAATAACACAAAGACATTCACAGCTGAGCTCAGAGGAAAATTCAAAGACGATCCTATGACACAGATGTATCTGATGCAGCCGGGATGTTTTTCTGCAGAGAAGCTGACAGAGAAATAGTAAGAAGATAAATAACAGATCAGAATATATGTGGTAGAAATATTAGGGAGAAATACTGATGAAAGCAATGGTACTGCTAAGTGGAGGAATTGACTCGTCCACATCACTGGGACTTGCAGTTGAAAAATACGGAAAAGAAAATGTTATTGCATTGTCTATTTCATACGGACAAAAACATGATAAAGAAATACAGGCGTCAATAGATGTGGCTGAGTACTACGGTGTTGAACATTTATTTTTGGATTTGGCAAAGATTTTTCAATACAGTAATTGTTCACTCTTAAAACAGTCCACAGAAGAAATTCCTGAGGAAAGTTATGCGCAGCAGATTGAGGCGACAAAGGGCGAAGTGCCTGTAAGCACATATGTGCCATTTAGAAACGGACTCTTCCTCTCATCGGCAGCCAGCTTGGCTCTGAGCAAGGAGTGTAGTGTAATCTATTACGGTGCTCATGCAGATGATGCGGCAGGATTTGCATATCCCGACTGTTCAGAAGTGTTTAACAATGCAATGAACGAGGCTATATGGGAAGGCTCAGGACATCAGTTAAAAATTGAAGCTCCGTTTGTAAAAATGAATAAAGCAGAAGTAATAAAGATGGGACTTGAGATTGGTGTTCCTTATCATCTCACCTGGTCCTGCTATGAAGGCGGCGATAAGCCTTGCGGCAAGTGCGGAACCTGCATAGACCGCGCAGCGGCATTCAAGGCAAACGGAATTGAAGATCCGGCAAATTGATATCAAAAATCCCTCCTCTAAACAAAGTGAAGGTGGGGGTAAGAAAATTTACTGAGTAGGGGTCCAATCTCCTTCTCAGTTATAAGCATAGGAGATATAACATGAGAGAAAATGAAGGTTTAACAAAACTTGGAAGTCAGGGAACAGAATACAAAACAGAATATGATCCATCACTTTTGGAAACATTTGATAATAAGCATCCTGATAATGATTATTTTGTAAAATTTAATTGTCCGGAGTTTACAAGTCTTTGTCCGATTACGGGACAGCCGGATTTTGCCACAATAACAATTTCTTATGTGCCACAACAGAAGATGGTGGAGAGCAAATCTCTCAAGTTGTATTTGTTCTCATTCAGAAATCATGGAGATTTCCATGAGGATTGTGTAAATATTATTATGAAAGATTTAATCAAACTTATGGATCCAAAATACATCGAGGTCTGGGGTAAGTTTCTTCCAAGAGGTGGAATCTCAATTGACCCATATTGTAACTACGGAAAACCGGGAACAAAGTGGGAAGATGTAGCCTGGGAGAGAATGACAAAGCACGACATGTTTCCGGAAAAAGTTGATAACAGATAATGGAGAGGTTTTATGTATTACCTGATAAATGAAAAACTGCATAAGACAAATTTTGATGAATTAAAGAAAACTAAAAAGCAATATGTTGCAGTCATAACATCAAAAGAGTGGAGGGCGAATAAAGACAGTTTCGATATGGGAATAGATATCGAAACCGAGACAAAGGGAATTTATTCTACAAAAGCCGAGGTTAACTATGACTCTCTAACAGGAACATTTTGCATTCCTGACAGGGAAGAAATGTCAAAGACTCATGAATTTTATTTTGCGCTAGATGAAAAAGGAATCGTATTTATAGATGATAGCGATGTGGCAGGAAAAATTGTTGAGAGTATCAGACATACGAAAAAATGGAGACTGCCAAGTCTGGAACGTTTTATTTATGATTTCTTGGAATATATCGTGAAAGATGACAGAGAGATGATTGAGAAAATTGATAAGGAACTCGACATTATGGAAGATGGTATTGTCACCGGTGCTGAGGAACTTGTATCAGACAGGGTCAATGACATCAGGACAGAGATAAGAGATTTGCGCGGACATTACGAGGAACTGCTTGATTTCAGTCAGGAATTGGAAGAAAATGAGAATAACTTCTTTAAACAGGACAATTTGCGATATTTTAAATTGTTCTCTAGAAGAATTGAGAGATTGAAAGATGCCACCATAGGAGTGAGCGATCATGCATTGCAGATTCGAGATATCTATAAAGCACATCTTGATATAAAGCAGAACAGAATAATGACTGTTCTCACAATTGTAACAACAGTGTTTATGCCACTTACAGTGATTGCAGGATGGTATGGAATGAATTTTCAGTACATGCCGGAGCTCACTGCAAAATGGGGCTACCCGATAGTAATAATTATCAGTGTGCTGATAGTTACAGTTAGTTTGCTTTATTTCAAAATAAAGAAATGGCTGTAGTTATTTCAGCCGGACAAGAATCCCGCTTCTATAAGCGATGAGAAAAAATGAATTACGCGGATAACATATGAGTTAAGGAGATACTAAAAATATTATGGCATCAAAAGAACGAATAGCATATTGGGATAATTTAAAACTGGTATTAATATATCTGGTTGTTGTAGGACATTTTTTAATTCCTATAAGCAATAAGACAGGAACCGTCAATGCGACATTTCAGTGGATTTACTTTTTTCACATGCCTGCATTTGTATTTGTATCAGGATTTTTCTCAAAGAGTTTTGTGAAAAGAGAAGATCAAAGAGTAAATAAACTGGCAGGATATATTTTGTTGTATTTTATATATTTCTTTGCATTATATTTTCTGGAAATAGCAGTTCTCAATGCAGGAAGAACACTCACTCTATTTTCCACAAAAAGTGCACCATGGTATATGCTTGCAATGGCAGCATGGTTGATTATCATTCCATATTTCAAAGATTTAAATCCTTATGTGGGCATAACTGTCGCAATAATTTTTGGATTGCTTATCGGAACAGATAATGCAACATGTAATGCCCCAACCATTGCGAGAATAATAATACTTCTGCCATTTTTTGTGGCGGGTTATTATTTCAATGGAGAGCGCATAAAAAATATAAAAATATGGATGAGATTATTAGCAGTGATAATATTGATCGCAATATTTTTACTAATTTTTTATAATACACAGGAAGTAAACAAGTATATGGGGTTCTTTTACAGTGAAAGAAGTTATCTTTCAATGGGAAAAGGAAACATAAAGGGAATAGAATTAAGAATGATATTCTACATAGTAGCATCCTTAATGACAGCTTGTGTAATGTGTTTAATACCAAGTAAAAGAAATATTTTAACAGTAATCGGAGAAAGAAGTTTAAGTGTATTTGTAATACACAGATTATTAAGAGCATTCTTTGTAAAATATAATTTTTACAAGCACATTGGTGGCGGGAAAAAAGCACTTTTGATAGTACTGATAATTTCGTTAATTATATCCGCTTTTTCATCAATCAAAGTATTTAATGAAGGTTTAAAAAAGATAATTGGTATAAAAATAGTTAATAAAAAGAGTTAAAAAAAGAGCTACAAAAAGAAGAACCGGCCATTATACGGCCAGTTCTTCTTTTTGTATAGCTAAGTCTTTCTCTGATTTTAAATACATTTTTTCTTTTGGAAGAACGCTGTTGGTAATTCGTGCCATCTGTTCAGGCGTCTCCACTTTCCCATTTTTAATCCAATTTTCTACTACTGCAATACAACCAAATACGATGTAGTATCTGTAATATTTGTAGTTTGCAGCCTGAGCTTCTGTAAACTTTTGTCCCCAACGAAGCATGTAGTTGTTGTGAATACAGTAGCCGATTCGCTCATATCCATTTCCCTTATCAGAATTAAATGAGAGAATTTCAGCACGGACATTCTCGTCATTTAGATATTCAAAAAGTCTAATAAAGAAACCGTAAGTGTCACCACCTGTCGTCTCGTTTATTATGTCCTGAATTGACGCAAGAATTTTATCCTGCATTTGCTCGATCATCTCGTAAGGGTCACGGTAGTAATTGTAGAATGTAGCTCTTGTGATATCAGCCTCAGCAGCAAGTTCCTTAATGCTTATCTTATGAATACTTTTTTTCTTGAGAAGTCTTATAAGAGCAAGCTCAAGTTCGCGCTTGGTTCTAATAACACGTCTGTCCTGGTTATTGCCCATGATGTCCTCCTTTGATGTCTTCCGTCTTTTTTCACATACGAAGGTATTATATCAAATTTGAAATGATTTTTAAACGAAAAATAAGTAATTATACAGTATGATTAAAAGCTGTTCAATAAAGTGGTTAAGTTACTTTACAAAATGTAAAAAAATGTAAAATACAATACGAATATGATGAGAATGTATTGTAATAAACAACATTTTTAAAGGCTGTAAAACATCGTCAAAATCCATTGACGGTGTTTTTTTAAATGAGTATATTAGTGGCGTTCTAAGACGAATAGTTCAAAGAAAAAAGAAAACATTTCTGAATAAAGACAAAATGTGAGGAAAAAATGTTTGGAAAAATAATTGGGACAGGAGCTTATGTTCCTAAGAGAAGAGTCAGTAATCAGGAACTGACAAATATTATAGATTCCAGTGATGAGTGGATTAGTGAAAGGACAGGAATCAGAGCAAGACACGTGATGGAAAATGAAACCACGGCACAGATGGCGTACGAGGCATCAAAGTCAGCAATACAAAATGCAGGAAGTGAAATCCCATTTTTTAGCGCAAAAGATATCGATTTGATAATTGTATCGTCGGTATCGTCGAATTTAATACTTCCCAATACCGCCTGTTATGTTCAGGAGAGGCTTGGAGCTGTCAATGCCATGTGCTTTGACATAAATACCGCATGTACCGGATTTATGGTGGCTTACAATACGGCGCAGTCATATATCAATTCCGGCTGGATTGAAACTGCGCTGATTGTGGCTGCGGAGGGATTGTCAAAATTGGTTGATTGGACCGACAGAGAAACCTGTATTCTGTTTGGCGATGGTGCAGGTGCAGCAGTGATAAGAAAAGATGAGAAAGCAGTATTTGATACTGTAATGCATGCAGACGGCACCGGAGGAAGAGCCCTTTTTATGGAGAATGATTTTGCAAAAAGGGAGATACCTTTTGAAAGTGAAAATATCGAAAACGGAATAGAAGAGGAGAAGGACATTAATGGTGGTAACAAAGAATTAGTGCCCTCAGACAGCAATTACATTTCAATGGATGGCCGTGAGGTTTTCAGATTTGCAATTGACAGAGTACCAAAGTGCATAAAGGAACTTTTGCAGAAAATGGATAAGCAGGTTGATGACATCGACTTGTTTGTGCTCCATCAGGCAAATGAGAGGATAGTTTCTTCTATAGCAAAGAGAGTTGGAGTGGATATGAAAAAGGTGCCAATAAATATGGCGGAATATGGAAATACCTCTTCAGCCTGTATACCGATTTTGCTGAATGAACTGGTGGAGAAGGGGAAAATAAAACGAGGCGACAGAATTATTATGTCGGGCTTTGGTGCAGGGCTTACATGGGCTGCAACATATATGGAATTTTAGAAGTCCCAATTCAAGATCATCAGGGCAGTCTTGCTGCAAGAAATGCAATTATCAGTCAACAGACTGTTAATTATATATTCAATGTGAATTAAAGAAAGGAAAGAAAAAATGTTTGAGAAAGTAAAAGAATTAATCGTGGAGCAGTTGGGAGTAGAGGCAGATCAGGTTGTATTAACAGCCACATTTAAAGAAGATTTGGGAGCAGATTCCCTTGATTTGTTTGAGCTTGTTATGAATTTTGAGGATGAGTTCGGAGTTAAGATTCCAACAGAAGATCTTGAAAAAATCAGTACAGTTGACGACGTAGTTAAGTACATAGAGGCTCACAAATAATTAGAGCTGAAGTTAGTAGCAGTAAATAAATGACAGGAGAGGGCCGTATGAGCACAACAATAACAGAAATTTTAGATATCAGATATCCTATCATCCAGGGAGGAATGGCATGGGTTGCAGATTATCATATTGCTTCTGCAGTTTCCAATGCAGGAGGACTTGGAATTATAGCAGCAGGAGGAGCCGATGCCGAATTTGTAAGAAATCAAATCAGAAAGACCAAGGAAGTTTGTGACAAACCTTTTGGAGTGAATATTATGCTTATGAACCCGGAGGCAGATAAGATTGCTGAGGTTATTGTGGAAGAGGGCGTTAAGGTAGTTACAACCGGTGCAGGAAATCCGTCTAAGTATATGGAAATGTGGAAGAAGGCGGGCATTAAGGTTATTCCTGTTGTTGCGTCCGTTGCCATGGCGAAGATGATGGAACGTTTAGGGGCAGATGCAGTTGTGGCAGAGGGAACCGAATCAGGAGGACACATTGGTGAATCCACTACTATGAGTCTTGTGCCGCAGGTTGTTGATGCGGTTAATATTCCTGTCATTGCAGCGGGGGGTATTGGCGACGGACGAGGTGTTGCGGCGGCATTTATGCTTGGAGCAAGAGGTGTCCAGATGGGGACAGCATTTTTGGTGACTGATGAGTGCAACATTCATGAAAACTACAAACAGGCAGTGATCAAAGCAAAAGACATAGACACAAAAGTTACGGGGAGAACTACCGGACATCCGGTTAGAACACTCAGAAATAAAATGACGAGAGAATATCTGAAACTTGAGAATGAAGGCGCAACTTTGGAGGAACTGGAGAGGCTGACTCTCGGCGGGTTGAGAAAGGCCGTTGTGGAGGGAGATACAGTTAACGGAAGCGTTATGGCAGGACAGATTGCAGGTTTGGTAAAGGAAAGTTGCAGCTGCGAGGAACTGATTAAAAAGTTGATGGATGAAATGACAGAGAGCATTGTTTCAGTGAGAGAACAGTTGGCTTGAAATTAGAAAAAATAGATAAGAAAAAATAAAAGTGACAGGAGAGGTGATACCATGGGTAAGATTGCATTTATTTATCCCGGACAAGGTTCCCAAAAATGTGGAATGGGAAAGGATTTTTACGAAAACAGTGAAGTGGCAAAGGCTACTTTTGACAAGGCAAATGAGAAACTGGATATTGATTTACTGAAAGTGTGTTTCGAAGAAAATGAAGAAATCAACGACACAAAGTTTACCCAGCCGGCATTGGTTGCTACCTGTCTCGCTATTACAAATCACTTGAAATCAGAAAAAATAGTACCAGATATTACAGCAGGTTTAAGCCTTGGAGAATATGCAGCCATTGCAGTAGCAGGCGGCATAGATGATATTGATGCAGTGTCGTTAGTCAGAAAAAGAGGCATTTATATGGACAGTGCAGTTCCAAATAATGAAGGAACAATGATGGCAGTCCTTGGAATGACAGGGGATGACGTGTCAGATGTTATTGCGGACATTGAGGATGTGGACATTGCAAATTATAACTGTCCGGGACAGATTGTTATCACGGGGAAAAAAGATGCTGTAAGTAAAGCCGGCGAGGCTTTGCAAAGTGCCGGTGCAAAGAGAACCGTTGAACTTAATGTCAGTGGTCCCTTCCACTCAAAGTTTCTTATTCCGGCAGGAAAAAAACTCAGAGAAAATCTTGAGATGGTGGAGTGGAATAAACTTGCAATTCCTTATGTGACTAATGTAAACGCAAAGCCGGTTGAAGATATTTCAGAAACAAAGGATTTACTTGAGAAGCAGGTTTCATCTTCAGTTATGTGGGAACAGAGTATGAGAAATATGATTGACATGGGAGTAGATACATTTGTGGAAATCGGTCCGGGCAAAACACTGAACGGTTTTCTCAGAAAAATAGACAGAGATGTAAAAGTATACAACGTTGCTACATTTGAAGACGTTGAGGTGTTGAAGGAGAAAATATGCGAAGATTAGAAGGAAAAGTTGCGATTGTAACAGGGGCATCAAGAGGTATTGGGGCGGCAACGGCGAAAAAACTTGCAGGCAGTGGAGCCATGGTAATTATAAATTATTGCGGCTCAGCTGAAGCAGCAAGTCAGGTTGAGTATGAAATTGAGCAGTTAGGCGGTGTAGCAAAAAGTGTGCAGTGCGACATTTCTGATTATGAGAAATGCAAAGAATTTGTTGATTGTATTTACAAAGAATACGGACAGATTGATATTCTAATCAACAATGCGGGTGTAACCAGGGATGGACTTCTTATCGGAATGGATGAGGATGATTTTGATAAAGTTATTGATACAAATCTCAAGGGTACATTTAACTGTATGAAGTTTGTGTCAAAATATATGATTAAAAAAAGAAGCGGAAGTATTATTAACATTTCTTCGGTCTCAGGAATTATGGGAAATCCGGGGCAGGTAAATTATTCAGCTTCAAAGGCCGGGATCATTGGAATGACAAAGTCAGCGGCAAAGGAACTTGCAGCGAGAAATATAAGAGTAAATGCGGTGGCACCGGGATTTGTGGAGAGCAATATGACAGACAAGCTTCCTCAGTCAGTGAAAGATGAGGCGGGCAAACATATTTCTCTTGGCAGATTTGGTAAGCCGGAAGAGATTGCTAATGCGGTTGCATTTCTGGCAGGAGATGAGAGCAGCTACATTACCGGACAGGTCATAAGTGTTGATGGCGGTATGTAGCGCAATAAAGATGAATACATTCCCTGATTCTAAGTGAAATGAAGATGGGATTTATAAGAATAGAGGAGAGGCTAGGTATGAGAAGAGTCGTAGTTACAGGAATGGGAGCAATTACTCCTATTGGAAATACAGTTGACGAGTTTTGGGAGAATGTTAAAAAAGGAACTGTTGGAATTGACGGGATAACAAAGTTTGACACAGCAGATTTTGACGTAAAACTTGCAGCTGAGGTCAAGGGATTTGTGGCAAAGGAGAGAATGGATTTTAAAGCGGCAAAGAGAATGTCTGTTTTTTCTCAATACGCAATTGCAGCAGCAAGAGAAGCCTGGGAGCAGTCAGGACTTAAGGCGGAAAATGAGGATCCGTTCAGAATGGGAGTATGTGTAGGTTCCGGAATTGGTGGACTTGAGGAGATGGAAAGTGAAGAGAAAAAATTAAATGAGAAGGGGCCTTCAAGAGTTAAACCACTTCTTGTTCCAATGATGATTACAAATATGGCTTCAGGTAATGTGGCAATTGATCTGGGGCTCAAGGGCAAGTGTGTAAATGTAGTTACCGCATGTGCCACAGGAACTCACTCTATCGGTGAAGCCTTCAGAACTATCCAGATGAATGATGCCGATGTCATGGTTGCAGGAGGTACGGAATCCTCTATCACCCCGCTTGGTGTGGCTGGATTTTCAAGTCTCACGGCATTGTCAAAGTCAACTGATAAGAACAGAGCGTCCCTTCCTTTTGATGAGGAGAGAGGTGGATTTGTAATCGGTGAAGGTGCAGGAATAGTTGTTCTTGAAGAGCTTGAACATGCAAAGAAGCGCGGCGCAAATATTCTTGCAGAGGTGGTTGGTTACGGAGCTACATGTGATGCCTTCCACATTACATCACCGGCAGAGGATGGAGAAGGAGCAGCAAAGGCTATGGAGTTTGCCATGAATGAAGCAAACCTTAAGCCGGCAGATGTTGATTATATCAACGCTCACGGAACAGGCACACATCACAATGATTTGTTTGAGACAAGGGCAATCAGAAAGGCCTTTGGAAAAGATGCAGACAATCTTAAAGTAAATTCCACAAAATCAATGATAGGGCATTTGTTGGGTGCAGCAGGTGGCGTTGAGTTTATCACATGCGTCAAGTCAATAAACGACGATTACATTCACCAGACAGTTGGCACAAATAAGACGGATGAAGAATGCGACCTTGACTACGTGCTGGGACATGGTGTGAGTCAGCCGGTCAACGTTGCACTGAGCAATTCTCTCGGATTTGGCGGGCACAATGCAACATTGGCAGTGAAAAAATACAGTGCTTAATGAAATCATGAGGTGCATAAATTAAAATTATGGCAGGAGTATAGAGATGGATATTAACAGTATAAAAGAACTGATTAAGGCAGTGTCTGATTCTGATTTAACTGCATTGCAGGTTAGGGAAGGAAATCTGGAAATCAAACTTAGTAAGAATAAGACAGATAATTGTATGAAATTTGACAGTGACAGTATAGCCGATAATGGCAGTATAAACATCATCAATAATGCTAGTGGTACAGACAATAATGACAATATAGATATCAGCAATAATAACTTTGAAACTTATGTGAAGGAAGTTCCGGAGAATAAAGCAGAAAATGTTATTAAGACCCCGTTAGTCGGAACAGTTTATCTGGCGCCGGCTGAGGACTCGGAGCCATTTGTTAAAGTCGGTGACATTGTTAAGAAAGGTCAGACTGTTGCAATCGTTGAGGCAATGAAGCTGATGAATGATATTGAGGCTGAGGTTGACGGAATAGTAAAAGAAATTCTTGTTCAGAATGGACAGCTGGTTGAATACGGACAGCCATTGTTTACAGTGGGAGACTAATTCAAGAATTCAGACACATTCCTGTTGGGTAATGTGGAAGAGAATTGAAGTTAAACTGAAAAATCAGATAGTGAGGAAGAAAATGTTAGATATAAAGCAAATTCAGGAGATTATTCCACACAGACATCCATTTCTATTGGTGGATTATATAGAAGACTACAAGCCGGGAGAATATGCAATCGGTTACAAATGTGTGACTTTCAGAGAAGATTTTTTTGCAGGGCATTTTCCTGGGCAGCCGGTAATGCCGGGAGTTCTTACAGTTGAAGCGCTTGCGCAGGTAGGAGCAGTGGCAATCTTAAGCCAGGAAGATAATAAGGGAAAGACCGCCTATTTCGGCGGCATAAACAAATGCAAATTCAGAGGTATGGTAAAGCCCGGCGACAAACTAAAACTTGAAACAAAAATAATCAGACAGATGGGACCTCTCGGAGTGGGTGAGGCAGTTGCAAGTGTTGATGGCAAGAAGGTTGTATCTGCAGAACTTACATTTGTGGTTGGTGAGTAAATTTGTTATGAAAAAATCAATAGGACATTAATTAGTCGATAAGACAGAGAGGTATTGAGATGATACAAAAATTATTGATTGCAAATCGCGGTGAGATTGCAGTGAGAATAATAAGAGCCTGCAGAGAGATGGGGATAGAGACAGTGGCAGTTTATTCCACTGCGGACAGGGAAGCTCTCCACACTCAGCTGGCCGACGAGGCAATTTGTATAGGTGAAACAAAATCCAGCGAGAGTTATCTCAATATGGAAAGTATCATGAGTGCTGCTGTTTCAGCGGGGGTCGATGCCATTCATCCCGGGGTCGGTTTCCTGTCTGAAAATGCAGAATTTGCAGAACTGTGTGAGCAATGCGGGATAAAATACGTGGGACCAAATTCCGATATTATCAATCTTATGGGAAACAAGGCTCTTGCCAGGGAAACTATGATAAAGGCGGGTGTGCCTGTAATTCCCGGATGCGACAAAGTTGTGACAGATTGCGACGAGGGCATTTTAATTGCAAAAGAAATCGGCTATCCGGTTATTATTAAAGCGGCACTTGGCGGCGGCGGAAAAGGAATGCGCGTTGCAGCAAAGGAGTCTGAATTTGAGGCTGCATTTAATACGGCGAAGAAAGAGAGTGAGATGGCGTTTGGAGATGGCCGAATGTACATCGAGCATTATATAGAACATCCAAGACATATTGAATTTCAGATAATGGCAGATTCATATGGAAATGTAATTCATTTAGGTGAGAGGGATTGCTCTGTTCAGAGAAATCACCAGAAAATGATAGAGGAATCACCTACCATTGTTTTGGATGAGGAAACAAGAAATAGAATGGCAGATACTGCAATCAGAGCTGCAAAAGCTGTTAACTATGAGAGTGCAGGAACAATAGAATTTTTGTTGGAGAGATCAGGTAAGTTTTATTTTATGGAAATGAACACAAGAATTCAGGTTGAGCATCCGGTTACAGAGATGGTGACAGGCCTCGATATGATTAAAGAACAGATAAACATAGCGGCAGGATATAAGCTTTCAGTATCACAGGAAGAAGTGTTGCCAAAGGGGCATGCTATAGAATGCAGAATAAATGCAGAAAATCCAAGAAAGAATTTTTGCCCATGTCCCGGACATATTTCAGGCCTCTACATGCCTGGCGGAAACGGAGTTCGAGTTGATTCCGCAGTCTATTCCGGATGTGATGTCACACCATTTTATGATTCAATGATTGCCAAATTAATAGTACACGGAAGAAACAGAAGCGAGGCAATCAAAAAAATGAGAAGAGCCCTTGGTGAAGTGGTGATAGAGGGAATCACATCAAATGTAGATTATTTGTATGACATACTTTGTGATAAGACATTCGTAAAAGGTGATTACGACGTAAGTTTTATTGAAGCCTTTAACCGGGAACTATAGTTGCGGGAAGTATAGATTCAAGAAGTATTGTTGTGGAAATTATAGTTGCGGTAATTATAGTCGCGGTAATTATAGTCGCGGGAACGGAAATACGTACCAGAACAAAAAATTGTCTGTGGAACGTACCTCTAAGAAATATCTCGGGAAAGTATATACGTACCAGAACAAAAAAATGCCTGTGATACGTACCTCTAAGAAATATCTCGGGAAAGTATATACGTACCAGAACAAAAAAATGCCTGTGATACGTACCTCTAAG
>SVDZ01000003.1:0-231730 GCA_015057625.1 Lachnospiraceae bacterium | reverse complement strand
TACGTACCTCTAAGAAATATCTCGGGAAAGTATATACGTACCAGAACAAAAAAATGCCTGTGATACGTACCTCTAAGAAATATCTTGGGAAAGTAAATACGTACCAGAACAAAAAATTGTCTGTGGAACGTACCTCTAAGAAATATCTTGGGAAAGTATATACGTACCAGAACAAAAAAATGCCTGTGGTACGTACCTCTAAGAAATATCTTGGGAAAGTGAATACGTACCAGAACAAAAAATTGCTTGTGGTACGAACATTCAATATTTTATATGAAAACAAAACATCTAATAAATAACAATTTTATAAGTAAATTGTTATTTTATAAGTGCGTATGAAATAATACGATTGCGTTTAATAAACTATAGTCCGTGAAACAAGTAATCAAACGAGTGTTAATCTAATCAAGGAGGTAATTGTCTTGAAACTTCAGATGCTTATAAACAGAAATAGAGTCCCGTTAGGAAGTGAAAACAGAGCGATAGATGCACTTTCGGGGAGCAACAAAACTAAAGATGTTCCAAATGGTCTTCTCAGACAATGCCGAAAATGTAAGGCTGTTGTTCTTGCAAAGACAGCCAGGGAGGCGGGTTATGTCTGTCCTAAATGTGGTGGATATTTCAGAGTTCATGCCAAGAGAAGAATTGAGATGATTGGAGATAAGGGCAGTTTTATTCCTTGGTTTGAGGGAATGGAAGTGATGAATCCCATTGAGTTTCCCGGATACACTGAGCGTGTTAGTGAGCTTAGAGAAAAAACAGGACTTGATGAGGCTGTTATTTGCGGAGAACTGAAAATTAACGGCTATTCAGCTGCAGTTGGAGTTATGGATGGAAGATTTCTGATGGCAAGTATGGGAAGAATCGTTGGCGAAAAAATTACAGCTATGGTAGAGAGGGCCACAAAAGAAAATCTTCCTGTGATTATTTTTTCCTGCTCAGGCGGAGCGAGAATGCAGGAGGGAATTATCTCTCTTATGCAGATGGCCAAAACTTCTGCGGCACTAAAGAGACATCATGATTCTGGAAATCTTTATGTGTCCGTGCTCACGGATCCTACAACAGGAGGGGTTACAGCAAGTTTTGCCATGCTTGGAGATATTATTCTCGCGGAGCCCAAAGCCCTTATCGGATTTGCAGGACCGCGAGTTATTGAACAGACAATTGGTCAGAAACTGCCGAAAGGATTTCAGAGAGCTGAATATTTACTGGAACACGGATTTGTGGACAGGATTGTTGAGAGATGCGAATTGAAAAGTACATTGGCGGATATCCTGAGAATTCATAGTCTTTCCAAAGAAAAAATTAAAACAGAGATATATATAGCAAATAGTGGCGAATTAGAAAAAAACGAAGTAGGAATATCAGGAGTAGGAAAATCAGAATTCATAGCAGATGATGAAAATAAAGTCAAAAAAGAAGTTACCCCGCGAAAGAAAAGTGAAACTATCACCCCGTGGGAAAGAGTTCAGATTTCCAGAAGAAATGACAGGCCGGTGGCGCAGGATTATATTGAAAAGTTATTTGATCATTTTATTGAACTGCACGGTGACAGATACTTCAAAGATGACCTTTCGATTATCGGTGGAGTTGCATTGTTTCACGGTGTGCCGGTAACTGTGATTGCTCAGGCAAAAGGTGCGAATACAAAAGATAATATAAAGAGAAACTTTGGAATGCCAAATCCTGACGGATACAGAAAGGCACTTCGCTTAATGAAGCAGGCTGAGAAATTTAACAGACCTGTTATTTGCCTTGTAGATACGCCCGGAGCATTTTGCGGAGTCGAGGCAGAACAGCGTGGGCAGGGCGAAGCGATTGCCAGAAATCTTTTTGAAATGTCTGCTATAGAAACACCGATAGTTTCATTGATTATCGGCGAAGGCGGAAGCGGAGGCGCATTGGCAATGGCAGTTGCAGACGAAGTATGGATGCTGGAAAATTCAGTGTACTCAATACTCAGTCCGGAAGGTTTTGCAAGTATTCTTCTTAAAGACGGAAAGCAGGCACCAAAGTCGGCGGATATGATGAAAATGACATCAATGGACTTGCTTGAAATGAATATAATTGAAAAAGTATTTGATGAACCGGAGAAGTTTACAAAAGAAACGATGGATGAAGTGGTAGAGCAAATTGAAGGTGAACTAGTACGTTTTATAACTGATAGCGTAAAATTATCAGGACGAGAAATTGCCACAAGAAGATACGACAGATTCAGAAAAATGTAGAAAACAAATGTAAAAATAAATGTAAAAATAAATGTATAAATAAATGTAGCAAGCTAGAACAGATGTAAGGAGATTAATAAAGTGATGAAGTATGGTCCTTTGAAAATAGGTAATTTGGAAGCAAAGATTCCTCTTATTCAAGGAGGAATGGGCGTTGGAATTTCCCTTGGAAATCTTGCCGGAGCCGTTGCAAGTGAAGGTGGTATTGGAATTATTTCAACAGCTCAAATTGGATTTAGGGAACCGGATTTTTATGAAAATACTTTCGAGGCGAATCTCCGAGCAATAAAGAAAGAGTTTGCAAAAGCAAGAAAAATAGCACCAAGTGGAATTATTGGATTTAATATAATGGTTGCAAGCAATCATTATAAAGAGATTGTAATTGAAGCAGTGAAGGCAGGGGCTAATCTGATTATTTCAGGTGCGGGAGTACCCACTGAACTTCCGGAGTATGTAAAAGGATTTAAAACAAAAATTGCACCGATTGTTTCCAGCGAAAAGTCAGCAAAGGTTCTGTTAAAGCTTTGGGATAAGAGATATGGAACAACTGCAGACATGGTTGTCGTTGAGGGACCATTGGCAGGAGGACATCTGGGATTTAAACAGGAGGAAATAACAAACAAGATAGATAACTATGATGAAGATGTAAAAAGCATTATTGCCATAGTTAAAGAATATGCAGAAAAATACAAAAAGCAAATTCCGGTAATTCTTGCAGGCGGAATCAGTGAAAAGAAAGATGTTGAGAAGGCATTTGAACTTGGAGTTCAGGGCGTTCAGGTGGCTACAAGGTTTGTGCCCACAGAAGAATGCGATGCTGCAAAAGAATATAAGGAAGCGTACATAAATGCAAAAGAAGAGGATGTGGTAATTGTCAAAAGTCCTGTGGGAATGCCCGGACGTGCAATTAACAATTTGTTTATGCAAAGGGTAAATGCCGGCGAAAAGTTTACGCCAAAGAAATGTCTTTCCTGCCTTAAGCATTGTAATCCGGCACAGATTCCATATTGCATAACAGAAAGATTAATTAATGCCGCAAAAGGTGATGTAGATAATGCACTTTTATTTTGTGGAGGAAAAGTTGGAAAAGAAAATAAAATCAGAACAGTTAAGGAAGTAATAAAAGAACTGATGGAATAAAAAAATAAATCGGGCTGTCACACGGACAATGAAAAAAGTTTGTGCGACAGCCTTTTATCATATCGGATGTGAGATAACTGCCGATTCAATCTCGTGGCTTTCGCGATTGTAAACAATCGCTATCGCAGTCGATAACTTCCTACGCAAGTTATCTCGTGGCGATGGCAAACTGTATGGCAAATAGAATGCCGGCTAATTGCAGCAAAATATCATATATCTACCACATAAAGTAATCATAATAATACAAAATGTAATATATATATTGCATTCTACTTGCAGGTGTGATATTGTATTGTTATCAAAATTCAGACTCGCTTGAGAGTGCGTGCTTGATTATGAATTATTGTTGATTAGTATGGGAGGTTTATTATGAAAAGTAACAATTATATTTTTAAAGAAGATGAAAGAATTATTGGGGAATCAGGAAAATATTGCTATTATACTGTTGTTGCCATGATTTTTTTGGCAATTTGTTCAATTGTGATAAAGGTATCTTTTGAAGTACCGTTTGTAGGATATAGTCTTGAGATTATATCTTTAGTTATTGGGGCAGTAATCTATCTTGTTGATGAGAAAAGAAAAGGCATTCTGTTTGTGGAAAAATCAGATGAATGTCTGCTGGAAATGCATTATAAAACATTTAGATATATATTAATTGCAATGTTATTTACATTTGCTTTAGGTGACGTTGTATTATCGTTAATTACCGATGGCGTTTTGTATTATGCATCTAATATTATTATATGGATAATTCCGCTTTCTATATTTACCGTTATTGCAGTAAAGAAAGGCTGGTTAACCTTCGAAAAGAAAAATACCGCTGAAAAGCGAAATGAGAGTGAATTGACCAGAGTTAAAGCATTAGCATTAAGATGTTTTGGTGGAAGTATAATATTTGGTTCGGTGATGTTCTTATCAAGTTTAAAAGAGGGCAAGTCTATGAACATAGACAATGTGATAATTGTGATTAAGATGGCGATAATGTGGGGTGTTTTATTCTTTGCAGCGATGTATACTTTGATAAGAATCAGTGAAAGGAATTCAGATAAGAAAGTCAAGGAGGCTGATGTAGAAGATGAAGAATAAGCGAATGAAAATTGCAAGAATAGAGTGCGATTTGACGCAGGAGCAGTTGGCCGACAAAGTTAATGTGGCAAGGCAAACTATAGGACTTATCGAAGCCGGAAAATACAATCCCAGTATTTCCCTTTGTATTGATATTTGCAAGGCATTAAATAAAAGTCTGGATGATCTGTTCTGGCCGGAAGAGGAATAGAAGGCGAGAGCACTCTTGAATAGTGGAAAAATGGTGGAGGTTTTATGATGGAAAAGAAGAAATCAAAAGTAAATATGATGAGTGTGGCGTCAATGATAGCGCTTATGGTATCGGGATGGGTTGCAGGTATCGAGGGAGTAGAAATAAGCAGGTATCTATTTGGGGAAGATGGTACTGCTGTGAATAACATAATTATATGTATGTTGGCCGTTGTTATTATGTTTACAATGATGTTTGTTCATCTTGTTATTCATGAAGCAGGACATCTTATTTTCGGATTAATCAGCGGATATGATTTTTCTTCTTTCAGAGTTGGCAACATAATAATTTTGAAGGATAACGGCAAATTGAAAATTAAGAAATATTCCATTCCCGGAACGGGGGGACAGTGTATTATGCTTCCTCCAAAAGATAATGGAGATGAAATTCCTTATGTATTGTACAATTTAGGAGGAGTATTAATTAATCTCATAACAGCAATCTTAGCATTGATTGTATTGTTGGTATTTGGTGGAAATGCAATTGTGGATGCAGCCCTGAAACTATTTATAGTGGTTGGTGTTGCCTGCGCAATATTAAACGGAGTTCCAATGTCTTCAAGTCAGTTGGACAATGACGGAAAGAATATTATTACACTTAAAAAAAATCCGAAAGCCCGCAAAGCGTTTGCAAATACATTTTCTATTTTTGAAAAAATCACAGAGGGAAAGAGATTGAGAGAAATCCCGGAAGAATTATTTGAGATAGAAATGGAAGACAAGATAGAAGATTCAATAAGTGCCAGTGTAATTATCAATAAGTTTATGAGACTAATTGATTTGTGGAAACTGGAAGAGGCAATGAATCTGGGAGAATATATTCTTGAACATGTGGAGAAGATTGCAGGCGTACATAAAAATATAGTAAAACAGGAAATGGTTTATTGTATGATTATGTTAGATTATCCGAGAGAAAAAATAGATGAAATGTATAAGGATAAAGAATTGAATGAATATTTGAAAATGGCAGCAAATATGATATCTACTCCAAGAATTCAATATGTGTATTCATTGTTTGTTGAGCAGGATGAAAAGAAAGCTAAAAAGCACTATGATAATTTTTATAAAATAATGAAGAGTTATCCTTATGAAGTAGACAAAAAAACGGAAGAAGAAATGTTGTTAAAAGCAAAAGAACATTATTCAAACAAGGAATCTAAATAGAATTTTATATAGGATAGAAGAAAAGAAAAAAATGTAATTTTTCTACCACAGGTATAATGACAAAATCTGGAAGATGTGTTATAGTTGGCTTGTACTAAAAAAACGAGCATATGATAAAATAATCAGGAAAGGAGAAATTTATGTTTAATAGCAATGTTAATACTTATCATAACGTATATAGAAATAGAGTGGCGATGCATCATAATACCCATAAGGTGCATGGTTATGTTACAGTGCTCGCATATGAGATAAGTGATTTGCAAAAGAAACATGAATTTTGCTGATTATTATACTATAGATTATTTGTAGTTATATCAATCATTGAACCGCTTATCTTTTATGGGGTAGGCGGTTTTTTTATTTGCTTTTCAGTTTATATTATAAGCCGGAGAAGAAAATATAAATGAGACATATAGGAGTAACCGCCTAATCAAAGATACATTTTTTACTTATTAACAAAAACAGTATGATGATTAAATGGAGGAGAAAAGTATATGTTTACAATGCCAACAATTGATATGATAGGAACAGGAAATAATATTAAGGATTTAAGAAAGCAGGCAGGTTTATCCGTAAAGGATATTCAGGATATATTCGGGTTTGCCACTCCTAATGCAATTTACAAGTGGCAGAAGGGGGATACATTACCAACAATCGATAATTTAGTTGTTCTTTCAACAGTACTCGGTGTGTCGGTAGATGAAATAATAGTAGTTAACTCACAGGTTGAGATGAGAATCGGAGCATAACTCATAGCTTGCACTAAATAAAGGTTAAGTATAAGGAGTTAGGATTAATGATATAATCCCCCTTAAGTAGACAAGGTATATAACCATAATCTACTTAAGGGGGATTGTTTTATGGAATATCCGATTATTAGTTTTCATTAGCAGTTATCAGATCAAGATAATCCTTATATTCGGTTTCGTTTGAAGTCTTAAGAGCTGACTTGGTTTTGGCAGATTCCAAAACTTTGGCAGCTTTTTTTATATCGCTGACAACTCCGGCGCCTCCGACGCAACCGCCGGGACATGCCATGCCTTCAAGAAGATATCCATCATATTTGCCGGCTTTTGCAAGCATCATCATTTTCTTGCAGTCTGCAAGTCCTTCAGCGCTGACAACTTTGACTTCTCTGTCAGGGTCAAGCTTTTTGATAACATTTGTAACTGCGTGTGCAACACCGCCGCTCACAGCGAATCCTTTTCCGTCGGCACTTGATTTTTGTGTAAGCTCACTTGATACATTGATTGATTTTGGGTCTATGCCTTTTGCAGAAAATATTCCGGCCATCTCCTCAAATGTAAGAACAAAGTCGACCTCGCTTCTAACGCTTCGTCTGCTGGCCTCAAGCTTTTTGGCAGCACAAGGTCCAATGAAAACAACCTTGCAGTCAGGATGATCTTTCTTTATCATTCTCGCAGTAAGAACCATAGGTGTAAGAGCCATGGAAATGCAGTTAGCGTATTCAGGGAATTGTTGCTTTGCCATGACTGACCAGGCAGGGCAGCAGGATGTTCCCATGAATGGAATCTTTTCAGGAACCTCATTTAAAAAGTCTTCAGCCTCCTGCAATGCACACAAATCTGCACCGATTGCAACTTCAATCATATCTTCGAAACCAAGTTCCTTAAGAGCTGCTCTCATGTGAACTTCGTCAGCACCTTCACCAAACTGATTTATAAATGAAGGAGCGATAGCAGCATAAATAGGTGTATCACTTTTAAGAGCCAGTACTGTCTGGAAAATCTGACTCTTATCAACAATTGCACTGAAGGGACAGCTTACAAGACACATACCACAGGAAACGCAGAGATTGTAATCGATATCTGCTCTTCCGTACTGGTCTGATTTGATGGCATTCATTCCGCAAGCCTTAGCACATGGGCGTTCCTGTTTGACGATTGCATTGTATGGACAGGCGTTGACACACTTGCCACAATGGATACACTTCTCCTCATCTATCACG
This sequence comes from Lachnospiraceae bacterium, assembly GCA_015057625.1. Lineage (GTDB taxonomy): Bacteria > Bacillota > Clostridia > Lachnospirales > Lachnospiraceae > SIG293. The sequence continues at coordinate 223,915 of SVDZ01000003.1, read as the reverse complement.
GAGTGACCGTCAACCATGGAAATGGCTTTTTTCGGACATACCTCAACGCACGGATGTTCAAGACAGCCCTGGCAACCGTTGGTAACAAAGGTTCTTTTTTCAGGACAAGCGTGGCATGCAAACTTGATAATATTTACAAGAGGAGGGTCATAGTATTTCTCGTCGATTGCACTCTTGTCGATTCCTTCCGACAAAAGTGAGTGCTCAGAAAAGTTTCTGATAGGAAGTCCCATAGTCGCGCGCAGACGCTCACCGATGATTGCTCTCTCGAGAAATATATTGTTGTAGTAGGTACCCATCTCTCCGGGCACAAGCTTATATGGCAACTCCTCAATTCGTGAAAAATCACCGCCCTCATATGCCATTTTGGCAATCTCGGTAAACACCTGATGTCTGATTTCTGTTTTGTTTGAATAAATTCCTCTCATACAATGTCCTTTCAAAAATATGCTTGCAACAATCTTTTTCTTTGTGGGGGATATAATTCTTTTATGAGAATTATAACATCATGTAAATGAGCAAACAAGGAAATTGAGGGAAAATCATGTGTTAATATATGTAAGATTTCAGCCTTTCAGGTATATCGTTTCGAATTTGCAGACAAAAATGAGTGATATGGTAAATTGGGTTTAGAAAAGTCAGAAACACACCCAACTGTAGTTTTGCTGTTGGAAGTATGGTATGATAGGTGATATAAGAAAATAAAACAATGAAAAAAGGGGCACGAGTTTTTTGAGTAATAGCAAAGATAATAATAGAGAGGACGCTGAACTTGCATCATTATGGGGGCAGCATGAAATATGTCCTGAGTGCAGGGGCACCGGGATAAAGGAAATTGATGAAAGAGTCAGAGTATTATTTTTTCACAGTTATCATGTGAAAAAGTACATTTGTAATGACTGTGGATGCAAGTGGATGTAAGTATAAATGACTGAAAATGGAGAATGCTCATATGTATTTTATAGAATTATCAAAAGATGACGATAAGGGTATAAGTGAAATGTCCGTGATGGCAACATCAATTGTCAGAGAGCATTTTGATCCCCTGATTGGAAAGACCCAAAATGATTATATGCTTCAAATGTTTCAGACAGAAGATGCCATAAGAGAACAGCTAGAAAATGGTTATAGGTATTATTTTGTAAAAGCAGATGATAAAGTAGTTGGATTTACGGCATTTTACCCGAGAGAGGGTGCAATGTATCTAAGTAAGTTCTATTTGTACAAGACAGAGAGAAAAAAAGGATATGCATCAAAGATGCTTGATTTTATAAAAGACGAAACTAAGGCAGCAGGTCTATATGGTATTGAACTCAATGTTAATCGTGGAAATGATGCCTGCCAGGTCTATGATCATATGGGATTCAGGATTATCCGTGAGGAGAAGAATGATATTGGAAACGGATTTTTTATGGATGATTATGTGTACAGACTAGAGGTGTAAGAAAAAGAAAAGAAAGGAACAGAAACAAAATGAAAAAAATAGGTATTGTTATTGCAATTGAAAGAGAATTGGAGGCTTTTTTAAAAAGCAGTTACGAAATTGAAGAATTTGATGATGGAGCATTTACTTGTTTTAAAACTGTCATCAACGGTAATGAAGTATATGCCGTAAAGTCAGGTTGGGGACTTATCGATGCTGCTATGACAACTCAGTATCTTATTACTAAATATAATGTGGAAATGATTTTGAACTTTGGTGTTACGGGAGCACTTGATCCAAGCTTAAAGGTATCCGATTTATTCTATGTCAGCAAATGTATAAATTATGATTTTGACACATCATGTATAGATGATGTGGTTGAACATCAGTATGGCGACATGAAAGATATGTATATTTATCTTGATGAGGAGTTAATAGAAATACTCAAGTCTATTTACCCGGAAATCAAGGAAGCTGTTGATGCATCAGGTGATATATTTGTAGAAAAAACAGAGGATAAGGAAGCTCGATTCGCTTTGGGATGTAATATTTGCGATATGGAAATTGCGGCAATTGCCAGAGTAAGTTATTTAAACAATGTAAAATGCTTATCAATCAAATGCATATCTGATGAGTATGATGGTGATGGCAGTGACTTTGAAACAAACGTGAGAGCTTCAGCAGATAAAGCATTTAAGATTATCGATCAGTTGTTGAATACTATCTGATTAGAAGACATTTGAATTAGAAGACGCTGACGGTGTAAGGCTTACGATAGAATTAAAAGGAGAAGCAATATGACTGAACAGGAATTTATGGAGATTGATTTCTGGGCAAATATGGTTGATGTAAGAGGAACAAGTGACGAAAAACTCCGGGAAAAATTTGAAGGATTTAACCTGAGCCAGAACAAAATGTTATTGAAGATGTTCTCTGAAGCCAAGGATGATAGAATGAAAGAGGTCGTGGAGATTTTACGACAGGTAATTAGCAAAAAAAGATAAATAAGAAAGCTAGTTTTCAGTTATAATCCTGCGAGGATTGCAAAAATGTGCAGATAATTAATTCACATAGGTAGCATAAGACGTTTTTGAATCACAGATGTGAATATTCCATAAATAATAATTTGATTCGTTCAGGATCTTCAATATATGAATGTTTGTGAGGGGTTCCACTATAAACAGTGGAACCCTCTTTATATACAAGGAGCTTGTTCTGTGGCACTTCATTCCAATTAGTGCCGCACAATGGTCTTGTGGAAAAAATAGTAACACCAGATTGTTCCTTTATATATAGAGTGCCCGCAGCGTTTTTGTGAACATACATGTGTTCACCGTCATATATGAGAAGATTGAGCTTGTTTTCAGGAGAAAGCTCTTTAATAATTTTTTCAATGAGATGAAATCTTGCATCATCATCGAACACGTCAGATTTTTCAGCGATGTGTCGATTAACCTGATCAACGATATATAAGAGAATACGTTCACTGTCTGTAGTTCCTTTTTGATAATGTCGGTAACCACTCAGGACAGGAGCGTCAAAGATAGTACCATTGTGAACGAGAGTCCATGTTCTTCCGGAGTTATCTGTGGCAACAAAGGGATGAGTGTTAGAATAAGAATCGCCACCGATTGTAGCCTTGCGGATGTGAGCGAAAAGCCCCGAGGTTTCAATGGTATCGTGAAGTCTGCTTTTTAAGTAATGACTTTTCGAAGCTTTTAACGGTTCTTTTTCAACAATGACGTTTCTGTCGTCAAACACCGCTAACCCCCAACCATTAGGATGAGCATCTGAATGCGAGAAAAACTCATTAAGAAGACCGGTAATATTTACTTTTTTAATTGCTGTTATTCCAAAAAGTTCGCACATTTTTAAGATACTCCTTATCATTGTCATCTAACCCATTTTCTGCCAGGGTTATAAGATAATCTGCCCAAGCACCAACAGTTTTTCCGTGGTAAATTGTGGCGTCAAATCCTTTCTTTTCAATCTCTTCTATTGCCAGTTCTATGCTGTCTATCGTGTTTATATCTGCTAATTCTTTTTCGAGAATGTCCAAATTGTCATTTGAATATACAATTCCCTTTATAAGAGCTACATAACCGAGAGCTTTTTCAATCGGCACACTGTCTGCAACTCTTATTTCTATGTAAGTCTTGATTCTGAAATGGAAGAATCCCATTGATATGAAATGCTCAATGAGCTGTTTTTTCCTTTCAGCAGTTAAATCCTCTTTATTGATGACTGAATCTTCAAATAGATTTTTTGCGCTTTTATTCTCCACATAGATTGTTCCGTCCTTGTCGGGATAAAGGATTAGTGGAGTGTTAAATATGGTGTCTGATAAAGAATCATAACCAAAGCCCTGATCAAATGATCCCGGGATAAATCCGGTACGGTCCGGATCCAGATCATCCCACTGTTGTGTCCTGAAAAGATGCGGCTTGTCAGGAACACCTTTCATAGTTGAAGCGGGATCACTCTTGCTCTCGAGAAGAATCATGATAATAGGAGCAAGCTTCTGGAGAATTCTTACTTTTCGTATCATATCTTCCTCGGAAGAGTAATCTATGGAAATCTGAGTGGAAGCAGATGCTCTCATCATGTGTTTTCCATATTTTCCTGTTTGAAGAAAATGTTTGTTCATAAATTCATATCTCTTTTTGGGAGACAGTGGAATTTCATCGGGACTGACTATTCCAAGCTCTACATTTGGAAGATTACCAAAAGTTTTTATTTTATATCCACGTGCTGAAAATATAGGTTTCCACAAATCTATAAATTCCTTGTATATTCTGCTGATTTCATTAATGTCAGAATAGGGATTAATGCTTATCTCAAACTGGCATGATGGCTCAAGACTTACGGCATATTCCTTTGTGTTGTATCCTACAACATATCCGTCAATGAAATGTAAAGGTGCATGAAGACTGTTTCCCACTTCCTCTATAAGAGAAGAAATAGCATTAAAACCAATTTGGTGCCCATCTTTATCTATAATAAAATGTTCAATCTCAAGACCAAGCTTTTGATCTGTTGTTTCGCCACTTCTAATATAAGCTGAAATATCGCTGACAATACTCATAATTCAATCCTCCAATTATAGAATCTATTTCTAGTTGTATTATGGTTTTTAATTCCTATTAAAATGGTATGAATAAATAATACTCCCTAAATTGAATTTTAGCAAGAGTTTTATTTATATGATGGGCTATAAGTAATACATATTAAATGTGTTATCTGGTAGCTTGCAGAAATGCGCAAATATAGAGAAAAAAGAAAAGTCAGACTGTAGAACATAATCGTTAGACAGTCTGACGTATAGTGCTGTGAGAAGAAGGCGGTTAGTTACCGCCTTCTTTTCAGTTATTTATAGTTGATCTAAATGCATCACATTTACAAGTAATAATAAAGCCATTCCGTAGTATGTGATTACTGCAACAAGGTCATTCATAGTTGAAATAAGTGGACCTGAAGCAACTGCAGGGTCAACTTTTAATTTTGTAAATACAATTGGTATTATAGCGCCAACAAAACTTGAGATAATCATGGCAACCCAAAGTGCGCATCCTATACAACCTGACATTGCAAATGCATAAGGAAAGTCGAATCCTTTTATAAAATGGATGTACATACCTGTGACGAGGAAAGAAATAAGTCCTACAATCAATCCGTTACAAAATCCGATTCGCATTTCTTTGAGTACAAATTTGAACTGCTGTGATGTGGTGAGTTCTTCATCCATAAGTACACGAATGGTAACAGCAAGTGTTTGAGTTCCTACATTTCCCGACATTCCAAGAATAACTGATTGGAAAAAAACAATAGTAGGAATTCCGGCGATTACCCCCTCAAATGTTCCGGTAACAGTGGCAACAATCATGCCAAGGAATAAAAGAACAATCAGCCAAGGTGTTCTCTTTTTGAGACTGGCAAGAAGAGGTTCTTCTAAATCTTCCTCTTCACTCAAACCGGCAAGCCTTGCGTAGTCTTCACCCATCTCTTCATCGACAATTTCTGTCATATCCTGAGATGTAATTACACCTAAGATATGTTTATCCTGATCTAATACAGGAATGGAATCTTCTGAGTATCCCTTTAATTCTTCAATGACATCATCGATATTTTCATGGTCGTAAACAAATGGATAAGATGTGGTAACCAAAGTTTCCATATCCACGTAATCTCTTGCAACAATCAAATCAGTCAAATCAATGGCGCCATAGAAAGTGTCATCGTCTTTTAAAACATAAAGTGTGGAAATATTGTCGTTATTTTCTGCCTGGCTGACAAGACTTTTCATTGCCTGTCTGATAGTAAGCCCAAGCTTAAGTGTGACAAAATTGGTAGTCATCTTGCTACCGATTTCGTCGCTGTTATAGGATTGGATAAGATCGATATCTTCTCTGGCCTCACCTTCCATCAACTGAATGAGGGCCTCACTCTTCTCATCCTCTAATTCTTCGAGAATGTCAACGGCATCATCGGCTTCCATGTTTTCAAGGATGTCTGCCGCAACTTCTTCGTCTAATTCTTCAATGAATTCCTCTGGGTCATCAAGGTATGCAAAAATTTCAGATACTCTTTCAAGACCGAGAATCATGTAGATTTTCTTACGTTCTTTGCTGTCGAGTTCAGATAATACTGCAGCGATATCGTTCTCATGGTAATCGCTTAATAAATCTTTTTTCTCGGCAGCGGATTTGTCGCTACGAATGAGTTCGATAATCTCTTTCTCATAATCGACTCTTTCGTTTTCTAATAATTCTGTGCTCATTATAATCCTCCCTTCGTACTAATGCAAAAATAAATCAGTTTAATAAATCATTTGTACATTAGGGCAAAATAATAATGAAAATTATATCAATAAAAATGAAATGGAATCACAGGCACCGGTCCGGCAGGTAAGTGATAATCCATTTCCGGATACAAGATATCCGAATGCAATATTATCATTGATATAACTTTCATTGTTAAAATATCGCCCGAGACTGTCGCCACTATCCATTTCATTCACCTCTTTTCGTATATAATATAGAGTAATTGTACGCAATATACGTTACAAAACTCCAAAAAATATTGTAACAGAACTTTTAATTAAATGCTACCGAATAAAAAGAAAATATTATAAGAAAATACAGAACAATCGTCATAAAGACTTGAGGTTATTGATAAAATCTCATATAATTGAATTTGATACTCTAATAGAAGAAAAAGGAGATAAAAATGGATAACAAGAGAATTCGTCCGGATGAGAGACCGGTATTTCCAAAAAGAGCTGTTATAACAGGTGGTATGCCATATGGTAATAAGTCTTTGCATTTTGGTCATGTGGGTGGAATGTTCGTTCACGCAGATACATTTGCAAGATTTTTAAGAGACAGAATCGGAAAGGATAATGTCATCTTCGTTTCAGGTACAGACTGTTACGGTTCACCAATCGTTGAAGCTTACAGAAAACTTTGTGAGGCAGGCTTTGATGGAACTATCGAAGAATATGTTATGGGAAATCATGAAAAGCAGAAGAAAACACTTGAGGCTTATGGAATCAGCCCTAACTTATTTGGGTCTTCGGCATTTGGCGAGACAGGTGAGATGCACAAGAAAGTTTCAGAAGAGATTTTCAATATTCTCTATGACAACGGTTATTTGGAGAAGATGTCTACACCACAGTTCTTTGATCCTGTTAAGAAGATATTTATAAACGGACGTCAGGTTGTCGGTAAATGCCCAATTGAGGGATGTTGTTCAGAGAAGGCCTACGCTGATGAATGTGATCTCGGACATCAGTACTCACCTTCAGAACTCATTGATCCAATCAGTACTCTCTCAGGAGAAAAGCCTGAAGTTAAGTATGTTACTAACTGGTATTTCTCACTTGATAAGTGTATGAATCCGTTGATTGACAGAATGAACTACTTAAAGAGAGAGACCAACACACGTAAATACGAAATCAAAGCTATGGAAGAGTTCCTTAAAGCACCATGTATCTACGTTCAGAAGAAACAGATGGAAGATATTGATGCAGTTGAGGCAGCTTTCCCACAGCATGAGACTATAAATGAAGAAAAGAAACCTTCAGTAACATTTATTTTCGAGAATCTTGATGACAGAGACAAGGCGAGAGAAGTACTCGATGGAATGAATATCCATTATCGTACAGGAAAGACTTTGGTTCCATTCAGACTCTCAGGAAATATTGACTGGGGTGTACCGGTTCCTGACAAGGATGATGTTGAAGGTCTTACTTTCTGGGTTTGGCCGGAATCACTTTGGGCACCTATTTCGTTCACAAGATCATACCTTAAGAGCAAGGGATGTGCAGATGACGAATGGAAGAAATGGTGGGTTGATGAAGAGGCTTGTGTATACCAGTTCATTGGCCAGGATAACATTTATTTCTACGGTCTTGCAGAGATGGCAATGTTTGCTGCAACTCACGTAAAAGCAAGTGAAAATATGGACATGGTAAATACTGTCCTTCCACATATCGTTGCAAACAACCACGTATTATTTATGGACAAAAAGGCAAGTTCATCATCAGAGATTAAGCCACCTATGGCAGATGAACTTCTTGATTATTATTCACCTGAACAGCTTAGAATGCACTTCTTAAGTCTTGGACTTTCATCAAAGAGTGTTGGATTCAAGCCTCAGGTATACCTTCCGGAAAATGAGAGAGAGGGTGTTGATCCTGTTCTCAAGGATGGAAACCTTCTTACAAATGTATATAACAGACTTATCAGATCATGTTTCTACTCATCACAGCAGTACTTTGACGGAGTTATTCCACAGGGTGAGGTTGATGAGAAGATTAAGAACATCTGTAAGGATGCTATTTTAGAGTTTGAGAGACATATGTACAATCATGAGTTCCACAGAGTAACTTATGTACTTGACAGTCTCATCAGAGATATCAATAAACACTGGGCAAACAATATCAGAATGGCAGACAAGAACGATGACAATGAACTCAGAAGACAGATCCTCGTGGATTGTTTCTATGGAGTTCGTGTAATAGCAGCACTTGTTCATCCAATCGCGCCAAAGGGCTGTGAGATGGTTCAGGAATATCTCAATGTGGGAGATAAGTTCTTCGACTGGAATTACATTTTTGATGATGTACTTTCATTGGTTGACGATCCGGAGAATCACAAGCTTAAGTTCTTAGAGCCAAAGGTAGACTTCTTTGCGAAGCCTGCATGTCAGTTTGAACAGAACTAATAAACAGAGAACAGTTTTAATCATATGAGAAATAAAGGACTTGTTTCACTATTTTTCTTTATAGGAAAGATAAGTGAGGCAGGTCCTTATTTATGCGTAAGTGAAAAAATATTGACAAACAGTTATGTACTGTTATATAGTGTTAGTAACAGATATATACTGTTATATACTGATATATCCAATGAGAGGTGATTGTATTCATGAATATTATTATAAACACTTCGTCTATGGTTCCTATTTACGAACAGATCATGGATGAGATAAAAGCTCAGATAGCTTCAGGAAAACTACAAAGCGGAGAGGCGCTACCGTCGGTTAGAGCTTTGTCGGCAGAGCTTAAGATTAGCGCACTGACAGTTAAGAAGGCTTATGACAAACTGGAAGCTGAAGGCTATACTGCCACGGTACATGGCAAGGGCAGTTATGTCACAGGTGTGAATACTGAGATGATAGCTGACCAGCAGCGAAGAGAGATAGAAAAAGAATTTGAGAAAACTATAAATAAAGCTAAACAGTACGGAATTAGTTCAGACGAAATATCAGAACTGGTTAATCTTATTTTAGAAGACAGTTAGCATGTAAGAATATTGGAGGGATAGCTTATGCTAGAGGTAAATGGAATTGTAAAAAAATATAATAACTTTACGTTAAAGTGCGATATTAATGTGGAACCTGGAAGAATCACAGGTATTATCGGTCCAAACGGTGCAGGAAAGTCCACACTATTTAACGCAGTATTGGGACTTGTAAGAATAGATGAAGGTGAGATTAAACTGTTTGGAAAGAACATCAAATCTTTGACGGATAAGGAGAGAGAAAATATTGGAGTGGTATTGTCAGAATCAGGATTCTCAGGATACTTAAAAGTTGAAGATGTAGGTAAGATGTTAAAGGCATTTTATAGTGATTTTGATGAGGAAGAGTTCAATAAGAAAATTGCAGATTTCAAACTTGATCCAAAAAAGAAAGTAAAAGAATTATCCACAGGTATGAAGGCAAAACTCCATGTTATTGCGGCATTGTCACACGATGCTAAGCTACTTATTTTAGATGAGCCTACCGCAGGACTTGATGTAATAGCAAGAGAAGAAGTTATAGATATGTTAAGACAGTACATGGAAGAGGATGACAGCAGAACTATAGTTATCAGCTCCCATATCTCATCGGATTTGGAAAATCTGTGCGATGATTTTTATATGATAAATGACGGAGAGATTATTATCCATGAAGACACTGACAAACTTCTTTCAAGTTACGCAATATTAAAAGTGGATAAGGATATGTTTGAGAGTTTAGATAAGAAGTATCTGTTAAGAGCTAAGGAAGAGTCCTACGGATATATGTGCCTCACAAATGAAAGACAATTCTATATGGAAAATTATCCGGATACGGTTATTGAAAAAAGCGGAATTGACGAATTAATAGGATTGATGATAAGGGGGAAAGAACTATGAAGGGATTGTTTGTAAAAGATTTAATAATAGTTAAAAATCAAAGTAAATCACTTTTGGCATTTTTAGCACTTGGATTTTTCATGTCAATGTCCATGAAGGACAATGCAGGAATTGTATATATGGCAATGATTATATCAATGTTTTCATTATCCACAATCGGATATGACGAGTTCGACAACGGATTCAGATTTTTATTTACACTTCCTGCTTCCAAAAAAGCATATGTCAGAGAAAAATATTTGTTCTTTATACTTTGCCTGGTTATCGGAATAGTGGCAGGATGTTTAATTGGTTTTCCGGCAGAACTACTTAAAGATACAGGATCAGTTCAGAATTATCTGGATACTCTTGGTGAAAGCATAATAGGTTCTGTCTGTGTGGGAGCAATATATGCGGGACTACTTATTCCAATCAGAGTGAAATATGACGCAGAAAAAGCCAAACTTGTGAATTTTGCGGTGCTCGGTGGAATTGCAGCTGTATGCTACTTTCTTTTCAAGATGAAAGACAAATTGCCTGAAGGATTCGCAGCAAAAGTAATTGAATTTTTAGAAGGATTGAGCGATGTTCAGATAGCATCAATACTGATAGCGGGATCAATTGTTATACTTTTGGTTTCTGAGGTGATTGCAGAGAGAATAATTGCAAAGAAGGAGTATAGTTAATAACTAAGAAGATGACATTTAATCGATGTAAAAGAAAGTCATGAACTAAAAAAGAACTGTAACGTTAGTGATTGAAAATCGCTAATGTTTCAGTTCTTTTTTCTATGGGTTTAACTTTCGTGACACAAAGAGTATCTTTAAACTGATTACTTTAATGTATCAATGAAATCGTGAATTTCATCTTCAGTCAAATCGCTGAATGTAAACATCCACATATAGGAGTCACCCCCCACAAGAAGTTTGGTATAAGTTTTTCCTTCACTTTTTACATCAACTAATTGATAGGTCTTACCGTTTTTAGCATTATATTCTCTTTGATTTGAGATATCTTTTATTACCCAAACAAGACCGATATTATCACCTGAAGTGTGATTTGAAAATATATTCAGATTTATATATCCACTTCCATATTTGAAAGTTTCGAGTAATTCTTCGTAAGTATCAAGATAAAAATCGCTGTTTTCGTAGTGATTATAATATGCAGATGAAGTAATTGAAAAGTGATGGTTAATATCTGGAATATTTGCAAAAATATTATATAAGTGTTGATCTATTATTAAGGATTTTAAGTTTTCATATTCATATTCTGAAGCTATTACTTTATCATAATCACCATCTTCAGCTTCGCAATTAGAAGGATAGTGATAGGTTGTTGTTATTTTGGATAACCATAAATCATCTTTTGTCGGTTTTTCGTAGGAAATAGAGTCATATCCGCCTTCTTCAGGATTGTTATTACTATATTGTTGGGCTTTCGCATCTTTTAGTTCTTCTTCTGAAGACCAAATCGAGTCGCTTAATAAAGAATAACCTGCCGGAAGGAAAAAAGATTTATCAGAAGATATATATAAATATTTCAGCTCATCATTTTTATCATAAAAGAGATAAGCGTCTTTTGAACCATCCTCATTTGTTTGTACTGTAAGATTTTTTCTCATCATAATATTCAGATTTTTAGCAATGGCTCCACCCGAAATTGCCAGTACAATAATTGCCGCAGCCGCTATACTTCGTATAACTATTTTTTTCATATTCATAGTTTTTTTCTCCTTATTGTTTCGTTTAATCCGCAATAAGAAATCTTCAGGCATTTCGCAGTCGGACTCGTCCAAATTAAGAAGAGCGCCTAACTCTTCAGAGAGCTGTTCGACTTTTTCGAAGTCCTGATTTTCTATTGCAGTGTTAATTTGTTGTTTTAAAGATGCAATATTATTATCTTTCATTAATTGCTCCTTTCATCTATTTTATATGCGCATTAAAATTAAAATAAAGAAATCCCAAAACTGGAATTAAGCTTAAATTTAGAATAAATCTAACTCGAGTTCTTTTATATGCGATTTAAGTTTGTTCCTCAGTCGCATATAGTTCATTTTTATGGATGAGTTACTTTTTCCTAAAGCTTTTGCAATCTCCACCATAGGAATTTTTTGCTCATAATATTGTTCATACAAGGTCTGCTCAAAAGGAGTCAGAATTGACAGAACTGATTTTAGTTGGTCTTCAATATCCACTTTGCTACTGTATTTGTTGCAAAGTGTTTCAAAAACATCCGGAGATTTCAAATCCATTTTCTCCACGTCTGTGAGAATCTGCTTTTTTTGTTTCCTGTATTCATCCATTATTAAATTGTGGGCAGTTGTATACAAAAAGCCCAAATGATTTTCATGATTTAAGAATATATTTCCCTTCTGATATGCAATCAGAAAAACTTCTTGTGTAATGTCTTCTGCAGTTTCTTTCTGACAGGTCATACGCAAGACATATTTGTAAATGCGGGAATAATATTCTCGACATATGTCTTCGAAAAATTTCAATTCACTAATTCTCCATTCTTATGTAATTCAAGAACGCCTCAGCGTTCTTGCTGCGAAATGCGCGTCAGTCATGAGATAATTTACTCTGTAAGTTATCTCATGCTGACATTTTGAGAGTTATGATTCTATAAGTAGCAAGTAAAACAAGCTTGTATACTAATATATGTAGATTATACCAAAAGGTAACAAAAAAACTTTATATTAAGTAATAATTATTCGTTAATATAAAGTTTTGCTTGTAATTGGAAAAATGAATATACGTATTATAGGGGGATTATTAATTCTGATACGTATATACAATCTATATAAGTTTCTTGGGAGTACGTACCACAAGCAAATTTTAATTCTGATACGCATATACAATCTATATAAGTTTCTTGGGAGTACGTACCACAAACAAATTTTAATTCTGATACGCATATTCTCTCCAAATAAGCTTCTTGGGAGTACGTACCACAAGCAATTTTAAATTCTGATACGCATATACAATCTATATAAGTTTCTTGGGAGTACGTACCACAAACAAATTTTAATTCTGATACGTATATACAATCGAAATAAGCTTCTTGGGAGTACGTACCACAAGCAATTATTAATTCTGATACGTATATTCTCTCCAAATAAGCTTCTTGGGCATACGTACCACAAGCAAATTTATATTCTGATACGCATATTCTCTCCGAATAAGTTTCTTGGGAGTACGTACCACAAACAATTTTTGTTCCTGATATGTAATTTGTGTTTCGGAGTAGTATTTACAACTTAAAAGCGAATTATCCCTTTATATTTCGTTTTTTTCACCCATTTATGGAAATGAAAAAATATGTATAATTATTATTAATGATACGCGCATATTAAAGAAGTGTGTATCGGCGTAATAGTAAATAGAAATATATTTTGAAAAGATGTGCAGAGAGTGCTATCTCAATTTAACATGAAAGGCGGATGATTAATATGAAAAAAATATATTCTTCAAATAGTGAACCTGAAATTGCAATTTTAAAGGGAGTGCTTGAGAGCAATGGCGTGGAAGTCCTGATTACAGAAGAAGGAGTTGGAGGCTACATGAGAACGTTAGGTGGTGATTTCAATCTCTTTAAAGATGTAAAAGTTAAAGAACAGGATTTTGAAAAAGCAAAAGCGATAATGGAAGAAAATGATTACATAGTAATGGAAGATGGTACTTCAGTATCAGAGGTATCAAAGAAAACAAAATGGATAGTTAGAGGATTTTGTATATTAGCTGTATTATTCTTTATTTTTCAATTGGCTATGAATATTTATCATTCAGGTCTTTAGGAGGTAATTGTTATGGGAGACAGATTTAAAAAAGTATATGATCAGGGAGTGCTAAAAGGTATTGAGATTTGGGTAGATACAGAAACAGGAGTTAATTACATGGCTTACATTAATGGATATGCAGGTGGTTTATCACCGCTGCTTGACAGGGAAGGAAAGCCGATAATTACACCAATCGCAAAGTAAACAAAAATAAATAAACAATAATCGTAAGAAGCATCTGATTAACAAAAAGTTAGTCAGATGCTTTTTATATTGAATATGAAAATTTTCCACTTTTTTGAAAATTTAATATCTTCAATCTGCTTCTACTGCGTGCTAAAATCACATCATCAAATAAATGATTTCAGTCATATTATACGGAATGATAAACATATGATTGAAGTAATGTAATTTTAGGAGGTATGACTTTAAAATGAGAAGGATTAAAAAAGTAGTTTCGACAGCTTTAGTTGCTGCTATGGCTGCAACAATGTTAGTAGGTTGTGGAGATTCATCGACGAGTTCATCGTCAGGAAAGAAGGGGGACGACGGTCAGGTTACTATCAAGTTATTTTCAAACTTAACTGACAGAAAGAACGGACAGGGATTAGTAGAGCAGACAATTATTGACGAGTACATGAAAGCTAATCCAAAAGTTAAAATTGAGGTTGAAGCTCTTGATGAGGAGGCTTACAAAACAAAATTCAAGGCTTATTCAATGTCAGGAATGCCTGATGTAGTAAGTATTTGGGGACAGCCTGCATTCTTAGATGAGGTTGTTGAAGCAGGTGTTCTTGCAGAACTTAATCCGTCAGACTATTCAGATTACAAATTCGTAGAAGGCTCATTAAACGGATATACTTATGACGGAAAGCTTTACGGACTTCCAAGAAATACAGATATTTCTGTTTTCTACTATAACCAGAAAATGTTCGAGGATAATGGTTGGGAAGTACCACAGACATATGATGAATTATTAGCACTTGCAGACAAGATTAATGAGAAGGGAATTGTTCCTGTAGCTATGGATGGCGGAGACGGATGGCCATTATGTGTATACCTTGCAGATGTATTATTCAAGATTACAGGAAAAGATTATTCAGATGCAGTAAGCAATGCAATTAAGACAGGTGATTTCAGTGCACCGGAACTTAAACAGGCTGCACAGCTTTTGAAAGATGCATCAGATGCAAAACTTTTCCAGAACGGATATGACACTCAGGATTACGGCGCAGCTATGAACTTATTTACAAACGGTCAGGCAGCAATGTTCTACATGGGAAGCTGGGAGACATCAATGGCAACTAACCAGGACATCGCAGAAGATATCCGTACAAATATCCGCGTATTTACAATGCCAACGGTTGAAGGTGGAAAAGCAGCAGCTACAGATATTTCAGCTTGGAACGGTGGCGGATATGCAGTAAACGCAAACTCAGAAGTTAAGGAAGAAGCAATTAAGTTCTTAAATTATATGTACCAGCCAGACAAACTTTCTAAGTATGGATGGGAAAATGGAGTTGGTTTATCAGCTCAGGATCAGAGCTCATACATGACAGGAAATGAGACTGAACTTCAGAAACAGATTGTTGATATCTTAAGTAAATCAACAAATCTTTCAGGTACACCAATTAATGATCAGGGAACATCAGCCTTCAAAACATGTATTGAAAGTGAAATCCAAAGTGTATGTAACGGAAGCAAGAGTGTCGATGACTTCTTATCAGCAATCGGCAATGCCTGCAAATAATAATCCTTTACTCAACAACATACGCTTCTATGGCCGCCTGGGAAGCCAGGCGGTCATAATTTTAATAAAGCAAATTAGAAAGGGCTTAATATGAAGAAATTATACAGTAACAAATTAGTTATTTTTAGTCTTATTCTTCCGGGACTTTTACTGTTTATATTTGCAATACTTGCGCCTATATGTCTGAGCGTCTATTACGGTTTTACAGATTACTCGGGTATGGGCAAATACAATATGATAGGAATTGAGAACTACAAAAATCTGCTTCACGATAAAGTGTTTGCCATTTCGCTTAGAAACTCACTTTTTCTTGCAATAGGATTTATCTGCATTCAGCATCCAATTGCTATGATTATTGCAGCAGTATTGGATAAAATCGGTGGAAGGGCAGAAAGCATTTTCAGATGTATATATTTTATTCCAAATGTAATTTCCATAGCGGTTATTGCCAAGCTTTGGAGTTTTATATATAATCCGAATTTCGGACTGCTTAACAATATAATTAAAGCCATGGGCGGAAAAGGTAATATCAACTGGCTGGACGAAAAGAATGCGATTTGGTCAGTTTTATTAGTTCTAATCTGGCACGGCTTTGGCTGGGGTATGTTGATTTATTACACAGGAATTAAAAATATTGACCCAACCCTTTATGAAGCTGCATCAATAGATGGTGCCAGTCAGGTTCAGACATTTTTGCGCGTTACTTTACCGCTTATGAAACCTGTTATTCAGGTTAATGTTACAATGGCTGTCATATCAGCGCTCAAACAGATGGAGACAGTCTATTTGTTGACACAGGGAGGACCTGGAAACAGTACACAGTTTGCGGCAAACTATCTTTACCAACAGGGCTTTACGGCATACAGGTACGGTTACGGAAATGCGATTGGTGTAATTTTTATTATAATATGCCTTATTGCTACAGTTGCTCTCAATAAAGTATTTGAAGACAGAGAAGAAGCAAAATACAGAAAAATGGAGAGAAAAAGAGATAAAAAAAATGCCATGCAAAAGAGAATGATGCAAAATAATTATAAAAACAGTGTAAAGGCGGTGTCATAAATGAAAAAGAAAAAAAGAACCAAAGTAGTTAAAATATTTATGTGGATTATACTCATCGCCATAGCTGTAATACAGATTTTCCCGTTAATCTGGCTTATCGATTTTTCATTTGCGAGCAGTACGGAAATGTTTACCAGCGGATTGCTTATAATTCCAAAGAAAATAATGTTTAGCAATTACACAAAGGCGTTTACGGACGGACATTTTTTGCTGTATTTAAAAAATAGTTTACTTATAAATATACTGGCAGTTATACTAGTATTAGTTGCATCTATTATGGCGGGATTTGCCTGCAGAAGAATGCGTTGGAAACTGAGCGGATTTGTTAAGACAATGCTCCTTATGGGAATGATGATTCCAATCCACGCAACACTTTTGCCAAACTACAAGATATATACAGAACTTGGGATAACAGATACCATCTGGGCATTACTTATTCCTTACGTTGCTTTTTCGCTTCCTCAGGGATTATTCCTTATGACCAGCTTTATTGAGTCAATTCCTATTGAATTGGAGGAGGCAGCAGTAATTGACGGATGTGGTATTTACCGAATTATATTTCAGGTAATCACCCCGATGTTAAAGACATCTATTGCCACAGTTTCCATTATGACATTTTTAAATAACTGGAATGAATTTATGATGGCAAGAATTTATTTAAGCTCAGATAAGTGGAAGACACTTCCGTTTTCAATACTTGACTTTACGGGACAGTATTCCTCTAATTATGCCATCCAGTTTGCAGTTATGGCGTTGACAGCAGCACCTGCAATAATAGTTTACATAATTTTGAATAAGCACATCACTAAAGGCGTTGCCATGGGTGCGGTTAAAGGATAAATTAGGGAAATCATTTTTGTATGAAGAAAATCAAACAGTGGGTCAGTAGTTTAAGTGTAAAGAAAAAGTTAATATTATACGGTTATATGATTATCACACCGGTACTGATATTGGCGTGCTCGGTATTGTTTTTTATAAACTACAGAAAGGTAGTGGATGAACGAAAAGAGAATGATATCGAAAGCGTCAGTTCCCTGGCAGGAAGTGTGGATGTACTCCAGTCGGATGTTATGAATATTTCCACATACCTATGCATTAACGAGCAGATTAGAAGTCTGCTGAAAGAGGAAGATGCAGGACAGAAAAATGATAATGCAAGACTGTGGCTTGAAGAGGCTCCTATGCAGATGGTCCAGGATATTGTGGCTCTAAAAGGGCAGATACAGACTCTTGCTATTTATCCGGAAAATGATATCCGACCATATCTAAGGTGCATGGATGGAAGTGCTTATATTTCAGATAAGAATCTTGTTAAAGTTACTGAGATATATCAGAAAACAGTCACATCCGAAAGCGGAATGATTTGGCGTCACATCTCCAAAGGGAGCGGCGATACTTATTATACGAACCGATACGACAAGGTTGGTTTCTACAGAAAGATTTATGATTTCAGTAAAAAGAAAGTTATTGGATATATTGTTTTAGGTGTTAATCAAAAGCAATTCACATCACTTTGCGAGAATATTATAAAGAGTGATGATGAGAGCGTGGTTATCATAGATAAAAATGGTGGGGAACTTTGCAGAGTAGGAGAACTTGATAAAGAGGTTGAAAAATATCTTAAGAAAGAAGAGTTTATTAGCCAGAAGTACGACGAGAGAAGAGTTCATTTTACATTAAATAATTACAGTGTTACTTGTATTCAAAAGAGTGCAGATGCTGCGATTGTGTGCAAAATTTCCCCTGCCTACAATATCAGAATGCAGGTGGCAAATGCTGCATACATACCTATTATTATACTGATTAGTGTAATGATTATTTTGTTACCGCTGTTAATTATTATTTCCAATATGGTTACAAAACCGTTGGCAAAGCTTAACGTTGCCATCAGGAATTTCTCTAAAGGAGATTTTGAGCAGCAGCTTGAAGTGACAACTAATGATGAAGTTGGGGAGGTTGCAAGATGTTTTAACAAGATGGTATTGGATATTAAGCAACTAATCGACGACAATTATGTCATTACTCTGAAAGAGAGGGAGAGTGAACTTAGTGCGTTGCAGGCGCAGATTAATCCTCACTTTTTGTACAACACTTTGGATTCGCTTTATTGGAAAGCTACATCAGAGGACAATGATGAGATAGCGGAGAGTATTCTTGCATTGTCAGAACTGTTTAAATTGGTATTAAACAGGGGAAACAGCGAAGTGACTGTGAGACACGAGATTGAACTGATTTCCAGATACCTTCAGATTCAAAAGATGCGTTTCACAAAGAGGCTTGACTATCTGATTGAGATAGAGGAGGAAGCTCTTAAAGTTAAAATTCCAAAACTTATTATTCAGCCCTTTGTGGAAAATGCAATTGTTCATGGATTTGAGAATGTCAGCACCAAATGTCTGCTGAAGGTTACAGGAGCTATAACAGGAGACTATGTGAGGTTCGAAATCAGTGATACCGGAATAGGAATGAGACAGGATCAGATAGAGAGTATTTGGAGCGGCGATAAGGACGAGTACGCAAACCAGAGGATAGGCAGATATGCCATTAAAAATGTAAAAGAAAGATTAGAACTTAGATACAACGAGAACTTTGAACTTAAGATTGAAAGTGAGATTGGTAAGGGAACAAAGGTAATCGTAGTTATTCCGAAGGAGTAATTATTCCGAAGGGACTATTATTTCAAAGGAGTAGCGTCTTTGATTGAAAGGAGTGGGTGTATGAAACTGTTGGTAGCAGACGATGAAGAAACAATACGCAAGGGTGTGGCTAAATATATTGAACTGCACACCAATAGATTTGATAAAATATATGAGGCGGAAAACGGACAGGAGGCTATTGATATTATTCTTACATATCAACCGGACATTGTACTTTTAGATGTGCAGATGCCTCTCAAAACAGGGATTGAGGTTATGAGGGAATGTGGCAAAGCAAGCCTTCATCCTATAATTGTAATATTGAGCGGATACGACGATTTCAAGTATGCTCAACAGGCTATAAAATACGGTGCCAATGAATATCTATTAAAACCTATCAGGGCAAAGGATATATTGGAATGTATTAACAATCTTGTTAAACAGTATTTTGAGGAGGACAAGGTTGATGAGGAGGATGAGGAATCTGAATCCACAAATCACTTTATAAAAGAAGCCTGTGACTATATTTCAGATCATTATATGGAGGACATATCGCTGTCATTTATGGCAGAATATTTAGGAATATCAAGTGGTTATCTGTCTACCATTTTTGCTCAGAATGTCAAATGCGGCTTCATTGATTATCTTAATCAGGTAAGAATAGGAAGAGCATGCAGCTACCTTGAACAGAATTATTTAAAGACATATGAGGTGGCTTACAAGGTAGGGTTCCATGACGAAAAGTATTTCTCCAAGGTGTTTAAAAAGATGATGGGAATGTCCCCGAGAGAATACAGATTAAGTGAACATTAGAATGATGTAACGACAATATAAAGAAGAATTAAAAAGCGTTGCTTTAGTGTATTGATTAACACGTAAGCAACGCTTCTTTATTGTTCGAAGAGACAATGTGATTTATTCTACAATTTTTCCTGAAACTGACATTGTTAAATCATCTTCAATAGTGTTAGTTAGTGGTCTCAGCCTCTGTAGTATCTTCTATTACATCAAATTCAGCTGAAACAGGAATTAAATCTGTAAGGTCCGTTGAGTAGTAATGAGTGTATCTGTAATGACCGGGTTCTAAATTCTGTATTATAACCGAATATAATGGAATATTATCAAGTTCATATGGGTTAAGTCCCACGGTTATTGGCATATTGTAGTTTGCGGCCTCGCCTGATCTGATTGTATACAGCATCTCATTATGTGGACCCACAAACACAGGAACTTCCTCCCATTCATCTCCCTTTTTAACTTCTAGTAATCTGAAATAATTCTCGACTATTATCGATGAATCAGTAGTGTTATTGATTGAAAAAGTGAATGGTAACACTGAGTAGTCTTCCCCTTTTTCCAATTTATATGATTTGTCGCATATTAAAGAGACAGCTTTGATTTCATGTTCGATAGTCTCACCGGTGTTGATAGTAAATTCAGCTGAAACCGGAATACTAGTATTGCTATTGTGGTCGTATAGATACTGAACAAATCTGTAAGTGCCGTTTTCTATAGAAGGAATGGCAATTGCCTCTAAAAGCCAACCCTTGTCTTCATATTTTTTACCGCTGTATATTGTGAGTGTTTCTGTATGATCAAAATATGGACTAAGGTATACTAATGTTTCATGGAATGCTCCGCTCCACATTGGAATTTCAACCCAATTATCGTCAACTTTCTTCTGAAGTTTAAGGTTATTACCATGAGTAAAAGTGAGGTATGCATCCTTTGCATTTGTTTTAATCGTATAATCAAGATAGAATATATAATCACCGTTTTCATCTGTATCAATGTTTCCTGAAACAGTCATTGCTACATGATCTTCGAGATTATATGAAGTAGTTTCAGATTCTGTAGCAGTCTCGCCTAAATGAATGGTAAATTCAGATGAAACAGTAACAGAAAGATTATTTTGCCAATCGGAAACTGTCTGAGAAAATCTGTATGTGCCTGACTCTATGGTAGGAATGGCAATTGCTTCCGGATAATGCGCAATGCCTTCATATGCCTCGCCGCTGTATATTGGAAGCGTATTGCTGTAAGAGCGAGAAAGGTATACTAATGTTTGATTGAAATAGCCATATCTAATTGGAAGATCAACCCAATTATTATCAACTTTCTTCTCGAGTTTAATCCCTAAACCAGGAGTGAAGACATAGGATCCATCTCCGCCATTTTCCGAGATAGTGTAATTAAGAGCTAATACATAATCGCCATTGTCATCTTTATTAACCTTTCCGGAAACTGACATTGTTAAAGGATCTTTGACATTAGCTGTAGTTTCAGTAATGTTTGTGTTACCGTTTGTTCCTGCAGCATTTGGGCTTGTTCCTGATTTAGTTGTTGTAGCCTCTTTCTCATCCTTGAAAGCTGTTAATACTTTAATCTTAGCAGTATATTTTTGGCTCTTATATTTGGCAGTGATTTTTGTACTGCCTTTTTTCAGCCCCTCGATAGTAATCTTATTTTTGAATTTCCCTTTTTTGGCAACTATTTTTGCAATTTTAGTGTTTTTGATCTTCCACTTAATTTTTTTGTTAACGCCTTTAAGTTTGATAGTTTTTCTTGCCCCCACGTTAAGGGATATTACTTTGTTTGAAAAAGAAACCTTAGAGGCATCTTTTTTCGCAGCGTCAGCAGGAGTGATAAATAAAGAACTTGCTGCCAACGAACAGATAAGTAATGTCGAAATAATTTTAGATTGTTTCATAATAACCTCCCTACTTTAATAAATATTGATAGTTATAATAACACATTTTCAATTATTATTTCAAGGTATGCAGTTGGTTAAAAATTGTATATAATGTAACTTATCGGAAGGAAAATGAGCACGAACGAAATGCTGCTCATAACTCATAACATGTGTTAGGTATTTTGAGCGGTTTAAAAGCAAAGGGGAGAGAGTCTTGAATAAAGCATCATTAGACGAGGAGATATGTTGATGAAGAAATTAGGATTGTACGGAAAGAGAGTTACCACATTTTTGGTTTGTGGGGCGATGTTGGTTACGGGAGTTAGTAAAACAGAGATGAAGAATTCGGTTATGGCACAGGCAAACGAAAATGCACTGGTTACATTTGATATTACGGCACAACAAATGGTGGATGATATGGGAGTGGGGATTAATATCGGAAATTCTCTTGATTCCGCTAAGGGAGCAAATGCGACAGAGACTAACTGGGGAAAGCCTGTCATTACCAGAGAATTGCTTCACGGACTGAAGGAACATGGATTTAGAACGGTCAGAATTCCTACTACCTGGACATATAAACTGGGAAATGCACCGGATTACACAGTTAATGCCTCATGGATGAACAGGGTTGAAGAGGTAGTAAATTACGCATTGGATGAGGGGATGTATGTTATTCTCAATACCCATCATGAAGGAGAACATATTATACCGAATTACAACCACAAGGAGCAAAACGCTGAACTTATCAATGCTCTTTGGACTCAGATTGCTACAAGATTTAATAAGTATGGTGGAAATCTGATTTTTGAAGTGCTAAATGAGCCAAGGGAGGAAGGAAGTCCTACTGAGTGGAGTGGCGGAACTGAGGAATCAAGAGCAGTATTGAATTATTATAATCAGGTTGCACTTAATGCAATTAGAGCAACCGGCGGAAACAACAGCATCAGAAAAGTTATGCTTCCCACAGTGGCAGCGGCAATTACGGATAGCGCGTTAAACGGTTTTGTGAAGCCAAATGATCCCAATGTCATATTGTCGGTTCACGCATATTCGCCGTATGAATTTGCAATGAAAGACAGCGGTGTTAACACATGGGGCAGCGAAGCTGACAAAATTGCAATGGACAATCAGATGAAAAAGCTTTACGACAAGTTTGTGTCGAAGGGAACACCTGTAATTATTGGCGAATTCGGAACCACCAATAAGGGCAATCTTGATTCTAGAATAGTTCATGCAAAATATTATGTTAAGGCAGCAAGAAAATATGGAATTACTTGTGTGTGGTGGGACAATGGAACCACCGCTGACAGACAGGGTGAGGAGTGCTTTGGCATATTTGACAGATATTCATATGTGCCTTTATTCCCAAATCTCATTTCGTCAATGATTGCAAGTGAGAAGGACGAAGAGCCTATTCATGACATTGAATACGAAGAGGGAGAAAATCTGATTGATAATCTTTCTTTTTATAACTACCAAAACTCAAACACTTATGGTGCTGATGGCACGGTTACAATTCAAAGCATGGGGGAGAGTAATTGGCAACCCCACGTTTCAAAAGCGGATATCGTGATAAATGCAGGAAAAGACTATGTGTTCAGATGTAAGCTGAATTCTTCAGTAAGCAGAAGCGTGACAATTCATTTTCAGATACCGTCAAATAATTACGAAACTCTTGCATCGCAAACAATTTCGTTAGAGGCAGGAAAAACTCAGGAAGTTGAAATTATAATTCCTGCCCAGGCTGTTACAAAAACAGGTGTTAAGTGTACCATATGTCTTGGAACCATAGACGGAGTGAGCAACCTTCCGGGGCATACCGTCAAAATTACAGAGGTGTCTTTGAGAGAGAGAACCGAGGTAGAGGAGACAACAAAGGCGCAGGAGACAACAACGGGAGCAGAGGAAACTTCAAAGGCGCAGGAGACAACAACGGGAGCGTCATATGAGCAGTCGAGAGTGGAAATTAACGGGTTCCAGTTCAATGCCCAATATGAAGGTTTCAGAACAATTTATTCCGTGGCAGATCCAAAAAGTGAAGTGGTGGAAAAAGGTTTGATATACGGACTTAAAGAATATGCAAATGAATCTGAGATGGTTATTCAAAGTAACAACAGTAATGTATATAGTTTCAAAGCTACTGACAATGGAAGAATAACTGCGATTCACAGTGAAATTGCCGGAGCGCAAAGTTATGCCATGACCATGAAGAACATAAAAACTAAAGAGTTTTACAGTAGTGTGCTGATGATTAGAGCATATGTGAAGTTGAAAAATGGCACATACAAGTACAGTGAAATTTCAAAAAAATCAGTCTACGAAATAGCAGACTATTTGTACAGGAATAAATTGATGCCAAACGAAAGTGGTCATAATTATTTGTACAATGAAGTACTCTCGATAGTAAATGGAAATTATGTGAGAGTGGGATATTAGAGTGAAATATGTGTCACAAAAGGGCAACATGATAGATACAATCACTATGGCTTCGATGATATGCAGGGCAAAGTGTTTAAAGTGGCCAAAATGGCTTTGATGATATGCAGGGGAAATAATTTGATGTGACACATATTGTGTGTGTAAAGAGCGGGTACAACATATAATAAGAAATTCAATTCTATGTTGTACATAAAAATAGTTGCAGGAACAAAAAATACAACATGGATTAAGAAAATTAAATCTATGTTGTACGTGAAAAAAATTGTTGGAGCAAAAAATACAACATGGATTAAGAAAATTAAATCTATGCTGTACGTGAAAAAAATTGTTGGAGGAGAAAATACAGCATGGATTAAGAAAATTAAATCTATGTTGTATGCGGACAAAAATTGGAAGAAAAAATGTACAACATAGATTAGGAAAATGAATTCTATGTTGTATGCGGACAAAAATTGGAAGAAAAAATGTACAACATAAATCAAGAAATTCAAAAATATGTTGCACACAAGCCCAAAATAGAAAAAAATGCGCGTCGGCATGGCTTTCGCGATTAAAAATAATCGCTTTCGCTTCGATAACTTACAGAGTAAGTTATCTCATGGCTTTCGCGCATTACATTTCTCAAAAAACATTACATCTCTCAAAAAAACATTACATCTCCCAAAAACATTACATTTCCCAGGAGCAAATCTCACTCTTCGGAACAATTTCCACTACTATTTTATCAATGATCCAATCAGATATACTGCCAGTGATACGAACCAGGCAACGGAACATTGCCACAGTACTACAAGCCATGCCCACTTGCGTCCCATTTCACGCTTGATTGATGCAACGGCAGCAATACAAGGTGTGTACAATAGCGAGAACACTAAAAGTGAAGCGGCGGACAGTGAAGTCATTGAGCCGGCAACATCCTGATCAAAGAGGATGTTAAGGGTGGATACTACGCTTTCTTTTGCCATAAATCCACTGATTAATGAAGTGCAGATTCTCCAGTCTCCAAGTCCGATAGGAGTCATTATTGGAACTAATAATCCTGAAAGCATAGAGAGTATGCTTTGTCTTGAATCTGTAACATAGTTAAAGTGGTAGTCAAAACTTTGCAATAGCCAGATTACAATTGTTGCGATTAAAATTACAGTAAATGCTCTCTGCAAGAAGTCCTTTGCTTTTTCCCAGAGAAGCTGAGTTACATTTTTAAAACCAGGCATTCTGTAGGTTGGAAGCTCCATTACAAACGGAACGGCTTCACCTTTGAACAGAGTTCTTCTGAATAAGAGTGAAACAAGTATTCCGGTTACAATTCCAAGAAGATACAGGCCAATCATAATAAGGGCACCGTGTCTTGGGAAAAAGGCATTTACAAAAAATGCATAAATTGGAAGTTTAGCTGTGCAACTCATAAACGGAGTGAGAAGAATAGTCATCTTTCTGTCTCGCTCACTTGGAAGGGTCCTGGTTGACATAACTGCCGGAACAGTACAACCGAATCCAATGAGAAGAGGCACAATACTTCGACCTGAAAGTCCTATTTTTCTAAGCAACTTATCCATAAAGAAAGCTACTCTGGCGATATAACCGCTGTCCTCTAAAAGCGAGAGGAAGAAAAACAGTGTAACAATAATCGGAAGAAAACTTAATACACTTCCTACTCCGGCAAAAATACCATCTATTATAAGGCCGTGAAGTACTTCATTTACATCCGTTGAAGTCATGGCATTATCGACAATTGCTGACAAAGCTTCGACACCTGTCTCAATAAGCCCCTGGAACCAGGCACCTATAACATTGAAGGTGAGCCAAAATACCATACCCATTATCAAAATAAATGAAGGAATGGCTGTGTATTTACCGGTGAGAATGCGATCGAGTTTTTCACTTCGGATTGATTCTTTGCTCTCACGTGGTTTCTTGACAGTAGCTTTACAAACCTTACTGATAAATGAAAATCTCATATCGGCGATGGCAGCACATCTGTCAAGACCGCGTTCTTTTTCCATCTGAGATACTATGTGCTCTATGGCATCAAGTTCATTGGCGTCAAGATTGAGTTTAGATATCAGCAGTGAATCCCCCTCAATGACTTTGCTTGCAGCAAATCTAAGAGGAATATTTGCATTTTTAGTGTGGTCCTGAATGAGATGGCATATGCCGTGAAGACATCTGTGAACAGCGGCACAAGGACCCTCTTCGTCACAGAAATCCTGGCGTACAGGACGTTCCTGATAATGAGCAATGTGGAGTGCGTGTTCAACTAACTCGTCAACACCGGAATTCTTTGAGGCAGAAATCGGAACAACAGGAACTCCAAGCATAGCTTCCAT
This sequence comes from Lachnospiraceae bacterium, assembly GCA_015057625.1. Taxonomy (GTDB): domain Bacteria; phylum Bacillota; class Clostridia; order Lachnospirales; family Lachnospiraceae; genus SIG293. The sequence continues at coordinate 197,148 of SVDZ01000003.1, read as the reverse complement.
TGCATTGATATCAATGGTTCCACCATTTTCGGCCACTTCATCCATCATATTGAGCGCCACAACCATAGGCATGTTCATTTCAAGAAGCTGCATTGTCAGATAAAGATTTCTTTCTATATTCATAGCATCCACAATATTGATGATAGCCTTTGGCTTTTCTTTCAAGACAAAATCTCGGGATACAATTTCTTCATTGCTGTATGGTGACATGGAATAGATGCCAGGCAAATCAGTGACAAGAGTATTCTTATGCCCTCTGATTGGCCCGTCTTTTCTGTCAACAGTTACTCCCGGGAAATTACCTACATGCTGGTTTGAACCGGTAAGTTGATTAAATAGAGTAGTCTTTCCGCAGTTCTGATTTCCAACAAGGGCAAAAGTAAGCAATGTATCTGGAGGAAGGGGATCTCCACTTCCCTTTGCATGATACTTACCACCTTCACCAAGTCCCGGATGGCTTGTGTGAGATTTTTTCTCTTTTGTCTTAGTGCTTGAGATATTTTTACCAGTTTCATCAGATTTTATGGGTGACACTTCAATTTGGGCAGCATCGTCAAGGCGGAGTGTGAGTTTATATCCGTGAATAAGCAACTCCATCGGGTCGCCCATAGGTGCGTACTTTACTATAGAAACTTCCGCGCCGGGAATTACGCCCATATCCAGAAAATGCTGTCGCAGAGCACCTTCACCACCGACTGAAAGTATGTTTGCACATTCACCAATTTGCAAATCTTTTAAAGTCATAATTGCCTCCATAGATAATAAAAATAAATAACTGACATAGATAATTCAAGAACGCCTCAGCGTTCTTGCTGCGAAATGCGCGTCAGTCATGAGATAATTTACTCTGTAAGTTATAGTTGTTGAAATGATAACATTACAAAAGTAAAGTATCCCAGCACAGACAAAATGTCAATAACGAGACCTCTAAAAATTGAAAATAATGACAAAATATCTTGAATTGCCATAAATAGTTATAAAAAAACTTGTAGTTAGCAAAGAAAAAAAGTATAATAATAATATATTGTTTGAGCGGAAATGAAATTAATAATGAGTATGGATTCCCCTATTATTTTGATATCTCTGATACAGGTAAAATATCTCAGTAATCAGTTAATATATAGGGTTAATCATATACAGTTTTTTTCGATAGGAGGGATTGTATGTGGAATTTTTCTAATACGATTCCGGCGATTTGTATCTTGACTATTTTCTTGTTGTATTATATGTCGAGGCCTAGGTTGCCGGTTCGTGCCAAGGCTACTTTTATATTTTTAGTTGTTGTAGAAGAACTAACGTTAATGATTGATATTATAGCAACATTTTCGATAAAGTATTCGGAAATGTTTTCAGTAACGTTTATTTCTTTGACAAATATGATATTTTTTATATTGTTCTTAGTGAGAATATATTTATTCTTCCTTTTTGTAGTGTACGTTATAGATATAAAAAGGGAAAAAACTAAATTCAAATTAAGACTCGGGATGATAGTATTTGCCGGTGCAATGTTCATCACTATAGCCAGCTTCTTTACCGGATGGGTATACTCTATAAGCGATGAAGGAAAATATTCATCAGGACCATTGTACAACATCATATATTTTCACTCGTTCTTCTACATAATATCAGGATTGATTCTCCTTGCTATCAATAGGAGGAAGGTAAATAAATCACAGTACAGAAGTTGCGTTATTTATTTGGTAATTCTCTTTGTAGGACTTGTTGTAAGAATATTGATGCCAAAACATCTGGTTATGGATATGTTCTGCGCATCTGCGATTGTGGTTATTTATCTGGCTTTTGAGAATCCTGAATTTTATTTGAATGCATCTACAGGATTGTTCAACGGTGGAAGTTTTAGGCTTTTAATAAACGAGTACAATAATATTTATCAAAAATATAAAATCATCTGTTTTTCAATCAAAGATTATCAGGTAGACAGGGATATGTACGGATGGCAGCAGATGGATAGAGGTCTTCAGCTTATCAGTGAATATCTTACAGAAAACTTCCGTAAAGATACAGTCTTTTACTTGAGAAATGGTAATTTTGCGGTAATTACGAAAGATGTGGGCAGAGAAGAAGAGATATGTACTCTGATAAGACAACGTTTTGAATCTACATGGTTAGCGGAGGATACAGAGCTGTTCCTCTACATTAGTTTTGTAATATATGATTCAGAACTTAGAGCGAATACTGAAGATGCTGTAAGCAGTATCAGAGCAGCCCTTATCAAGGCTGGAAGAGCAGATAATCAGGATGACATAAGAATAGACGAAGAGATGATTCGGAATGTTGATCATCAGATTGCAGTCAGAAAGGCTTTGGAGAAAGCTATTGAGGAGGACCGTATTCTTGTTTACCTTCAGCCTGTTGTAAATGCTAAGAATTATGAAATAATAGGCGCAGAGGCATTGGCAAGAATTATTGATCCTGATATTGGATTTATTCCACCAAACGACTTTATTCCTATTGCAGAGATGAATGGTTCCATAAGCAAATTAGGAAAGCAGGTATTTGAAAAAACATGTAAGTTCATAAAAGAATACAATGATGAAATAGGTTTGGAATGGATAAATGTTAACCTTTCACCTATCCAATGTATGAATAAAAATCTTGCTGATGAGTTTGTGGAGATTGTTGAAAAATATGAAATACCTGTTTCTAAGATTCATCTTGAGATTACGGAGCAGAGTGTTATTGATTCTGAAGTTATGAAGAGTCAGATGCAGATACTTGTACAGCATGGATTTAAGTTTTCTCTGGATGATTATGGCAGCGGATATTCAAATGCAACCAGTGTTGTTAATTATCCGTTATCAAATATTAAGATTGACAGAGGAATTATCGTATCATACTTTAATGCTCCGTCAAGTCTGCTTCCAAATGAAATTAAGATATTCCTTGACATGGATTTCAGTGTAACGGCTGAAGGAGTAGAGACAAAGGAGATGGCTGAAAAACTTAAAGAATTTGGGTGTGATTTTCTTCAGGGATTTTATTTCTCGAAACCAATACCTATGGACGAGTTCGTAGAAAAATATAAAAAATCAAATCGTTCAAAAAAATGATTTTTAGCAATCATGATAAGGCGTGACATAATTAAACATAGCACAACAAAAACACCGGGCGTTAAACCCGGTGTTTTTTATTGTGATATTTATTTTGTTTCATTGAAACCTTCACGTGGAGCGTAAGATGTGTGAAGAAGTTCATGTGCCTTGTGTGAATTTGGCTCACCTAAGAACTTCTCATAAAGCTCTTTGATTTGTGGGTTGTTGTGGGACTGGCGGATAACCTGTCTCTCATCTTCAGAGTAGAGTGCTTTAGCACGTTTCTCTTTGTAAGTATCCATAATATCGTCAGACTCGTTTGGAAGGAAGCAACTTCTTACATATGGCTGACCTCCTCCGTTGATACATCCTCCCGGACATCCCATAATCTCTATGAAGTGGTACTTTGAAGTACCTTCTTTTATCTGTTCTAATAAAACTTTTGCAGAGCGCATACCTGAAGCTATAGCCACATTGACAACTGTTCCGTCAATGTCTATTGAAGCCTCTCTTATACCGCCCTCGTGTCCTCGAACTTCAGTGAATACAATCTCTTCTTTTTCTTTTCCTGTAAGTACGTGGTAAACAGTACGAAGAGCTGCTTCCATAACACCGCCTGTAACACCAAAGATTACTGCGGCACCGGTGTAATCACCCATAATGTCCTGATCCCATTCTTCGTCAGGAAGACGATTGAACATAATGCCGGCTCTTCGGATCATACGGGCTAATTCTCTAGTGGTAATAACTGCATCAACATCAGGAATGCCGTTGACTTTCTGCTGCTCACGTTCTTTCTCAAACTTCTTAGCTACGCACGGCATAACTGAAACAACAAAAATATCTGAAGGGTCAATGCCATTTTGCTCAGCCCAATATGATTTGATGATAGCTCCCTGCATCTGGTGTGGTGACTTGCATGATGAGAGGTGAGGCAATAAATCTCCGTAATTGTACTCGGCATAGTTTACCCATCCCGGTGAACACGAAGTGATCATAGGAAGAACACCGTTGTTTTTAAGTCTTCCTAAAAGTTCTGTTCCTTCTTCCATAATGGTAAGGTCAGCACCAAAGTTTACATCATATACTCTCTCGAAACCGAGACGTCTTAAGGCTGCAATCATCTTTCCTGTAACAGGAGTTCCGATTGGGTTATCAAATTCTTCGCCGAGAGCTGCTCTGACTGCAGGTGCAGCTTGAACGATAACATGTTTTCCTGCTTTGAACGCAGCGTCGACCCTGTCTATTTCGGAGTGCTCCATAAGCGCACCTGTAGGGCAGACATTTACACACTGACCGCACTGGATACATGGTGAATCAGCAAAACTTCTATCCTCAGCAGGAGCAACAAAGGTGTTGAAACCTCTGTTTTCGTATCCGAGAATACCAATGCCCTGAGCGTTTTCACATCTGGCAATACATCTTCCGCAAAGAATACATTTTGATGTATCTCTTACTAATCCGGGTGCGAGTCTGTCAAGATGAGTTTCGGTGAGTACACCGGCAAAAGCATCATCTCTTGCACCTGTGATGTTGGCAACGTGAAGCAATTCGCACTGTCCGTTTTTATCACATTGCTGACAGTTTTTGTTGTGGTTTGAGAGGAGAAGTTCAACACTTTCTCTTCTTGCAGTTACAGCTTTAGCTGAAGAAATCTTAATGCTCATTCCATCAGCAACAGGATAAACACATGAGGCAACTAATCCTCTGGCGCCTTCAACTTCAACGAGACACACACGACAGGAACCCTGATTGCACTCTCCGTGGTTAAATGCACAAAGAGATGGTATTTCGTATCCGCAAGCTTTGGCTGCTTCTAATATAGTCAGGTTTTCGTCAACCTGATAAGATATACCTTCTATTTTTATATTTATTTTATTCATTGTATGTCCTCCAATTAGTTTTTGCTTATAGCCTTCAATCTACATGCAGCCATACAAGAACCACATTTTACACATTTGCTGGTATCGATATTGAAAGAAGCAAGCTTATGGCCTTCAGGAATATAATAAGTACGTTCAATACATTCTGCAGGACAACCTTTAGCACAAAGTCCGCAACCCACGCACTTATCAAGGTTAATCTGGTACTGCATAAGGTTTTTGCAGATGTGTGCAGGACATTTCTTATCTACAATGTGTGCAATGTACTCGTCTCTGAAATGCTTGAGAGTAGAAGTAACAGGATTTGCAGCAGTCTGACCTAATGCACAGAGTGAATTAGCTTTGACTGTCTCACTTAGTTCCTCTAAATCTTCAAGATCTTTCATTGTACCCTGACCTTCAGTTATACGTGTGAGTATCTCAAGCATACGTTTGGTTCCGATACGACAAGGAGAACATTTACCGCAGGATTCGTCGCAGATAAATTCCATGTAGAACTTGGCAACGTCAACCATACAAGTGTCTTCGTCCATAACGATTGCTCCACCGGAACCCATCATAGAGCCCTTAGCAACAAGGTTGTCAAAGTCGATTGGCTCATCCAGAAATTCTTCTGTGAGACATCCGCCTGAAGGACCACCTGTCTGAATAGCTTTAAATTTCTTTCCGTTTGGAATACCTCCTCCGATATCAAAAATAAGTTCGCGAAGAGTTGTTCCCATAGGAACTTCAACAAGTCCTACGTTATTTACATTTCCACCAAGAGCAAATACCTTAGTGCCTTTTGAATTCTCTGTACCAACAGAAGAAAAAGTAGCTGCTCCTTCGCGTAAAATATAAGGAACACAGGCAAGAGTCTCAACATTGTTGATGATAGTAGGTTTGCCCCAAAGTCCTTTCACAGCAGGGAAAGGAGGTCTTGGTCTAGGCATTCCTCTCTTTCCTTCTATGGAATTAAGAAGTGCAGTTTCCTCGCCACATACAAAGGCTCCTGCTCCCAAACGAATATGACAGCGGAAACTGAAATCAGTTCCTAAAATATTGTCGCCAAGCAGTCCTATTTCTTCAGCCTGCTTGATGGCAATTTTAAGTCGGTTTACGGCGATAGGATATTCTGCACGAACATAGAAGTAACCGTTATTAGCACCAATTGCGTAACCTGCAATCATCATACCTTCAATAACTGCAAGAGGATTTCCCTCGAGAATACTTCTGTCCATAAATGCACCCGGATCACCTTCATCACCGTTACATACTACGTATTTCTCATCTGATTCAACATTGTAGGCAAATTGCCATTTCCTTCCCGATGGGAAACCTGCACCGCCTCGACCTCTGATGCCTGATGCTAGAACTTCGTCAATTACTTCCTGTCTTGACATTGAGAGAGCTCTCTTTAATCCCTTGAAGGCTCCCATACCTAAAGCTTCGTTTATATCTTCAGGATTGATAACACCACATCCGTGAAGAGCGATACGTTTCTGTTTTTTATAGAAAGTAATATCATCCTGCTTTGAAATCTTTTCCTTAGTTGAAGGGTCAACATAAAGAAGTCGTTCAACTATTGTATTGTTGATGATGTCAGACTCAACAATTTCATCTACATCATTAACTGAAACGAGACGATATAATGTCTCTTCAGGATAAATCTTAACGAATGGTCCCTGAGAACAGAAACCAAAACATCCGACCTGATTTACTTCAGCTTTATCTTCAAGATTTTTTTCTTTGATAATCTGCTCGAATTTTTCTTTTATCTCAGTTGAGTTGTTAGAAAGGCAACCTGTACCGCCACAGAGTATAATATGGCGTTTTCCGTCCTGTCCTTTAAGCTTTTCGCCAAAAGCTTTAGTGCAATCTGCACTCTTGCCTTCAAGCATCTGCATATTTTCTATCATGCTGTAGGTGCCTCCTTTCCATGTTCTTCATTCCAACGGTATTGATAAATAATATCCTCAACCTTTGTTGCGTCCAGTTTTGGATAAACTTTACCGTTGATAGTAACTGCAGGGGCAATACCACAGGCACCGATGCATCTGAGAGCATCAAGTGTGAATAATCCGTCCTCTGTTGTCTCGCCCGGTTTTATTTCAAGCAATTCGGAAAATCTGTCGATTACTTCTCCCGCACCTTTAACGTAACATGCGGTTCCGAGGCAACAGCCAATAACATATTTTCCTTTTGGTGTGAGTGAAAAGAAAGAATAAAATGTAACTACTCCATATATCTCAGCAACAGAAATCCCTGTGTGTTTTGAAACAATCTCTTGTACTTCGAGAGGAATGTAGCCATATTCGTTCTGAATATCACTAAGAATCATCATAAGAGGAGTCTTTTCGCCTTCGTATCTTTGACAAATCTCCTCAATTTTAGCTACTGCTGTAGCACTTAGTTTTCCCATAAGGAATCCTCCTATTCTCATTCGAAAAATTACGTCAAATATATCATACCAAATTAGAGTTTAAGACTCAATGTATTAGATTGGCAAAATAAAAAATATTGCAACAATTATGAAAAAGTCCTCCTAACGTTATGTTAAAAAAAAGTTTACAAAATTATTAAAATGCATAGATGATAGAGGAGTAGAATGGAAAAGGAAATTGCAGAAAGGAGAGGCTTGTATGAAATATAATAAAATTAAGTCGTTTGCACTTGGAATGGCAGTTGTATTGGCAACTACCATGACACCGGGGGCAAACATTGAAGCAGCAAAGAAAAGTGTAAAACTGAATAAGAAAAAGGCAACTGTATATGTGGGGAAAACAGTTAAACTGAAAGTTAAAAATGCAAAGACAAAAGTTAAGTGGAAATCCTCAAACAAAAAGGTAGCAAAAGTAAGTAAAAAAGGATTAGTAAAAGGAATTAAACCCGGAAAAGCTACAATTACAGCTAAAACAGGTGGTAAGAAACTGAAATGTAAGGTTACAGTAAAAGAAGTGGTTTCAACAACTGTTCAAGAAACAACTGTAGCAGTCACTACATCTGAAACAAAAGTAGTACAGCCGACAACAACAGTAGTTGCAGAGAAAGAAACGACAACAGCAGCAGAAGAGCCAACAGTAGCAGAAGAGCCAACAACAGCGGAAGAGCCAACAACAGCGGAAGAGCCAACAACAGCGGAAGAACCAACAACAGGATATGTGAAGGAAAAAAATCAGGAAGATGTAGAGGCGCTTAGAACAATCATTAAAGAGCAGTTAGACCTTGGCGCCGAAGGAATAAGTGAAGATTTGGATTCTGAACAGTATGTTTGGTCAGAAGAAGGACGAATAACAGATATTGTTTGGGATAATTGTGAACTTGCAGAAGAGATTACTTTTGAAGAGAAATATAGTGGATGTTTTTCGGAATTAAAATCTATCAGTTTGTATTGTAGTAATGTTCATGATTTAACTGTTAAGAATCTTTTTAATTTAAAATGTTTGGACTGTTCAAGATCCGATCTTAATGAGTTGAAAATAGAAAAAGTTCCAAACTTAGAAGCATTATATGTAGATGATACTGAAATAAGAGAATTAGATATATCTGAGTGCAACAACTTGGATTACTTTTCAAGAGAAGGAGTAGCTTTTTATTATTTAAATTTGCCACTTATAGCACTTGAGAATGTTGATGCTTATGTGAGCGACGAGGATTTTGAAGTTGAATGCTGGTCAAAAAATATTTATGATATGCAGGCATTGTACTTGGGAATTTCAGAATTAGAAATAGACTATGATGAAGATAAGTATAGCAACTGTTTAGAAGATCCGGAATTGTTTACATGGAATAGTGAAGGAAGAATAGAGAAAATTAATTTAGAGAATAGGGCAAGTGGTAGGTTAACTTTGTATGGGGATGTATCTAAATATGAAGATGAAGAGTGCAATGACGACATAATCCCTCTTAATTATTTATGTAAAATAAATCTTGAAGATAATATGGGACTTAAATGTATAAATATTATTGGGTTAAATCACTTATATGATCTTCAGTTTTGTGGGTGCTATAATTTGGAAGAGATTGCTATAAAAGATAATAAAGAACTGGCTCACATTTTATCTGAATTTGGTAGAAATTTGAGAATAGTTAATATTAGTGATAATCCCGAATTATATGAAAATATTGAATTGAATAGCGAAATACTTGAAAGTGTGGAGTTGTCAGGATGTCCGCAAATAAATCATTTATGTATTACAGGAGCGAAAATTACAGAATTAGACTTAACTGGATGCGTTGGTTTAGAGTATCTCAATCTTAATGGTAACCAACAATTGGCAAGTTTAAATATCGAAGATTGCGTAAATCTGATTGAACTTGAAATTTATGAGAGTCCAAAACTGAATTATATAAATATAGATGATTGTCTTGCTTTGGAGGAAATTGTGTTAAAAAACGTTCCAATAACAAGTTTAGATTTGTCTAATAAAACTAATCTCAAAGAAGTAGTGATGGATTATTATGGTCTTAATGAATTGTATGATGTTGAATTGGATGTCACTAATAGCGTAAACCTTGAGTCGTTGGAGATAATAGGATGTAAACTGAATGCACTTGATCTGACAAAAAATCTGAACCTTGAGTATTTATGTTTGGATGATTGTGGACTGACAGAATTAGACGTTAAGAATAATTCAGAACTGACGGCATTATATTGTCCTAATAATAATTTGAAAGTATTAGATGTTTCGAATAACGACAAGTTAAGCGAATTAGATATTAGTGGCAATAATATATCAGAAATAGATATTTCGAATAACGACAAGTTAAGCAGATTAAATATTAATGGCAATAATATATCAGAAATTGATGTTTCTGATAAAGCGGAGTTGTATGATTTAAGCTGTGCTAATAATGGTATATCAGAGTTGGATGTATCAAACAATACAGAGTTGACATATTTTGATTGCGGAAGTAACAGTCTGTCAACATTAGATATTTCAAATAACAATAAATTGTATTGGTTCTTCTGTGATAATAACGAATTATCCGAATTGGATGTTTCAAACTGTCCTGAATTAACTTTTTTGGGATGCAATAATAATAAATTATCAGAGTTGATCATTTCAAATAATACAGAGTTATATAAATTGGATTGTAAGAAGAATAATATTACAGAATTGGATATTACTAATAACAGTAAACTTAGATTTTTCAGCCATGACGAAGATGTGGTAATCATCAATGGGAACGAAGTAAAATAACTAAGAAGTTTTATGATAAGAGGGTTTTCTTTCTTGAAACAAAGAGAGAAATCCCTTTTGTTTTGTTGAGATTAATCAGACATTATATTAATATAGATGTAAATAGTATTCTATTTTGAGGTAAGAGGTATGAATAATGATATAATTTTGGAAATAAAAAATCTCACAAAATATTATGGAGATGTTTTGGGGGTTAAGGAGCTGTCTTTGCAGTTAAAGAAAGGTGAAATATTTGGATTTATAGGACCTAATGGGGCAGGGAAATCGACCACTATCCGTTCGGTTATGAATCTGATTAATAAGACTGAAGGGCAGGTATTTGTTGAAGGAAAAGAGTTCTTAAAGGATGATACAGAAATTAAGAGGATGATTGGATATCTTCCAAGTGAGGTTAATCTGTATGATGATTTGACAGTGAAAGGGATGCTTGATTATCACGAATCGTTCTATAAGAAACTTGCTGAAAATAGCAGTAAGCCCAAAGATATTCATGCAAGAAGAAAGGAGCTTGTTGAAGTTCTTCAATTAGACGAGAGTAAGAAGATAGAAGATTTGTCCCTAGGTAATCTTAAAAAGGTCGGTATTATTCTCGCTCTTATGCATCAGCCGAAGCTTTTGATTCTCGATGAACCTACCAGCGGACTGGATCCCATTATGCAGAATGTATTTTACGATTTGCTGTTGGAAGAAAAAAATAAAGGTACTACTATTTTTTATTCAACACACATCTTAAGTGAAGTGTCAAAGATTTGTGACAGGGTAGGAATTATAAGAGGTGGAAAACTCATTAAAGTGGAAGAGGTAGACAGCTTATCGGACAAGAACCTTACCTTTGTTACTATTAAATCAAATCAGGCTTCTGATATAGTGAAAGAATTGGGAGTAAAGGTGGTATCAGAGGAAGATAATCATGTGAGATTTGCAAACAGTATTCCTGATGACGAACTCATTAAGAAATTGTCTAAGTATACAATAGACAAGATATTGATAGAGGAAGCAACACTTGAGGATATGTTTTTACATTATTACACGGAGGAGGATTAGAGTATGTTAAAGAGAGAACTTATTATAAATTTTAAGAACTTCGTGATATGGACTGGTGTGTTGCTGGCGCTATTTCTCGTGGTGTTTCTGATGTATCCGTCGTTGATTGCCAGTAATCAGATGGATGAGTTTAATGATATGATGGAGATGTTTCCACCGGAGTTGCTGAAGGCTTTCAATATGGATATCTCAGGAATTGATACCGCTTTTGGCTGGATGAAGACAGAGGGTTTTGTATTTGTGCTTTTGGTTACAGGGGTATATGGAAGTATTCTTGGATCCAATATAGTATTGAAGGAAGAAAATGATAAAACCATAGAATATCTTAACAGTCTTCCTGTTACAAGAAAACAGATTGTAATTCAAAAAGTTGCGGTTGCAGTTTTCTACATTGTTTTGATGGTAGGAGTTCTTTTGGTTTTTAACGGAATAGGATTGCATAAGGACAAAGATTTTGATACAAAACAGTTCGTATTATTGAGCATTACACCGATATTTTCTACTATGGCGATTTTCGCAATAAGTCTGTTCGTGTCAACCTTTACCCACAAGACTAAAAAAGTATTTGGAATAAGCTTGGGAATCGTGTTTGTAAGTTATTTCCTGAATACAATATCTGAGATGAGTGACAAAACAAAATTCTTTAAATATTTCTCGGTGTTTACATTGGCTGATATCAGAAATGTAATAACCAAAGTTGAAATAAATCCGATTGTATTAATTGTAACAGTAGTATTGACACTGGCATTTACAGTTTTATCGGTTATCAGGTACGAGAGAAAAGAATTGGTTTAGTGACGGCTGGGAGGCAGAAGAATGTCTTTAAAAATAATAAGAGATAACATTGTAAATTTAAAAACGGATGCAATTGTTAATACTGCAAATGAAGATGTGGCAGTGGGCACCGGTTGTGACCATGCAATTTATAGTGCAGCAGGTCATGAAAAATTACTTGAATTTCGCAAGAATAAAATAGGAAAAGTCGAAGAGGGGAAAGTTTTCGTTACGCCTTCTTTTGATTTGAAGTCAAAATATATTATTCATGTCGTAAGTCCTAAGTATATTGACGGAATGAGTGGTGAAGAAGAAAAACTTCGAAACTGTTACAAGCGTAGCTTAGAACTCGCAAAAGAGTACGGAGTTAAGTCTATAGCTTATCCGGTTGTGTCCACAGGCAGTTTCGGGTACCCAAAAGAAGAGGGTATCAATATAGCGGTGGAAGAGATTAATGCATTTTTAAATCAGCACAGTATGGAAGTATTTCTGGTTGTGTTTGATGATGAATCAACAAAGATTGGAAAGATTATTTATCCGGAATTGGAAGAATATATTAATTCCAACTATGTTAATGAAAAGGCTGAAAAAAGCAGGGATAGAATTGTAACCGGCAGTGCCATTGAGCGAGGACATCTTAACAGGTATATGCGAAAACCAACATGTGCTAAGCCAAAGGAGTCTGTTGCATTAAGTGTGCCGTTAGAAGAGGCTGAACCCTACGAAGATTTTGAGATGGTTCACGGAAGTAAGCTTGACGAGAGAATGAAACATATTTCAGATACCTTTTCTGAGTATCTTCTCTACATTATAAAAGATAAAAACATGACGAATTCAGAAGTGTACAACAGAGCTTTGGTCAGTAAGAAGGTGTTTTCTAAAATTAAAAACAACAAAGATTATCATCCTCAGAAAATTACTGCTCTTTGTCTTTGTGTTGGGGCGAAGCTTAATATGGATGAGACAAGAGATATGCTTAGAAGGGCCGGATATGCATTGTCGCCCTGTGACAAGACGGACATTATATTTTCATACTTTATTGAAAATGAAATATATGACATGATTGAACTTGATATTCAGTTAGAAGAGCATGGTTTACCTTGCATACTTCTTTGAAATTTACAGGTCGCCCTACGGGAGACCTGTTTTTTCTTTTTATATTCTATAATCAAATCAGAAACAAAAGCAAAAATTGAATTGATAAAGAATTATAAGGAGGAAAAAGATATGCGTAAAGGATTAACAGAATTAGTATTCATTTTGGACAGAAGCGGATCAATGGGAGGACTTGAGTCAGATACCATAGGAGGATTTAATGGTCTTATTAACAAACAGAAAAAGGAAGAAGGAGAAGCATGGGTTTCTACAGTTTTGTTTGATGATGAGATTGAAGTTTTACATGACAGACTAGACATTAAGCGAATGGAACCGCTGACAGATAGACAGTATTATGTGAGAGGATGTACAGCGCTACTCGATGCTATAGGTGAAGCAATTCACCATATTGGAAATGTACACAAATATGCCAGAGAAGAGGATAGACCAGAGAAGACATTATTTATAATAACAACAGATGGAATGGAAAATGCCAGCACAAAGTACAGTCACTCACAAATTAAAAAAATGGTGAAGAGACAGACCGAAAAATACGGATGGGAGTTTTTGTTCTTGGGCGCTAATATAGATGCCATTGAGACTGCCGGAAACTTTGGAATATCAAGAGGTCATGCGGTAGATTTTAGATGCGACAGTGAAGGTGTGCAGAATAACTTCCATGTACTTGAGGAGACAGTTACAATGTTTAGAAGATGTGCACCAAAAGAGGCATCAGCTAATTTGGAGAAGGGTGCATGGAAAAAAGAAATAGAGAGAGATTTCGAAAGCAGAAGTTAATATATGGCGGATAAAACCGGGGATGGAGGAATATTAGTCCTCCATCTCCGGTTTCTTTATTGTTATCATGGTGTGAAACGTTGATGTGTCTATGTCAGTTTGCCATTGAAGTTTTCCTTGATATTTTTCAACTAAGGATTTTATACTGTTTAAACCGTAACCGTGGCTATCAAAATCCGTCTTTTTCGTGATAAGGCTTCCTTTATTATTATTTTCAGGTTTAATGATACATGAATTTACGGTGCTGATAATAATAATGTTAGCGCTTTTCTTCTCGGAAATATATAATTCCACAAATCGACTTTCACATTTCACAGCGGCTTCTATGGCATTTTCCATAAGGTTAGAAAAAAGAATGGTCATTTCGTTAAACTGCAAAAAATTAATTAATCCCTTCCTTATATCAACATGAAAATCGATATCATTATCGCTACATATTTGTGAATATCTGTAAAGTAGAGCATTTAGCAAATCATTGTCACATTTCCGCAGAGTGCGGTTTAGAGTTTTTGAAGCTATGATGTTGTTAATATAAACTTCAGCGTCTTTGTATTTCTCTGAGCGTAATAGGTCAAGTAGTGAATAATAGTGTTTCTTAATATCGTGTATAAGAATTCGTTGCTGCTCATCCTGATGTATTAACATTTTATAGTATTTGGCGGAGTCGTATTCCCTTTGGGCACGTATTTTTAAATCCAATAGCTCTTGGTTCTTATCTAACATATGACTGTAGAACCAACTAGTGGTAATACATATGGTCATCATCATTATTGCGCTTATTGAAATCATAATATTTGCAATACTTGGAGCGTCTGAATATATGCTTACTACGCAAAGTGTGGTTGTAATGAAAAAAGATGCTGAGGGGATTATGTAAACAATAAGAGCAATGTTGTCCTTGGACTGATCTTTGTATTTGCCGATTCTGGGATGAATAGATATAAAATGAAGGATTAAATAGAAAGTCAGTTTACTTACTATAGAAAAAGCTACAAAGTTTTTAAAATGAAGAGATTTTTCAAGTATTTCCTGGTTGAAGAAAGATAAAACGACAATAAGACTGTGGTCACATGAAGTCATTACTGCGGTTGCAAATGCAGAGTGAAAGAGAGTAAAGGGAAAAGGACAATCGTAGCAAAAAGTAATGAATGCAAAATTACAGTAAGTAAATGTAATTATACTTATTATAGGTGTTCCCCAAAACGACATCGAAAAAGAAAAAGAGTAGAGGATTAAAAGACAGATAAGCTGGAAATGTGTGTTTTTCCTTGGCTTAAATAAATTATTGCAATACTGACAAAAAATAAAAGCACTAATTAAATAAATAATGTAATAGCATATTTGAATAATCATAGTTATCACCGAACACTTTCTAAATATAGAAGATAAGTAGTTTTAAAATCCGTATATTTTCTTCGGGTCAGATAAGCGTGATACTTACCGTCACACAACTTAATCAAATCGTGGCTGAAACTAGTAATGTAGTCCATTCCAACTATGTAACTTCGATGAGTTCTGAAAAAACTGTGAAAGGGCAATAATAAATCTTCCCAGTAATTCATATTATGTACTGACAAATATACATTGTCCGGAGTGTATATAAATACTCTTCGATCTTTGGCCTCAACGCAAATAATCTCTGAGGTATATACCGATACTATTTCTTTTTTTGTCTCGATTGCTACTTTTGAGACTGATGTTGTGTAGAGAAGCATAGCATCTTCCAAATTTCGGTGAAGCCTTCTTGAATCCAAAGGTTTTGAGAGATATCTGAATACATTAAATTTCATAGCATCATCAAGATATTCATTGTATGAAGTGACAATAAAAACAATAATATTATTGTTGTCTTTTTTCAATTCATTACCAATGGTAATTCCGCTGGGACCGTTTGGCATTTCCACATCAAGAAAAACAATGTCCATAGGGCCATTGTCTTCAAGTAAATCGTTGCCGTTATTGTATATGACAATTTCCGGATTTTTGGCAGAAATATTGGAAAAATAATCAAGAATTGAATTCTTAAGATTATGACCGAAAGTAATGTCGTCATCGCATATTAAAATTCGCATGTAACCCCCTCACTATTTGCTGCAGCTTCATAAGATGTACCTTATAAGTGCATAATTCGTTGTTTTACCTTCTGAAAAAGACTGCTTACATTTCATATACTATATTTTTACAATTTTAAAATGGAAAATGCATGAAAAGACAAAAAAACGCAAATATTGGTATATTACGCCAAAATATGATCATGCATAAAGTGCACATGTAAAATCCCCATGAGTTTATAATAAACGATTCTGAATGAAATTAGTGTGAAAAATTGGTAAATTTTGGAAAAAAGTTAAAGAAAGAGCTGTGCGTTATTGCCGGATAAATGACCAATTAGTGTCGTTTTTTTGCTTTTTAGTCATTTTGTATGGAAAAATATTGGTTTACGGTATATAAAATGAACTGTATTACACTTTTAAAATAACAAAATCAAAAAGAGGGAGGTGTCAGGAATATTGATGCCTCCCTCTCTAGTTTGCAGAGGAAGATTATTGGAAAATTAATTAGTTGAGGATAATCAATAAATGATGTACAATGGGAAAGAATGTCAATTAATCGGAGGTACAAATGGATAATACAAAGCAGAATAAAATGGGTGTTATGCCTGAGGGAAAGTTACTTATTAGTATGTCATTGCCAATGATGATATCTATGCTTGTTCAGGCTTGTTACAATATTGTAGATAGTGTGTTTGTTTCAAGAATTTCAGAGGATGCGCTTACAGCTGTGTCTTTGGCATTTCCACTTCAGACATTGATGATTGCCATAGCAGCAGGAACAGGTGTCGGCGTGAATGCCCTTGTATCAAGAGCACTTGGAGAACAGAACAAAGAGAGAGTAAATAAAGTTGCAATGAATGGAGTGTTTGTATATTTACTCAGTTATATATTTGTAGCATTAATAGGAGTTTTTGCGGTAAAACCTTTCTATGAAATCCAGACAAAAGCAGGTCAGGAAAATATTATGAATCTTGGAGTGGATTACTTACAGATAGTTCTTATATGTTCATTTGGTATTTTTGGTCAGTTTATTTTTGAAAGATTGCTTCAGTCTACAGGAAGAACATTTTTCACTATGATTTCTCAGACAATAGGTGCAGTTATCAACATTATCTTGGATCCGATCTTTATCTTTGGATTGGGACCTGTTCCTAAAATGGGGATAAAGGGGGCAGCTATTGCAACTGTATTGGGACAGATTGTTGCAGGATGTGTCGCCTTTACATGGAATCAGTTGAAAAATCATGATGTTGAATTAAAGTTAAAAGGTTTCAGACCAGACTCAAGAGTAATCGCAGATATATATAAGATAGGATTTCCTTCTATAATAATGCAGTCAATCGGCTCAATAATGACAACGGGAATGAATATGATACTTATGGATTTGTCTCAGACGGCGGCAGCGGTATTTGGAGCGTATTTTAAACTGCAAAGCTTCTTCTTTATGCCACTTTTTGGAATGAATAACGGTATGATTCCGATTGTTGCATTTAACTATGGCGCGCGAAATAAGAAGAGAATGATGAATACATTGAAGTATGGATATATTATTTCATTCTGCTTTATGGTAGCCGGATTTGTTGGATTTGTGGTATTTCCGGATAAACTTTTACTTATTTTCAAACCATCGGCAAATATGATGGCTATTGGAGTAAAGGCACTTAGAATAATTGCGTTCCACTATCTGATTGCATGGTATTGTATTATTACTGGTTCAATGTTCCAGGCAGTCGGAAAGGCAGTGTACAGTATGTATGTGTCAGTTGCAAGACAGCTTGTAGTTTTACTTCCTGCAGCTTATATTCTTGCAAAAATCGGTGGAGTAGATTTAATTTGGTGGAGCTTCCCGATTGCAGAACTTATGTCTATGTGCATTACAACAATTTGCTTTATTCAGGTTAAGAAGAAAGTGTTGGACAAGATTTAACAGAATATAATTGAAAATAATAAAACTCACAAGAGGTCAAAAACTTGTGAGTTTTGTTGATTTTAGCACTTTAATGTGATAAACTATTGATTGTGTTAGTTGAAACGGAAAGGAGACAATTATGTCAAACGAAAAAATACCTTATAAAATTTATCTTGAAGAAAATGAGATGCCTAAGGAGTGGTATAATGTCAGAGCAGATATGAAAAATAAACCTGCTCCATTGTTAAATCCCGGAACATTGCAGCCTATGACAGCTGAAGAACTTGCACCAGTATTTTGTGATGAGTTAGTAAAACAGGAACTTGACGATACTACACCTTATATAGCAATTCCTGAAGAAATCAGAAATTTCTACAAAATGTATAGACCATCTCCACTTGTAAGAGCTTATTGCCTTGAGAAAAAGCTTGGAACACCTGCAAAGATTTACTACAAATTTGAAGGTAACAATACATCAGGAAGCCACAAACTTAACTCAGCTATTGCTCAGGCATACTACGCTAAGAAACAGGGACTTAAGGGAGTGACAACCGAGACAGGAGCAGGACAGTGGGGAACTGCACTTTCTATGGCATGTTCTTATTTTGATCTTGATTGTAAAGTATATATGGTTAAGGTTTCTTACGAGCAGAAGCCTTTCAGAAGAGAAGTAATGAGAACTTATGGTGCATCGGTTACACCATCACCATCTACAGAGACAGAAATCGGAAAGAAAATTTTAGCTGATCATCCGGGTACTACAGGAAGTCTTGGATGTGCTATTTCAGAAGCAGTTGAAGTTGCTACAAAAACAGAGGGTTACAGATACGTTCTTGGAAGTGTTCTTAACCAGGTACTTCTTCATCAGTCAGTAATCGGTCTTGAGACAAAGGCAGCTCTTGACAAGATTGGTGAGAAAGCGGACATAATTATAGGGTGTGCAGGAGGTGGATCAAACCTCGGCGGACTTATCTCTCCGTTTGTAGGTCAGATGTTAAGAGGCGAAGCTGATTACAGAATCATCGCTGTTGAACCTGCATCATGTCCAAGTTTTACAAGAGGAAAGTATGCATATGACTTCTGTGACACAGGAATGGTTTGTCCATTAGCAAAGATGTACACACTTGGAAGCGGATTTATTCCTGCACCAAACCATGCAGGAGGACTTAGATATCACGGAATGAGTTCTACATTATCACAGTTGTATGATGACGGATTTATTGAGGCTACATCTGTTAAACAGACAGAAGTGTTTGAGGCAGCAGAGTATTTTGCAAGAGTTGAGGGAATTCTTCCGGCACCTGAGAGCAGCCATGCTATCAAAGTTGCAATTGATGAAGCTAAGAAGTGTATTGAGACAGGTGAGGAGAAGACAATCGTATTCGGACTCACAGGAACAGGATATTTCGATATGTTCGCATATGAGAAGTTCCACGATGGCAAAATGGATGATTACATTCCGACGGATGCTGAGATTGCAGAGAGTTTATCAAAACTTCCAAAGGTAGACTAATCTTATAAAGAATAAAATAAAGAACAAATAAAGAATAAATAAAGAATAAAGGGTAGGGCATTTGGTAACTAGGTGCCTTGCCTTTTACTTTTTACAGTTATTCTTCTTGTAGAATTAAGAAAATTAATATATAATTAACACTGTTTAGTGTTTTTTACTATTTTTTTAAAGGGCTTTTGCCCGATAGAAAGGATTTTGATATGCAGGGACGTACACATAATTGTAACCAGCTCAGACTGGAAAATGTCGGCGAAGAAGTTAAACTTGTTGGATGGTTTGAGAATCTTCGTAAAGTAAGTAAGAATTTAGGATTCTTAATTTTAAGAGATTTTTATGGAACTACTCAGATTGTTGCTGAGACAGAAGAAATCATGGAGCAGTTATCTGCACTTAATTATGAATCTACCATAGAAGTAATCGGAACAGTAAGAGAACGTAGTTCAAAGAATGATAAGATTGCCACAGGTGAAATCGAGGTTGTACCTACAAAGGTAACAGTTCTTGGAAATTGTCAGCACAATGAATTACCATTCCTTATCAACCGTTCAAGAGAAGCAGACGAAAACGCAAGATTAAAATACAGATACCTTGATCTCAGAAATCCAGAGGTTAAAGATAAGATTGTACTCAGAAGTAAGATTGTTGCAGAACTTCGTGCGGCAATGAATGCCCATGACTTTTTGGAGATTACTACTCCAATTCTTACATGTTCATCTCCTGAGGGAGCTAGAGATTATCTTGTACCTGCAAGAAATCATCCGGGCAAATTCTATGCATTGCCACAGGCTCCACAGCAGTTTAAACAGTTACTTATGGCATCAGGTTTTGACCGTTATTTCCAGATTGCACCTTGTTTCAGAGATGAGGATGCAAGAGCTGACCGTTCTCCCGGAGAATTCTATCAGTTAGATATGGAGATGGCATTCGCAAGTCAGGATGACGTATTTGAAATATTAGAAGATGTATTGCCACCTATTTTTGCTAAATACGGAATTTACAATGAGGCATCAAAACCTCCATTCAAGAGAATTCCATATTTAGAGGCGATGGAAAAATATGGTTCAGACAAGCCTGACCTTAGAATAAGCCTTTTAGTTCAGGATGCAACAGACGTACTTGCTGATTGCGGATTTGGACCATTTGAAGGAAATGTTGTAAAAGCAATAGTTGCAAACAACTTTACAGGAACAAGAAAACAGATTGACAAGATGTGCGCAGATGTTGAGGTAGTCAGCGGTGAGAAGACATTCTGGTTCAGATTAGATGAAAATGGCGAAATCGTTGGTGGTATTGCTAAGTTTGTTCAGGACAAAAAGGAAGCAGTTATCGAAGCGCTTGGTCTTAAGAACGGTGACTTCGTTGCACTCTCAACAGGAGATTTAAGAAGAGCACAGAAGACAGCCGGTGTTATCAGAAAGACACTTGCAAATTCTTTCGAAGGATACATGAACAAAGAATGCTACGAATTCTGCTGGATTGTTGATTTCCCAATGTATGAAATCGGCGAAGAGTCAGGAGAACTTGAATTCTGTCATAATCCATTCTCTATGCCACAGGGTGGTAGAGAAGCACTTGAGACAATGGACCCACTTGATATCCTTGCTTACCAGTACGACCTTGTATGTAACGGTGTTGAGTTATCTTCAGGAGCTGTTAGAAATCATGAGCCTGAGGTTATGGTTAAGGCATTTGAAATCGTAGGACTTGGAGAGGAAGATGTTAAGGCAAAATTCCCTGCTATGTACAATGCATTTACTTATGGTGCGCCACCACACGCAGGAATTGCTCCGGGTGTAGACCGTATGATAATGCTTATTGCAGGAGAAGAAAGCATCAGAGAAATCATTGCCTTCCCAATGAACAAAAATGCACAGGATGTAATGATGGATGCACCTGCAACTGTAGAAGAAAAACAGTTGAGAGATGTTCATATCAAGATTGATATTCCTGAAAAAGAAGAAAAAAATGAAGACGATTCAAAAACAGAATAGAAACATTGATTCAACAGCCGGTTTTTAAACCGGCTTGTTGTGTTTCATAAAGTGTTGATTTGGTATGAGGGTTATGGAAAATATGCAGCCGTGGCCGTGTTTAACTGTAAAACAATCCGTCGATTACCATCTAAACGATGGGATAGCTTGTTTGGATGGTATGTGGCAAAAGAAACTTAATCCGGAAATTACCTTCTAAATGAGGTAATAGCCTGTTTGGATGGTATGTGGCTCAAGCGACCTAATCCGGAAATTACCTTCTAAATGAGGTAATAGCTTGTTTGGATGGTATGTGGCTCAAGTGGCCTAATCTGGAAATTACCATCCAAATTAGGAGTTAGTTTGTTTAGAAGGTAAATGGAAACAAAAGCTCAACATGACAATTACCATCCAAATTAAAGAATTGTTTGTTTAGAAGGTAATTGACAAAAAATCGACAAACTTGAATTACCTTCCATATGGACATAATGATTATTTAGATGGTAACTGATAAATAATTAACAAACTTCCCTTACCATCAAATCTAAGAAAATTCTTAAATGAAAGGTAAAATAGCAAATGATGAGCGTCGATAATTAAGAAGTAGATGTCCCCCTCCTCTATACAAAGTGAAGGTGGGGATAAGAAAATTTACTGAGTAGGGGTCCAATCTCCTTCTCAGTTATAAGCCTCCGGCGGCTTTCGCGATTAGTAACTAACCGCTCACACTATCGACACTTTTTTGAAATAGAATGTTTTGAAGAGTATTAGGAGGAGAAACTATGCAGGTAGGATTTACACAAGAGCAAATGGAAAATTATATCAGAGAAAATTTGTTTTCTGATGAAGTTATAGATCAGATAAGTGAGAATATGATGCCCCTTGAGTCTCTAATGGCTTATTACAGATGTGCCATCATGGAAGTTGAAACTAAGTTCAAGGTGTTAGATGAACAGTTTTCACTCCAGTATGACAGAAATCCTATTGAGTCTATTAAGAGTAGAATTAAGTCTATGGAAGGCATCATTAAAAAAGTTAGAAGAAAAAATATTCCTTTATCCCTTGATGCGGTGGAGAAGGAGATTAAAGATATTGCCGGAATCAGAGTGGTATGTTCTTTTCCGGAAGATATTTATCTTTTGGCTGACTGTTTTTTGCAACAGGACGATATTAAGCTTATAGAGATGAAGGATTATATTAAGAATCCGAAAGAAAGTGGATATAGAAGTCTTCATTTAATAGTGGAAGTTCCTATTTTCTTGGAGCATGAAAAGAAAGCAATGAAGGTTGAGGTTCAGATTAGAAGTCTGGCTATGGATTTTTGGGCAAGTCAGGAACACAAACTTAGATATAAGAAAAATATTCCTGCAGATGAACTGGAGAAACTTGCGGTTGAACTTAAAGAAATTGCAGATGAAATTACGGCCATTGACAATAGGATGTCAGATATTAAAGCAAGAATGAATACACCTGAATATCAGGAAAAAGTTAATGCGTCGAAAAGAAATTTAGGATTTCCGTTTAATGGACCATTTAACGGTCCGTTCAATGGAACCTTCAACGGCAAATTTGCAAAAGAATTATTAGATACTATAGACAGTTTGGATGATCAGGAGATTGATGATGAAGAATAGAAAAATAATATGTTTACTGATGGTGGCAAGTTTACTTTTACCTTACAATCAAGCAACAGTAAATAGCGGAAAAAATTTGGTTTACGGAGATGTGTTTGAAGCAAAAGAGAAAAGCACATCGGAGGAAATTACATCCGAAGAAATCACATCGGAAGAGCTTACATCGGAAGAACTTACATCGGAAGAGCTTACATCGGAAGAGCTTACATCCGAAGAAATCACATCGGAAGAACTTACATCGGAAGAGCTTACATCCGAAGAAATTACATCGGAGGAAATTACTACCGAAGAGACTACTACGGTGATTGTGGGAGATACATCCGTTGACACAGTCGAAAGAAAGCGTACTTCAAAAAAGGTTAAGATTAAACTTACAAAAGTTGCGGATGCGACTTCTTATGATGTGGAGATAGCAACAGATCCGGGATTTGCAGATGTGATTTACAGTAAGAAGATTGCTGTAAAAGACAGTCAGGTAATCAACGTTACACTCTCATCAAAGAAATTTAAAAACAAAGGTGTTTTGTATGTAAGAGCCAGAGCCTGTATTAATGAAACTGCAGGAGATTGGACTGAGGGAGTTCGTGTGAAACTGATTAAAAAAGCCCTTTCCCTCATTAAATATGTGAAAAAAAAGATAGGGACTCCTTACTTATATGGATATAAGCAACCTTATGAGTGGGATAGCGTATGTACTAAGAAACAGTTCAAAAAACTCAGAAAAAGATGGGGTGCTGCTGTTTGGCTAAGTGATAAATACAGATGTGTCGGCAAAACTCCTACGGATTGTTCAGGACTTATTTCGGCGTACATTGAGGATGAGAGAGGCTCGATTCATTATAAAGAGCAGGCAGTTAAAAAATGGAAAATCCGAAAGAAAAGCGGAAGATTAAATATTGCAAAGCTTAAGAGAATCCCGATTGGGACTGCTGTTTGGCAGGAAGGACACATAGGTGTTTTTGTGGGTTGGATTGGAAATGTTCCATATTATGTGGCAGAAGACGGATCAGCTTATGGCTGTAGAATGAGGGCTCTCACATTTAGTCAATTCACACATGCATTGATACTTCCGGATGTACAGTATTCAATAAAAAAGAATTATGATGTTACAGTAAAGAGTAATACCAAGTTTTACAAATCAGCCACTACATCAAAGAGAACCTATCCGTGGTATAAAAAGGGAACTAAGCTCACCATTGTAGCAGAAAAAAACGGAAGAGGTCTTGTGAGAGACTATTCTCTCAAACAGAATTTGTGGGTAAATTTGAATACAGTTAAGAAAAATAAATAGGAGAATAATGAAAAGATTTTCTCAAAACTCGCAAAAAATGATTTTTAATCTAAATTATTTATATGAAAAAATAACAAAATAAAATAAAAAATCATCAAATTTGTTAAAAAACTAACAAAATTAACAATATGTATATTGCTTGATTGAAATTAATTAGGTATACTAAACGAGATGGCGTTTTTTACGGCCATAAAATTTGTACTATTCCTACCCCAATATGAATAGACTCAGAGGTGAGTTGTTATTCTTGTAGGAGGATATAAATACATAAAAATTAAGAAAAGAGGTAATTAAAATGGCAAATCTTGATTTAACAAAGTATGGAATCACTGGCGTTACAGAAATTATTCACAATCCTTCTTATGATCTTTTATTTGAGGAAGAAACAAAACCTGAACTCGAAGGATATGAAAAAGGACAGGTTACAGAACTTGGTGCTGTAAACGTTATGACAGGTATTTACACAGGACGTTCACCTAAAGATAAATACATCGTTATGGATGAAAATTCTAAAGATACAGTTTGGTGGACATCTGATGAATATAAAAATGACAATCACCCAATGACAGAAGACACTTGGGCAATCGTTAAAGATATTGCAAAGAAAGAGTTATCAAACAAGAGACTTTTCGTAGTAGATGCTTTCTGTGGTGCTAACGCTGATACACGTATGTCAGTTCGTTTCATCGTAGAGGTAGCTTGGCAGGCACACTTCATTAAGAACATGTTCATCGTTCCTTCTGAAGAAGAACTTGCAAACTTTGAGCCAGACTTCGTTGTATACAACGCTTCAAAGGCTAAAGTAGAGAATTACGCTGAGTTAGGTCTTAACTCAGAGACATGTGTAGCATTCAACATTTCTAGCCGTGAGCAGGTTATTATCAACACATGGTACGGCGGAGAAATGAAGAAAGGTATGTTCTCAATGATGAACTATTACCTTCCACTTGATGGTATGGCTTCAATGCACTGTTCAGCAAACACAGATATGAATGGTGAGAACACAGCTATCTTCTTCGGTCTTTCAGGAACAGGAAAGACAACACTTTCTACAGATCCAAAGCGTCTCCTTATCGGTGATGATGAGCACGGTTGGGATGACAACGGTGTATTCAACTTCGAAGGTGGATGTTACGCAAAGGTTATCAACCTTGATAAAGAGTCTGAACCAGACATCTACAACGCAATCAAGAGAGATGCTCTTCTTGAGAACGTAACAGTTGATGAAAACGGAAAGATCGATTTTGATGATAAGAGTGTTACAGAGAATACACGTGTATCTTACCCAATCAACCATATTGAAAACATTGTACGTCCTGTATCTTCAGCACCAGCTGCAAAGAATGTAATCTTCTTATCAGCAGATGCATTCGGAGTATTACCTCCAGTATCTATCCTTACACCAGAGCAGACACAGTACTACTTCCTTTCAGGATTTACTGCTAAGCTTGCTGGTACAGAGAGAGGAATTACAGAGCCAACACCTACATTCTCAGCATGTTTCGGACAGGCATTCTTAGAGCTTCATCCAACAAAATACGCTGAAGAATTAGTTAAGAAGATGGAGAAGAGTGGAGCTAAGGCTTACTTAGTAAACACAGGATGGAATGGAACAGGAAAGAGAATCTCAATCAAAGATACTCGTGGAATCATCGATGCTATCTTAAACGGAGATATCAACAATGCTCCAACAAAGAAGATTCCTATGTTTGATTTCGAAGTTCCAACAGAACTTCCAGGAGTTGATCCTGCAATCCTTGACCCACGTGATACATACGCAGATGCTTCAGAGTGGGAAGCTAAGGCAGAAGATTTAGCATCAAGATTCATCAAGAACTTTGCTAAGTATGAAGGAAATGAAGCTGGTAAAGCATTAGTAGCTGCAGGTCCTAAGAAATAATTAACATATATAAATAAAGATTTAGTCTTAGATAAAAACGCTTGTAGTGCAATCGCACTGCAGGCGTTTTTTTCGACTGACGCATATACAGCAGTAAAAATGCCAAAAGCGTCCCTGAATTTGAAGGATAAGAATTAGGAAGATTCAGTGATACAAATAATCAAATACCGTTCAAGGGGGTAAATTACCGTTTGAGGGGGAACTGGTTGAAATGTAAACGGTTCCATTGTATATTTGTCTTACAAGACAAGAATATATTTTTTAAATGTAAATTTGAAAAATACTATTTCAGTTTTCCGTTTTTTCTCATTTTTCCTTTGTATATGATTTATATCATATATCGTAAGACCACTCAAAAGAGTGGTCTTTTCATTTATATCAGATTTGATATTACTTTCCTTTTATAATAATATAAGTTAAAATATAACTTGTTGGATGGAAAATGAGTACGAAAGAGGTGAGTATTCATTTTTACCTGATAAGTTAACGAAGAAACGCAACACAAATATGAAATATTTTGTTGCGTTTTCTTCTCTGATTTATGTATGTAAGATAAAATAAAGAGAGATTTGATTTTATGAAAAGACAAGTAGATTTATCAGATATTTCAGATGGAAGGCTATATGATAGCAATGATATGGTAAAAGCAGACTGTTTGGGATGTAAGGATTGTCACAAATGTTGTACGGGAATGGGAGAGTCCATTGTACTTGATCCTTATGATGTATTTAATTTAATGAAGGGAACAGGCAGGAAATTTGAAGAGCTGCTTGGGGACGCTGTTGAAATGAATGTGGTAGATGGTATTACCCTTCCCAATATCAGCATGAAGAGTGGAAACTGCAGTTTCCTTAAAGATGGAAGATGCGTTGTACATCAGTTCAGACCGGGGATTTGCAGAATGTTTCCGTTAGGAAGATATTATATAGAAGATGGATTTAAATATTTCCTGCAGGTACACGAATGTCCTGTGAATAATAAGGGTAAAATAAAGGTTAAAAAGTGGATAGGATATCCGGACATTAGCGGATATGAGAAATATATAAGATGCTGGCATGATTTTATGGTGAGTCTTCAGGAAAATCTGTCAGAACTATCAGAGGACAATGTAAGAGTGCTTAATATTCTGGTAGTGAAGACTTTTTACCAGACAGTTTACGGAGAGGATTTCTTTGGAGAATTCTACGACAGAATTGATAAAATCAAGGAGATGTTAGGAATACAGTAAAGTGTGTTTATCAGAATGGTATGCAGAATGAAAAAGTATGCATAAAAAAAGGAGTGAAAAATATAATGAAAGAGATTAAGAGAATTGCACTTTTGACAAGTGGAGGCGATGCTCCGGGAATGAATTCTGCAGTCAGAGCAGTGGTCTTTAGTGCTATGAAGGCTGGAATTGAAGTTGTAGGAGTTTACCGTGGATATGAAGGACTTATTGACTGGGAGACGAAAGTCCTGACGCTTGATGATGTGAGAAATATTAATAATCAGGGTGGAACTATTTTATTTACAAGTAGAAGCGAAAGATTCCTAAATAAAAAGTACAGAGAAATAGCTGCACAAAATCTCAGAGAGAATAATATTGATGCAGTGGTAGCAGTGGGTGGTGACGGAACCTTGAGAGGGGCTGTTGAGTTTAGAAAAGAGGGTGTGAATTATATTCTGATTCCGGGAACCATTGACAGGGATGTGGCCTGCACTGAATATACACTTGGCTTTGACACTGCTGCAAATACTGCGATGGAAGCAATTGACAGAATCAGAGATTCATCTGTTTCGCACGGAAGATGCAGTGTTGTGGAGGTTATGGGAAGAAAGCGAGGGTACATTGCTCTTTGGGCAGGTATGGGGACCTCGGCTGATGCTATTGTCCTACCTGAAAAGTGGGATGGGAGTTATGACAATATTACCGACGCAATTAAGAGAAGGCATGCGGATGGAAGAAACAGTTATCTTGTTGTAGTTGCTGAGGGAGTTACTGATGCGCAGGCCTTGGCTGATACCATTCGCGAAAAGACCGGAATCGAGTCGAGAGTTTCTGTTCTTGGGTATATTCAAAGGGGAGGACAGCCTAGTGCAAAAGACAGAATGTATGCGTCTTTGATGGGGGCATATTCGATTGAGATATTATTACAGGGAAGACAAAACAGAATTGTGGCAATCAAGAATGACAGACTGATAGATTATGATATTGAAGAAGCAATAAATATAAACAACAATCAGTTGGATTCGTTCCAGTATGAACTAAGCCTGATGCTTCAGGAGTAGATAATAAACATAAGATGAAAGGGGATTATAAGAAACATGAAGGGATTATTAAAAAGAGTAATGGTGGTTGCACTGGTGGCAACAATGACACTTTCAGTTGGAACAGTTGCAAATGCCAAGACAGTTAAGTTGTCTAAAAAAAGCATAACTGTAACGGTTGGGGAGACAAAGACAGTAGCAGTGAAGAATCTTAAGGCAAAAAATATTAAGAGTATTAAAGTTGCAACGGAAAATAAAAAAGTTGTCAAAGTCAAAAAGAAGGGGAAAACTAAAATTAAAGTCAGTGGTGTTAAAGAAGGAAGCGCCAAAGTAAAAGTAACAATAAAGATTAAAAAAGGGAAAAAAGTGCAGAGTAAAAAATTGACTTTAAAGGTCAATGTTACGAAGAAGAGTAACATTGAAATCAAAGAAACAACAAAAGTTGAAGAAACAACAAAAGAGGAGGAAACGACTATGGCAGATACTTCTATTTTAGATGGAAAGACTATTGTATGGCTTGGCTCATCGGTTACAAGAGGATACGGTTCAAACGGGTACACCATGGCAGATGGAATTGCTGCAAAACACAATGGAACAGTCTGTGAAAAATATGCAGTGGATGGAACAACACTTGTAAATGAGAGCAGTACTTCTTACGTGGCAAGAATGAAGAATGAGATTGATACAAATAAGAAGATAGATATATTTGTTCTTCAGTTATCTACAAATGATGCAACAAATAGGAAAACTATCGGAGAAGTATCAACAAGCACTGATATCGAGGACTTTAACGACAAAACAGTAGTTGGTGCAATGGAAACAATTATTGCATATGTTAAGAATACATGGAACTGTCCTATTGTTATCTATACAAGTCCGAAGTATTCTAACACACATTATGAGCAGATGGTTCAAAAAACTTACGATGTTGTAAAAAAATGGAATATTGGACTTATTGATTTGTGGACAGATCCTGACATGACACCTGCAAAAGCAGGATACATGAAGGACGCAATTCATCCTACAAGACTTGGATATGATAATTTGTGGACTCCTAAATTTGAGGCATATCTTGCAGAGTATTTAAGAAAATAATAAAGTAAGTAGTCTTGTGACTTGTGTTAAGAAACAATCATGTAAGTAGTTTTGCAGATAGTATTGCTTAATTGTTGAATGAGAAAGAGAGAAATGAATGACAAGGATGATGAGAAGATACCTGGTCAAATTATTTATCAGGCTGGGAATATTTGGAGCTATTCTATCAATTTATTTATATGATAAAGAACATTTGAGAGAATTGGTAGTACAACCTATTTCTATGGGGATTTGTTTTATGCATGTGGTGTGGCTCATGTTTATGGTTATGATGTTAAGACATTTGTTCCCGGGAGAAGTTGTTACCATGGCATTAAAAAAATTAAAGGCACAGCCAAAGCCTGCCCAGGAAGTTGGTAAGGAACTGGAGATGTACAGATTTATTCAGGACCAGAACAAAAAAGCATGGATGGTTATGCTTGTGTGGCTGATTTTCAACGGTCTTTGGGGACTGCTGTATTTGTTTCATATCATTGACGAGACAGATCTTGTTATGCTGTCAGTATTTTATTTTGTATGTGATTACATATGTATTTTGTTTTTCTGTCCGTTTCAGACATTTATTATGAAAAATAAATGTTGTGTCAACTGCAGAATATTTGACTGGGGACATTTTATGATGTTTACACCTATGCTTTTTATAAGAAACTTTTACAGTTGGAGTTTGTTCTTTACATCCGCTGTAGTTCTGATACATTGGGAGATAAAGTACATAAAGTATCCGGAAAAGTTTTGGGAAGGAACCAATGAAAATCTCAGATGTGTGAATTGCAAGGATAAAACATGCAAAATGAAAAAGAAAATAACTAATGGAATCATAAAAGATAAATAATACTATAATTTTGGAGTGGATATGTTACAGATTAATAACTTGACAAAAGTTTATGGGGAGAAAGTTGCAGTAAATGATTTGTCTATTCATATAAAACCGGGGGAGTTGTATGGTTTTATAGGACATAACGGTGCCGGTAAGACCACGACTATCAAATCGTGTTGCGGCATAATTGATGTTGAGAAAGGCGAGATAAAGATTGATGGGGTTTCCGTTAAGGATAATCCCATCGAATGTAAGAAAAAGATAGCGTATATTCCGGATAATCCGGATTTGTATGAGTATATGACAGGAATTCAGTTTTTGAATTTTATTGCTGATATTTTTGGAGTTGATAAGCAGACGAGAAGCGAGAGAATAGTTAAGTATGCTGATATGTTTGGAATAACGGACAGTTTGTCTGAATTGCTGTCGGGATACTCTCATGGCATGAAGCAAAAGCTTGCTATAATTTCTGCCTGGGTTCACGAGCCGAAACTTATTATTATGGATGAACCATTTGTGGGTCTTGATCCGAAAGCAACCTTTACTTTAAAGGAGATGATGAGAGAACATTGTAATAAAGGTGGTTCGATTTTTTTCTCAACCCATGTGCTTGATGTGGCGGAAAAATTGTGTGATAAGGTTGCGATAATTATAAAGGGAAATCTTGTGAAGTGTGGAACAGTTGAAGAAGTGAAGGGTGACGATTCTCTGGAGAGTGTCTTCCTTGAAATGGAGGGTAACAATGACTAGAATTCTTATCAAGTCTCAGTTACTGCAATTTTTAAGCTCATCACTTATCGATAAAAAATCAGGCAAAAGAAAATCTCAAATCAGAACGATTATAATAAATATTTTAACTGTTTCTATAGGTATATTGGCAATTTACTTTGCTGTGCTAAAGATTTCCAAAGAACTGATTTTACCACTTCATGAACAGCATCTGGAGTGGCTTTATTTGCTAATGATTAGTTTCCTGGCAATTATTGTTGGAACTATGATATCGATTTTTAACACACATGAAGTGGTGTTTGCACCAAAGGATAATGATTTGCTGTTAGCTTTGCCGGTTCCTGTCAGAAGTATAATTGCGAGCAGGTTGAGTTATATTTACATAATAGGCGGAACAATCAGTACCCTGATAATGATACCGGGGTTGAGAGTCTATTACGATAATGTTTATATCAGTATAGGAAGTATTGTGGCAGCGGTATCATTGGTGATTATTGTTTCAATAGTGGTTTTAATGCTTGCCACAGTTGGCGGATGGGTATGCGCTGCATTTATGAGCAGGAACTCAAATAAAAGTAAAAAAATGACAAACGCATTAATGACGATAGGGTCAATGGCCGTTTACTATTATTTGTTTGTTAAGATAACAGGGATTTTGGGCCAGGTTATGGATAATGCGGGAGAACTGGGAGAAAAAGTTAAAAGCAGCAATCATTTGACATATTTGATTGGAAAGGCAATTTCCGGGGACATCCGCTTGCTAATGGTAGTTTGGATAGTCGTCATTGCATGTTCATTACTTTTATTCTTTATTTTTGAAAAGAAGTATCTTGGGTATATTACCAGACAAAAAGCCGGGGAGGCAAAGGCATTTGACGTAGGTCAGATAAGAGCAAAAAGTCTGGCAAACACTTTGCTGTTTAAAGAGTTTAAAAGGTATTTGTCCTGTGCATCTTATATTCTGAATTGTTCATTTGGTACAGTGTTTATGATGGTGTTATCCGTGCTTATGCTTTTTAAGGGAAATGATATTTTTAAACTAATTGAACTGATGATTGATTCTAATATGAATTTTGTCCCGATACTAAATATTTCGCTTATATGCATTATGATATCGCTAAATACCATCACGGCTCCTTCAATTTCTTTGGAGGGGAGTAATCTGTGGATATTACAATCTCTTCCAATAAGTGAGTGGACGATTATAAAAACAAAAATAAGATTGCACTATTTTATAACAATAGTACCTGTGTTGCTGTTTGATGCAGAACTGCTTGTGCTTTCAAGGCAGGATTTATTCGTAAGTGTAATGACGGTTCTTATAACAATGCTATATCCGTTATTTACGGCAGGACTTGGGTTATTCATCAATCTTTTGAAGCCGAAACTGAATTGGACCAGTGAATCTGCAGTGACAAGATTAAATATGGGAATTATCGCTACCATGGCACTTGGCGTGGCGATTCCGTTAATTATAATGATTGAATCTATGAAAATTATTGATTCATTTCAGATTGAAAATGCAACAAAACCGTTAATGGTGAGTTATTGTATTTTTGAGATTCTCGCTGTCGCGGGAATGATGTTACTGCTAAAAACATTAGGTGTAAAGAAGTTGAGGCGTTTTTGAAATACAGTTATAAAATATATACAATTTTGGAGATGACATTATGATTATTGGAGCAATTATTTTGATATTGTTAGTGGCATATTTATTTTTGCTGAAGCCAAACTCAGGGAGAAAGGAGCAACTGAAACCTTTTGAGGATACATATATAGCACACAGAGGTTTTTTTGACAATGAGAAGGCACCGGAAAATTCCATGCCGGCATTTGAACGCGCGGTGGAAAAAGGATATGGAATTGAACTTGATGTTCAGGCTACAACCGATGGAGAATTGGTAGTTTTTCATGATGCTTCCCTAGAGAGAATGTGTGGAGTAAATAAAAAACTTACAGATTGTACATACGATGAACTGATGGAGTACAGACTTGGAGAAAGTGATGAGAAAATACCAAGATACCTGGATGTGTTATCCATGATATCAGGAAAGGTGCCACTGTTAATAGAGATAAAACCTGAAGGCGATTATATTGGCACAATTGAAAAAGTAACCAAGGTGATGGATGACTATAGTGGAATTTACTGCGTACAGTCTTTTGAACCTAGAGTGCTCAGGTGGTTAAAAAAGAACAGACCGGAAATAGTGAGAGGACAGCTCTCAATGAATTTTGTTTTTAGTAATGTTGAGTTGTCTCTAATAAAGAAAATACTCATGTCCAATCTATTGCTGAACTTTTACGCAAAGCCTGATTTTATTTCCTACAAGCAGAAGCATTCGTCGCAATTATCATACGTTATATGCAGAAAACTATTTGGTGTCACAAATGCAGGCTGGACCATCAGGTCACAAAAACAGTTAAACAAAGCAAAGAAGAATTTTCAGATTATGATATTCGACAGTTTTGAGCCAAAATAAAAAAGGAAAGAAGATAATAAAATGATAGATCAGTTTTCAAGAACTAAACTTCTCATTGGAGAAGAGGGCGCAGAAAAATTGGCAAATGCCAGAGTGGCGGTATTTGGCATAGGAGGAGTAGGCGGATATGTCTGCGAAGCTTTGGCAAGAAGCGGAGTGGGACATTTTGACTTGATTGACAATGATACTGTAAGCCTTACCAATATTAACAGACAGATTATTGCACTTAACAGCACTGTGGGAAAGTATAAGACAGAAATAATGTGGGAGAGAATGAAGGATATAAATCCCAATGTTGATGTGAATGTACACAACTGTTTCTTCCTGCCTGAAAATGCAGATGATTTTGATTTTACACAGTATGACTATGTGGTTGATGCGGTGGATACGGTTGCCGCAAAGCTGTCGATAATCATGAAAGCCAAAGAAGCCGGAGTGCTGGTAATAAGCAGTATGGGAGCAGGAAATAAGCTTGACCCAACTATGTTTAAAGTTGCGGATATTTACAAGACGAAGGTGTGCCCTCTTGCCAAGGTTATGAGAAGGGAACTTAAAAATCGAGGAGTGAAGAAATTAAAGGTGGTTTACTCTGAGGAATTACCTGTTAAGCAGGATGAGAAAACAGTGCAAAAGATGAGGGAATATAACGGAGAAAATCCCGAAATAGAAAAGCCATCTATGAAAAGAAGTACACCGGGAAGTGTGGCTTTTGTTCCTTCTGTTGCAGGCTTAATAATTGCATCAGAAGTGGTAAAGGATTTGTTGAAACCGAATGTTTAAAATGGTATTATAGAAGTATGATTAATACTGAATTAATTCAGTTGTTTTAGAGCGGAGTAACAATAAAAAGGGCAGTGTTTTTGTGTGGAGACCCGGAAGGGAGGCAGTATGAAACATGTAGATATTACTGAAACTAACCTTAAGCAAATCTGCAGATATGAGTGCGGCTTGGACGACATTATGGGAGAGTCAGTCCGAGCTAATTTCACATGTAAAGCTCATTACATGATTACTGCATCAGATGTTTGTACCGCACTTACCAGAGTGAGAGATGAAAAACAGACTTTTGAAGAGTTCTATTACGGTTGGTATGAATTGATTTCAGATACCTTTAAAGACGCAGTTGGTTTTTACAAGAGTATGGCAGCAAGGCCGGTAATAGTGCGAGATGCAGAAGATATATCATATATCGAATATCCAGAGTACACACTCACAAAAAATGAAAAATACGTTCTTGCATATGTTTTTGAAAAGATAGAGGAAATGTGTATCGGAGCAGGAATGGAAGATGTGGTTTCTGAGATAATGGATTTGGATTCCTGTATTGACTGCATAGTTTATTACCTGGAAGATAAAGAAAAATCTGTCTGGTCGAGAAGATATGTCGACGAAGTAAAGACAAAATATATTGTTGAAAGGGAAAACTGCTACGATGAAATGTCATCTGCAGAGTTTGCCGCATACAAGAGATTTGTTGAACAGTTGTGTAAGAAGGACAATGTAGAGGCGCTGAGAATAAAAGGTTATGCAACATACGGTGGCAATAAACTCTACGAGTGCGATTGGAAAAAATCCAGAGACTGTATGTTGAAACTGGTAGACTTGACAGGAGATCCGTATCCGGCAAACAGTCTTGGGTACATTTATTATTACGGAAGATGCAGCGATGGTGTTCCCGATTATGAATTGGCATACAAATATTTCTCCATGGGAGCTATGGGCGGAATATATGAATCAATTTATAAGATAGCTGATATGTATATACATGGATACTATGTCCATGAAAGTCTCGACAGAGCTGAAAATCTTTGTGCGTTCGTCTACGAGGAAAATCTCAAGCTCATCGAAAAAGGCAGATTTGACTGTAAGTTTGCAGATGCAGCACTTCGAATGGGAGATTTGGCGAAACTCAAGGGAAATGATATATACGCCATACAGGAAGCATATTTTTACTTTATTCAGGCAGAGTATGCCATCAATATGAGAATAAAAAATGCTGATCATTATGGAGATTCTATTGTTAAAAAGAGAATAACTGAAGAAAAAAATAATATAGAGAGCATATTGGAACAGGCAGGGATTGCCATTAATCTGCAGACTTTTGCGATGGACTATCCGTGGTTCTTTACCAATTTGTGCTCAGAAGGTACCAGATGTCTTCTCACATACAACAAAATAAAAGATAACAGATATGAATTGACAGTTGAGAGAATTCCTAGAATGGACACTGACAAATCCAAAGCAATTCTCATGACAGTCTGTTGTCTGGGCTTTTGCAGATTGTTAGACAGAGTGACGGTTGTGCTGGATGATCCGGAAACTATCTGGACTATCAATAAAGAAAATGCAATTATGTTTGATGCGGTGAGAATGAGCGATGATCAGGATGGAGACTCTGTGGTAGTATTTTATCTGGATGATCAGGTGGTGGCATCAATCAAAGATGGAGTCTATATATTCAATAAACCGTCTGAAATTATAAATGATGGTGAAGTGGTAAGAATGGCCAGAGTGACTTTTGGTCGTGTGGATAAAACTTATGACTATATCTGCGATTTAGATGAAGTTAAAGAAGGAGATACAGTTGTGGTTCAGGGATATGACGGTGAGACAGAAGCTACAGTGGTGGATGTATTCAAAAAGCCTGTAAGTATGCTCCCGTATCCATTGGACAGATACAAAAAAATAATACGAAAAGTCTGAGACTAATAAATAAAATATATAGGAAAAAAGATGAATAAAAAGATATTAAATTATATTGATCAAAAAGGTAAGAATAATATAACAATAGCTCTTAAGGGGATTGTTGATGGAGGACTGTCTCAAAAACTTAAAAACTACAGCATCAGAGAAGATTTAGAGAATGACAGAGTATTCTTTAATCTTGTGGAGCTTGAAACAAGAAAAGGGGATAATGGTTTTGAATTAATCAGACCAATCCTTACAATGATGAGATTATATAATGACAGAATAGAATACTGTACTATGGAAACTCCTCTATATGATGAAAAAATGCCAATCAGGTATTATGAGAATGAGGAACAGGAGATTTTTGAGGTGGTTGAAATAGAACCCTTTGAGGATTTAGCCGGGCTTATCAGCACAATCAGAAAGATTGTTGTGGAAAACAGCAGACCAAATGAGAGAGCCACTTATTATCCATACTCAATTGACCAGAGAAGTAGGACAGAGAAGATTAAGGAATTTATAATCATAGCGTCAATTATGGCTATAGTTCCGGTATATGCATATTCAATTGCAGGAAATATAGGTCTTGCAGTGGGTGTGACTATTGCATTGGTGATAAATATAATGGTATGGTATTATTTGAGTGTGTTTCCACACGTTAAATACCGGGGAAATAAATTGAAAAGCAGAAATAACTGAAGAGGCATATACTGCAGTAGAAGAACTTG
Source organism: Lachnospiraceae bacterium (assembly GCA_015057625.1). Lineage (GTDB taxonomy): Bacteria > Bacillota > Clostridia > Lachnospirales > Lachnospiraceae > SIG293. The sequence continues at coordinate 160,263 of SVDZ01000003.1, read as the reverse complement.
AATCCATTGGTTGATGGAGGTGGCCTATGGAGAGGATGAAAATACTTAATGAGGCTAAAAAACAATTTGCGTCGAAGGGCGACAAGTTCACCCTTGATGTGATTGTAAAAAAACAAAAGATAAGTAAAAAGACTATTTATCGATTCTTTGAAAGTAAAGATGAACTGATAAATGAGATAGTGAGGGACATTTTTAAAGAGGTTTTTGAAGCTTGCAGGCAGGTCGAAGAGGATGAGAGTCTTTTGGGACTCGACAAGATCAGAGAAATGCTTTGCATAATTGCGGAAACATATACTGAATTCAGTGTAGCAAATCTGTCAAAAATAGAATATGCAAAAGATTTGACGGATTCATTTTGGAAGATGATAGATAATATCGTCTTGGAGGAAACTCAAAAAGGAGAAATAAGAAAAGTAAAAACAGAATATCTCAGATTTATTTTGGAAGCTTCAATAATCAGAATTGATGAATGTAAAAACATTAGTGATAAAAGAGAGTTTGCAGATGAAATAGTCTGTATTATTGTGGATGGGATGAGATAATAAAAACAGGAGCTGTTTTGAAACAACTCCTGTTTTTTACTCTTCAATGTCTATATGTTTCTGTCTCATTACGCCACCGCAGTTCTCACAGATAAGAAAATCTCCTTCAAGCTGTGCTCCGCAGTCAGGACAATATGAGATAAGTTTTTTCTTGAGATAGTAAGGAATTTCAACCTGCCCTTTATTGATGTCGTCAGTGTATTCCTTCTTAATGCCTGTATTATTTTTCTTCTTTGCAAGATAAATATTTGGAGAAGAAACATTCTGACGGATTTTTCTTATAGCATTTGCTGCAGCACTGGTTGAGGATTCAACCAGGTCTTCAACAGGTTTTTCAATCGGATTGTCTGGTTTTTCTAATGTATTTTCCTGTTTTATTGATTCTGTTGTTTCTACATCAGGTAAGCTCTCTTCTGAGTCCTCATTCTGGGCATCGTCTCCAACAAAATCAAAATCGTCGTCGGATATTTCTTCAGTGGATTCGTCCTCAGAAGTTTTGGATTCATCTTCGTAAGTGTAATCACTATCCGACTCATTATCGTAAGAATAGTTAGTATCTGATTTATCGCTGTCAGTTTCTTCGGTTGAATCATCTCCATAAGAATAATCATTGTCTGAATAATTTTCAGCGACATCGTCATAAGAATCTTCATCGGTGTCTTCATTTGAAACATCACCAAAAGCAAAATTATCATTATCACTTGAGTAGTCATCATCATCTTTACGAGAAATAGGATGAGCAACATTTGCAATAGTGTCGTGACCAAAGTTATGTGTTGCAGACTTTTCGTCTTTTTCTGAATTGAAATCTGCAAAAATAATCAATTTGATTAAGAATGCAATGCCAACACCAATAGCAATAATTGCAAAAGCAACCCAAGGATGATTTTTACAAACAAAAACTATTCCGGGCATATTCTTGATAAAGAATGTTATGAAAATGGCAAGTCCAAATGTGCCAAGAATATAATAGTTGATGTTTGACAGATTATTAAAGAAATCTGCAATTCGGTTGTCCTCTTTTGTTGCGTAAAGCTTTGTTCCCCAAATAAGGAAAAGATAATAAAGCCCCAAAGCTATAAGAAGGATCGGTAAGATGACGTTTGTTTTGATAAGTATTAATCCACCGATAATACATACTGCACCAAATACATTGGACAGAATAAACTCATCTTTTTGATAAATATTTTTCATAATATAAACCTCGTTAAAAAATAATAAAGATAGTCCGAATCAATTATTTTTGTCTATAATAATAAGTATCTTTTTATTAGGTTGTTTGTATATATAGCCGGACTGTTAAATATTATAACATTAAATTGAAAATAATGCGAAATTTTTTATCAATTACATTTTAATATAATGCCAAGTGTAGTTTGACATTAGTATATTGAGGTTATAAAATATATAAAATAGTGGGCAATGAATTATCAAAAGCCCTATTTTAGTAATGAAGAATAAGAGGAGATAAAATGGAATACTGGGATATCTACGATGAAAATAAACAAAAAACAGGAAGACAGATGAAACGTAATGACTGGTGCTTAAAAGACGGAGAGTACCACCTTACAGTGTTAGGAGTTATTGGAAGACCTGATGGAAAGTATCTCATTACAAAGAGAGTTATGACCAAGGCTTGGGCTCCGGGCTGGTGGGAAGTTTCCGGCGGCGCGTGTATGGCAGGAGAAGAGTCTGAGGAAGCAGTTAGGAGAGAATTGCTTGAGGAGACAGGAATAGATGTATCAGATTTTGACGGAGGTTATGTTTTCACTTACAAGAGAGAAAATCCGGGTGAAGGAGATAATTACTTCGTGGATGTGTATAAATTTATTTCTGACTTTGACGAGTCTGACGTAAAGATTCAGGAAAATGAAGCGGATGGATTTATGATTGCTACTCATGAGCAGATTAAAGAGTTTGCAGAACAGGGTATTTTCTTACACTACGACAGTATTAAGAGAGTGTTTGAATAGACGAGTGAAAAGTGTGAGTGATGAAGAGCATTGGAAATATGAGAGAAAACGGCTGTAACATTTTAGAAATGGAGGAGCGTATATGAAGTACAGAAAAGATAAAAATGGAAGAGATATTTCCATATTGGGTTACGGTTGTATGAGATTTGCAAGAAAGGGTACGGGTATTGATGTCGATAAGGCTGAGAAAGAAGTGATGTATGCTATCAATCATGGCGTAAATTATCTTGACACTGCCTATATTTATCCGGGAAGTGAAGCTGCAGTGGGAGAAATCCTCGCGAGAAACAACTGCAGAGATAAGGTTTATATTGCAACTAAACTACCGCAGTACCTTATTAAGTCGGAGGCAGCACTTGACAAATATTTCAATGAGCAGCTTGAACGATTAAAGACGGATCACATTGATTATTATCTTATGCACATGCTTACAGATGTAGCTGCATGGGAAAAACTGAAAGCACTTGGAATAGAAGAGTGGATTCAGAATAAGAAAGCAGAAGGAAAAATTATCAATTTAGGTTTTTCATATCATGGAAATACAGATATGTTCCTTAAGATATTGAATGACTATGATTGGGATTTCTGTCAGATTCAGTATAATTATCTTGATGAGCACAGTCAGGCAGGAAGAAAAGGTTTGATGGCTGCAGCCGAAAAGAATATTCCTGTAGTAATAATGGAACCTCTCAGAGGCGGAAAATTAGTAGGTCTTATGCCTGATAGCGGAAAGAAACTTATTGCAGAACATCCAAAGAAGTGGACTGCAGCAGAGTGGGCATTCAGGTGGCTGTTCAATCAGCCGCAGGTTACATGCGTTTTGTCAGGAATGAATTCCTCTGAGATGGTTGAGGAAAATGTCAGAATTGCAGACTCAGCAAAGGCAGGAGAATTTACCGAGGAAGATTTTGCTTTTATTGAAAAGGTAAAGGCTGAAATAAACAAAAAAACAAAAGTAGGATGTACAGGTTGCGGATATTGTATGCCATGTCCAAAAGGCATAGACATTCCTACTGCATTTAAGTGTTATAACCAGATGTATACAGAGAACAAGATGTCAGGCAGAAGCGAATACATCCAGATAGTAGCACTTCAGAAGGAAATGAGTGATATTGCAAATTGTGTAGAGTGTGGAAAGTGTGAAAGCCACTGCCCACAGCATTTGCCAATTCGTGAAAAATTAAAGGAAGCAAGAAAGAATCTCACGCCATGGCATTACAGAGTTGCAATTAAAGTAATCAGAAAATTTAAATTCTGGTAAGGATAGAAATAATCATCCGTAAGGATGTTATGAGTAGTATGGTAGGATAGTAGGATAGTAGTATAGTAGGATAGTAGTACGGTACTACGGACGAAAAGCAATAAATAAAAAACAACAATAACTTAGAAAGAGAGAGCATGAATTCGGAGAGAAGTATATTTTACAAGCAGATTTTTAAACTGATTTTCCCAATCGTTATACAAAATCTTCTGAGTGCAGCAGTCAGCTCTGTGGACGTTTTAATGCTGACAAAAGTTGGACAGTCGTCATTAGCAGCAGTGTCCCTTGCGGCACAGTATGCTAACATTCTGTTCATGGTTTATTTCGGAGTTGGAACCGGAGTGACGCTTCTTGGCGCACAGTACTGGGGAAAGAATGATATAAAGGCCATTGAACTTGTTGAGGGAATTGCACTCAGATTTTCAGTTTGCGCAGGAATTGTGATGTTTATATGTACGTTGACTATTCCTGAATTGATGATGCGTCTATTTACCAGTGATCCCGAGTTGATAGCAATAGGTGGAGTTTACCTAAGATATGTGGGATTTTCTTATTTTTGCTGGTCAATAACAGAGGTTTATATGGCGACACTTAGAAGTGTTGAGAGAGTCTCAATTGTAACAGTATTGTCGTCAACTGCAATTGTTTTGAACATTATATTAAATGCGCTATTGATATTTGGACTGTTTGGATTTCCTAAGATGGGAGCGGCAGGTGCTGCTCTTGCCACAAGTATTTCGAGAGGAATTCAGCTGATATTGTGCTTTGGAGTTTCTTTTGTTTCAAAGAATGTCAAAATCAGGGTTTCATATATTTTTAAGAGAAACAAGATTTTGTTCAAAGATTTCCTCACAATGGTTGTCCCTGCAATGGTAAATGATATTGCTTGGGGAACAGCATTTTCCATGTACTCAGTGATTCTTGGTCATATCAGTACAGATATTGTCGCCGCAAATTCGGTAGTTGGTGTTGTGAGAAACTTTGCAATGGTATTGTGTTTTGCAATTGCCAGCGCAACTACTATATGGCTTGGCAAGTATATCGGAATGGGGGAATTGAAGAAAGCAGAAAAAGACGGAGCAAGATTGCTGAATATGACTGTGGTTGCAGGTGCAATAGGTGGAGTGTTGATTCTGATCTCCACATATCCTGTTGTTCAGTATTACAAGTTGCATTCCGACATGACAGAACAAGCAATAAAATATCTTACGTGTATGCTTCTGATAAATGTTATATACATAATGGGTGGAGCAGTTAACACGACTTTGATTGCAGGAATTTTTAGGGCTGGAGGAGATACAAAGTTTGGGCTTATTTGCGATACCATTGATATGTGGGGGTACGCGGTGCCACTAGGGTTTATATCTGCGTTTGTTTTAAAACTTCCACCACTTGTGGTTTATCTTCTTCTTTGCACGGATGAATTTGTGAAATGGCCGTGGGTGTTTAAGCGATATAACAGCAAGAAGTGGGTAAATAATATCACAAAAGATTATGAAGGGTGAGTTCTTTCAGCGGGAATTTTTTATAAGAAAATATGTAAGGAGAAGAATTATGAAAAAGATAACAGCATTTTTGTTGGCACTTACATTATTGGTGCCATACCAGATTTCAGATGTTAAGGTGATGGGAGGAGAAGAAGTAACGCAGGAATCCGATTTTACTGATGCAGCTGAACAGCTGGTTGAAGATGGTAGAAAACTGATGATTGATGAAGATGAGTGGGAAAGTGAGTCTGCTGTCGAATGGATTGAGGCTTACAGTTCATTTATTGGCGAATATGAGGATGTGTTGAGTCAGGATGAATTTTATTATGATATTTTGTCTGAAATAGAAGAATATTATAGTGAAGATCTTGAATTAGATGATGATATTTGTAAGGTAGTTGCAATATTAGAAACTGTCTATTTGGAAGGTGATGAAACAATCGATAACTTCGCAACTGCATTAAAAGAGAGTAATACTGAATATGATGATGAAGATATGTATGGTTTTACTAAAATTGAACTTCACATATTGAAACAACTTGAACTTCAGGCGTCAAAATATGATTATATGATGGAATATTATTTTATTACGAGAGCAATCAAAGATGATATTTCCGGAGAGGAATACATTTACGCTGAGAACCTGGAAAAATACATAGATTCATTGTACAAAATGGAACAGGATATTTTCGCTTCATTGACCCTGCAGTACATGCTTTTTAAATCCTATGGGGAAGGCGATACTTCGTATGAGAAACTGATTGATAATGTAACTCACTCTCGTAAGTATGCAGGAAAAGTGGCAGAAGTATTAAACGGATACGATCATTCAGAAACAGAAATACCATTCTATGAGTATGTAGTAAATAAATGTAATGCAATAAAGAACGGACAGGAAAGTCTTGGTGATTATTATAACAATGAAAAGATTTTTGCCGTATTACGAGCTTCATTTGTATCAAATTTTATCTTTGATTTCGATTTAGATTGTGCGTTGGATGGAATGGAAATAATTATAGATGAGTATACAGAGCCGAGTGACAAATACGGTGAAGCAGATACATATCTTCATCTTGTAGAGATGTATCAAATGGCACAGTGCTTAGAGGACTCAGCAGCAAAGACTAAATTGCTTAATGCAATCACTGCAGCTTTTGAAGCTGACACAAATCCTGATTTTGATACGGTAGTTGAATGTCTTGAAGAGATGCGAGATGCTTCAACAGTTGAAATAACAGGATGCCAGATCAATACAACATTTGGTGGACACAGAATGTTATATTCAGTGGATGATCCTTTCGGCAGTGTGACTGAGGTTGGAATGATTTATGGAATTGCCAGTGAAACAACTGTTGAAGATATGGTTGTAGGAAGCACAGCAGATTCTGTATATTCTTTCAAAGCTACAGAAAATGGAAAGATAGCTAGTGTGACTAACTCAGAAACAAAACAGGCATATGCAATGACAATGATATTTATTGATACTGCAAATTATTATAATGCAAAACTTAGAATGAGAGCTTATGTAAAACTTTCAAATGGTGAATATAAATACAGCGATATAGTTACTACATCAGTATTTGACATTGCATCATCACTTTATAGTGGCAAGAGTATGCCAACTAAGAAAGATCATGATTATCTTTACAACCATATTTTGAAAAAATGTAATCCACAGTATGCAACCGTAGCATATTAAGAAGTGAAAGAAAAAGTATATTAAAAAGTAAAGTAAAAAGAATACAATAATAAAAAGAACGTTGCGTTAGTGATTTTCAATCGCTAACGCAACGCTCTTTTTTAATAAATGGATTTATTTTTTTGGAAGCAAATCCTTTGGATTAGTTTTTGCTGTTCCAAGAATAGCAAGTCCGATTGAGAATACCGCAATAGTAGTTGTGGCCAGTATTCCCGTCATAGTTTGAAGAAATGCTTTGTTTTCGGAATCTTTTCTGTCAGCAGCAGCAAGCATTCGTGAAAGTTTGTTGAGGATGACTTCTTTTTCCTGAACGGAGAGATCGTCTCTTTTTAACTGCTCGTTAAGATTGTCGATAGTGTCATTGTACATATCGAGAACCTGTTTGTTGCTGGAACCGTTTTGTTCTAATGCAGTCTCAACAGTATTCTGGACACTTGCGAGGGCTTCTTTTGCGTTGTTGGAAAAATCAGGAAGATTTTCCATGAGTTCCTTTGCAGTTTCAGGATTGATATTTGGTAACATAGAACCAATTTGAAGAAGCTGCTTTTCAGTAATATCCTCCCAGTCAACAATCTCTAATTCATTTTTTATATCCTCAATATCGTCAAACTGGTTGTTTTCATTTTCGTTGTTTGCCATAAGCATACCTCCATACTAAATGTTTGAATATTGCATTGCATAAAGCTCTGCAATCTGCTGAACTAAAATAGTAGTTTCTATAAGTAGGTTAGTCTGTTCTCTGTCAGTAAGATGAGAGTTCAAATCGCTGTGCAATTTGAAGTCATTGTAGAATGACATAGCCTCTCTGTAATAATCTTCGAGTAGCTCTAACATTGCATCTCCAAGCTGGGTCTGAAGTGTTCCGTGTAACATATCGTTGACTGAAAATTTAACGGAATCAATTTTGAATCTGTCGTAGCCGATTTTAGATTCAAATGACTTGGCAAAAAGATAACCAAGCATATTTTTGACAGACACTGCGAAGTCTTGTTCCGGATAGTTGATGATGGAATTCACCATATGGTTTGCAATACTTAAATAATGATCTCTGTTTTTGCATGTTGCAATATACTCGACATTTGAATCTGCATCCTCAAGAAAACCAAGAAGATTGCTTCTTGAAATAATAGATTCCGTGAGTTCATAAATAACAGTTTCAAGAGATTTCGGCTTGTCCTTTTCAGGCTCTTTAGGTGCAGATTGAACTTTAGCGTCGGTGCTGTTTGTTATATTGTCTTTTAGTGATGCAGCGTCAAATCCTGAAGACAAATCCCCTTCAGGAATCTCATTTGGAACAAGAAAATCATATCCGCAACCGGATCTTCCGGTAATGAGTATTTTGGTGATTTTCTTTTGGTTGTCATCGTGTTTTGTGTCGATGAATAGTATTGACTTGACTGAATTGACACCGTTAATTGAAAGCGCAAGACCGGTTTTTCCTTCCCGGTAAGGAAAAGAGGAAGCGCACTCATATGTATCTGAAACAGTAATGAATCTGGTTGAGAATACATTACTTGAGTTTGTGTAAACACTCTTAAGGTAATCAAGTACGGCCTGCTTTCCGGAAACTTTACTTCCGGAATCGTCAGATAAAAGAGAGCAGTCATCTGATAAGACGGATGACAATTTGGTAAAATCACCGTTTGCAAATACTGATCTCAAAAGCATAAGGTGATGTTTTTCGTCGTAAATGCGACCGTTCTGATAATCGAAGATGGCCACATCTCCTGATAAAACCAAATCTGCAGAGACCACAGCTCCGACTTTGATGTTGTGGCGTTCTGACTTATCAACCTGATCCATAGTGTGAGCAATTTCCAACTCTCCAAAATTAGTGTCAACTATGCATCGGATGAAGGATTCAATTTCCTCGCCGTCTATATTGATAACACCTTGGTAAACTTCTTTGACAGTGGCGTGAAGAGTCATAATATCTTCGCCGCATTCAAGGTTATAGTCAGTTCCCGGAACAGTGTTTCCGTATTTTTTAAGGAAGTTAAGAGGTGCTATATGATTTGAAGCAACCCCTTGATAACATCCAAGATCATTTGGCTCTAATGTATCAAAAAACTTATATTCGTCCTCGTAGTAGTGAATGACCGACGGGTACCCAACCATCTGAAGTGATAGTAAATCATCCGGAAGATAACTTGGAAGAATATCGCTGTTCATTACATGGATAATAGCACATCCAATTCCGGTGTCCGCATTTTTGACCATACAAATTTGCTGAGATGGTAACTGATTTTCTATAGACAGGTTTCCTACATGGTTAAGTTTGACATTCCACACACAACTGGTCATACCGTGGGTGTCGCAGTCAATAACTTCAGGGACACTTCCTGAAGGAGTTTCCTTTGTATGGACAATAACTTCCATGTCACCAAAGTCCTTGCATATGTAGTTGTAACCACCATAGCCGGTAAAGCCGGTGCCATATTTAACTGCAGACTCAATGATTGAATTTAATTCTTTGTCATCGTTGTCTAAGAAGTCGAGTCCGTAATTACTAAAAAATTTGGCCATACATTTCCTCCAATTAATCGATCTACACAGATAAATCAATTATACCATAAAAATCGAGTTCTTGACATAAAAATGAATGATTTGTTAAAAAAATAAGAACAAAAAACATAAAAATTAATGAGATGTGTTGATGAATAGTTTTTGAGAGTATGCTATAATATCAGATATGATATAAGTTGGACAGTAAAAAGGAATTGATATGACGAAATCTATTGTAAAAGACGTGTTTTTTTTAAGAATGAAATCAGAGGAAGCCACAAAGGAAGATATGAATGTGGTTCAGGATTTGCTAGACACTCTTGCTTCTAACAGAGAGCATTGCGTGGGAATGGCAGCAAATATGATAGGAGTGAGAAAACGTATTATCGCAGTGAGCATGGGGCCGGTTAATGTAGCCATGATCAATCCGGAGATAATAAAAAAATCAGGTCCTTTTGAGACTGAAGAAGGATGTCTCTCTTTGACGGGATTAAGAAAAACCACCAGATTTCAAGAAATCGAAGTAGTTTATTATGATACCAATTGGAAAAAACAAAAGAAGAAATATTCAGGGTGGATTGCCCAGATTATACAGCATGAGTGTGATCATCTTGAGGGCATAATCATATAACTTAGCTACTGATGAAGTTTTAATATTATTTCTGAATATTCTGCTAAAGCATCATTTCCTGATTTTGATATGGAATAGATTCCTTTTTTTACATTACAAAACCAGCCATAATAGTTCTTGTAAAGAATTGTTGTGGCTTTTTCTATGCCTGATAATTGCCGTATTTCCTTTGTTGAAGCCTGACCTCCAAGGTCGTTTAGAGCACTGAGTACGAGTAGGGAATCCTCCCTATATCCGGTGATGATTTTTGAGTGATTTACGCCACCGGTATTGTTCTTGATTTTGCGACGTTGAAATTCTTCGGAGAGTGCGGCTTTCTTTTTGGAATTGTTTTTTTTGAAGGTCGATAAGTCTGCTTCGATGGGTTCGCTTACGATTTCCACAGTGCCGGTTCTTTTGGACACAACAATTAGGCCAATACCTAATCTCTTGAGAAGATAGATTTTGTCCTTAAATGCACGTGTATTCATATTTCGTGGACGAAATATTCCAATAAAGACATGGTCCACGATTTTTTGACGAAGTGCTGCCTGCTGCACAGACTTAAAGTCCAGTGTCACTTTAAGTTCAACAGCGACACCGGACTCATCTTTTTCCATATATAAATCAATATCGTTTACCTCGCCGTCACAGACGTAACCGTAAGCTTCGAAGTAGTTTTTTATTGGCTCAAATAAATCTTTTTCCATGGTAATTATTATTCGTTATCGTCATCAATATCATTGTCATCGTGATCATCTGTGTCATAATCATCGTTACCGTAAGACATATATTCTCTTGAAGACACTCTCTTCTTAATTCTTTCTGCTTCAACAGCCTCTGATAACAACTCTTTAACTACTTTTGGATTTTTGATGTTTACAAGTTCAAGCTTTGGAGAAGACTTGTCACTTGTATCACAGATAATAGAACCAAGATTAAAAAGTTTTTGGGAGAATTTACGTTCCATAGAAATATCCATAACACGATAAAGTCGCACTTCATCCTGTTTTGAAGTAAATAACCCTGAGTCAACGAGTAGTTTATCTTCTAATAAAGTGTAAGTAGTAAATGTCCATGGTAATCCGAATAATCTGAGACGCTTGCGGTCTTTCCATAATTGTTTCATAATGTACTCCTTTCGAGGACTTAAGCCCTATAATTCATATCTATGATTATATAATAAAAAGAGATATAAAAAAAGCAGAAAATAAGATAGTAATGTTATAGTTTTCTAAGTGTTTTTTCTTGATATTCGGCATATTATGAATTATAATAAAAGAACATAGCAAAAGGGCGGAAATGAAAAAGTTTTAATTTTTTTTTGGATAAGACGGAGGTTAGATATGAAGAAGATTGCTAAACTATTATTATTGACACTGACATTAACTCTTCTTTGCGGAGTGGCTGTCTTTGCGGAAGAACAATCTTACAAGATTGATGAGATTGGAGTTTCATTTGTTGTGCCTGAGGGAACGCTTGGATACACGAGAGATTCGGGTATTAGTGATGATTTGATGAAAGTCTTGTATGGAAATGACGGCTCGGAGACTCATGAGAAAAAACTTCTTGATGAGATGAAGAATAAGGAAGAGTATTATGTTGGATATGATGCAAATAATAACTACAGAATATTTCTTAAATCTAAATACTCAAATATAGCTTCACTGGATTCAAAGAGTGATGAGGAAATTATTGCTATTGTTGATGAGGGCTTTGATGGTGAATACAATCAGTACGGTATGACTGTTGATTCAAAGAAGGTATTTACAGAAAATGAAAGAAAGTTCTCAGAAGTAAGATATCATGATGATACAGGTGCATATTATTCTTTTGCTACAGTTGTAGATCATCAGGTATATTATTACACTATTAGTGTTAAGGCAACTTCAGGAGAAGTATCTGACGCATATATTTCTCTTATTAAACAGATTGCCGGTAGTAGTGAATTCTTTGAGCCGGTTGCGGTTGAAAAGAAACCATCCGGTCAGACAGCTACTAACAGCAGTAAGGTTTTAAGTGGAGATATATTCACACTTGCAGTTAGAATATTAGAGGTTGTTGTAATACTTGTTGTGGTTGTATGTGCACTTGTTGTTATTGTTGGTATGCTCACAGGAAACAAAGGTGGCGGACGTAGAGAGGTTAGCTATTCAACCAGACGAGATAATAACTATATGAGTCGACTTAACCGAGTAATGTTGACTGAGGAAGATAGCAAGAAAGCTAAACAGCAGGCAGAGGAGGCAGCAAAAGAAGCTGCACAGAAAACAGCGCTTGTGGCAGAACTTGAGCTAGAGGGTATGGATGAAGATCAGGCACTCATGGAAGCGGATGAAGTTTTAGCCAGAGCGAAAGCGGCATTAAGAGATGTGGCAAAACCTAAAGAAGATAGGTTTAGCAAGATTGATGATGATTTTGAAGAGATTACTTTAGAAGAAGTACCGGATAAGGAAATAGCAAATGATACATTCGCAAATAGTGCATTCGCAAATAGTACATTCGCAAATGATACATTCGCAAAAGAGTCAGTGTCTAATGATACAGTGGAAGATTCTCAGCCGGGATTGTCAAAGGAATTTAAGGAAGAAGAGAAACCTAGATATAGCTTCCTTATAGATGATACAAAGTAGATCAAAAAATAAAAAATATATGATTCAAAAGGTGTTGCCCAGGCAGCACCTTTTGGTATGAATAGGAATAGGTAAATATGGAAAAGAGTAACATACAATGGTTTAAAAGTGGAATGAAAAACGGAATACCAATAGCGCTTGGTTATTTTGCAGTGGCATTTTCTCTTGGAATTGTGGCAAAGAAAGCAGGAATAACTGCATTTCAGGCCGGACTTACCAGTTTTGCGTTACATGCTTCGGCAGGACAATATATAGCATTTACCTTAATTGCAGGACATGCTACATTGCTTGAAATGGTAATTATGGAAGCTATTGCCAATGCAAGATATATGTTGATGTCCTGTGCCATGAGCCAAAAACTCGACAGCAGTGTTCCTACATGGAAGCGTCTGATTATGGGATATTTTATAACAGACGAAATCTTTGGTGTAGCCGTTACAGTTCCGGAGAAGCTTAATCCGTTCTATTGTTTTGGAATGGCATCGGTGGCTTCTCCCGGTTGGGTATTAGGAACAGTGTTTGGAGTAATACTTGGAAATGTTTTACCTCTCAGAGTGGTCAGTGCCCTGAGTGTGGGACTGTATGGAATGTTTATTGCAATATTTGTCCCTCCTGCAAGAAAAAATAAAATAATAGCAGGTATAGTGGCAGTGAGTTTTGCGTTAAGCTTTTTGTTTAATCAGTTGCCGATATTTGCAGGAATATCATCAGGAATAAAAATAATACTTTTGACGGTAGTGATATCCCTCGGAGCAGCAATACTGTTCCCGGTAAAAGAGGAAAGACAATAACTAAGTAGAGAAGGACCCCTCCTCTAAACAAAGTGAAGGTGTGGGTAAGGAGTTTGACATATGATTTATTTATATATATTTTCAATGGCGTTAGTCACATATCTTATCAGAGTATTACCTTTGACATTGATTAGAAAAGAAATAACAAGTACATTGATAAAGTCATTTCTATATTATGTGCCTTATGTCACTTTGGCAGTTATGACTTTCCCGGCTATAGTATTTGCTACATCAAGTATATGGTCCGGAATTGCAGCGCTTGTAGTTGCAATAGTTCTGTCTTGGTACGAAAGAAGTTTGTTTCAGGTGGCGATGATAAGTTGTGTTGTGGTATATTTGATGGAAATGATACTTGTGTAGAAATATTTGATGCAAATGATATTTGTGTAGAAATATTTGATGCAAAGAAGAGTGTTTCCGTGTTTCAAGTTGGTGATGAAAAAATTGACGGAAGAAATCTTGTTTTGTGTTGTATGCGAAAAAATGATTAGACGGAGAAAAAGCAACATAGATTAAGAAATCTTGTTTTGTGTTGTATGTGAAAAAATAATTTGACGGAGAAAATGCAACATAGATTAAGAAATCTTGTTCTGTGTTGTATGCAAAAAATTTTTGGAGCGAAAAATGTGCAACATAGATTAAGAAATCTTGTTCTGTGTTGTACGCAAAAATTTTTTGGGGTGAAAAATGTACAACATAGATTAAGAAATCTTGTTCTGTGTTGTACGCAAAAATTTTTTGGAGCGAAAAATGTACAACATAGATTAAGAAATCTTGTTTTGTGTTGTACACAAGAATTTTCAAGACCAAAAAACGTACAGCATGAATCAAAAAAATAAGTTAACGAGGAATACGAAGAATTCCAAGATTATGAAAGCACGAAGTGCTTCTCATAATATAAAAAAATAGCAGGTTAACATTAAAATAGATAGTACGGAATAACAATAACAAAAACAATCAAGGATAACTTTTATAATTAAGAAGTAGATGTCCCACTCCTCTAAACAAAGTGAAGGTGGGGGTAAGAAAATTTACTGAGTAGGGGTCCAATCTCCTTCTTAGTTATAAGCCTCCGGCGCATTTCGCAGCAAGAACGCTGAGGCATTCTTGAATTAATAAAAATGACGAGGAAATATTTTATAAAAAAGGAGCAAAAATGAAACGAGTTATTAAGAGAGCGGGAGCGTTAGTTTGTGCTTTAAGTATTGTATTTTCTTCAATGCAGATTTCAGAAAGAGTACAAGCTGCAACAGGTGTAACTATTGAAATTGTAGGTTATCAGATCAATCCGGTTTATGAAGGGTTTAGAACCATTTATGCTGAGACGGACAGAGGAGGCAATGTAAGGGAAAGGGGACTCTTATATGCTCTCTCAAGTGAAGTGTTAGCAAGTCAGATGACAGTGGGTGGTAGTGAAAATGTGTATGGTTTTTCAGCTACGTCTAAAGGATATTCTTCATATAATTTTTCTGATAATCCGGAAGCTGACCATTATATTATGACCATGAAATTTGTTAAGAATCCGGCATTTTATAGTTCATCCCTTTATATCAGACCATATGCAAAAACTACAGATGGAAGTATTGTATACGGAGGGATTGAAAAGATAAGTGTGTATCAGATTGCTTCAGGTCTGTACAATAAGAGGCAGATGCCTACAAAGAGCGGACATGAGTATCTGTACAATGAAATTATTAAGCCGGTTAATCCATATTACAATGTAGTTGATTATGATTGGAATGGAGAACCAATCACAGGTGAAACAATTACGGAGGAGCCTACCACGGAGGAGCCTACTACCGAAGAGCCAACTACGGAGGAGCCAACAACAGAAGAGCCAACAACAGAGGCAATCGATCTTACAGTTCCTTATGGAAATAAAGCTACAGGTGCTCCGGGATCTATAAGATTGGAAAAGGACGACTGGACCAATACTATGAATTTCAATGTTAATGTATATATGGAGTATGGAAATAACGGAACAAGATACATATTATATGAAAAGAAGGGTAATATAGGCTCATATAATATTTTAAAAACAGATACATTGACAGACAATTCACCTGAGAGGCAAACATTATCAATTCCGGTGTCAAAGACCAAACCGGGAATTTATTTCTATAAAGTTGAATTGCTTAATCAGTACGGTTCATCAATGAGTAATGAGATTAGTCGACAAGTTGGAACTGTGCAGACTGCAGATATTGAAGTGGCAGTTGTGGATGAGGAAGACATTGCAAAACAGCACGTTATGTCGCAGGGAACACAGACATATGATTTGACATGTGACAGTGCAACAAATCCATCCTACTCAGTTGTTTCAAGCAACAGAACAGTGGTGGAGGCAAGTATTGTAAATGGAACAAAGCTCAGACTTCAGGGAAATAAGGCAGGAAGGAGCGGAATTAAGATAATTGAAAATTCAACCGGAAAGACAAGACATTTTGGTATTAAAGTAAAGAATTCAAACGGAACGCTTCCTGGAATGCCATCCTATGTTGCCATTGGACAGGTTACAGAGGACTCTGCAGCAGATTTGTCATTTCTTAGGGCGACAGCAAATGACGACACAAACAAGAGACTTGATGTGAGATATATTTACATAAACGGTGGAGCTATTAGCGGATGGCAGTCGTGGAATCCGGCAGATCCGGGAAGTCGTGTAAAGAGCTACATCACAGAGAGCCTTAAGCTGGGAATAGTGCCATACTTTGTGTACTACAATATTCCGGATGGTTCAGAGAGTTACGATGTAGACAAGAACCATATCAATGATGTGACATATATGGAAGCTTATTACAAGGATCTGTTATTCTTCATTCAGACTTGCGATGAATATGATGAGGGAGAAGACGTAGGTATCATTTTAGAGCCTGACTTCCTTGGATACATGATGCAAAATGACAATGCGGATCCGACAAAGATTACGGCAAACGGAGTTCAGGGTGCATATTCCTCCGGTGTTCTTAAACGTGGTGTGGATCCGGACTTCCCGAATACATTAGAAGGTATTGTCAAATCAATTAATTATGTAATCAACAAGTATTACAGTTCGGCAACCTTTGGCTGGCAGTTCAATACATGGAGTTACAGTGTGGGAGTTCCGGGGCAGGGGCTTATGCATTCAACAGAGCTTATGGGATATACCAACGGACTTTCATTTATTAAAAATGCAGCTACAGTAACAGCAAACTATTATATGAAAGCCGGAATCCTCTCATATGGTGCAGACTTTATTTCCATTGATAAATATGGCCTGGACGGAGCTTATGAGGAAGGAGCTGCAGCAAATCCGGCATCTTCAAGATGGCTTTGGAATGCAGATCTTTGGAACAATTATCTCTATTACACTAAGACACTTCATGAGGTGACAGGTAAGCCGGTGACATTGTGGCAGATTCCTGTTGGGCATTTAAATTCTTCAACTGCTTCAAATCCGTATAATGGTGGCGGAAGCTTTGCGGAACTTGCAAATACAGAACAGCATTATGAGGATTCGGCAGGAACATATTTCTTTGGAGATACATTTGTCACATCGGGAGCCAGACTGTCATACTTTGGAACCAATGAATGGAATGACAGCAAGGTAAGTGTGTCAGGAAACAGAATTACTTACGGACAGCATATTGATGAGGCTAAGGCGGCAGGAGTTAACTGTATTCTCTTTGGTGCCGGAGTAGGAAACAGTACGGATGCCGTAGGCGCGCCGCCTACCGATGATTACTGGTGGATTACAAAAGCACAGAGATATTATAATTCTTTAAATAAATAATTTTGACAATTTATTGAATATATACGATAATAAACATAAGGGGTATTACAATTTTACTAAGTTGTAATGCCTCTTGTTTTTTGATTAAAAGTGACATAAAGTTTCTGGTGTATTCCGTGGCGAGAGCGCAGAGAGAGTTTTTGAAAGTGTGGAAATTTTCAATTGACGTATTGCAAAGTGTGGGTATATTATTAAAAATGGTGTGAAAAATAGAGTGATTTGAAAATAATTCGGAGGAAAAAGCATGAATAAGAAATATATTGATATAACAAGTTATGACGGAGAGGGATATGAGCCATTGGTTCACTTTGAGTCTTGGCGTTGTGCTGTGCTCAGATATATAGATGAGCTGGAGCTTGAAAATCTTAAAGACATGCAGAAACATAACGAGACAGATGAGTTATTTATTCTTCTTGAAGGCGAATGCGTATTGTTCACAGGCGGACAAGGGGACGAACTCAATGATTTTGATGCAATTAATATGGAACCGCTTAAAGTGTACAATGTAAAAAAAGGAACATACCATACGCATACATTAAAGAAAAATACTACGGTATTGATTGTGGAAAATGATAATACTTACGATTATAATTCACCAAAAATTTTGCTTGATGCAGAGCAGAAAGCAAAAGTAGTTGAGCTTGGAAAGAAACTTGGATTCTAGTTTTGAACTATTTTTAATGATTTTTTACTAAAAATAGTTCAATAGTTAAATAAATAACAAATCAAAAATAAAAAAAAGAGAGCGAAATGACTAATTAAGAGTTGTTAAGCTCTTTTTTTTATATATTTAATTGTGCAATATGCATAAATAAATAAGATAAAAACACTTTTATTTGTGTAAATGTTGCAAAAATGTGTTTTAAATCATAGACTTATAGTAGATATGAAATTCGGATAAATAAGCTTCGCTCAAGGTATTATGGGGAAGCGTTTCTACAATTAATGCGGGGGGGATTCTTTTTTTAATCCCAAATATGAAAAATA
Organism: Lachnospiraceae bacterium; assembly: GCA_015057625.1. GTDB lineage: Bacteria > Bacillota > Clostridia > Lachnospirales > Lachnospiraceae > SIG293. Next base: position 142,003 of record SVDZ01000003.1, on the reverse strand, counting down.
AAAACTAATTATGAGAATCTTATTAAACTTGAACTCTTAAAGCAGGTGATTGCTGAGAAAAGGGGTTATTTCTTGTGCGCAATTACCATTTAATATAAAAGAGAGGGAGGATAATTATGTTAAAGACAAGGAAAAGGAGAACCTTGGCATCAAAAACTTTGTCAGGAGTACTGGCAGCGACAATGGTAGTTGGAATGATTCCAACATATACCGGAAATGTAACTAAAGTAAAAGCGGGAGAGAACGACCCATATGCCGTTTCGGTCGGAAGAATGGTATATGCAAGTTCGTCAGTAGGAAACAGTGATCCTGCATATGCAGTGGATGGATCAACCTCAACAAGATGGGAAAGTGCTTGGAATAACAGCACAGAATGGATGTACGTTGACCTTGGAAAGGTTACTCAGATTACAGGAGTAAACCTTTACTGGGAAGGAGCTTTTGCAAAAGCTTACAACATCCAGGTTTCAAATGACGAAAACAATTGGTCACAGGTTTACAGCACAACTACAAGTAATGGTGGAAATCAGAAGCTTAACATCAATACTTCAGCGAGATTTGTGCGTATCAATATGACAGAAAAGCAGTTGCCGGCATACGGATATTCTCTTTACGAATTTGAAGTAATGGGACTTGACGGTATCACAAAGAGACCTGTTGATTATGGAACAAATATTGCACAGGGAAAGACGACAACTACTTCATCCCTCAGAGATATCTGGTGGATGTATGATGACAACGGAGTTATCGATCAGACTTCAGTACTTGCCCAGAACGCAGTGGACGGAAAAGATAATACACATTGGACATCAGGACAGGAAGATAAACAGTGGATTACAGTTGATCTTGGAAGAAATTATACAATCGGACGTGTAATTCTTGATTGGGAATCAGATGCAGGAAAGATTTATGATATTCAGGTATCAACAGATGGTAATAACTTTACTACATTATACAGACAGACAAGAGGATACGCTTTTGAAAATGCAAACATTCAGCTCTATGCTACAGCAAGATATGTAAGAATGTACGGATACACAAGAGTAGAGAGTGGAAGCGGATTCTCGCTCAAGGAATTCAAAGTATATGAGTACAAGAACGGAGATGCAAGACCAACATACAACATTCCTGCACTTCCACAGTCTCATATGAAATACTACAAAAAAGGAAATCTTATCAGCAATGATATGTACTTAGAGCAGGCTAAACTTCCAGTATATCTTGATGAGAGCTTAAGTGCACCAATTGACAGTAACGACTGGTGGCAGTCTTCGCTCATCAACAAATTTGGCAACCCTATGAGTACATTGCCATTTAAGACAAGATTCTCTACAAAGGGACTTTCAGTTACAACTACAACAGAAGGATGGCTTCCTACTATGGGACCTACAGATGTTAACGTTTCAGTTGTTACAGAAAATACACCGGATATTTATGTAATGCCTGAGAATTTTGATACAGCAACAGCATTTGACAAAGTTGTTAATTACAGTGATTACTCAGTAACACTTGGTCTTTGTGATGATACACATCAGGCTATGAAAGCTACATTTGTAAAAGGCTCACCTTACATCTTCACAGAGTACGGCGATACAAGAACAGCATATGTTTCAGCACCTGCCCTTGCAGAGATATACAATGGTGCCGGAAACGCTATTCTTACAAACAACCTTGATTCAGTTACAGCTGATCATATCGGAATTAAGGTAGTGGATGATGACAATAAAAACAAGACAAAGACAAGCGAGACAAATTACTGTCTTACAGTACCTGAGGGAACAGTATTTAAGAAGATTGGTAACTACATCAAAGTTACATTCCCTGGTGCAAACGGATATATGTCAATCGGTACAATGACAAACAAGAACCAGATTGGAACATTCTTCTCACATGGTTACGCATTCCCGACAGACACAAACGTAACTTACAACTATGATGAGAATCAGGCAGTGGTTAAATCATACTACACTGTTACAACAAAACTTATGAGAGGTGGATTCTCAAATCAGACAATTCAGTGTATGCTTCCTCATCAGTGGAAACACTCTACAAATGACAATGGTTCATTTGCAACTTACACATCTGTAAGAGGTGATATGAAAGCAATCACATCAAACACATTTGAGACATCAGCAACATTTGCAGGACTTCTTCCTACATTTGCAACACCTGGAAACAATGAGTTTGACAGTCAGGCATTACTTGCATACCTTTCACAGTTAGAGGATGCAACAAAGAATTTAAATCCGGCAGGAGATGCTTACTGGGAAGGAAAGAACCTACATCCACTTGGAATGGGAGTTCTCATGGCAGACCAGATCGGAGAGACAGAACTTAGAGACGTATTCTTAAAGAGAATTAAAAAGATTCTTGTAAACTGGTTCACATATGACGGACCTGATGATGTAAGCTATTTCATTTACAATGAAAACTGGGGTACATTATTCTATAAGAACAGTGAGTTTGGTGCAAACGCAGCTATATGCGATCATCACTTTACATATGGATACTTTATGTTTGCAGCAACAGTGCTTGCTACATACGATAAAGAATTCTACAACGACTATAAAGACATGATTGAACTTCTCATAAGAGATTATGCAAATCCATCTGCAACAGACAGTGAATACTGCAGATTCAGAGCATATGATCTTTACGAAGGACACTCATGGGCAGGCGGTTACGCAGACAATGATTCAGGAAACAACCAGGAATCAGCATCAGAGTCACTCTTTAGTTGGGTAAGTATGTATCTTTGGGGAGTACTTACAGAGAATGATTCTTACAGAGATGCGGGTGTATTTGGATTTACAAATGAAATGGATGCAGTAGAACAGTACTGGTTTGATTACGATAAAGACAATTGGATTAACGATTGGCCTTACGAAGTAGTTGGACAGGTATACGGTTCAATCAACTTCTACGGAACATTCTTTGGTGGACAGCCACTTTACGTATATGGAATTCAGTGGTTACCAATTTCTGAATACCTTACATACTACGGAATGAATCAGACAAGATGTGCAGAAATCTATGCAGGTCTTGAGAGAGATACAGACATAGCTATGGCAAAGGCAGAAACAGTAGCAAGAAATGAAGGAAAGAGCCAGGCAGAAATTGATAAGATGATTAGAGAGTATCCACATCAGGATACAGGTTGGCAGCATATCACATGGCCATTCCTTTCACAGACAAATCCAACACGTGCGCTTAATTTATTCCTCGCACATGACAATGAAGTTCAGAGAACAGATACAGCTAACACATACTGGTTCATAAATGCAATGACAGAACTTGGTGTTAAGACAACAGATATCGTTGCAACAGGTGACTGCTCAGCAGCAGTTTACAAGAAGGGTGGAAAATACACAGCAGTTGTATGGAACCCAACAACTACAACTAAGGTAGTAAACTTCAAATCAAACGGAAACTATGTAGGAAAAGCTACAATCGGAGCAAATGCTCTTGTAAGCTTTGAAGTATATAACAACAGAAACTTTGACATTGTTCAGGCACAGACACCTGAAATCTCAGTTCCAACAGGAACATATGATGATACACAGTATGTTGAAATTTCAGCTGGAGCAGGAACAACTATCTACTACACAACAGATGGAACAAGACCAACAAGAAACAGCAAAGTTTACACAGGTGTGATAGCAGTTTCAAGTACAGCTACAGTAAAAGCAATTGCAGTAAAGGATGGAAACATTGATTCACCAATGGCATCTAGCACAATTACAGTAAATGGTACAGCAGTATCAGGAAACGTGAACCTTGCACAGGGCAAGAATGCAGTAGCTTCATCTTCAGAAAACGCAACAGTTGACGGAAGTAAGGCAGTAGACAATGACAAGAGTACACGTTGGTCATCAGACTTCAATGATAATGAATGGATTTATGTTGATCTTGGAAGCAACAAGACAATCAACAAAGTATCACTTGATTGGGAAGCTTCATACGCATCAGCATATAAGATTCAGGTAGCAACTAACACAAATAACTGGCAGACAGTTTATGAGACATCAAAAGGAAAAGGTGGAAAAGAAGAAATTGTATTTGACGCAGTAACATGCAGATACGTAAGAATGCAGGGTGTTAAGAGAGCACTTGCATACGGATATTCACTTTGGGAGATGGGAGTTTACGAGGCAACTACAGTAAGCAACCCGACATTCAGCCTTCAGTCCGGAACATATCAGGGTGATCAGACAGTTTATATCAACTGCGCAACAAAGGGTGTAGAAATTAGATATACAACAGATGGTTCAGAACCAAATCAGAACTCAAAACTTTATATTCCTGGAATTAAGCTTGGAAAGACTACAACAATCAAAGCTAAAGCTTACAGAAAAGGAATGATTACTTCTGGCGTTTCAACAGCTACTTACACAATTAACGGTGGTAGTGGAGATAACGGCTCAGGCGGAACAAATCCGGGCGGTGGCTCAGGAGATAACGGTTCAGGTGGCTCAGGAAGTGGAGTTAACCTTGCACATGGCAAAACAGTTACAGCATCAGGAGCAGAAAATGATGCAATGGCAGCAGCAAACGCAGTAGATGGAAATGACGGCACAAGATGGTCATCAAACTTCGCAGACAATGCATGGATTACAGTTGACCTTGGACAGTCATATTCAGTAAACAAAGTTGTTATTAAGTGGGAAGCTGCATACGGAAAGAATTACAAGATTCAGACATCAACAAACGGTACTAACTTCACAACAGTTAAGACTATAAATGGTTCAGACGGTGGAGAAGATGTAGTTACATTCAATGCTACAAACGCAAGATACATAAGAATGCAGGGTGTTGAGAGAGCGCTTCCATACGGATACTCTATCTGGGAAATGGAAGTTTACTCAGATGGCGCACAGTCAGGTGGTCCTGGAGAAGAGGAAACAACTACTCAGCCTGAAACAGGCAACCAGGGTGGATCAGGCAATTACAGAAAACTCGCAGTATCAAATGCTACAGCATCAGGAACAGAAAATGATGCAATGGCAGCAGCAAATGCAGTTGACGGAAATATGGGTACAAGATGGTCATCAAACTTCGCAGACAATGCATGGATTACATTTGACCTTGGTGCAACATATTCAGTAGACAAACTCATTCTTAACTGGGAAGGTGCTTTCGGTGAAAGTTATAACATCTTAGTTTCAACAGATGGAAATAACTTCACAAACGTTAAGAGCCTCACAGGAATGGATGGAGGAGTCGACACAGTTACATTTAATGCAACAAACGCAAGATACATAAAACTTCAGGGAGTTCACAGAGGTCTTCCATACGGATACTCACTTTGGGAAGTAGAAGTTTGGGGCAGATAAGGAGACTTGAAGTGTTGAGATGATAGGGAACCTGAAGTTAAGGAAAATTATCAATAAGTTAATAAAATGAATCTGAGTTCCAAGGAAGAAAGTTCCACGGAGTGAGGTCATAAAATCAGGGTGGGAGTCACTGCACGAAAGTGTGGGGCTCCCGCTTCTTTTTAGGGCTCCGGGGGAGTGTGAAGTATTTTTGGGGGGAAAGGAAAGAAATGAGGTAATATTGTGAAAAAGAAGATATTTGAAAAGATATTTGCTATAATAAAAGTAGTTAGTTTATAGCGAGATTAAAATTGTATACAAGAAAAGAGGAAATAATTATGAATAAACGCTTTTTAGCATTATTTTTAACTTTCAATTTATTATTAATCGCACCGGCGCAAAATACATTTGTTACAAACGCCGATGACACTGATATTGTTACGACAATAAGCAACACTGAGATTGCCAGAAAAGGTCTTTGCAGTTGGTATTATGCAAGCACTAACAGTGAGCAGCGAGATATAAGTGTTCTTAAGGAGGCTGATGTTTCCTGGATTTATAACTGGGGTGTTTCAGATGAGGTTGCAGCGGAGGCGAATGAATCAGACATTGAGTATGTACCACAGGTTTGGGGGGCATCTTCAATGAAGTATATTAAAACCCTTAAGGCAGGAAAAGAGAGTGGATTGTACAGAAACCTTTTGACCTTCAATGAACCGGATTTGCCGGATCAGTCCAATATGACAGTGGACAGGGCGATACAGTATTGGCCAAAACTTGAGGAGACCGGACTTAGACTTGGAAGTCCTGCAGGTGCCGCGGTGGAAGATGCATGGGTGGAACAGTTTATGGCAAAAGCTAAAGAGAAGGGCTACAGAGTAGACTTCCTCACTGTTCATGTATATCAGGATTTCACGGATCCGAATTCAGTAGGTAGATTGAAAGATGCACTTACCAGACTGTATAACAAGTATCAGATTCCATTGTGGATTACAGAAATTGGAAATGTAGATGTGTCAACGCAGTGGGCCGGTTATACACTGGCAAATCCAATGAGCCATGAACTTGCTACAAAGTACATAAAAGAAGCTTGTGAAATGATGGAGACTCTTGATTTTGTTGAGAGGTATGCATGGTTTGTAGATTACTCAAGTAATATTGATGGAACTGCATATACAAGATTATTCGATATCGAAGAAGGTTCGCTTACTGAGGAAGGGGATGCATACAAGAATATCACTTCAGGCATTTCTCCAATGGCGACGGACGAACTTAATGAGCCTGAGGAGACCACAACTGAAGAGACAACAACCGAAGAGATAACAACGGAAAAAACTACAGAGACTATAACCACAGCCCAGCCGACTACGGAGATAATTACGAATGCAGAACCAAAAACTGAGAGTTTAACTACAGAAGAAAAAACACAGAAAACAACAGAATCAAAATCAGATAATTCCAACACAAAAATAAAAAAAGCTACGATTAAAAAAATCAGAGTAGTTAAGAAAAAACTTAAAATCACAATAAAAAAAGTTAAAAAGGCTGATGGCTACAAGATTCAGTGGAGCAAAAATAAAAAGTTTACTAAATCAAATAGTAAAATAGTGAAATCAACGACAGCATACTTAAAGAAATCTAAATTCAAAAGTGGAGTTAAGTATTACTTCAGAGCAAAAGCATATAAAATATATAATGGAGAAAGAAAGTATGGTGAGTGGGGAAAGACTAAGAGATATAAACTATAAAGAGTATGTGATTAAATAGTGAAATGATAAGGCATTGCTTCCATTTAACAACTGATACTGTTATAATTATATAACTAAGAAGTAGATGTCCCCCTCCTCTAAACAAAGTGAAGGTGGGGTAAGAAAATTTACTGAGTAGGGGTCCAATCTCCTTCTCAGTTATAAGCCTCCGGCGGATTGCAGAAATGCGCAGATGAAAATGTCAGCATGAGATAACTTACAGAGTAAATTATCTCATGACTGACGCGCATTTCGCAGCAAGAACGCTGAGGCGTTCTTGAATATTAAAACAGTAGAAAACTAATACTTACCGAGGAGCACATTATGTTAGAAAATCAACTGGAAATACAGAGCGGGACGATTTATTATTACACATCAGTAAAATGGGTTGAAGGCAGAAAAACTATCTTTTTCTTTCATGGGCTCACTGCTAATCACACTATGTTCGAGAAGCAGTTTGACTTTTTTAGTGATGAATTTAATGTTATTGCGTGGGATGCGCCGGGACATGGGAAGTCCAGATTGTTCAGACAGTTTACAATGGATGCGGCTGTTGACATTATATTAAAGATAATGAAACAGGAAGAGATAGAATCCTTTATTGCTGTGGGACAGTCCTACGGAGGATATTTTCCACAGGCGATAATGTGTAGAGAACAGGGGATAATCAAAGGATTTGTAGGAATTGGAACATCCCCATACGGAGAGGATTATTATTCAAAGGCAGACTTTTGGATATTGAGAAGAGTGGGACTTATGTGCAGACTGTTCCCATGGAGATTACTGAAACTTGCATCGGCATTCGGAGTTTCATCTACCAGGGACGGATTTAAGAACATGATGGATATGCTTGCTCAATATGACAAAAAAGAATACGAGAAGTTAGTGCAGGATTACTATGATGCACTGATTGAAGATGTTAGGGACGTTGATATTAAGTGCCCGGTTTTGTTGACTTTCGGACAACATGACAGAACCGGCAAGGTCAGAAAGTATAATGTGAGATGGCACAAACGCACCGGATGCAGACTTGAGGTGATTAAAGGGGCAAGCCACAATGCAAACGTGGATAACCCGGAGAGAATGAATGAGATTATTTACTCATTTGTCTGCAATCTGTAAACAAACATAAACTTATGGAGACAACGATGAAACTATACTGGCATTTGACTTTGTACCTATTATCTAATACAATGAACCATAAGTATTTTTACTTTACATTTATATTTAAGGAGGATTCTGAATGGGACCCAGTGACATAGCGATGCTATGTATATTATTTATTTTAGTACTGTTATCTGCATTTTTCTCATCGGCAGAGACAGCACTTACTTCAGTTAATAAGATGAGTATAAGAATGATGTTGAATGAAGGTGTCAAGAAAGCGAAGACATTGCAAAAGGTTCGTGATGACTCTGGAAAAATGCTTAGCGCAATCTTGATAGGAAATAATATAGTTAATATTTCGGCATCATCATTGATGACTGTGTTTGTACAAAAGATGTTTGGCAATGCAGCAGTCAGTATAGGTACAGGTATTCTCACACTTATTGTTTTAGTGTTCGGTGAGATTATTCCAAAGACAGCAGCGACACTCTATGCGGAAAAGATTGCACTAGTTTATGCAGCACCTATTTATTTTCTTATGGTTGTACTTACACCGATTATTTTCATCGTGGATAAGATTTCTTTTGTGTTCATGAGATTATTCGGAATTAAGAAAAAAGGTGACGGCGAGATTATAACTGAAAAAGAAATTCGTGCCATTATGGGTGTGAGTCAGGAAGAAGGACTCATTGAAGAGGAAGAACTTGATATGATTAACAATGTGTTCGACTTTGGTGATACATGTGCTAAGGATATCATGATTCCCAAAATTGACATTGCTATGATTAGTATAGATTCAACATATGATGAGTTGATGAATATAGTAAAGAATGACAAGTACACTCGAATTCCGGTTTACAAGGATGATACTGATAATATTGTAGGTATTATCAATATCAAAGATATGATTATTCACGGTGTCGGAAGAAATAATTTCGATGTTGAAAAGCTTATGTATGAGCCATTTTATACAATTGCCACAAAGGATTTGAATGATTTGCTTGTGGAGATGCGTGATGAGAATCACGGAATGTGTATTGTGCTTGATGAGTACGGTGCAGTGGATGGACTTATCACATTGGAAGATATTATCGAAGAGATTGTCGGTGAGATTCGTGATGAGTTTGACGAGGATGAGGAAAAAGCAATTATCAAGCTTAATGATAATGAGTATCTTATTGAAGGCCAGTTGAATCTGGTGGATTTCAATGATCAGTTTGAGACAGATATTGATTCTGACAATTATGAGTCAGTGGGTGGTCTTATATTAGAGCAGCTCGACAGAGTTCCGGAGATTGGAGATTCTGTAGTTGTAGATAACTGTAAGCTTGAAGTTATGCGTATGGACAACATGCGAATAGATAAAGTAAAAGTTACAATGCTTGAATCGGTAAATGGTGATATAACTTCAGAAGAATAAAATTGAATTAATAATGAATAAAGAGGCACTTACAAGTACTGCTGTCAATATGGCGGATTGTAAGTGCTTTTTTTATGGCCCAGACTGATATAAAGACTTCGTTTATTAAAGATAAATCCTCATTTATAAAAAAATTAAGGAAATCTTAAGAAATGTAAAGGGCCTTAGTTTAATGGAATGGAATCGGTACCATGATAAGAACAATTTATAGCAAAAGTGTAAAAATGTTGTATTTGTTATTAGAAACTATTAAAATGGTCTTTGTGTAAAATTATGAAAGAGAGGTATTGGGAGTATGAGATATTTACACAAAAGTAAAAAAACACTCGCAGCTGTTATGGCTGTAATGACCTTCGCATCCACATTGGATTTCGCGGGTTATAAACCAGTGTTTGCAGATACGTTGCCAGCATCAAATGATGAGCAGACGTATCATTGGGAATTAAGCGAAGATGGGGTACTGTCTTTTGGCAAATTGGAGGATGGAACAGGAGTTGTTTCCAATGCTAAGGCAGATTGGAATCAATTGTACAAGAGCAATGTCAAGAAAATTGTATTTGACGAAGATATGACAATTTCTAACGGATCAAGTCTTTTTTCAGATATGAATCAATTAGAAGAAGTTGATTTGTCAGATGTAACAATTAACAGTAGTACATCGTATATGTTCGGTAATTGCGTGAAATTAACAGTAACTGCAGATACATTTAAAAATGTGAATACTGATAATGTAACAAATATGAGCGGAATGTTCCAAAACTGTGACGCTATAACAACATTCGAAGGACTTAATACAGCAAATGTAACAGATATGGGAAATATGTTTGATAACTGTAACAACCTTGTAAGTGTAAGCGGATTATCAACAGATAAAGCAACTAGTATGTACAGAATGTTTTATTCTTGTACTAATTTAAAAGGTATTACAGGAAACAATGATGGAACAATAGATTTAACAGGATTTAATCTTGAAAAAGTTACAACAATGCGAGATATGTTCTGTGATTGTGATGCAATTAAAAATGTAAACATGAGTGGAGTGAATATTCCTAAGGTAACAAGTATGTTATATATGTTCGAAGGATGTAATAACTTAGAACAGGCAGACTTAAGTAATGTAAATACAGAAGCAAGTGTAAGCTTTTTTAGACTCTTTAATGGTTGTAATAACCTTAAGACAATAGATTTAACAGAAATTAACACACCAAATCTTGTAAATACATCAGCTATGTTCTTGAATTGTGCAAATTTAACAGTAACAGCAGATACATTCAAAGATTTGGATACTGAAAATGTAACAGATATGAGTGGAATGTTCCAAAACTGTGACGCTATAACAACATTCGAAGGACTTAATACAGCAAATGTAACAGATATGGGAAATATGTTTGATAACTGTAACAACCTTGTAAGTGTAAGCGGATTATCAACAGATAAAGCAACTAGTATGTACAGAATGTTTTATTCTTGTACTAATTTAAAAGGTATTACAGGAAACAATGATGGAATAATAGATTTAACAGGATTTAATCTTGAAAATGTCACAACCATGAAAGAGATGTTCTATAACTGTGATGAAATAAAAAATGTAAACATGAGTGGAGTGAATATTCCTAAGGTAACAAATATGTATGAGATGTTTAGTGATAGTGATGGAATAGAACAGGTAGATATGAGTAATATGAATGCACCATTGCTTAAATCATTTGAATCAGTTTTTGAAAGTTGTGATAATCTTTCAAAAGTTAATATTTTCGGCGAAAACGTCGCATCAGTAAATAATTGTTACTATATGTTTGCCGGTTGTAAAAAACTTCGAGACTTAGATATTTCAGGAATTAACTTTGAATCAAATTGTAATATTACTAATTTTGTATATGCTAATAATTCTCCACATTTTATCAGATTGGTTCTTCCAAAGTCTGCACCGGTAGGCATAGCAACTTATATGACAGATGACAGAAACGGAATCTGGTATGCACAGGAAAGTGGAGAGACATTCACAAATATAGTTGATTTGTTTAATTATAATTCAACAATGGAAGCTGATAAGGAAACATATATTTTCAAACCGATTTTGGAAAATATTGATAAATTCTCAATTACTACAGACACTGTATATAACGGAAAGCCTCAGGAGGCAAATGTTATCGTTTCATATGAGGATATAGTGGCAATACCTGGTGTTGATTATACAGTTACATATGTAAACCCAGATTCAACTACATCTAATACTACATCTAATATTATAACAATTAATACAATTGAAGGTGGAATGTTTGCATCAGGTGTAATTGAAAACTATGAACTTAAATTCCAGAAAGCAGAGCCTGTTATTGAAGCAGAAGAGGAGCAGGTTTTCGAATATACCGGAGCACCTATCAAAGGTATAAATTATAATGTCACAAGCGGTGTGCTTGATGATGAAGGAATTGCTGAAATTCCAACAGGTAGAGTTACAGTAGATTATTATAGAAATGAAGCTTGCACAACGACTATTGCAAAACCTAAGAATGTAGGAGAATATTGGGCAAAGGTTACTGTAGCGTCAGATGATCACTTCAACAAAAAAGTGTCAAAAGCGATACACGTAATAATTGAAAAGGCATCAGTTGAAATCCAAGCTGAAGCTACCGGATATCATTATACTGGTGAGGAAATTGCAGATCCTGCATATGAACTTGTAGACAATGTAGCTAATGAAGATTCTAATGGTGAAGTGACAATAAATTACTACACAGATAAGTCATGTGCTGAAGAGTTTAAGATGGATGGCAAGCCTGTAGAAAAGGGATTATACTATTGTGTTATTGATCTTGCAGCAACAGAGTCTTTCAAGAGCGCTACTAAGACAATTCCGGTCGGAATTGATGCGCCTATCTTAACAGCTGATTACAGAGCATATAAATATGATGGGAAAGTTAAGAAGTACACAGGATATAAAGTAAAAGATCCATTTACCGGAAAAGATATTAAGGACGCAGTAGTTACTGTAGAATATTTTAAAGATGAAGCATGTACAATCCCTGCAGTAGAAGTGAAGAATGTAGGATACTATTTTGCAAAAGTTACAGTTGCAGAATATGGTGATTATGTAAGTGTTTCAGTAGTAGGCAAGTTTAATATTAAGAGAGCACCTGTAACTCTTACAGTTGAACCACAGGAAGAAACATTTAATGGGGCTAAAATTAATTTTACTAACTATACAATAGGCGGAAGAGTGTTTGATGAACATAACAATCCTGTAGATGAAGGACCAACTGGAGCAATAATCAGAGGTTACTACACAGATCCTGCATGTACAGAGGATAGCAAGAAAGAGCCAAGAGAAGCAGGATTATATTATGTTAAGATTAGAATCGCAGCTGCCGGTAATTATGATGGAACTGAGTTTCAGACCACAACATTACGTATTAAGCCGGCAACACCTAGATTGGTAGTATCTGATGCTAAACCTTTCTGGACAGGGGATCCAATCAAATTCAGTAATTACAAGTTATATAATGTTAATGGACATGCATTGTCTATAAATCCTGACAATATGGAATTTGAGTATTTCTATGATGAGAATGGTGAAAATAAAATGACAGAATTACCAAAGGATTTGGGAGTATATTATGTCAGAGCAAGATATGTTGCACCAGAAGGATTTAACTACGGAAGTACAGATTGGAGCGATATTGTAAAAATGTCAATTAAGTACATGCCGGTAGTATCTCTTGAGTCTAAGACTGTACCATATGATGGATTAAATCACGGAGTTGATACACCATATGTTATTGAAGGCGATAACAACAATTTTGCACTTAAGTATTTCTCTGAATACAAGAACAATGAAGATAAGGTATACACAGGACCTGAAGATGGAGCGTTAGTAGAAGGTGGAGAACCATCAGAACCGGGTACATATATTGTTAAATTGCAGTATTACAATACTACAAACTATCATGCAAAAGCATTTTATACTACATTAACAATATTAGAGCCTGAAGAGTCTGAGTTTAATGATATTATTCCAAGACATATGTATACATTTTCAGGATACACAGGTTATGATCCTAGATTTTTTAATAGAGAATGTGATGAAATCGGACTTGAAGAGTTATCGCAAATAGAAGAACTAAATGGTTATGATTTGAATGAATTGAAACTGGAATATCATTTTTTTAGTATCCCTTCAATCCATGTTAATCCAGATGGAAGTACAATAGGTTTTTTAAATCCGCCTATGGATGATAGTGAGATACCAAAAACAGAAAGTGGAGCACCTTTAATGGAAGGATCTTATTGGGTGGATGTTCTTATTGCTGACGGCAATGGTGGATATCGTTCACTTTTAGATGAATTACACTTCCAGATTAACTGGACATTAAATCTTTTATTGTTGTAATTTATCAGAAGGATAAAATAGGAGTTTATAATAACATATTAATTTCTATATAATGAAAGCAGACTGCATATCGGTATTAATAATGCCGGTACGCAGTCTGTTTTTATCTTAAGTGAAAGAAAATATTTGAATGGAAGGGGTTGTATGCGAGGATTTTATTTAAAATACCATTAAGATGTGAGTAATATTAAGGAAATCTAAATAATTATACAAAGACCGATGTTTACTGAGATGGAATCGGTACCATAATGGGGATATATTATAGCTACAGTGTAAAATTATTGTAATTTTAATAAGAAACACTTAAAATAGACTCTGTGTAAAAGTATGAAAGAGAGGTATTGGGAGTATGGGATATTTACACAATGGTAAAAAAGTAATTGCCGGCGTAATGTCAGTATTTATGTTGGCAACATCTGTTAATATGCCTGCATTTCAGACAGTAAAAGCAGATGAAATCGTACAGGAAACTACAGTTGAAAATGGTAGTTGGGAAGTTGTTTATTCAACGGATAAGAATGGAACAATTATCAATGATTACAAGTGGAAAATTGATGAAGATGGCGTTCTTATATTTGCCCCAACAGGAGACGATAAAGTTGCTGTAATTGGGAATAACACTGCTGAATGGAAAACTAATGAAAATAAGGCAAAGGTAAAAACTATTGATTTTCAAAATGTTAAGATTACTAATGGAAATAGTTTATTTTACGGAATGAATAAACTTGAGACAGTTAGTTTTGCCGGAGTTGATTTCACAGAGGCTACAAGCTTTACTAATATGTTTGCTGGTTGTGGCAAGTTAGTTAGTGTTGACTTTACAGGTTCAATTTTTAAAACAGTAAATAGCGAAGGTGTTGAAGAACAAAAACTTACAAGTGTAAAATATATGTTCGAAGACTGTACATCACTTAAGAACATTGATTTTACAGATTTTGCAGCAGAGAAAGTTACAGATTTACATTGGATGTATTTTGATTGTCCAAAATTACAGAAAATAGATTTATCTAAATTCAATATTGATAATATCAATAATTATAGTTATGCAATCTATATGACAGGTGTTTACGAAATTGTTCTTCCAAAAACAGAATTGACAACAGTTACTAATTTTATGAATTATCTTTTCTCTTTAAGAAAAAATGGATGCTGGGGTGTGAAATTGGAAGATGGAACAGTTCAGCAGTTCAGTGACTATCAGAGTATTATAGATTATCAGAGAAATTCAGGAAAGACAAATACATATGTATTCTGTTACAATGCGAATACAGATGTTGTTAAGGGCAGTACAGAGGAGGAATATACCGGAAAAACTAGAAATGACATGAACTTTGTTATTTCTGTTAATGGCGTACCTGCAGTAGAGGGGATTGATTATGATATTCAGCCTGATGGAATTAATTATTCTAAAAAAGGAGCTACTGTTAAAATCGTTGGAAAAGAAAGTGGTAGTATTAAGGCTGGAACAACAAAGACAGTTAATGTTGAGTTTAAGAAAGCATCTGTTGAGATTGTAGCCGCAGATGGCACATATCATTATACAGGTCAGGAGATTACAGATCCTGAATATACATTATCTCATAATGTTGTAGATGAGAATGGCAATGAACTCGAACATCCAAATGGTAAAGTGACATTCACTTACTACACAGATAAGTCTTGCGCTGAAGAGTTTAAGATGGAAGGTAAGCCTGTAGAAAAAGGAATGTACTGGTGTGTTATTTCACTTGCTCAGAGTGGTAATTTTGCAGCAGCAACATCAGAACCGATTGTAATAAGAATCGATGTGCCTATTATTAAATCAACATGGCAGGCTTGGGATTATGACGGAACAGTACATAAGTATACAGGATTTAACTTCTGGAATCCGGTAAATCCAAAGAAGCGTATATATACTGACGATTATGAGATTAAATTATATAGCGATCCTGAATATACTCAGGAAGTAACAGAGATTAAGGATGCCGGAACATACTATCCGGTTGTTACGTTCTTTGCACAGGGAGATTACGCAGAAATAACTTTACCACTTCATTTTGTAGGTGTTAGAAGAGCAAAACCAACTCTCGTTGCAGAAGATCAGGAATACGTATATTCAGCACAGAAGGTTTCTTATACTAACTATACAGTTACAGGAGTCTTAGATGCAGAGGGAAATCCTGTAGATGAGGGACCAACAGGAAATATTGATATCAGATACTTCTCAGATCCAGAGTGTACTGAGTCGGTAAGTGTTCCTAAAAACGTAGGAACATACTATGTAAGAATATTTGTTCGTGTTAAAGGAAACTATCAGGAATCAGATAAAATAGTTAGAACGATGGTAGTTAAGCCATACACACCTGAAGTAGTAGTTAAAGATACATACTATAGATGGGATGGAACTCCTAAAAATGCTAGAAATGGAAGAGATTATACAGTTATTCATGCGAAGAATGGTTGCATGTCAAATCCAAACGTTGAAGTTGAATACTATCAATCAGTAGACGGTGTAATGGTTAAGCTTGACGGAGCACCAACAGAAGTAGATATGTATTACTATAGAGTTCGTTTCTTAGGAGATGAACCAAACTATACAGAAACAGATTGGTCAGATTATAAAGAATTCGAAATAAGAAAAGCTTATCCTGTAATTGAAGCTGAGAATACATACGTGGACTATGATGGAGAACAGCATGACTTAGTGTACACAGTTTCTTTGGGAGATGAAGGACAGCAAAAAAGAGTTTTATACTATGTTGATCCTGAATTTACACAGCTTACATCAGAGGTAGATGGAGCGTCATATGCAGGTGGAGCACCATCAGAACCTGGAACATACTATACAAAAGTTATTGTTAGTGCATCAACTCATTATAATTGGGTGTCTGACAAGTCAGCAGTATTAACAATCATAGATGATTATGATTACGAAATTTCAGAACCTTGGAACTTCTATTCGTTTAAAGGTTACACAGGATATAATGATCCATGGGAACCTGTTAGAGATTATACTGATGAAATTGATGAGGAAGAGTTAGGACAGATAGAAGAACTTGCAGGTTACAATTTGAGTGAATTAAAAGTGGTATATCATAGATTTGCTATGCCGGTATTCGTTACAGACCCAGAAGACTTACTTAAGCCAATAGAAGTAGTTGATGAATTTGATTTCCCAAAAACAGAAAGTGGAGCACCTAGACTTGTAGGATATTACAATGCAGAGGTACTCATCGCTGATGACAATGGTGAATATCGATCACTTTCAGATGAATTACACTTTACTATTGGTTGGACATTATCTTATATAATGTACTAAAAATGAAATAGATTTAAGTTTGTTTCAATAAAATAAAAACAGACTGCATATCAGTTTATAGCTGGTACGCAGTCTGTTTTTATATGTAGTTTTTTGGAAAAAAGATATGTAAGAAAAAATTAAGAAAATCTTAAGAAATGAATGGAGCCTCTAGTTTGTTGCAATGGAATCGGTACCATAATATGGTTGTTTTATAACAGCAGTGTAAAATTGTTGTAATTCCTATTAAAAACGATTAAAATAGACTTCGTGTAAAATTATGAAAGAGAGGTATTGGGAGTATGAGATATTTACACAATGGTAAAAAAGTAATAGCCGGCGTAATGTCAGTATTTATGTTGGCGTCATCTGTTAATATGCCTGCATTACAGACAGTAAAAGCAGATGAAATTACTCAGGAAAATGGCGAAGTAAACTTTGGTTGGAATTCTGTTTATACAACAGATAACAAAGGCAATGTAACAAACAACTATAAGTGGAAGATTGATGAAGAGGGAAATCTTGTTTTTGCTCCAACTATCGAAGGTACAGAGGCAATTATAGCTGATAATAATGCTGATTGGTATGAAGTAAGAAAAGACGAGATTAAAACACTAAGCTTTGAAGGAAGCGTTAAAGTTAACAATGCTAAAAAAATGTTTGAAGGTACAAGTAATTTAGTTAGCGTTAAGTTGGCAAATGCAGTTTTTAAGGGTGGAATGAACAGAACGTTTATGAATTGTTATAATCTTGTTGAAGTCGATTTTGCAGGAGCTGATTTGACAGAAGTTACATCTTTTGGTCAATTATTCTATGGAGATTCATCGCTTAAAGAAACTTTTTTTGAAGGGGCAATTACTGCTGAAGATTGTGCATTGAAGAGTATAGGTGAAATGTTTGTATTTTGTTCATCACTTGTTAATCCTCATTTAGAAGATCTTGATTGCAGTAATGTTACCGGTGCTAGTTTGACATTTTATTATGCAAACAGCTTGAAAAGACTGGATTTAACATCTTTTAATTTTGACAAGTTAGATGGAATTGGTGGTATGAGTAGTGCATCACATCTTTTTGAAATTAAAGCACCAAAGACTAACACAACAAGTAAACTTGTGAATTTTACTGATATCAAAAATTCAAAAAGTTATGGTAACTGGGCGGTTATAGATGAAGATGGTTCATATGTTAAATTTACAGATGCTCAGAGTATCAAAGATTATAATGATTCAGCTAATGAAGCAGTAACATATGTATTTTGCCCACAAATTAATAAAAGTGAAGTGGTAGATGTTGTTTCTCTTAATGAATATACCGGTTATTCGCAAGATGAAGCTATGAAGCTTAGCATTACATTTAATGGAAAGACAGCAGTTGAGGGAGTGGATTACACTGTTGAACTTGTTGACACAAATAGTAAAGAATATCAGACCTTAAACGTATATGCTACTGAAAATGGAATGTTCAAATCAACATCACTAATTGATAGAAGAAGAATTAAGTATAAACCGGCTACAGTAACTATTAATGCTACAGATGCAGGATATAGATATGATGGGGAGCCAATTGAAGATCCAACATATGAAATTATTGATAATGTTGCCAATGAAGATCCAAAGGGGACTACTACTATAACATATTATAGTGATGCAGAATGCACAAACGAAATAGATAAACCATCGGAAAAAGGAATGTACTGGGCAAAAATTAATTTTACATCAAGCAATAGTCATTTTTCTAGTGATGAGGCTGTTATCTGTATAAGAATCGATGTGCCTATTATTAAATCAACATGGCAGGCTTGGGATTATGACGGAACAGTTCATGAGTATACAGGATTTAACTTCTGGAATCCGGTAAATCCAAAGAAGCGTATATATACTGACGATTATGAGATTAAATTATATAGCGATCCTGAATATACTCAGGAAGTAACAGAGATTAAGGATGCCGGAACATACTATCCGGTTGTTACGTTCTTTGCACAGGGAGATTACGCAGAAATAACTTTACCACTTCATTTTGTAGGTGTTAGAAGAGCAAAACCAACTCTCGTTGCAGAAGATCAGGAATACGTATATTCAGCACAGAAGGTTTCTTATACTAACTATACAGTTACAGGAGTCTTAGATGCAGAGGGAAATCCTGTAGATGAGGGACCAACAGGAAATATTGATATCAGATACTTCTCAGATCCAGAGTGTACTGAGTCGGTAAGTGTTCCTAAAAACGTAGGAACATACTATGTAAGAATATTTGTTCGTGTTAAAGGAAACTATCAGGAATCAGATAAAATAGTTAGAACGATGGTAGTTAAGCCATACACACCTGAAGTAGTAGTTAAAGATACATACTATAGATGGGATGGAACTCCTAAAAATGCTAGAAATGGAAGAGATTATACAGTTATTCATGCGAAGAATGGTTGCATGTCAAATCCAAACGTTGAAGTTGAATACTATCAATCAGTAGACGGTGTAATGGTTAAGCTTGACGGAGCACCAACAGAAGTAGATATGTATTACTATAGAGTTCGTTTCTTAGGAGATGAACCAAACTATACAGAAACAGATTGGTCAGATTATAAAGAATTCGAAATAAGAAAAGCTTATCCTGTAATTGAAGCTGAGAATACATACGTGGACTATGATGGAGAACAGCATGACTTAGTGTACACAGTTTCTTTGGGAGATGAAGGACAGCAAAAAAGAGTTTTATACTATGTTGATCCTGAATTTACACAGCTTACATCAGAGGTAGATGGAGCGTCATATGCAGGTGGAGCACCATCAGAACCTGGAACATACTATACAAAAGTTATTGTTAGTGCATCAACTCATTATAATTGGGTGTCTGACAAGTCAGCAGTATTAACAATCATAGATGATTATGATTACGAAATTTCAGAACCTTGGAACTTCTATTCGTTTAAAGGTTACACAGGATATAATGATCCATGGGAACCTGTTAGAGATTATACTGATGAAATTGATGAGGAAGAGTTAGGACAGATAGAAGAACTTGCAGGTTACAATTTGAGTGAATTAAAAGTGGTATATCATAGATTTGCTATGCCGGTATTCGTTACAGACCCAGAAGACTTACTTAAGCCAATAGAAGTAGTTGATGAATTTGATTTCCCAAAAACAGAAAGTGGAGCACCTAGAATTGAAGGATATTACAATGCAGAAGTATTCATCGCTGATGAAAATGGTGAATATCGATCACTTTCAGATGAATTACACTTTACTATTGGTTGGACATTATATCATATAATGTACTAAAAATGAAATAGATTTAAGTTTGTTTCAATAAAATAAAAACAGACTGTATATCAGTTTATAGCTGGTATGCAGTCTGTTTTGTTATGTCAGTATACTTGATTGTAAAATGTTGTGAGTTACAATCAGATAATATAATTATGATATTATGCCTGTTTATATGTAGCCATGAAATCTTTCATAGCTTCCATTGCAATTTTTAAATCATCAACGCATGGAAGATAAACAATTCTGAAATGATCAGGTTCATCCCAGTGGAAACCTTTTCCGTGAGTAAAGAGAATATGTTTCTCTTTGAGGAAATCAAGGGCAAACTGTTCATCGTCTGTGATGTTGAATTTTTTAATATCAATTTTAGGGAAGCAGTAGAATGCTGCCTTTGGTTTTACTACTGAGAGTCCCGGAATATCTGCAATGGCATCAACAACGTAATTACGCTGCTCGTAAACTCTTCCGCCCGGAACTAAGAGTTTCTTTGTATCTTCAAGATTATCTAATGCTGCAGGAATCAACGACTGTGCAGGAACGTTTGAACAAAGTCTCATAGATGATAAAAGCTTGAGACCTTCAACATATCCTTTAGCTTTTGATTTATCTCCTGCAAGGCACATCCAACCGCATCTGTATCCGGCAATGAGATGTGACTTAGACAAACCGTTAAATGAAACAGTGAGTAAGTCAGGTGCTAATGAAGCAAGAGCGATATGCTCGTGCCCATCCATGACGAGTCTGTCGTAAATTTCGTCAGCAAATAAAATAAGTTCATGTTCTCTGGCAAGGTCTACAATCTGCTCAAGAATCTCTCTAGGATAAAGGGCGCCTGTAGGGTTGTTTGGATTGATAACTACAATTCCCTTTGTCTTATCTGTTATTTTACTTCTTATATCTTCAATGTCAGGATTCCATTCAGATTGTTCATCACAGATATAATGAACGGCTGTACCGCCTGCCAAAGTAACTGAAGCTGTCCAAAGCGGATAATCCGGGGCAGGAACTAATACTTCGTCGCCGTTATTTAAAAGTCCTTGCATAGACATGGTGATGAGCTCACTGGCTCCATTTCCTGTATATACATCATCAACTGTTACGTTTGGTATATTTTTTAACTTACAATACTTGACGATAGCTTCTCTTGCAGAGAAGAGTCCTTTAGAATCAGAATAACCCTCAGTCAATGTGAGGTTATTTGACATTGTATCGATAACTGCGTCAGGAGCTCTGAATCCAAAAGGAGCAGGGTTTCCAATGTTGAGCTTTACGATACGCTCACCTGCAGCAATCATTCTGTCAGCCTCATCCATAACAGGCCCTCTGATATCGTAGCAGACATTGTCAAGTTTTGATGATTTTTCGAATGTTCTCATTTATCTCACCTATCCTTTTCTTCTATTAGTTGAATTCGATTTGAGTCAAATTCAATTCTAGTCCAATTTATTTCTTCTAATGAAATAAAACCTATAGATAATGATATTCCCGTGTAAAGAAAAAGTCAACAGAACATAGACATTTGGCGGAATAATACAGGGTAAAATCTCAAATAATTAAGAAATAATTAAGAATGCAAAATTAATGCAAAAATTGTTGAATTGCATAGTTGAGAGTAATAAAATGGGAAATGTTTGTGAATATAATAACAAACAAATAATTATTATGAAGAGAGGTATTAAAATGAGAATGCAAAACGTATGCAAAAAAGCAATTTCAGTTGGATTGTCAGTAATGCTACTTGCAACCTCAATTAACTTTGGGGGAATTCAGTATGCAAAAGCTGAAGAGACAACAATTGTAAGTGGTGTCGGGGAAGAGTACCAGTGGACACTAAAAGATGGGGAACTTACATTTAGCCCACTGGAAGGTAATCAAAACGGAACAATTACGAATGATGCAGTAAATGATGAATGGAAAAGCAATTATGCTGACCAGATTACATCGATAAAAGTGGATAGCAATGTTACTATTAATTTAACAAATGGTGGTTTGTTCAGAGAACTAAAAAATCTTGGATATGCTGATTTTTCAAATGTAAAGTTTAAAGGAAGTATGGGCAATTTGTTATCAACTTGTAAGAAGTTAAAAACAGTAATTCTTACAGGAACTGATTGGTCAGGGGTAACAACTATGAAGAGTGCCTTTTTTTCTTGTGCTAGTCTTAAGAATATTGTGAGCCAGGATGCTGATAACACAGACTATTTTGATTTTAGAGGTCTGGATTTTTCAAATGTAACAAGTTTTAACCAGATGCTTTATGGTTGTGGATCATGTGAAATGATAGATTTTTCAGGACATACTTTAAATCAGGGAGATAAAGTTGATTTTTCTTTTTCTTTCTATGATATTGATAAATTGGTATCAGTAGATTTATCAGGATTAAAAGCAAATAACGTAAATTTTGGTAGCGCATTTAGATTTTCTGATGGATTAAAATATGTTAATTTTTCAAATGCGGAAATAACAGGAGACGTTAATTTCGGAGATTCTTTTAGAAGTTGTAGCAAATTAGAATCTGTTAACTTCAAAGGTTCAAATATCATTAATGCAACAAGTGTTTCAGGAATGTTTGCTTACTGTAGAAAACTTAAAGAACTTGATGCAACATATATCAATTGGGAAAAAGAAGGAATGCAGTACAGTTCATTTGCTACAGATGATACATACGGTATTTTGATTATTCCAAAAAACGTTAAAGCTGATTTGGTAAATTATATTAATAACAGAGATGGTAAATGGGTAGCTGTTGCAGGTGGAACAGTTGAAAACCCTGAGGGAGACGTTTTATACAATAATCTTTCAGAAGTTTTTGCCGCAAATAGCGAAATTTCAAAAGATAAAGAAACATATGTTTTCAAACCAACTATTTCAGATAATATATTAGATAGGACAAATGGTTATGGTATTAATGTTTCAACAGATTCTGAATATAGTGGTAATTATAGAACAGTAGATGAGATAAATCTTATTGTAGAATATATGGGAAGAATTGCCGTTGAAGGTGTAGATTATACAGTTTCTGGCGGGCCAAAGGTTGGAAATAGTGATAAATGGCTTGTATATTATGAAATTGATGCATTAGAAGGTGGAATGTTTGCCGGTGGATCAATTGGAAACTCAAAGGTTAAAAATGTCAGATTGCAGAAAGCAACACCAATTATTAATCTTTCGGATATTAATACAGTTTACAATGCAGAAGCAGTTCAGGTACCTGACTTTACTGTTACTGGTAATGTAAAAGATAATTTACCAACAGACCCAGGAACATTTGCATTCTACAGTGATGCAGAGTGCACAAAAGAAATTGAAGCACCTGTAAATGCAGGAACATACTATGGTAAAGTTACAACTGCTGAGGATAAATATTACAAAGCAGGCGAAAAAGTAATTACAATTACTATTGAAAAGGCAACACCTATCCTTAATCTTGAGAGTGGGGTTGAGTTTGATTACACAGGTAGCAGTCCGTCATTTGATCAGTTTAGTGTTATAGATCCGATTACAGGTCAAGAATATGAATGTAATCCAGTTGTTGAGTATTTCTTTGATTCAAATTGTATTTATAAAACTCAACCTATCGACGCAAGGGATTATACTGTAAGAGTTACTATTCCTGAGACTGATAATTATAATGGAGTTTCAGATAGTACATTGTTCACTATCAAACCGGTTAAACCAAATGTAATTGCAAATGATCAGAATTATAAATTTACAAATAATCCAATTAATTATACAAATTATTCTATAAGTGGATTGACTAATAATGGACAGCCTATAGAATGCCAACCTACAGGAAAAGTTTCAGTTAATTTTTATAATGATCCTGAACATACTGACTTGTGCAAGTTAGGAAAGCCTGTTTACCCTGGAACATATTATGTTGTTGTAAGTATTGAAGCAAAGGGAAATTACGCAGCAGCATCTGATGAAGCAGTTGTTGTAATTGAAAAAGGAGATGCATATATATATGCAAATGATCAGGTAGAAACATATACCGGAAAACCAATTCCTTATACAAATTACTATGTTTGTAACTTTAACAGAGTAATACTTAATAATGATGAAATATCTTATTATACAGATCCAGAGTGTAGTGAAGCTTTGGATGGAGCGCCGGTTAATGCAGGAACCTATTATGTAATAATAAAATATTGTGATAATGGGCTTTATAAAGAAAAAGTATGTGATAAGCCAGCTAAATTGACAATTACTAAAGCTCAGTCAAGTGTTGAAGTGAATAGTGTATCAGTAAAATATGACGGAGATCGTCACGGTCTTAACCCTGTAAAAATTGAGGGGGAAGCTGATAAGGACGTTACAGTTGTATATTACAAAGACAGTATGTTTGCCAATAAGACAAACGAAGAAGATGGAGCAGCATTTGAAGGTGGAGAACCATCTGAGCCGGGAACATACTATACAAAAGTAGCTCTTGAAGGTGGAGAAAATTATCTTGGATGGGTTGCAGATGATTTTACTCTTGAGATTACAAGACCTGCAACTATAGAAATTAATGGATGTCAGATTAATTACAGAAGTGAAGGCTTCCGTACAGTATATACATTGGATAATAAAAATGATGACATTACAGAAGTGGGATTAATTTATTCTATTGATTTGGATGATCCTTACAAGCCGGAAGGAGATATGACACTTGATTGGACAAATATTAAAAATGGAAAGAATAATCCTATTGCCTATGCTTATGCAGCTTCAGAAAAGGGATTGGTTGCAACAGAACCAAATAAAAATATATATGCCATGACTATGAAATTTGTGTCTCGCAATCAGAATAGAAAAGCTTTCTTCCAGTGCGGCATTACAGTTCGTCCATACTATAAAGATAAGAACGGTAATGTAGTTTATGGAAAACAGAAAAAGTTAACTGTCTACGATATTGCGTCAAAGGCATATAAGGATTCAATGATGCCTACTCAGGAAGGACATGACTACCTTTATAATGAAATTCTTAAAGTGGTTAATCCGGATTACATAAAAGTGGAGTTTGGTGATTGGTCACCGGTAATTCCATTGGGAGAATAATAATTAAATAATGCCACGGAGTTAGTGCTGTGGTATAAAACAAGGAAACGTTACGCTATTTATGTAGTGTAGCGTTTCTTTTGTTATCCGCAATAAACTCAAGAGAGGTTGCGCTCTATTATTTTTTTTAATATAATAAAACGGTGTGTGTATTGGCATTTGGCGAGATGTATTTAAAATGTTCGCCTTACCAATAATGCTTAGAGATTTATAGAAATGATAGGAAAAGAGAGTTTATTATGAGTAATGATTTGAGAAAAGAAATTGAAAGACGTAGAACTTTTGCAATTATTTCCCATCCCGATGCAGGTAAAACTACATTGACTGAGAAGTTCCTTTTATATGGAGGAGCTATCAATACTGCCGGTTCGGTTAAAGGAAAGGCAAATTCAAAATACGCAGTTTCTGACTGGATGGGTATTGAGAAGGAGAGAGGTATTTCAGTAACTTCTTCAGCTCTTCAGTTTGACTATGATGGATACTGTATCAATATTCTTGATACACCTGGACATCAGGATTTCTCAGAGGATACATATAGAACTTTGATGGCAGCAGATTCCGCTGTGATGGTAATTGATGCCTCAAAGGGTGTTGAGGCACAGACTATTAAGTTGTTTAAGGTTTGTGTTATGAGACATATTCCTATTTTTACATTTATAAATAAGATGGATTTGGAAGCGAGAGATCCATATGAATTGCTTGAGGAAATAGAAAATGTCCTTGGAATTAAGACTTGCCCAATCAACTGGCCAATAGGTTCAGGAAAGAGATTTAAGGGCGTATATGACAGAGATACAAAGAAGATTTCTATGTTCAAGGCAGTTTCAGTAGGTGGCGCAAAAGGTGCTGCAGAGACTGAATTTGATTTGGATGATGCTGAACTTAAGGATGCCATCACAGAGGAACTCTATGATCAGCTGATGGAAGATACAGAATTACTTGACGGAGCAAGTGAACCATTTGATCAGGAACTTGTAGATAAGGGAGAGCTCTCACCGGTGTTCTTTGGTTCAGCTCTTACTACATTTGGTGTGGAGACATTCCTTGAGCATTTCTTAAAGATGACAGAGTCGCCACTTCCAAGACAGTCAGATGCAGGTTTGATTAGCCCTGTGGATGAGGCATTCTCAGGATTTATATTCAAGATTCAGGCCAATATGAACAAGGCACATCACGACAGAATTGCGTTTATGAGAATCTGTTCAGGAAAATTTGATGCCAGCAAGGATGTATATCATGTTCAGAGTGGAAGAAAGATGAAACTTTCAAGACCGCAGCAGATTATGGCACAGGATAGAAAAGTAATTGATGAGGCATATGCCGGAGATGTTATCGGTGTGTTTGATCCGGGAATTTTTTCAATCGGAGATACATTATGCATGCCGGGCAAGAAATTTGCATATGAAGGTATTCCAACATTTGCACCTGAACATTTCTGCAGACTTGTTCCGCTTGATTCCATGAAGCGTAAGCAGTTCATGAAGGGAGTTACACAGATTGCCCAGGAAGGTGCAATTCAGATGTTCCAGGATTATAACCTTGGAATGTCAGAAATAGTAGTAGGTGTAGTAGGTGTACTTCAGTTTGACGTACTTAAGTACAGACTTGAAAATGAATACAGTTGTGATGTAAGACTTGAACCTCTTCCATACAACTATATCCGCTGGGTAAAAGACCCATCAACAGACCTTAATCGCTTAAGTCGAATAAGTGACTGCAAGAAGGTTAAAGATATGAACGATAATCCATTGTTGCTGTTTGCAAATGAATGGTCAATCAGAATTATCCAGGAACACAACGAAGGACTTGAATTCGAAGAATTCAAGAAAAATTAAGTGGAGCCCCCGGCTTCAGCCAGGCCCAATGCCACAGCCAAGCGCCCACCGGCACGGCCAAGCACCCACCGGCCCTACAGTATTATCATGAAACACGCTGCGTTTTCTATTCCTCGCATGCGCTTATTAGTGAATGCTACGCGTAACTCGCTCCTTCGGAGCTTAAACACACGCTCTCGCATTCACAGCTAGCATGCTCGTCATTACGAAAGCCTTGCTATCGTTTCATGATAATACTGTAGGGCCGGTGGGTGCTTGGCCGTGCCGGTGGGCGCTTGGCTGTGGCATTGGGTCTGGTTGAAGCTGGGGATTCGTGAATGCAAGAATTGTTCGTGAGTCTTGCTACGGAATTTGCATCGGTTATAGAAATGTCTCCATCTGATGAACTAGAAAAATAAGTGGCTATAATTCGCTGCTGTAACGTATTTACATTGATTTTTTATTTTGCTATATTTGAGTTAGATATTGTACCTTGTTCGAATTGGATATGAAAGGTATGAGGAGAATTCCGAATCAGGAACTGGATTAAGATGTGTTCCTGAGTTGAGGGGAGGTTTTTATATGGCAAATAATCATGAAGTTTTTTTGGATGAAAAATATAAATACGGACCTACAAGATCGAAGGATTATGATTCTGACTGGGAGAATCTGTTTAATAAAAAAGAGTATCTCGGCAGCGAGGATGATGAAGAAAAAGATATTAAAACTAAAATCATAGATGAGCAGAGGCAAAGAGATAGGGAAAAAGATAAGAGAGGTTCTCTTTTACTGGCAGATTTTAAACTGGCAGAGGGCGAGACTAAGCTTGATCTTAGAAAGAAGCAGTCGGACAGACGATTTGAGGTATTTCTTGTAAGAACTGTCATTATTTTAATTGTTGTAACGATTGGGGTATGTTTCCAGTTGGCTGCAAGAAGAAGTCTTCCACACTGGTTTAAAAAGACTGAGACTGATATGTATTTTATCACAGCCGGTATGATTGTTTTTTGTGTGGCAGAGATTTTAAGTTACCTGCAGCTTTGCATAGTTGATTATATTCTTTTTGATATCGGAAAGAATAAGGTGGCATATCTGAGAGTTATTCAGAAGAATGAGGTTGAGTACCTTTCGGTATTTAGAAACAAATGGAGATATATTTTCTGCGCAGAAGGAAATGACATTCTCGAGGATAAAATCCAAGTGAGAGGTGTTATTTTATACAGGTTCATAAAAAAGGGAGATATGGTTTACGTGGGACAGATGAGAGGTGTCGGAAAACATTGGTATTATTTCCTTGGATAAGTAAATTGAAAATGGGAAGCTGATTACAGAGGTGAATCAGCTTCCCATTTCATAAATTTAAGAACTTTTTTTCTGGTGCCCTTGTCTTTTATAACGGCAGGTTGCCAGTTGTTTGTATCTCCTGTATATACATAGCAAGGAATGATTTTTCCGCTCTGCGATGAGAGGGAATCTTTTGTTATGGTAAGTGTATGCTGGTAGATTATTGTCCTGTTTTCAGGATGTCTGTTCCCTCCGAAAATAAAATTGCCAAGGGAGTAAATGATAGTTACGTCGTTATATACTTCCAGTGGCTGTAACACATGCGGGTGGTCTCCCATTATTAAATCTGCGCCCGCATCCACCAATTTATGGCAGGCGTTCTTCTTCCAGGTTTCAGGTTCATGGATGGCCTCTGTTCCACCGTGAAAATAGATTATCTGGTAGTCACTCTTTTTCGTTGCTTTTTTTATGTAATCAATAATGTTTGGAACGACTCCGTCACCGTACATTGATACACAGATTACAGCAATTTTGAATCCGTTCTTTTCGTAATAGACAGTCTTCCCTTCTTCGCCCCAAAGCACACCGGCTTTATCGAGAGCATCCTTTGTGTCGTTCTTGCCCTGTGAACCGTAGTCGTTTATATGGTTGTTAGAAATAGAAACGCAGTCAATGCCGCCGGCTGACAATATTTCGGCATTTTTAGCTTTGCTTTTAAACCAGTAAGCTTCAATGTTTGGATCCTGGTACTGACCTTTGTCTGATACCTGAAGATCTTTGGAGTCAGAGTAAACATTCTCGCAATCCGAAATAGTGAAATCATCATTTAAAAAGTATTTGTTTACCTTTGCTAGAAAGTATGATTTATCTTTTCTGTCGGCAACGTCGTTGAAGCAGTTTTCGTAGTGTGTATTCTCATTTGTAGCACACAGACAATCCCCGACAAAACTCAATTTAATTTCAAATGAGTCATCTGTAGTTGGTTCCTCTGTTACAACTTCCGTTATATTTTCTGTGACAGTTTCCTTATTCAAGTTGGCATTAGCAGCTGTGTTTGTTGCCACATTCTTGCTTAATTTTTTGCTTTCGTAGTCATATGAGTATTTAGCAACATTTTGTTTATCCTTCTCGTTCAACAAATGGGCAGAATAAATAATTCCAACACACAGTGCAAGTACAAGCGGTAACTGTAATATTATTTTTTTCATTTGTAAAATCTCCCCGAGACATAATTTATTGATTTTTCATTGTAATAATTCCAATAAAGTAGAATATCAAAAATGCCACAATGTCTATGGCAACTATTGTGGAACCAACCGGTGTCGAAGCAAGAATAGAGATAATGATTCCGGTTAGGGCACAAATAACAGATATTATTGCTGAACAAATAATAACTGATTTGAAACTTTTGAACACGCGCATGGCTGACAATGCCGGGAATATGATAAGTGCGGATGTCAGCAGCGAACCTACAAGATTCATTGCGAGCACGATAATAACAGATGTTACAATTGCGATTAAAAGATTGTAAACATTTGCATTCGTTCCTGTTGCATTAGCAAAATTTTCATCAAAGGTAATTGCAAATATCTTGTTATAGAAGAAAATAAACACCGATATAACAAGAACAGACATTACAATACTAAGAATTACATCTGATTGCTTCAAAGTGAGGATGGATGTCGAGCCAAAAAGAGTAGTGCAGACATCTCCTGTAATGTTTGATGATGTGGAGAAAATATTCATAACCAGATATCCTAGAGCAAGAGCACCTACGGAAATCATGGCAAGAGTTGCATCTCCTTTAATTTTGGTGTTCTGACCTGAACGAAGTAGAAGCACCGCTGCAATGATAGTAATTGGCATAACCAAAAGCATGTCATTG
The DNA here is from genome assembly GCA_015057625.1 of Lachnospiraceae bacterium. Taxonomy (GTDB): domain Bacteria; phylum Bacillota; class Clostridia; order Lachnospirales; family Lachnospiraceae; genus SIG293. The sequence continues at coordinate 111,457 of SVDZ01000003.1, read as the reverse complement.
GTAAGTTTTAACACGGAAGCAATGGCAATAGCGCCGAAAGCAACATGGGATAAACCGTCACCGATAAATGAAAATCTTTTGAGTACCAATGTAACTCCTAAGAGTGAGGAACAAAGAGCAATCAGAGTTCCCACTACAAGAGCATATACTACAAATTTGAAATGAAGATAATATGATAAAGTTTCAAATATATCCATTACGAAATACCTCCCATCATGTCAACAAAAGCCTTGCCCACTTTACTCTCTAGATAATCATCTTTTGTGCCAAAGAATAACGGATGGTCACTTAAATGAAGAATGTGTGTGGCATGGGAAAGTGCTGCGTTTAAATCGTGGGAAACCATAATGATGGTGATTCCGTATTTTTCATTTATCTGATTGATAAGGTCGTACATTTCAGCTGTAACCTTAGGATCAAGTCCGGCAACAGGCTCATCCAAAAGAAGAAGAGATTCTGTGGCACATAAAGCTCTTGCTAAAAGTACACGCTGTTGCTGCCCTCCTGAGAGCTCTCTGTAGCATCTGTTTGCAAGTTCGGTAATATCAAGACGCTCCATATTCTTTTTTGCGCGTTCCTTCTGAGCCTTTGTGTAGAATGGTCGAAGGCCGTTGCTGCCTGAAAAACCTGACATAACGATTTCTGTTACAGATGCCGGAAAATCCCTCTGTACAATAGTCTGCTGAGGGAGGTAACCAATCTCAGAAGCAGAAAGCCCTTCGTCATAAATAATCTCCCCGCTTATAGGAGATTTCAATTTCAGCAACGCCTTAATGAGTGTACTCTTACCTGAGCCGTTCTCACCCACAATGCAAAGGTAGTCGCCTTTATTTACAGTGAAATTAATATCCCTTGTGACAGTCATTCCCTCGTAACCAAGAGAAACGTCTTTACATGTTAACTGTGACATAATAATCCTTTCATATTATTAATTATCTGATACAATTGTCGCAGGTTCCGTAGAGAGTGGTTTCGTCTCTGTCTACGGTAAAATGCGAACTGGTTAATATTTCGTTTAGAAGTTTTGTGGTTTCGTCATCTGCCATGTGGAAGAGTTTTCCGCAGCTGGTACATTTCATATGAATGTGCTCATGGCAGTTGGTGGATTCCATTATCTGATAGTAGAAGTGGCGACTGTGCCCTTTGATAAAGCGCTTTACAATGCCTTCTTCCACAAGTTTATTCATAAGTCTGTAAACAGTACTTCTTCCCGGAGCCTTAGAGATGTTGTCACATTTCTCCAAATTTGCAATTAACTCTTCAATGGTATATGAAGCGTTGCAATTGTCGGAAAGAAACTGGATTATACATTTTTTTTGTTCCGTATTGTATCCGGCCATTTTTATCCTCCGTGATTATCAAATGCTTCCGGTCCACGAAATTGGGACTAAGTCTCATTTTAATACCTTTTGTCTCAAATTACAACTCTAAATTATCAGATACAGGCCAAATAGCGTAATTATTATTGATTTTGGCTGAACAGACATGCGAAAGTGTGTATAATAGTTTTTATGAAGATTTTAGTTTTATTTACCGGAGGTACTATTGGAAGTTCTGTCAGTGAGAACTATATAGCTCCGGATCAGAATGCAAAATATAAGTTAATAAAGTTTTATCAGGAAAAATTTGGAAAGAAAGTTGAGTTTGTCTGCAGGGAGCCGTACACGATTTTAAGTGAGAATCTTGACGGAGAGTATATTTCCAAACTGATAAGGAGTGTTAAAGAGGGACTTTTGGATGATGAATTTGGAGGCATCATTGTAACTCACGGAACGGACACTCTTCAGTATTCTGCGGCAGCGCTGTCAATTGCGTTGGGAAAGACAGGTATACCTATTATTCTGGTGTCCGCTAATTATCCTCTTGAAGATGAGCGCTCAAACGGTTTCAATAATTTTATCGGAGCTGTTCAGTATATCGAGAGAGTTAAGAAGGGCGGAGTGTATGTATCTTATCAGAATGGAGGCGGCTTTGCCAATATCTTTGATGGAGCCACTCTGTTGAAATACGATATCTACTCAGATGAGATCAGACCGTTGGGAAATAGAGGAAAGAATTCGGATTGCGGTTTAACGCAAAGAAAAGATAATGAAATTGTGACTCTTGATAGGGAAGTGAAATTAAAAAAATACTCTCCGGTTAAAATGATTGTGACTTATCCGGGAATAACTTTTGATATCCCTGAAATGGAAATAGAGAAGATTCTGTTTGTGCCGTATCATTCAGGAACGCTTCCGACAGACAACGAAAACCTCAAAAACTTTTGCATAAAAATGCAGAATAGAGGCGTAAAAATGTATATTTGCGGTGTGCCGGAGGGACCGCAGTATGAGACTACGAAACTATATGATGAATTAGGCATTGAAGTTCTCGGAAGCGGCACGGATATTTATTGGTATATGAAGTTGTGGATGGAAGAGTAAAAGTTTGATTATTACCTTGTATAATGGTATAATTTAATGTGTATAGGTATTTGAAAAAACTATTAGAAGGAGATTTGCATGCGTTTTATTCACACAGGGGATATACATCTCGGATATGCGCCACAGAGCGGTGAGAAGTGGGCACAGACTCGTGCCGACGAAATCTGGGGCACATTTGAGAGACTCATCAAACAAATTAAAGAAAATCCCGTCGATATGCTTATTATTGCAGGGGACCTGTTTGATAGACAGCCGCTGCTGAGAGAAATTAAGGAAGTTGATTACTTATTCTCCACCATCAAAGATACGAAAGTTGTTTTGATGGCGGGTAATCGTGATGCAATTATTCCGGGTTCTTTCTATAAGGATTACGTATGGAGTGACAATGTTATCTTTCTTGGAGGAAGAAATATTGAGCGAATCAGCATTCCTGAGCTTGGAGTGGATGTGTACGGACACAGCTATTACACTGAGGAAATCAGGGAAAGTTTATATGACAATGTGCTGGTGGAAGATCCTTCAGTAATCAATATCCTAGTGGGACACGGAGGAGAGCGCAAGCATATACCTATCAACAGAAGAAAGTTTGCAGGATCTGATTTTGATTATATTGCTCTGGGACACATTCACAATCCGGACTTAGATCAGAGAGGTAAATTTGCATATTGTGGTTCCCTTGAGCCTACTAACCCAAAAGATACAGGTATCAGAGGTTATATTGCAGGTGAGATTAATTCGGAGGGACTTGATTTAGAGTTTATTCCGTTTAGTAAGAGAAATTATAAACATCTTATCGTGGATGTGGAACCTGACACCAATTTATTAGAACTTAAATTTAAAGTTCAGGATTATGTGGAAAGACATGGTCATGAGCATATTTACAAGTTTACTATCAAAGGAAGAAGAAATCCTTTGATGGATATAGATTTTGAAGATTTGGCAGGAATTTGTTATCTTGCAGAAGTTGTAGATAAGACAGTTCCTGATTATGATTTTGATCTCTTATATGATGAGAATAAAGACAATATTTTAGGAATGTATGTAGATCAATTCCTTAAAAAAGGAGAGGCGATTACGGAAGTTCAGAGAAAGGCGCTTCAGTACGGTACGAGAGCGTTGCTGGATTCTATGGAGGAAAAGTAGATGGTTATCAAGAAAGTTTGCTTGGAGAATTTTGGAAAATTTCATAATAAAGTGCTGGAATTCTCAGACGGAGTGAACCTTCTGTACGGTGAGAATGAAGCCGGAAAGACCACTATCCATACATTTATCAAGGCTATGCTCTTTGGCTTGGATGGACGACATGGAAAGAGCAGTGAGAGCAATGAATATGAAAAATATATTCCTTGGGACACTCCTCAGAATTACAAAGGCTCTATGGTTATAGAGATGAAGGGTGTCGATTATCTTATTGAGCGTAACTTCTTAAAAAGCGAGAAGTCTTATCGCATTACCAGATTGGATACAGACAAGGTTCTCGACAAAGATGAGATGGATGAGTTCTTCTATGGATTTGATGAGAACTGCTATTACAATACTATTAGTATCAGCCAGCTTGGAAGTATAACCAACAGTGATTTGGAAAGGGTATTAAGAAATTATTCTTCAAACCTTGGCTCTTCTAAGACTACGGAGATAGATGTTGAGGCAGCCATCAATCACCTTGAAGATACAAAGGAACGCCTTATGGAAGAAAGCGGTGCTGACAGAAAGGAGTCTCTCGAGAGAGAGATTGCTGAGATTAAGCAGCAGATTGAAGAACTTGAAGAGGAAGAAAAGATAGAAATTGAGGCTGTAGAAAAGAGCCGCGAGTCTGTGGGTAAGTTAAAGACTAAGGTCAGAGCCCTAGAGGTACTTGACAATGTTCAGACAGAACGCCAAATAAAACGAAATCTTGATCAGGAGAGCATGATTCAAAGAAGTGATGTGCTGTCTTCAGATTTAGATAAGCTGCGTAAGGACAAAGAAAAGTCAGACAATCATATGGCAGAACTCAAGGAACTTTTGGAGGGACATGGCATTTCAGGGAAGGAAGATGTTGAGAAACAGATTGAGTCAGCTATGTCAATGACCAATATCCCGGTGGTTTGTCTTGTACTTATTGTTATTGCAGCAGGTATTGGAATTGGTTGTTTTGTGGCAAATCCATACATTGAATGGTCAGATACATCTTCTTGGACAAAAGAAGTTATTTGTTTTTTTGCAGTGTTGTTATTTACGTTACTCTTTGTAGTAATGTATTTTGTTAAAAAGAAGAATAAATCCAAAAAGCTGATGTTGTTAAAAGAACTTAAGATATCAGTGGACAGGTTTGAGGCTGCAAAAAGCGAGTCTGATTATGCGCAGCGTCAGATTAATGTTATAGAAGCAGAACTTAACAGCATTTCATACAAACTCAAGGCCGAAGAAGAGCAGATAGAAGAAACTTCTGATTACAATTCAGAGATTGACGGTATTTCAAAACAGATTCAGTCTAGGAAGGAAGAAAAGTCACAGGCACAGTTTCGACTTGAACAAAAGAAAGAAAGTCTCTTGAAAGCCAGACAGCAGCTTGAGAGATATGAACTCAGACTTGAAAAGGTAAATGCCATAGATATGGATCTTAAGGCTATTGATGAAGCCATAGCTACAATCAGATCCATTGCAGAAGAGATTAGAAAGAGCTTTGGTAAAGAGATTAACCAAAAGGCTTCCGTATATATGAATCATATCACAAACGGTAAATATGACAATTTTGAAGTGGATGATGAGATGAATATCACCATCGAAGGAAAGGGCGGAAGAGTCATTGCCGTGGACAGACTCAGTAAAGGTACTGTCGAGCAGATGTATATGGCACTTCGACTTGCGGCAGCAGAGATTATCTTCGCGGATGACACAAAGCCGATATTGCTTGATGATGCGTTTGTTATGTATGATAATAAACGTATGGGAAGTACTATCAAGTTTATGTCAGACCATTTGGAGCAGATTATTGCATTCTCGTGTCATACAAGAGAAAAAGTTATGGCGGATAAGCTTGGAATAGATTATAAACTTGTAATTATCGATTGATAAAATAGAAATAATAATATAAAAATCCAAACTATTGGGACAGTTTGGATTTTTTATTACACTAAATATTATATACAATTTGATTGTAGAGATAGAGGAGGAGATTGTTATGAAAAAATTAATTACAAAATTGTTAGTGGTTGGTCTTATGGTTGCATGCCTGACTTCGTCCGCAGTGTACGGAAAGACTTCATCAAAGACGAAAAAGCAGTACTGTAAGGTTAGTGTCAGCAAGGTGAAATCCAGCAAAAAGCGTGTCTTAGTAAAAGTCAAGATTAAGAATACTTCAAAAAACAGAACAATCTTTTATGGCGATTCTTTTGAATTGGAAGAGAAGATTGGTAAGCAATGGAAAAAGGTAGAATGGACAAAAGAGGTTTCCTGGATTGAGTTGGCCTATGGTGTTCCTCACGGAGGCTCGGACAAAAAGACTTACGTCATTTTAAAGAATACACTAAATACAGATTTCAAGAAGAACAAAAAATACAGAATTAAGATGGGAGTCTTTACAGAAAAAGATAAAGTCAAACATCCTGAAAAGACTAGAACAGAAGAGATTAAATACATTAATTTCAAAATAAAATAATAATATAAGCAAAAAATATCCGGCGCATTGCGGATAATAAAAAGGAGAAGATTTTGAAAGTAAATCTTCTCCTTTATTATTTAACTATTTATTGTTGTATTCTGCAACCTTCTTAGAAATCTTCTCGATTGGATTTAAGAGATCGCTGATTGATGCGTCATGGTTCAATCTGTCGATAAACAATGCTGTGTATTTAGCAATATCTACATTGATATACCATTCTCTCTCTAAAAGTTCAGGAGTCTGATAAATTGAGTTTGTTGTCATAACTCTGTAGATAAGACCTTCTTCGTAAGCTTTGTCAAATCTCTCAAGACCGTTTGTAAATAAACCGAATGTAGAAGCAACGAATACTCTCTTAGCTTTTCTCTTCTTGAGCTGTTTAGCTACATCTAACATTGAGTCACCTGATGAAATCATATCGTCGATGATAAGAACGTCTTTTCCTTCAACAGAATCTCCTAAATACTCGTGAGCAACAATTGGGTTACGTCCATCAACGATAGTAGTGTAATCACGTCTCTTGTAGAACATACCCATGTTTACTCCAAGAACATTGGCGTAGTATACAACTCTGCCCATAGCACCTTCGTCCGGACTGATCATCATAAGGTGGTCAGCGTCAATTTTGATGTCAGGAACGTTCTTTAATAAATTCTTGATGAACTGGTATGTAGGCATGATTGACTCAAATCCGTTAACAGGAATTGCGTTGTTTACACGAGGGTCGTGAGCATCAAAAGTGATGATGTTGCTAACGCCCATGTTAACTAATTCCTGGAGCATAACTGCACAGTCCATAGATTCTCTAGAAGTACGTCTGTGCTGTCTGCTTTCATATAAGAATGGCATAATAACTGTAATTTTTCTTGCCTTACCACTTGCAGCGGCGATAACTCTCTTGATATCAGCATAATGATCATCAGGAGACATATGGTTTTTATGTCCGCATACTGTGTATTCGATGCTGTAGTTTGTTACATCATCAATAATGTATAAATCACATCCACGTACTGATTCACGAAGTGTACATTTTGCTTCACCAGTACCGAATCTTGGAGTGCTTACATCGAGAAGATATGAATCTTTAACATATCCCTTAAATGTAATAGGTGATTCTTTAGCCTCAAGTCTTTCGCTTCTCCATTCAGAAATGTAAGCGTCTACTCTGTCACCTAATGTTTTGCTGCCTGATAAAGCAACAATAGCAAGTGGTCCTACCGGAATAGACTCGATAAATTTTTTGTTAGCCATTTTTAGATTTCCTCCGTTAGTTGAATTGGTTTAATTGATGGTTAAATTTGCTTTTTGATTCTTATATCATCGCCAAAAAACTTAAACAATTTGAAATTCCCCATAGTTCTTGAGAAGATTCGCTCGGTGTAAACCTGCTTGATATCTCCTATTCCAAGATTAGTGGAAATAATTGTAGCTTTCTGACGTAAAAGCCTTTCGTTTAGGCAGTTGAACAGGGCTGAGCCTGTAAATGAAGTGGGCATCTCAGTCCCAAGATCATCAATGACTAATAAGTCACAGTCTAGAATCTCTGATAGAGATACACTTTTGTATGCTGATGATTTTCCATTATTGAAGGACTCATCCGCCAAAATGTCGAAAAATTGGACCGCAGATAAATATATAACAGAAAAAGCGTTTTCAATCAACTCTTTTGCGATACAATTTATAAGAAAAGTTTTTCCGGTGCCTGCAGAACCATAAAAAAGCAGGCTGGATTTATCTTTTTTAAAGTTTTTTATGTAAGAATGAGCAAAGTCGACAATGTCTTCAATGTTTTCTGAAGCAGTCTTGCCGGTTTTCTCATCAACATAGTCGTTGTCGTAGTAGTCAAAATTGAAAGTTTCAAAGTTTTCACGACTCAGTACATCTTTCAGATTTGACTGGGAGTAGAGTGCTGTAACTACAGTTCTTTTTAAACAGTCGCAGTCCTTGCCGTTTATATAACCTGTATCGTGGCATTTAGGACAATCAAATATTTCGTCTAAATAATCAATAGGATATCCGGCTCCCGCAAGAGTAACTCTTTTGTCATTACTCAACAGTTCGATTTCAGAAGCAAGGGACTTGAGAGCCTCCTTGTCGCCATCAATGGCAAGTTTTGCAGCGGAAATAGAAACAGAAGCAATTTTGCGATTGATTTCTTCAATCTCAGGGACTGCCTCGTAAACCTCCTCGATGCGTTGCTCGAGAATAGCTTTATTTCTAAGACGTCTGTTATTGTATATGTTTGATATTAACTCGTTTTGTTTGCTGGTTAAATTCATAATATCCTCTTAACTGTTTAGTGCTAAATTATTTGCTGAGAAGTTGTTTCTCTAAATCATCGTAAGAGTAAGCTCTGTCAGTGGAAAGTTTTGTGTCTCTTACTTTTTTTGAAGGTACGCCTTTAGATTTGAGTTTGGCGTACTTTTCTTTGTTTTCTTTTGCGTGATTTTCATCAAGTTTTGTAATGTCCTGCATATCTTTCACACCGGCATCGTGCCATGAGGAAAGAATGGAGTTTGCATATTTGAAACTTGGTGAATGTGTGTGCGAAATGGTTCTGTTGCAAGCTTCTATTATAAGATCCTCGCCGTAACCAAATTCATCCTGCCACACTTTAATAAAACTGCTTTCCTCTTTTGCAACAAGTCTGCCTGTAATACCAAAGGCATCAAGAATCTTCTTGCCTAAGTCAGTAGAGTTTGATTTATATTTTTTGGCAGATTCAACATCTTTGATTCCGTGTAAATATAAATCGCAGGCATGCTTTTCAATGTGAGCCAATGCTTTGACACCGTCTGAAATGTAAGTCTCCATAAGGTATTCGATAAGGTCTGCAGGAAATTTGAGGCCATCGTACATATAAACGAGGCTGTTAATTTCAGTTGAGTTAAGTGGTTTGGCGAGATAAGCCTGGGCAATGAAAAGCAACTGTCCTATTTCAACATTTTCTGCCAAGTCTGAAATGTCTTTAGGAGAATAATGCTTCTTTTGAGGAAGCTTTACATCATTTGCTTTTGTGTCGGAATCAAATTGCATTGAATGTACTCCTTTGATGTAGTGTTCACTCCTGCCAAAAGGTTCAAGTCTGATTCCACTTATTATATTGTCAGAACTTTTTGTGGTTGAGAGAAGTCCAAGGTTCTCCCAGTATTTCAAAGCTCTGAGAATGTCTCCCTCTGTAAAGTTGAAAATGTCTGCGATGTTGTTTAAATCAAGTTCTTCAGCTTTATTGTTGATGAGTCTTAAAAGGTGAAGATAGATTTTAACAAAATCTCCGTTTGCTTTTGGCATGTAGTTGTCAATAAAAATATTTGAAACACTGGTCACATCTGTGGCCAATGAATTTTCTAATAATAATTTTCCCATAATTCTGTGCATCCTCTATAAGTTAAAAATATTGGGGCGAAAATTAAATTCTGCAATCGGATTTAATACTAATTAGATTTAAAAAATAGTGTCAAAATCTGATGCTAAAGAATCAATCCCCGAGCAAAATGAGTATAGCACAAAAATATTGATAATAAAAGTGAAAAAGTAACCACAAACCCTTGTAAAATAAGGCCTGAAAAGCAATGTGGACAGTGTGGATAATGTGGATGAATTGCAAAAATAAAATGTCGAATTCTGTCGTTTGCCAAGTGTTTTCGAGGCCTCGTTGAGGTTTACGATTTTTGAATTATGTAAACTAATAATCCACATTACTTTTAGATGCTAAAAATCATAAAAATAATGTGGATTTGTGGATAACTTTATTCGCCTATGAGTTTTTCCCCGATTTTATAAACATCTCCGGCACCCATAGTTATAATCAAATCATTGTTGATACATTTTTCTAATAAAAAGTTTTCAATTTCATCAAAAGATGGAAAATAGGTCGCATTTCCACCTAATTCGTTGATTTTATTCATAAGATCTTTTGAGCTTATTCCCAAAGTATTCTTTTCTCTTGCAGCATATATGTCGGCAAGGATTACGTTGTCTACTCTTGAGAGTGCTTTTGCAAACTCATCTAGCAGTGCGTGAGTACGTGTGTATGTATGTGGCTGGAATACAACGTATGTATGGTTGTGTGGATATTTCTCTATAGTGTTGATAGTCACGTTAATCTCATCAGGATGATGAGCGTAATCATCAATTACAGTAACACCGCCCACTTTGCCTTTGTACTGGAAACGTCTCTGAGCTCCGTTTGTGGCTGAAAGTCCGTGCTTGATAACACTCAAATCAATTCCCATAAATATAGAAGCAGCAATTGCGGCAAGGGAATTGTATACGTTGTGAGTTCCGGTAACGCCGAGAGTGATATGCTCGATTACTTCACCATTTGAAACGAGGTCAAAAGAAGGATGAGCAAGTTCGTCGTAAGTGATGTTTGAGGCGGTGTAATCATTTGAAGAACCGCTACCGACTTTTATAACCTTGCAAGGCAAATCTTTTGTGAAGAAGTCAACATCTTCTATATCACCATTGATAACGAGACATCCGTCGGCAGGTAAAAGCTCTGCGTATTTTCTGAAACTGTTTCTGATATCGTCTAAGTCTTTAAAGAAGTCTAAGTGATCTTCTGCTACATTTAAAATGATTCCGATAGTTGGTGCGAAGGAAAGAAAACTGTTTGTGTATTCGCATGCCTCAGTAATCATCTTATCAGAAGCGCCTATTCGGGTGTTGCCACCAATGGTTGGCATGATTCCGCCTACTAATATAGTAGGGTCGAGGTTAGCTTCTATCATAATCTGAGATAAAAGAGATGTTGTGGTAGTTTTTCCGTGAGTTCCGGAAACACCGATTGCTGTGTTATAGTTCTTCATCATCTGTCCTAAAAACTCAGCTCTTGAAAGTAGTGGAATGTTTTTCTCTTTTGCGGCAACAAGTTCAGGATTGTCGTCCTTAACTGCAGCTGTGTAAATGAGAACCTCTACATCATCATCCACATTTTCTCCGGTCTGCCCGATTGTAATCTTAGCGCCTAATGATTCAAGGTGGTTTGTTATTTCAGATGCTTTGTTGTCTGAGCCTGTTACGGTAAAACCTCTTGAAATCATAATTTCTGCAAGTGCACTCATGCTGATACCGCCAATACCTGTAAAATGAAGTTTGGCAGGTTTGTTAAAATCTAATTCGTACATTTTAATTACTCCGTAAATAATTATAGTTTGAATAATCTAAAAATCATTCTATTTAATTATACTATTAAATAAAGAAATTGAAAGTCTTAAATAAGGTTTGAGATCAATGAGAGTAAATTCAGTGTTCTATGGAAATAAAAATGTATGAATATACAATAGTTTGTAAAAATATGCAGAAATTTTTTATAAATATTCATCGCCAAGTATAAAAAAATAAGAAAAATCACGAAAATGTGCCGAAAAATAAGGAGGAAAATGAAATAAATATGTGCTATTTCGGTTAATTTGAAGAAATTATTAGTAATAATTAACAAAAAAATACTAAAATATCAAAAAAAAACGGAAATATATAATAAAAAAATAGGTAAAAACTCTTTTATTAAGCGCTGTAAAATGATATAATTTTAATTACTATAATTTATGCAGCGAGGTGATAACGTGATTAAGAAAGAAATGATAGCTATGTTATTAGCAGGGGGTCAGGGTAGCCGTTTGGGAGTTCTCACTTCTAAGGTAGCAAAGCCTGCCGTGGCATTCGGGGGAAAATATAAGATTATTGATTTCCCTTTGAGCAATTGTATTAATTCAGGAGTGGATACTGTAGGTGTGCTTACACAGTATCAGCCACTCAGATTAAACGCACATATTGGTATAGGTATACCATGGGATTTAGATAGAAACATTGGTGGCGTTACAGTTCTTCCTCCTTATGAGAAGAGTGAAAATACTGATTGGTACACAGGTACAGCAAATGCCATTTTCCAGAATCTTGATTATATGGATTCGTATAATCCTGATTATGTACTTATTTTATCAGGTGACCATATCTATAAAATGGATTATGAGATTATGCTTGATTATCACAAGGCGAACAATGCAGATGTTACTATTGCGGTAATGCCTGTTCCTATTGAGGAGGCAAGCCGTTTTGGCGTGGTTGTTGCCGACGGAGAAAACAGAATCACAGAATTCCAGGAGAAGCCGGAAAAACCTAAGAGTAATTTGGCATCAATGGGTATTTACATTTTCTCATGGCCGGTACTTAAAGAGGCTCTTATCAAATTAAAAGACCAGCCATCGTGTGACTTTGGTAAACACGTTATTCCATATTGCCATGAAAAAGGCGATAGAATATTTGCATATGAATTCAACGGATATTGGAAGGATGTAGGAACTCTTCATTCTTATTGGGAAGCAAATATGGAACTTATTGATATTGTTCCTGAGTTTAATCTCTATGAAGAGTATTGGAAGATTTACACAAAGAGTGATGTTCTTCCGCCTCAGTACATATCTGACAAGGCTAGAGTCGACAGAAGTATTGTCGGTGAGGGCTGTGAAGTATACGGAACAGTTTGCAATTCAGTTGTGTCTGCAAATGTAATAGTTGAAGAGGGAGCAGAGGTTTACGATTCAATTATTATGCAGGGTACAGTTATCAAAAAAGGTACTAAGTTAAATAAAGCTATCGTGGCTGAAGGCGTAGTAATCGGTGAAAATTGTACAGTCGGCGTAGGTGAGTATGCAGACAGCAAATTGAGTGAGAAAGTATATAATTGTGATCTCACAGTAATTGGTGAGAATTCAGAAATCCCGGATGGAGTTACCATCGGAAAGAATACTGCTATTGTTGGAAAGACAGTTGCAGAGGATTACCAGGATGGAAAACTGGAATCAGGAGACTATATTATTAAGGCAGGTGAAATCTAATGAGAGCGATAGGTATTATTTTAGCAGGCGGTAACAATAGCAAGATGAAAGAGCTCTCAAATAAAAGAGCGGTTGGAGCTATGCCAATTGCAGGCAGCTACAGAGCTATTGATTTTGCCTTAAGTAACATGAGCAATTCCCACATTCAGAAGGTTGCGGTACTTACACAGTACAATGCATTATCATTAAATGAACATTTAAGTTCATCTAAGTGGTGGGACTTTGGTAGAAAACAGGGAGGTTTGTTTGTATTTACACCTTCCATCACAGCAGACAATGGTTTCTGGTACAGAGGTACAGCTGATGCGATTGCACAGAACATTGGTTTCTTAAAGAAGAGTCACGAGCCATATGTAGTTATCGCATCCGGTGATGGAATTTACAAACTCGATTACAATAAAGTTTTAGAGGAACATGTAAACAAACAGGCTGACATTACTATAGTATGTAAGAGAGTTCCTGCAGACAGTGACAAATCTGAATACGGTGTAGTTAAGACAGATGACAGAGGATTTGTAACTGACTTTGTTGAGAAACCTATAAAGAGTGATGCAACACTTATTTCTACAGGTGTTTACGTAATCAGAAGAAGATTACTTATATCGCTTATTGAAAAAGCAGCTGAAGAAGAAAGATATGATTTTGTAAATGATATTCTTCAGAGACAGAAAAATGAAAAGAAGATTATTGCATATGTAATGGATTCATATTGGAAACATATTTCTACAGTAGATAACTATTTTGAAGCAAATATGGACTTCCTCAATCCTGAAGTTAGAAATTACTTCTTTAAAGAGTATCCGGATGTATATTCAAAGGTTGATGATCTTCCACCTGCAAAGTACAATCCGGGATCAAACGTTAGAAACAGTTTAGTTTCAAGCGGTTGTATTATCAATGGAACAATAGAGAGTTCAATTCTCTTTAAGCAGGCATATGTTGGAAATAATACAATAATCAAGAATTCAATTATTTTGAATGATGTTTACATTGGCGATAATGTATACATTGAGAATTGTATTATTGAGAGCCACGATACAATTAAGGCAAACACAAGATATGTGGGAGGCGAAAAGCCTGAGATAATCGTGGAGAGAAATTTCCGTTACGGAATTTAATTGGGATCCAATAAGTGAGGCATAATATAAAAGGAGGACACATATGGAAATAACAGACGTACGTGTACGTAAGATGACAAAAGAGAGCAAGATGAAGGCTGTTGTTTCAATTACAATTGATGATGAATTTGTTGTTCATGACATTAAAGTGGTTGAAGGCGAGAAAGGCTTATTCATCGCGATGCCAAGCCGAAAAGGCGCAAATGATGAATACAGAGACATTGCTCATCCAATCAATTCAGATACACGTTCAAAAATCCAAGATATTATTCTTGCAGCATATGAAAAGTCATTGTTGGAAGAAGAATAGGTACGACGAGAAAAGGGCTGTTGCATTAGTGCAACAGCCCTTTTCTCATTTCAGAAAGTTTACTTTTAGAAACTATATGTTACCATTTTACCTTCCATTTAAGTTTTTTCTTGCATTGGAAGGTAAGGTAAATTTGTTAATTTGTTATCAATTACCTTCCAAACTAATATATTTACTATTTGGTAGGTAAATTAAGTTTGTCATAATTTTGTCAATTACCATCAAAACTAACAAATATCTTATTTAGTAGGTAATTCTTATGACAAGCTATTATTGTTCCATACCTTCCAAACTAACAATTCTCACATTTGGAAGGTAATTCTCATGCCAAGCTATTTTTGCTCCATACCTTCCAAACTAACAATTCTCACATTTGGAAGGTAATTCTCATGCCAAACTATTTTTGCTCCATACCTTCCAAACTAACAAATACCTTATTTGGAAGGTAAATGATGCATATCTCATTTTTGTACAGCCCTTATCATGACAATTCTGTGTTTCAAAAAATATATCATTTGAACTGTTTATTCTTTTAAGCAACAGGAATGCATTATTGGATAAATGAAGTGGATTTTCATAACAATAATTTATGTGGTTACAGCATGAAACGAGTTTTTCAAAATATGTTGCATGTTTTCTTGAGCCAAGAAATTTTGCGTACATCATAGATTTCAATTTCTCAATTTGTGTTGCATCTCACATCTGATATACGCTTTGCGAGGATTGCAGAAATGCGCAGATGAAGATTGATTATTACATAGAAGGATAGTAGAATGATTAGGACAGAAGATATATATCATATATAGCAGCAATCATTTGGTTTATCAATCCACTTGAATTCTAAGCAAGTTGGGTTCAGCAATAAGGAGGATTTATGTACGCGATTTTTGGTTTGGGTAACCCGGAAAAACAATATGATAAAACAAGACATAATATTGGGTTTGATGTTATAGATGAATTGGCAAGTCAGATGGGAGTCAGTGTAACTACAAAGAGACATAAGGCCCTTGTGGGTCAGGGAATGATAGGAAGTGAGAAGGTTATTCTTGTCAAACCTCAGACTTATATGAATCTGAGTGGCGAGTCTGTAAGAGCAGTGTGTGATTTTTATAAGCTTAATCCTGAGGAAGATATTATTGTTATTTATGATGATATAAGTCTTGAGGTGGGAAGTCTTAGAATTAGGGGGAAGGGCTCTGCCGGTGGACATAACGGAATTAAGAGTATTATTGCTCATACAGGTACACAAACTTTCAAGAGAATTAAAGTTGGAGTTGGAAGTGACCAACACGGGGATATGGTAAAACATGTTCTTGGAAGATTCGGTGCCAATGAAAGAAAAATAGTTGATGAGACTGTTGTTAAGGCTGCTGCGGCGACAGAAGTTATTATAATAGAAGATATTAATACAGCTATGAACAAGTTTAACTAAGAATAAACACAATATTTTGATATCATAATTAAATATGACACAGTATTTAGTATAAAAAGGTGTAAATATTAAAGTGTTTACTGTATAATGGGAATATAGTAACAGGTTAAATGGGAGCAACAATGAGCAATTATATTTATCCATTGAAAAAATTAAAAGGATATGAGGTTGCAAGGGAGTGTGTTCAAAAAGGAACCACTGCACAGATTTGTGGTTGTACGGATTCATTACTTGTGAACTTTATGAGTGGAATTAGCGATGGCTTTAAACGAAAAGTCATCGTTACTTTTGATGCAAAAAAAGCGAGAGAAATCTATGAGGATTTAAGAGGAACCGGACAAAATGCAGCAGTTTACCCTGCTAAGGACTTTATCTTTTTTAGTGCGGATGTTCACGGAAATCTTATGTTGAAGGAGAGACTTGAGATTCTCTCAAAGATAGTGGATGATGAAGAGATTACTATCGTAGTTCCTTTTGATGGATTGATGGATAAAATTCTTCCTTTAGATATTATTAAAGATAATATTTTGAGAATAGAAGAAGGAGCCACTGTTGAAATATCCGCTCTTAAGAGAAAACTTGTTATGATGGGATATGAATGTGTTGAACAGGTGGAAAATCCAGGCGAGTTTGCAGTGAGAGGAAGCATTGTTGATGTGTTTACACTCACAAACGACAGCCCGTACAGAATTGATTTCTGGGATGAGGAAGTTGATATAATTAAAAGTTTTGATGCCTCAAGCCAGAGGGCGATTGAAAATCTTTCTTCTATAGAAATATATCCTGCCACTGAGTACATAATAACACAGGAACAGGTGGATAAAGGATTAAAGAAGATAAAAAAAGAAAAAGAAAAATGTGTCGATGTATTCATGAAGGATATGAAGACGGAGCAGGCCAACAGACTCAGAGTTACCACAGATGAGTTTGTTACTGTGGCAGAGATAAACGGGCAGGGAGTTCAGCTTGATAGTTATGTAGACTATTTCTTTGACGAACTTGTCAGCTTTGTGGATTACTTTGATGATGACACATTGTTCCTGATAGACGAGCCAAAGCACATCAGCGACAGATGTGGTGCGGTGGAACAGGAATTTAAAGAGAGTATGGTTAACAGACTCTCAGGAGGTTACGTTCTTCCAAAACAGACTGATGTAATGTGGCCGTACAAAAAAATCCTTGCAAAACTTAAAAATAAAAAGAAAGTTGTATTTACTATGCTTGACCAGAAGGTCAAGGAATTTGATATAGATGAAAAAGTTGGAATTGACGGCGGGAACCTGAGTCCCTACAATAACCAGTTTGAACTTCTTGTGCAGGATCTTGAAAAATATAAAAAGCAAGGATATGCCGTACTTATTATGTCTCCGTCTAAAACCAGGGGAGCAAGACTTGCTGACAACTTAAGAGTGTATGATTTGAATGCGGTGTTCAATGAAGATTCAGACAGAGAAGTTAAGGCGAAAGAAATAGTGGTTACTGTAGGTAATATTCACAAGGGATTTATTTACAGAGATATAAAATATGTAGTTGTCTCAGAGACAGATATATTTGGAAAAAGCAAAAAGAAGAAAAAGAAGAAGCATTTTTCAGGAACAAACATTTCCAGCTTTTCAGAACTTAATGTAGGAGATTATGTCGTTCACGAAAATCACGGACTGGGTATTTATCGAGGAATCGAAAAAGTAGAAGTGGACAGAGTAATAAAGGACTATATTAAGATTGAATATGCTTCAAAAGGATTTTTGTATATAGCAGCAACCCAGCTTAATATGATTCAAAAATATGCGGCTTCGGATGCCAAGGCTCCAAAACTCAATAAACTGGGTGGAAATGAATGGACTAAGACAAAGAGCAGAACCAAGGCTGCCGTTAACGAAATTGCCGATGAGTTAGTTGCACTTTATGCGGCAAGACAGCAGAAAAACGGATTCGTGTTTAGTCCGGAGACTGTGTGGCAGAAAGAGTTTGAAGAGATGTTCCCATATGAGGAAACTGACGATCAGCTAAACGCAATCAATGCAGTTAAGAGCGATATGGAAAGTACTAAAATTATGGACAGACTCATTTGCGGTGATGTTGGATTTGGAAAAACTGAGGTTGCAATAAGAGCAGCCTTTAAGGCAGTTCAGGACAATAAGCAGGTGGCATATCTTGTGCCGACAACTGTACTTGCGCAACAGCATTACAACACATTTGTCCAGAGATTTAAAGATTTTCCTGTGAGAGTGGAACTTCTCTCAAGATTCAGGACAAAAGCTCAGGTTAATAAGACTATATCCGATTTGAAAAAAGGATATGTGGATATTGTGATTGGAACTCACAGATTACTTTCCCAGGATGTTAAATATAAAGATCTTGGACTTCTTATTATAGATGAAGAGCAGAGATTTGGAGTTACACACAAAGAAAAGATAAAACAGCTGAAAGAAAATATTGACGTTATGGTTCTCACGGCTACACCTATTCCGAGAACTCTTCACATGAGTCTTATTGGAATAAGAGATATGAGTATAATCGAGGAACCACCTCAGGAGCGAATGCCTATTCAGACTTATGTTATGGAATACAATGATGAAATAGTCAGAGAGGCAATTAATCGTGAGCTGATAAGAGGAGGACAGGTTTACTATATTTACAACAATGTAAGTAACATTGATGAGATTGCAGCTACAATCAGCAAACTGGTTCCGGATGCAAATGTAGCTTTTGCCCACGGGCAGATGAGTGAGCGAATGATAGAAGGAATCATGTACGATTTTGTAAATGGAGATATTGACGTTTTGGTTGCTACCACTATAGTAGAAACGGGTATCGATATTTCAAATGCAAATACTATGATTATTCACGATGCAGACAGACTAGGACTCTCGCAGTTGTATCAGTTGAGGGGGCGAGTTGGTCGTTCGAACAGAACTTCATATGCGTTTATGATGTATAAGAGAAACAAGATTCTCAAAGAGGTCGCAGAAAAGAGACTTCAGGCAATCAGAGATTTTTCAGAACTTGGAGCAGGTTTTAAGATTGCCATGCGAGACCTTGAAATCAGAGGAGCGGGAAATATACTTGGAGCAAAACAGCACGGACATATGGCGGCAGTTGGTTACGATCTTTATTGCAAAATGCTTAATGAGGCAGTGGAGATTAAAAAAGGTGTAAGAAAGCAGGAGTCATTTGAGACAACCATCGATCTGGATGCTGATGCTTACATTCCTGCAGGCTACATCAAAAATGAATATCAAAAACTTGATGTGTATAAGAGAATTGCTGCAATCGAAAATACAGATGAGTATGAGGATATGCAGGATGAACTTCAGGACAGATTCGGAGATATTCCAAATCAGGTGGAAAATCTGTTAAAGGTAGCATTGATGAAAGGGTATGCCAACAGGTGTTACATTACTGATATTTCCGGAGGGAAGAGCAAACTTAAGATTACAATGTGGAACAATGCAAACATTGACACTGAAAAAATACCTGCACTTATTGACAAATACAGAGGCAGATTGAAACTTCAGATGGAATCGTCGCCGTGTTTTGTATATTCTCCGACTAAGCAGCCGAAAGGTTTTGATGAAGTCAGCGAGATGGTTATGGAGATGATTAAAGAAATCGAGGGCCTTAAAATTATCGAAGAAAATGAAACCGAAGATGGCGGAAATGCTGCCGGAGATAACAAAAAAACAGTTGAAGACAATAAAAAGAAAGGAGCAAAATAATATGAAAAAATTAATATTACTTAAAATGCTCCTGGTAATGTCTTTTGTAATGTTTGTCTTGTCAGGTTGCGATGTGAAAGAAAGCCGGATTATTAATAATGATAATATTGATACGATTCAGGTGGGAGATTCCCGTGTGGAGGAAGATGAGATGAGATATTATTTTTATAATACTCAGGCTACCTACGAGGCTTATTACATTGCGGAGAATATGAAACTTGACTGGGATAGCGAAATACAGGAAGGGATTCTCTTGAGAGATGGAGTTAAGAGTACAGTGCTTGATGACATTTGCAAGAGAGAGGTTATAGTGTCTATGGCTGAGGATTATTCAGTTGAGTTGGACAATGAAGACGAGAGCGAAGCCGATAAGATGGTGGAGACCTTCTTTACGGAAACAAATCCGAAACTTCAGACTAAAATTGACATATCCCCTCTTAGACTAAAAGAAGTATTTGAAAAAGAACTATTATATAAGAAGGTTTTGGAAATTATGGAGAATGAGGAAGAAGGATACTCAGATGAAATGTATAAAAACTGGAAAACTGCAAATAATGTTACAACAGGAGAAAAGTGGAAAAAGTTAGATTTTAATGAAAAAATATTAGAAGAAGAGTAGAAAAATGAATAAATATAAAGTTATGAATATTGCCAATTTCCTGATTTGTCTTGCAGGTGCTGTCGGAGTTTCAACGGCGGTTATATGCGGTTGTGATATGGCAGAGAAAAAAGGCATAGTTGATGTGAAAGATTATCAACTTGTGGAAGAAGAAAAAATACCTGTAAGAGATTATGCGAAGGATTATTATGGCGATGATTTTTGGAAACTGAATATTTATAATCCGGTGGAGTACACGGAAGCTTCAGCAGATGTGACTGGTTTTGACAAAAAGCTGGTGGCAAAAGGAGCGGTGCTTATTGACTGTGATTCTAAACAGGTTATTTATGAAAAAAATGCCGATGCGATGATGGCGCCTGCCAGTACCACGAAGCTTGCAACGGCAATAACTGCAGTTAATCTTTTTAATGAGGATGATGAAATTGTTGTTGGAAATGAAATTAATCTAATTGCTTCCGATTCGAGTAAGGCGGGATTTAAAAAAGGAGAAAAGCTTACCTTTAAAGAACTGTTGGAAGGAATGCTTCTATCTTCCGGAAATGATGCGGCCTACGTTATTGCAAAGGCCGGTGGAGAAAAACTTCTTGAAGATAACATTGCGTATGATGACAAAGAGATAACAATAGACCAATGTATTAAACGTTTTGTTTATGAGATGAATAAAAATGTGTCAGATATTGGTGCAGACAATTCAAACTTTACCACACCTGATGGTTATGATGAGGCAGAGCAGTATACCACTGCAATGGATTTGTCAAAGATAGCTATGGTTGCGCTGGAAAATGAAGAACTGAAAAGTATTTTTGCAATGCAAAAGGCAGTGGCTAAAGGTCATACATTTACTACAACAAATGAACTGATGTTGAAAAGCAGTGATTATTATTACGAGTATGCTATTGGAATGAAAACGGGAAGTACCGGTGCGGCGGGAAAATGTCTGGTGTCAGCGGCTACAAAAGATGGAAGAACATGTATAAGTGTAGTTCTAAATTCTGACACTGAGGGGAGATATGAGGATAGTCTGAAACTTTTAAGGTATTTTGAAAATTAGAGTTTGGCATTTTCTATATGTTGAAGTCTAAACGTTAATCCGAGATGTAACTGAGATATCAGAAAAACTTAATTGCGGATAAAGGCGAAAAATGCTATAATGACTTTGGATTATGCATAAAAATGGATCCACGGGATACCCCATTTACAAAAGAACTGGAGGATGATTTTGTGTATAAAAGAGCAACTTACAGTTGGATGAAACATATAGATTTTATATTGGCTGATTTACTTTGCATTCATTTTTCGATGTTATTGGCATATTTTCTGAGAATGTATGTGATGAGTGGTAATATAAGATTTGCATATAAATATGGAATGTACAGAATGTTAGGAATAGTTTTAACTATTCTTCATTTTTGTGTTGTTTTCTTTTCTAATTCTTATTCAGGAATCCTGCGAAGAGGAAAATTGGTCGAATTAATTAAAGTGTTAACTCATAATACTGTTATGGCGGCGGGACTTATTTCTTTTATGTATGTGATAGGCATATCTAAGCAAATCTCCAGATTGGTAATAATAGGATATGTACTTTTTTCCATTCTTAGCATGTATTTGGTGAGAATTACAATGAAGAGGGTGATAAAGAATCAAAAAGTCAGAGAACAGAATATGAGACATATTTTGCTGATTTCAGATAAAGAAAATGTTACGGATATAATTTCAAGTTTCAATAAAAATATTAATGACTGTAAAATTGTTGGTATAGCGATGCTTTCAGAAAATACTTGTCTTAATGAAACCATGAATGAAATACCGATTGTTGCAAACAACGAAAATGATATATTCGAATTCGCAGTAAGAAATGTTGTTGATGAAACGTTTATTGTTATAGATAACGACGATTCAAAAATTGTTCAGAGGTTATCAAATAGTTTCTTGCAAATGGGGGTTACTGTACATATCAATCTAAGTATGTTTACTACAGAAATGCCTAACGTTGTAGTAGAAAAGATGAATGGTTTTACAGTAATGACATCATCAATTAATGTAATAACTCCTGCAGCAGCGTTTATCAAGAGACTGACAGATATTGTTTTTGGAATTGTGGGATGTATAGTAACCGGGTTGTTATTTGTTTTTCTAGGACCTGCTATCAAAATTGCAGATCCGGGGCCTGTATTTTTCTCTCAGAAGCGTGTGGGGAAAAATGGAAGGTTATTTACTATTTACAAATTTCGTTCAATGTATCAGGATGCAGAGGCCCGTAAAAAAGATTTGATGTCTAAAAATAAAATGGAAGGTCTTATGTTCAAAATGGATGAAGATCCAAGAATTATCGGAAGTGGACCTGATGGAAAGAGAAAGGGACTGGGATATTGGATCAGAACATTATCATTAGATGAGTTTCCTAATTTTTTCAGTATTCTTAAGGGAGATATGAGTCTTGTGGGAACAAGACCTCCAACTGTTGATGAATTTAAAGAGTACAGCATTCATCATAAGAGCAGACTTGCAGCTAAACCCGGTCTTACCGGAATGTGGCAGGTAAGTGGAAGAAGTGACCAAACTGATTTTGAAGAGGTTGTAGCGCTTGATGCGGAATATATTAAAAATTGGAGTATAGCTCTTGATATAAAAATAATAGTAAAAACTTTCTTTGTAGTTATAGGAAGAAAAGGATCCATATAAATAATGTCAAAAAATAAAAATAATAATGCTGATAAAAAAATGAATATTGCAATGTTGGGACATAAGGTTGTTCCTTCCAGAAGTGGAGGAGTAGAACTTGTACTTACCACTATGGCACCACTTATGGTGGAAAAGGGACACAGTGTAACTTGCTATAACCGTACAGGTGAAAAGTTTGGCGAAGAATTTATTAAAGATGTTAAAGGTAATCGCTATAAAGGGGTTCGACTAAAAAGAATTTTATCTATTCCTGTTAAGGGGATATCTGCGATGACATCATCTTTTTTCTCAGCACTTAATGTCTCGTTTGGAAAATATGATATTATTCATTTCCATGCAGAAGGACCGGGGGCGACATTGTGGATTCCTAAACTATTTGGGAAAAGATGTATTGCAACAGTGCATGGACTTGATTGGCAGAGAGCAAAATGGAAAAACGGATTCGGTTCAAAATATATCAAGTTTGGTGAAAAGATAATAGCAAAGCATGCTGATGAAATTATCGTATTAAGTAAAAATGTTCAACAATATTTTGTTGACACATATGGAAGAAAAACAACTTTTATTCCAAATGGTGTAAACAAGCCAATTGTAAAACAAGCCAATATGATTAAAAAGAAATATGGCTTGGAAGGAAATGACTATTTCTGTTCTATTTCGAGGCTTACAGAAGAGAAAGGTATTCACTATCTGATAGAGGCGTACAAAAAAATAGAAACTGATAAGAAGCTTGTTATTGCCGGTGGAACAAGTGATACAGATGACTATGTTGTAAGATTGAAAGAGATGGCAAAAGGTAATCAAAACATTATATTTACAGGTTTTGTGGAAGGCGAATTGCTTGATGAATTGTACAGCAATGCATACGTCTATATATTGCCGTCTGATTTAGAGGGAATGCCATTGAGTCTTTTAGAAGCAATGTCTTATGGAAATGCAGTTATTGGATCGAGCATTCCTGAAATAACAGAGGTGGTTGAAGATAAAGCTGTTATCTTTGAAAAAGGAAATGTTGATGATTTGGCTCAGAAAATGGAACAGCTTTCTGATAATCCTGCTGAAGTGGAAAGTTATTGCCGAATGTCATCAGATTTTATTTGCGGAAAATATAATTGGAATGATGTGGTTGACAGAACGCTGTCTTTGTATCAGAAAAAATGATAAGGAGTCTTCTATAATGAAGGTATTGTTGGTAAATAAGTTTTTGTATCCTAACGGCGGATCGGAAACATACATTTTTAAAATAGGTGCTTATTTGGAAAATATGGGCCATGAGGTTCAGTATTTTGGAATGGAACATACAGGAAGATGTGTGGGAAATAAAGTTGATGCATACACTTCGGATATGGATTTCCATGGTGGAAGTAAGCTTGCTAAGATTACATATCCAATTAAGACCATTTATTCATTAGAAGCAAGAAAAAAAGTGAGGTTAGTTTTAGATGACTTTAAACCTGATGTAGTACATTTGAATAATTTTAATTATCAGTTGACACCGTCGATTATTCTTGAAATCAGAAAGTGGGATAAGGATAATGGGAGAAGAACAAATATAGTATTTACAGCGCATGATTACCAGTTAATCTGTCCGAACCATATGATGAATAATCCCGGTACGCATCAAAATTGTGAGAAGTGTGTAGGAGAAAAGTTTATTCAATGCACAAAGGGAAAATGTATTCATGGTTCAATGGCAAAGAGTGTTGTTGGAAGTTTGGAAGGATATTATTGGTCTTTGCGAAAAATATACAAAGAAGTAGATCATGTAATCTGTCCATCGCATTTTATGAAGGGAAAGATGGATACAAATCCTTTATTTAAAGAAAAAACGGTTGTATTACACAATTTTATTGATTCAGTTGAATGGAAAGATGAATCCAAAAAGGATTATGTTTTATATTTTGGAAGGTTTTCTGAAGAGAAAGGTATAGGTACTCTGATTGAAGTTTGTAAAAAATTACCTGAGATAAAATTTATTTTTGCAGGAAGTGGACCTTTAGAAAATGAAATAGAGAAAATAGATAATATAGAAAACGTAGGATTCCAGTCAGGTGATAGTTTAGTAAAATTAATAAGAGAAGCAAGATTTAGCATTTATCCATCTGAGTGGTATGAAAACTGTCCTTTTTCGGTTATGGAAAGTCAGATGTATGGAACGCCTGTGTTAGGCGCTGATATCGGAGGAATTCCGGAATTGATTCAAAAGGGAAAAACAGGAGAGCTGTTTGAAAGCGGAAATGTTGAAGATATTCAGTTGAAAATACTAATGCTTTGGAATGATAAAAAGAAAAATAATGAGTTTGTTGAGAACTGTAAAGAATTGAAGTTTGATACTATAGAACAGTATGGAGAAAAATTAGTTTTGTTATACAATGAATAGGGTGGGGAAGTAATAAGAAAGATTGGACATAAAAATGAAAAAAAAGAATGTCGTATTATTTGATAGTAGTATAGAAGAGGCAAAAGAGTTTATTGAAGGACTCGAAGAGGCGACAGATTATCAGTGGATACCAATTATTTATAACAGCAATAAGGGAAGGAATAAGTTTACAAATATTGTCAGATATATAAAATATTTTACTTTTCCTGCCCGTATTTTTCTTAAAAGAAAACGATATGATATAATAATTGGATGGCAAGAATTTTATGGATTGATATTTGCTTTCTACTGTAGATTGTTTCATGTAAGAAAAGAAAATAGATTAATTATCAAAAATTTTATCTACAATCCTAAAAAAGGATTTATAGGACATGTATATTTTAAATTTATGAATTACATTGTCAAAAGCGAATATGTTGATGTATATATTTGTGCATCAAAAACTATGGTAGATTATTGTTGTGAGACTTTTAATGAACCGAAAGAAAAGTTTGTTTTTATCCCTTTTGGTGTAAGAGATTATTTTGAAGAAATGGGCTTCATGCAAGCACCGACAAATGATTATATTTTGTCATTGGGACGCAGTAACAGAGATTGGGACTTTTTAATAAAGTCATTCAAATCACTTCCATACAATTTGAAAATTGTTTGTGACACACTGAAAGAAAACGATGTTCCGAAAAATGTTGAAATATTAAATGACGTATGGGGTGATAGGCAGTTTGAATACATATATAATTGTAAATGCATGGTAATACCTATTGATAAT
Source organism: Lachnospiraceae bacterium (assembly GCA_015057625.1). Lineage (GTDB taxonomy): Bacteria > Bacillota > Clostridia > Lachnospirales > Lachnospiraceae > SIG293. The sequence goes on along the minus strand of SVDZ01000003.1, from coordinate 85,523 downwards.
GGTAAAATTGCTTCGGGGGATACGGTGCTGTTAACAGCGATGTCATTTTCAAAACCGAGTATAATAACTAAGCCTAGTTGCCTTGCGGATGATTATGTTGAAGAAGGATATAACGGAATAGTTATAAATAAAAATAGTGATGAGTTAGAAATGGCTATAAAAAAAGTATTTGAAAATAAAGAACTCTATGATGAGTTGGCAACAAATTCAAGAAAATTTTATTTGGAAAAACATTCACTGCATGCCTATGGAAATAGAGTGGGTGAAAAAGCAGTCGGAATGTTGAATAAATAACAAATGAGGAGAAAAAATATGTCGAAAAAATTAAATGGAACAGTAATAGTTACGTATAGATGCAATGCGAGATGTTCCATGTGCAATAGATATAAAGCACCTTCCAAGCCGGAAGAGGAAATAACAATTGAAGCAATCAGAAAACTTCCGAATATGTATTTTACAAATATAACAGGAGGAGAACCATTTATCAGAACTGATTTGAAGGATATTGTGCGTGAGTTGTACAAGAAGAGTGATCGAATAGTTATCTCTACTAATGGTTTTTTTACTGATCGAATTGTGGAGTTATGCAAAGAATTTCCTCAAATTGGTATCCGTATATCTATTGAAGGATTAGAAAATACCAACAATGAAATACGAGGTTTGGAAAACGGATATCAAAGAGGATATCAGACATTAAAGAAATTGGTAGAGATGGGAATGAAAGATGTAGGTTTTGGGATGACCGTACAGGACAAAAACGCTCCTGATTTAGTTCCGTTATATAAACTGTCTGATGAAATGGGTATGGAGTTTGCTACCGCAAGTTTGCATAATAGTTTTTATTTTGTTGAAGCTAAGAATATTATTAATGATCGTCCTATGGTAGCGGAAAATTTTGAAAGATTGGTTAATGAATTGTTGAATTCAAAGAGCCCTAAAAAATGGTTCAGAGCATATTTTAATCATGGCTTAATCAATTATATTTACGGACAGAAAAGGCTTTTGCCTTGTGATATGAGCTTTGATACTTTTTTTATTGATCCTTATGGTGATGTTATGCCTTGTAACGGAACAAAAGATAAAGAGGTGATGGGAAACATAAATGAACAGTCATGGGAAGAATTGTGGAACAGCAAAGAGGCGGAAGAAGTAAGGAAAAAAGTCAGATGTTGTGACAGACAGTGTTGGATGATTGGGTCAGTAAGTCCTGCTATGCACAAGTATATTTGGAAACCGACATTTTGGGTATTGGCTCATAAACTTAAGTTTTGGACAAAGAAAAAGTACTCGATGTTTGAAAATAAGATAGTTAGAGAGTACAGAGATGGTAAAGTATCGAAAGAAGAATTGGATAAATGTAGCACATGTGATATGTGTGCAACAGTGAATGATGGATTAAGCGATAGCAGCAAAGAGCAACTTAAATATCAGACAGGTGAGGAAATAGTAGATGCTGATATTGCAAACCAGATGGAAAAGAAAAGTTGAAAAATAAAAGGAATGTAATAATGAAACTTAAAAATATTATTTACAATTTGTCTGTTAATAATCTGCTTATTGGAAAAATAAGATATCAGTATAAGAGAATAAAGCATTATCCGGCATATCGCAAAGAGGTAAAAAGATACAAAAAAAGACTGGGTGGATATGAGGATGAGCGCTTTGAAAAAATAAAAAAAATGAAGGGTATGTATCAGGGAAAGAGGTGCTTCATAGTAGCAACAGGACCAAGTTTAAGAGTGAAAGATTTGGAAATGCTCAGCGATGAAATAACTTTTGGTGTTAATTCGATTGCTAAAATTGGAGAAAAGACTGAGTGGAGACCTACTTATCTGGGAATACAGGATCCATATGTATACGAGAAGATAGAGCAGGACATTTTACAGAATTTTGACGATAATGTTTTTGCCGGTGATAATTTGTGCGATAAATTTCAAATTCCGGAACGCTTTATACTGTTTCCTTATATGGGATTACATACGTATTATATGAATAAATATAATGAATTTGGAACTAAATTCAGTGATGATGCTTACAGAATAGTATATGACGGATATAGTATTACATTTTCCATGATTCAGATAGCAGTGTATATGGGATTTAAAGAAATATACCTGTTGGGATGTGACTGTAATTATCAAAAAGGTGCTAAGAATCACTTTATTGAATCAGGATTTATTGATAGGAGTGCGCACAATAATTATGGAAGACTTATGAGCGGGTATAAAGAAGCAAAGAAATATATCGAAACTCATAATGATATCAAAATTATTAACTGCACCAGAGGAGGAATGTTGGAACTTTTTCCAAGAAAAAAATTGGAAGAAGTTCTAGAAGAAGAGAAAAACTAGTTGATTAGGAGAAGAAAATGATAATTGCTTCATACAAATATCCCTTGAAGACACTCGTACTTCTAATTGTATTATTTGGAATGCCGTTTGTTCATTTTTTGATTAAAGACGGAATAACAACTCATTTTGATGAAATATTGGCAATTGCTTGTTTGGGATATATCGTAAAAGTTTTTTATGAGAAAAAACTGTCTGTGGCTGAAAAAAGAATCGTTCTGTTATTGTTTGGAATCGTTGTAATTGGTGTTTTATCATCGATTATTCATCCTATGAGACAAGGTGTATACCCAATTATGGTAGATGTATTAGCGTTTATAAAAACAATAGTTGTTTTTGTGGCCTTCAGGCATTACACATCAAACAATATATCGTTGGACGTGTGTCGCAGATTAAGTAAATTTGCAAAAGTAATATTAATATTAGCGGTTGTTTTGGCTTTTATATTTCAAATATATGATTTTAGAGATACCGATTATGCAAGAGTATTTCTGTTAAGACCTTTCGCCTTGGTTAATAATAATGGAATACAGACTTATTGGTTTTTGACAGGATGTCTTGCATTTGTATTAGCAACAGAAAAAAGAAGCATTAAATATATTATAATGTATTTTATTGCAACGGCTATTACTATGAGTACATTGGTATTATGTGGAGATGCGTTACTTCTGTTCTTTTTGTTTTATAATAGAAGAAAAGATAAAATTAAAATTAGAACTTTAATAATTATTGTTATAGGGGCGAGTATTTTGTCATTTTCTGCAATTCAAGAATACATTTTTGACAGCAGTGCTCCAAGATCGTATTTTTTGCAGTATGGAATTAAAACAGGAAACAGATTTTTTCCATTAGGTGCAGGGTTTGCAACATATGGCTCTGATATGGCTGCAAAACATTATTCGCCATTATATTATGAGTATGGATTCCAAACCAGATACGGCTTGACACCTAGCAGTGAAGGAGCATATCTGTATGATAATTATTTTGCGATGATTATAGGTCAGTTTGGATGGATTGCTTTATTATTATTTATAGCAATGTTTTTTTATATTTTTAAATTGCTGAATAAAAGAAATAAAGGTATGAATATAAAGGCACTAAATCTTGCAGTATTCTTTGTAATTGTTTCATCAATGGTGGTAAGTGCAACGAGTAAATCATACTTTGGTGTATGGATGTTTGCAATTTTAGGTTTATGTTCAAAAATAGATTATGGAAAGTTGAGAAAAGAAAATGAGAATAGTAGCGATAATGCCAATAAAATTGAATAACGAAAGACTTCCGGGTAAAAATACCAAAATGCTTGGGGATAAACCTTTAATTCAATATGAATTGGATAATCTTCTTAAAACGAAAATGGTCGATAGTATAAATGTATTTTGTAGTGATGAAGCGGTTGTTCCGTTTTTGCCGGAGGGAGTAGAGTTCCTTAAACGTCCGGAATATTTGGATTTGCCACAGTCTAATTTTACTCAAATATTTGAATGCTTTATGAAAATAGTAGATGCGGATATTTATGTTTATGCGCATGCGACAGCTCCTTTTATAGAAGTTGACACTATGAAAGAATGCATAGAAGCAGTGAAATCGGGTAAGTACGATTCGGCTTTTTGCGCATCAAAGATTCAGGACTATTTGTGGCAAGATGGAAAACCAATGAATTTCGATGCAACAAATGTGCCAAGAAGTCAGGATATTAAACCTATATTCAGAGAGACTTCAGGGGTGTATGTATTTACAAAAGAGGCTTTTTTAAATACTCACAGAAGAATTGGAGAAAAACCTTACGTTAAAGAAGTTACATATAAAGAGGCTGTAGATATAAATAATCCGGAAGATTTTGAATTGGCACAAGCGTTGTTAAATAGTAATATATAATAGTTTTAAATAAATAGATAAGATGAGTAATCTTTTTAGGAGGGAAAAATGAATTCTTTAAAAGTGCTTGATGTGACATTAAGAGATGGCGGATGTGTTAATGATTTTAATTTCGGTCAAAGTTATATGGAAAAAATACTAGCTGCCCAGGAAGCTTCTCAGGTGGATGTCATCGAATTAGGGTATATAGATGAGAAAAAAGGTTCTGTTGGTGGCAGGACTCAGTATATAAATGAAACAGTAATAAAAGACTGCATATTGAAGAATAAAAAGCCTGGAGTTTCTTATGTGGCAATGATGGATTATGGAAAGTTTGATGTGAACAATCTGAAACCAAGAACAGAAGACGGAATTGATGGAATTAGAATGGCATTTCACAAAAAGAATGTTGAAGATATGATTCCACTTGGAAAGATAATAATGGAAAAAGGGTATGATTTTTATATTCAGCCTATGATTACGTTGAGATATACTGATGAAGAATTGCTTCGACTTATCCAATTGGTGAATTGCGAGTTGCCAAATGCTAACGGCTTTTATATAGTTGACAGCTTTGGCGAAATGAGACCAAATGATATGAACAGAATTTTAAATCTGGTTGATAACAATTTGATTAAATCTATGACATTAGGTTTTCATTCTCATAATAATTTGCAGATGTCTTACTCTAACGCAGTTGCACTTTTACAGTTTCCGACAAATAGAAATCTGATGCTTGACTGTTCAATAATGGGAATGGGTAAAGGTGCCGGAAATCTGAATACAGAACTATTGTTGGAGCATTTGAATTTATACTATGGAAAACATTACAATATTTTTCCTTTGTTGGAGGTTATTGATAAGGTAATAAATCAGCTTCATTCAGAATTTTACTGGGGATATGCTGTAGAATACTATTTGTCTTCCGTAAATCATTGCACACCAAGTTATGCCAGCCATTTTTATAATAAGCATATGCTTCCAATTGATCAGGTTGGGGAATTGTTAAGCGAAATTGCAGAGGAAAAGAAAATATCCTTTGACAAAGAATATGCTGAAGAATTGTACAGAAAATATAATGAAAACAAAACTGTTGATGATGAAACAACCGTAAATGATTTGAAGAAAGAATTGTTTGGTAAAGAAGTTGTTTTAGTTGCTCCGGGAAAGAGTATTAACAGCATTAAAGATGATATTGCAAAAATAATTGAACAGAAAGATAAGGTTGTAATAGGACTGAATGTGTTGGCTGATTTTGAATTTGATTATGTGATGGCAACACGTAAAGAAATATACGAAGAGGCAATGAATAAAGGTGTTGATATAATTACAACATCAAGTGTTTCAAAAGGTGGAAGAGGAAATATTAAGATTTTAGATTACAAAAAATGGATTGATATTGGCGAAAGAACACACGATTCGTCCGCTGTAATTGTCTTTAATCTTTTGAAGAAATGTGGAATAAAGAAAATTAGTCTTGCAGGATTTGATGGTTTTTCAGCTAATATAAATGAGAATTACTATGATTCAGATATGAGGCATCCTGTGACGGAGGAACAGGCCGCAAGAAGAAATGAATATTATAAAAAATTCATAAATAAGATACGTGAAAAAGGTGTTGAAATTGAATTCTTGACAAAATCTAAATATGAATAGCATATGGAGGTTTTTTGATGAGAGAAAACATTAAGATGTTAATAATGGATGTTGATGGTACGTTGACTGACGGCAAAATATATATGGGCAATGATGGTGAGGTGCTAAAAGCATTCAATGCAAAAGATGGATATGGTATTCATAATATGCTGATTCCTAATAATATAACACCGGTTATTATTACCGGAAGAGTATCTGATATTGTAGCGAATCGATGCAAAGAGTTAGAAATAACAGAACTATATCAAGGCATTTCTGATAAGGAAAAATGTATGGAAGATGTTGTTGAAAAATATAGTTTGAGTTGTGCTAACGTTGCATATATTGGAGATGATAATAATGATTTATCATGCATTAATAGAGTGAAAAAGGACGGAGGTTACACCGGCTGTCCAATGGATGCTAGCGGAGAGGTTCGAAAAATCTCTGACTATGTGTGTAAATTAGGAGGCGGACAAGGAGCAGTCCGAGAGTTTATAGAAACAATATTGGGAGTATGATGAATGGAAGAGATTGGTTTGTTGAGTATTATTGTTCCGGTATTCAATGTTGAAAAATATATGGATCAATGTATTCAGAGTATCTTGGCGCAGAATTACAGAAATATTCAACTTATTCTTGTTGATGACGGTTCTACTGACAGGTCGGGTGAAAAATGTGACGAGTGGAAAAAGGATAGCAGAGTAACGGTTGTACATAAAGAAAATGGCGGAGTTAGTTCGGCAAGAAATGAAGGAATTAAAGCTGCGAGAGGGGAGTATATAACGTTTGTTGATGCCGATGATTATTTGTCGGCAGATTTATATGAAGAGGTGGTCAGACAGATTGAAGATAACGACGCTGATGTTGGGATGTTTGGATATATTAATACATATGAGGACTATGAAAAGATAGATAATCCTTTTCGAAAAGAGATTCTTACAGGGTCAGAAGCTATTAGAGATTGTATAGATCCAAATGGGTGGCAGTTATTTGTCTGGAATAAAATATTTAAAAGGAATATTGTCTTTTGTGAAAGTGATAATTTTATAAAGTATCCTACAGATTTGATAATTGGTGAAGATGCCCTTTGGCTACTGGAGTGCTTGATTAGATGTAGCAAAGTGGTATGTAGCGAAGCATGCGGATATCATTATAGAAAAAACAGAGAAGGAAGTGCTGTATACAATAGTTTTAACAGTGGAAGGATAAAAGGCTGCAAATCGAGATTGGAAGCCGGCGAAAGAGGATACGAGTTCTTGAAACAAAACGGCGAGAAAACAGATTGGATGATGTACAGAAGAGCAGTTTTTTCGATGAAGGATTTAGCGTGCGAAACATATATGCTCGGAGATTTAAAAGAGAATAAAGCGTATCTGAAGAGACTGAAAGAGGGATTAAAAAAATACAGTAGAATGAAAAAAAACGGCGCAGATATAGCGTTTATAACAAAATGCAGAGTTTTGTTTATCCTAATGACCATAAATGCACCTAAAATAATAGTAAATAAATGTATGAAATTATAAGAATATCAGCGTTCCCATAAATCGTAAGGGAACGCTTTTATTAAGTTCTCCTGCATATCTGATAAATCAGGTAGCTCCATAGGTTCAATATCAAGCGCTTCTTCTATTGAATAAGCAATTTTGACATTGTGTCTGTTTGTGGAATAGTACCAGTCATAGAATTTTAATAAGGAATCTTCCATTTCTTCCTGAAGAAATATAGCGGGTACACCATAGCTTTCAGCTAATATTATTCCGTGCAGTGAGGAAGATATAACCATTTTTGATTCACATATTTGATCTATGAATGCTTTGTAGTCACTTGTTCTGGTGTCAATAAAGTTTAAAGAATCAGGTGTTTTAAGATGAACAGATTTCAAATGTCTTATTACTGAAATGGTATCAGAATTACGATTTGCAGTTTTAGGATATATTAGTGGCATAAGTACTCCGGGATCGCCATATATTTCCGGGCATTTGTAGCCACAGAAAGATAGTATTTTAGCGGAAATAGGACCTCTGACAACTCTTACATCCAATTTCCTAAAGTATTTTTGTAAAGATAAAGAGCGTATATGGTTCAGGTATAAAATGCCACTGCCCCAGACGGTTGCATCGAAATAATGGCGACCTGTAACTAAAATAGAACCTACAGCAAGAAGATGCTTTGTTGATTTAGTCTTGGAATCCAAAGTAAGATTTTTCTTGTTTAAAAGCCAGTTGCAAATTAAAGGAGAAATAGAGTCGCCGATATTTTCAGTCCTATTCCAATATTCAAGATTTACTCTGTTTTTGATTGCTTTAGTATCGTTCATTGTGTATTTGTTTCTAAAGATTATTCTCTGTAACGAATTCATTTACTGTTTCCTCTTTATACATAATTAATTATAGTAAAGATAATTCCATAACAATTGATTAAAAAAATGAAAGAATCACTGATTGTAAATATACAAGAATATGGATTTAGTGTCAACAAATAGGACTTTGAGATTGATTGTATAAAAATATAATAAAGAGATATACATTGGCATACAGACAGGCTAAACATTGTTCGATTAGTGGAAGATTATGAGAACGGGAAAATGGTAAAAAATAACGATTTTTTAAAGAAAAACAAAGGGGAAAATCTTTTTGTTAAATATTTATAATGAATTGTAAGAATTAATAGAAAGTTTGCCTAAAAATAAATAATTATACTTGACGAGAAATGGAATATTTGTTACTCTTTTAGAAGACAGGTATGCACGGTGGGAGTGGTATCACGCAGGGAGAAGTGGTATTGTAGGTATACTTTTGGACGGACGAAGAACCAAAAGAAAAAGAACGAGTATGGTGGTTCTTCTCTACTTACATTATTAAAAAAGTCCCACACTTCTATTTATTATTAAACTATTTTGAAAGAAGGAGACAGGAAAATGAGAAAATTTTTGGTTGTTTTATGTTCTGTTGCATTAGTTGCAGGAACAATGTCACCAGTGGCTATTAAGGCTCAGGATGGTGCCTATACAGAAGATGGAGATTATGTTCAAAATCCTTGGAGGGAACACTACACAACAGAAGCTCCAACAGAGGCACCAACGGAGAAACCTACACAGAGCACAAGTATAGTAATTACATCACAGCCACAGAGTGTTACAGTTTCAGAGGGCGGAAGTGCTACATATACAGTAGTTGCTACAGGAACAGGATTAAAATATCAGTGGCAGTATCAGGCAGTAGGTAAAACTACATGGACAAATATTTCAGGAGCTACATCAACTTCATTTACAAAGACAAAGGCAACATTAGCACAGAGTGGATTCGGTTATAGATGTGCAATCACAGATGCAAACGGAAATAAAGCATACACAGAAAAAGCTACAGTAACAGTTACAGCACCTTCTGTAAGTATTACATCACAGCCAAAGAATGCAACAGTTGAAGAAGGAAAGAGTGCAACTTATTCTATCACAGCTACTGGATCAGGATTAAAGTATCAGTGGCAGTATCAGGCAGTAGGTAAAACTACATGGTCAAATATTTCAGGAGCTACATCAGCTTCATTCACAAAGACAAATTCACAGTTATCACAGAGTGGATTTGGTTACAGATGTGTAGTTACTGACAGTTCAGGAGCTAAGGTATATTCAAATAAAGCAACACTTACAGTAACAAAGGCAGCTTCAACAATTGAAATCACATCGCAGCCACAGGACGTTACAATTTATGTTAATGATAGTGCAACATTTACAGTAACTGCTACAGGAACAGGATTAAAATATCAGTGGCAGTATCAGTCAGTAGGTAAAACTACATGGACAAGTATTTCAACAGCTAAGGCAGCTTCATTTACAAAGACAAATGCTACAGCAGCACAGAATGGATTCAAGTACAGATGTGTTGTTTCAGATGCTTCAGGAAATAAAGTGAATTCATCAGCTGCAGTACTTACAGTTATTGATCCTATTACAATTACAAATCAGCCAAAGAGTGTTGTGACAACAATTGGAGAGTCAGCAACTTATTCAGTAGTAGCTACAGCCGATACAGCACTTAGATATCAGTGGCAGTATCAGGTTCCAGGTAAGACATACTGGACAAACATTTCAGGAGCTACAGCAGCTTCATTTACAAAGACAAATGCACAGTTATCACAGAGTGGATTTAGTTACAGATGTATGATTACAGATGCTAATGGTGCTACAAAGGCAACTAATGCAGCAACAATTACTGTATATACACCAATCGTAATTAAGACACAGCCAGCAAGTGTAACAGTATCAGTTGGTGCAAGCACAACATTTACAGTTGTAGCAACAGGTGATAATCTTACATATCAGTGGCAGTATCAGGCAGCTGGAAAGACAAATTGGACAACTATTTCAGGTGCAACATCAGCTTCATTCACAAAGTCGAATGCACAGTTATCACAGAGTGGAATGAAATATAGATGTATAATTAAAGATGAACACAAGATGCAGAAAGAATCTGATATCGCAGTTCTTACAGTAAAATAATATAAAACATAAAAAACACTCTTGAGCAATTGCTCAAGAGTGTTTTTTACGTGCGCCTGGCGGCGCACGTTTCTAACGGGTTAAAGTTCCGAATCCGCCCGGTAGTGGGAAGGATATAGCCGAAGGCAAGGGTGTCCATCGTGAGGTGCAACTTATTAAGCGATATCTTAAAAGTGGTGTAATGGAAAATGGAGTGTCGTTGACACATCTGTGCACGTCAACTATTGAAAGCACCGTATACCGAACGGTACGTACGGTGATTTGAGAGGACGGCGGTTAGTCACCGCCTCCTACTCGATGTCTGTAAAAGTGTAAGGTTATATATTAACCTGTCTTGAATTTTAATGTTTTACTTGTTAGAACTGCATAATATATTAATAATTTTTTTAGATATATAATTAACTATAATGGAAAGTAGTACAGTAATTATAATACTAAGTAGTAAATAGAAGCCGGATTCAATGCTTTTAAAAATACGTGAAACTAATGTAAAAATGAAACCGTGAATCAAATATATTTCATATGATATTTTCCCAAGGAATAAGGTTATCTTATTTTCAATTGATAATTTTGTATTAAGAGCAAGCATAAATAATAAGATTGATAAGCCTAATATTATTTTGATAAAATATCCTCCGAAAAAAAAGATATATTTGGTCTTAAGATAAGTAACTCCCAAAATCAATGAAACCAGTCCGAGTATAATATTTTTTGTGAACCAATTGGTTTTAAAGTAACTTTTGAATTTGTTAAACAGTACAAATAATAATATTCCCCATATGAAACCGTAAATTTCCGGAGCCCAGGAATTATAATGATAGTGATTGCTTTTTTGGAGAATGTAAATAGTTAAGCTAAATACAATAATAAGTAAACATGTTAAATGATTGCTGTATTTTGATAAGTTGCATTGATGGCTCATAATCCAAAAAATGTAAGCGATTATTAACCAAATTACCCATTGATTTATTTTGAAAATGTTTGGGATGTTGATTGGATTATGTAATAACAATGCTGTTGAAAAAACAGAGATTATGTTTACTATAAAGCATGGAATAAGTAATTTTATAAATCGATTCTTCCATAACATTATATTGTACTTTTTTTTGCTGTTAGTCAGTGATAAACCGTAGGCTGATGTGAGGAAAAAGTAGGTAACTCCCACATATGCAAAACTTCCAATCATATCTTGAATTGTGTTCTGATATGGCGTGGGAGTGTGGACTAAAACTATGATAAGGCACCAAAAACCTCGCATTGCAGTTGAATTTTGTAAGTCAAAGAAATGATCTTCAGAGTCATTCCATTTGATTTTGTAACACAATTCAAAGAGTAAAAACAGCAATAGAATAAACATAATAATGTACGTTGACATAATTTCCCTCCTATATTCAATTGTATGTATATTATTTAGCAATATACAATAATAATTATAGAACAAAATAATGAAAAAATCATTATATTAATGCTATCATGGCAATGTACTATCCTTGACAATGGAAAAAGAATTAGGTAGTATTACCGTAGTTATGGAATGAAAAGAAAACAGTGATAAATATTAGAAAGGACACAGTGTATCCTAAATGGATATGCTACTATTACTATGTCATCAAGCAGAACAGTTAAAACAATGAAAAATATAAGTTTTACATTTGCAAATCAGATACTTATGCTGGTATTGTCATTTGTTTCAAGAACTATTTTTATAAGAGTGTTGGGTGTTGAATACCTTGGTATTAGCGGACTCTTTGCTGATGTTTTGGGACTCTTGTCTATGGCTGATTTGGGAATTAATTCGGCTATGGCATATAGTTTTTATAAGCCATTAGCAGAAAAAGATTATAAAAAGATGGCTGCTTTAACATCATTTTATAAAGTAATATATAATGGTATTGCGATTGTGGTAACTTTTGCAGGTCTTTTGGTAACTCCATTTTTAAGAAACATAGTAAATTTGGAAAGAGATATTCCAAACTTAGAGATATATTACCTTTTATCCCTTGCAGGAATAGTAGTCTCTTATTTGTGCGTTTATAAAACGTCTGTAATTGTTGCAGATCAGAATAACTATATTGTTACTAAAATAAATATGGTAATAAATATAGTCAAAACAGTTCTTCAAATAATATTCCTTTTGATTGTTAGAAACTATATTGTATTTTTGATGATTAGTGTTGCTGCTAATATTATTAACAATTTAATTGCTTCAAGAAAATCTGAAAAAATGTATCCTTTTATTCGGAATAAGGAAAAATTATTAAGGGAAGAAAAAAGAGAGATTTTCAATAATATAAAATCAATGGTTGTGTTTAAACTCTCTTCAGTTATGCTTAACGCGACAGACAATATTCTTATTTCAACCATAGTTGGCACAATTGCAGTAGGTTATTATTCAAACTATCAGTTGGTTATGAAGAAAATAAATGTATTATATACGACGGTATTTTCTTCAATGGTTGCAAGTATAGGTAACCTGATAGTAAAAGAAAACGCAAAGAAAAGATATGAAATATTCAGATGTGAATTGTCAATTATTTTTCTTATTAGTGGAGTGGTTGTTCCTTGTTATACAATATTGATTAATGATTTGATAAGATTATGGTTGGGAAAGAACTTTATCTTTGATAATGTAACGGTTATAGCGATTGCAATGAATATGTATTTAAGCTGTGTTTTACAGCCTGTATGGTCTTATAGAGAAGCAACCGGAATGTTTAGAAAAACTAAATGGGTTATGTTTCTTTGCGCATGTTTAAATATTGTGTTGTCAATTCTGCTGGGTTATAAGATAGGTATAGCGGGTATATTGTTCGCATCATCAATATCAAGATTATTGACAAGTTTTTGGATTGATCCATGGCTTTTGTACAGAGATTTCTTTGAAAGATCTTCTAAAGGATATTTTAAAGATATGTTTATCAATTTTTCCATTATAGTTGCATTGATATTTGGATTAGGAACTGTCGGAAGTATTTATGAAGTAAATAATTGGATTGAGATGTTTATAAAATCAGGCATCGTATTTGTTATTTGCTGTTTAGTAACACTAGGTTTCTATAGAAAGTCGGAAGAAACAAAAATAATGGTAAAAAGAATTTCGGGAATTGCCAATAATTTTTTTGTGTGTTTTAAAAAGAAATAATAAAGAAGCGATAATAAGGAAGAGAGAATAATTGAGGGGGAATATATGAATAAAAAAGTATCAGACTCTACCACAGAATGGACCAGATGCCTTCAATACGCGGACATCAACGGTGCCAACAGGCTCTTTGGAGGAAGACTCATGGCGTGGATGGATGAAGTGGCTGCGATTACAGCTCAAAGACACTGCGGCAGGTTAGTTACTACTGCCTGTGTTGATAATCTTCAGTTTAAAAGCGGAGCTAGTCTTGCAGATATTATTGTGTTAATTGCAAAAGTTACCTATGTGGGAAAAACATCTATGGAAATAAGAGTTGATGTTTATGTTGAAGATGTATCAAACGGTGAGAGAAGACAGATAAATCATGCATACTTCACAGAAGTATGTGTGGATCAAGAGGGAAAACCACAGCCTATAGAGTTTGGGCTCGAGCTTGAGAGTGAAAATGAGAGAGCAGAGTGGGAAAGCGCACTTAGGCGTAGAGAACTAAGAAAGCAGAGACGTGTGGAAGGTTTCTGATAGGCTGACACTTATTCCACATTAAGAATGATAGAAGTATGCTTGAATTATTTGGTATATATTTAGTTGATAATAAAACAGTATTTGAGGTATAATATATTCGTTATATTATACCTTATTTATTTGGGAGAGTTTGATGAGATTAATAAGAATTTTAACTGTGTTGATATTTATCGCAGTTTCGGGAATATTTTTATACAATTTATACGAGATAAAAATTAATGTAGATGATTCGATTCCTGAATTCTCAATAAAGAATCAGGATGATGTTTACAGAGTTAGCGTAAATGCCACAGAGGAAGAACTAAAGACAGGAGTTACTGTTTACGATAAAAAAGATGGAGATCTTACGTCGGATATCGTTGTGGAAGAAATCTCAAAATTTATTACAGGACATCAGTGTAAGATTACATATGCTGTTTCAGATTCGGATAACCATATTGCAAGAGCATCGAGAATTATTGAATTCACAGATTACGTGCCTCCAAAATTTACATTGTCGCAGCAGCTTTGCCTGTATATGGGGCAAAACATTGACACTATAGATATTATTGGTGCTGTGGATTGTTATGATAACAAAGAAAATGGAGGAGACATTACTAAAAATGTTAAATTGCTTTCAAGTTCTGTTTCTACCAAAACAGCAGGAACTTACACAGTAATTGCGCAGGTTACGAATTCTCTCGGGGATACATCAAAACTACAGGCTCTTGTGGCAGTAAGGGAGAAAAACAACTTAGAACCTCAGATGGAATTTAAAGAAAATATTATTTATTTGAAGAAGGGAAGCAATTTTGATCCTCTCGACAATATTAAGTCGCTCAATGATTACAAGGGAAATCCTCTGGACAAAAAAGAAGTAAAAATCGAAAAGACTTCCGTGGATACAAAAAAGGAAGGTTTCTACTATGTGATTTACAGATTTAAAGATGACGAGGATAATGAAGGAAAAGCATACCTCACAGTTGTTGTTACAGAGTAGTAGCAGGCTTTAAAGGGGAAAAGACATGAATGATAACAGTATTTTTAATATAAACAATATAAATATATATAGTATCCTGCGAGATTTGTTGAAAAACTGGTGGGTTATTATACTTGCCGGTTTAATTGGTTTAATGGGAACATACACAGTGATTCGTGGCTCTTTTGAACCGGAGTATACTTCCTCTGCAGTGTATGTAGTGACACCAAAGGAGAGTACAGGCTACAAAAGATCTGACAAGGCTATTGCAAGAAATGCCATAACTGCCTTCAGCGGTCTGGTTAATCAGGATATTATGATTAAGAGAGTCACTCAGTCTCTCGGAGATATTCCATGGGATGCAAATGTTGTAATTGAAAATAAGAACAATACGAATATTATGACCATGAGTGTTACGTCTCCTAGTCCTATGGAGTCATTTCTTATTATCCGATACATAATGGAAAACTACAGGGATTTGTCCCAGTATCTCAATGAGGATGCAATATTTGAGGAGCTCAGAGCACCTAAAATTGCAGAGTATCCTGACAATGCTACTGTAGCAAGATACAAAGCTTTGTTTGCCGGAGTAATTGGAATATTGCTTATGAGTGCGCTTATTGCACTGTTAAGTATTTTGAGAGATACGGTAAAAACAGATTATATGTTCGAAAATCAGCTTGGGGCAATTCATTATGGAACTATTGGGCATGAAAATAAGAACAAGACATTTAAATCTAAAATAAAGAAAAATGTAAAGAGTATTCTGATAACCAGCCCTATTATCAGTTTTAATTTTATAGAAGCCATAAATAATGTTCGTGTAAAGATGGAATATGAACATGAGCGTAAAGCAAACAAAAATGTGTTTATGGTATCAAGTGCCTGTGAGAATGAGGGCAAGAGTACCGTTGTGGTAAATATTGCACTGTCCCTAGTCAAAGAGGGAAAATCCGTTATTGTATTAGATGGTGATTTGAGAAAACCGGCACTTCATAAATTGCTTGACATTAAGCCGGAAAGTGTTGTCGATTACATAGAATTGCTTCAGGGTAAGAAAACACTTGAGGAAGTGATGTATGTGGATAAAGACAGCGGACTTAGAATAGTTATGGCCAATAAAGGTCATTCAAGTTCTTATGAATATGTCAAATCTGAGGCTATGAGGGATTTAATAGATACATTGTCTCAGATGGCGGATTATGTAATTGTTGATACTCCACCTATGGCTATGTTGTCAGATGCTGAGGCAATGGCAGATATGGTTGATTTTTCATTGCTTGTTGTAAGACATGATTTCAGTTTTAAATATGATATCAGAAACAGTGTTACAGTTCTTGAGGATTCAAATTCTAAATTCTTAGGCTGCATCCTGAATGATTTCAGAAATGTACCTTTACCAAACAGTAATAGCAGGTATGGAAATTACAATCGCAGAGTGGAGGTGCAGAATGGATAATAATACACAGGTAAATACAGAAGAGATAAGTATTGCGGATGCAGTAGATAAAATAGTTGCCGGAGTTATTCAGTTCTGGTGGCTCTTTGTGATGATGTCGGTGATTTTTGGCGCAATAGGTTATAAGAGAGCAAAAGCAACATATGTACCGATTTACAGTTCAAAAGCAACAATTTCGATTACAGCCCCGATATACAGCGGCGACAAAGATTTGTCGAGAACCAACGACGAGGAACTGGCAGAGGAATTGGGCGAATCTTTTGATTATCTCATCAACAATGATTTGTTTTATGAAGTAATAAAGAAGGACTTAGGAATATATTATTTAAATGGAACTATATTGTCTACAGTTATTCCTGAAACCAATGTTTTGACATTGGAGGTGCAGAGTTCAAATCCTGACGACGCATATAAAATAATAATGTCCGTTGTTAAGAATTATGCCAGTGTTGCACAGTTTGTTTTGGGAGATACAGAACTGACAGTTTTAGAGGAACCGACTGTTCCCACAAAGCCGATGAATCCATTTTCTTTCTATAAAACGGTTGCTATATTTGTAGCTATAGGAATTGCCATAGCTTTAATACCGGTTATTATATTTGGATTTTTCGTAAAGACGGTTCAGTCGCGCGAAGATATTGAAGAGTATTTCGCTCTTAAGTGCTTTGGGGCATTACCAAGTTCAATGGTTCCAAAGGAAAACGAAAAGGGCGAAAAACAAAAAATAAAGAAACCTTCATTTGTAAAGAATGTGATTTGCTCTGTGAGCAGAAGTGCCAGAGCTCGTGAACAGGATAAGGATAGCGGAAATCAAATTATTTTGGATAAAAAGATTGGCTTCAGATACCTAGAGGCAATCAGAAGTATTTCTTCAAGAATTGAGAAAGATTTGGAGCAGACAGGACAGAAAGTCGTACTTATTACAAGTACACTACCGAGAGAAGGAAAAAGTACATTTTCGGTTAATCTTGCACTCACATTATCTAAGTCAGGTAAAAGAGTAATGCTTATTGACGGTGATTTAAGAAATCCTTCACTTAGAAGACTTACAGGAGCAAAGGGAATATCTTACAATATGAAAGATTTTCTGAATAAGCGAGTAAGTCTAAAAGAAGCTCTTATCAATATTGCCGATACACGAGTAGTGTTGATAGCAGCTGACAAGCCGACTCCGAATCCGATAGAAAATATTAATTCAGAAAATATGGAACTTATTATTGAACAATGCAGAAAGGTTGCGGATTTTGTAATCATTGATGCACCGCCATGTGCCGGACTTGCAGATGCAGCGGCGCTTTTGAAGTATGCAGACTCGGCTATTTATCTTGTAAGAGAAGATTATGCTAAGGTAAATACCATACTGGACGCACTTCAGGAACTGTCATATACAAAGAAAACTATACTTGGAAGTGTACTTAATGATAGTATTGGACAGATTGGAGTAAATAACGGATATGGGCGCCGATACGGTTATGGCAGAGGCTATGGCTATGGATAT
Organism: Lachnospiraceae bacterium; assembly: GCA_015057625.1. GTDB lineage: Bacteria > Bacillota > Clostridia > Lachnospirales > Lachnospiraceae > SIG293. Next base: position 67,603 of record SVDZ01000003.1, on the reverse strand, counting down.
GGTCGCGGTTATGGCTACGGCTATGGTTATGGCTATGGCTACGGCAAAGGTTATGGCAAAGGTTATGGCTATGGTGAGAGTGAATATGAAAAAGTAAGTGACAGTGAATTCCAAGCAAAGGAGAGGACTACAGCCAAAAAGATTATTATCAGTAACGAAAAAGTGGACTGATAATACATTTTCAATTAGTTATAAAACAAGAAGAACTCACAAAACTGAAGTGATAAACACTTTAAGCTTGTGAGTTCTTTTTATTTAAGTAGTTCTGCTCCAAAAGGAATGTATTATTCTTCTTCGTGGCGCTGAACAGGTATTCCTCTGTTTTCCACAGATGTTGAGAAGACAATCTGTGTTTTGGTGCTTCCAAATTTCTGGAGGTCGCCGATAAAATGGTCTAACTCATCTGTGCTTTTGAACATAACTTCGATTAACATGGAATAATCACCGGTTACGCAGTTACATTCAACAACATTGTCACAACTTTTTATGTAAGGATAAAAGTCTGATTTCTGTCCCGGTTTTACTTCTAAATTGATAAATGCTTTTATGTGGTATCCAAGTTCAGCCGGATTTAATCTGGCATTATAACCAAGAATAATACCTGCTTTTTCTAATCTTTCTATTCTGGCAGAAACAGCAGGAGACGACAAAAATACCTGACTTGCTATAGCCTTAAGGGGAATACGGGCATTGTCATGCAATAGATTTATTATTTGCTCGTCGATATGATCTAATTCGTGTTTCATAATGTGGTACTCCTTTCATAGATTTCAGTCCTAAAAAATTAATCAATACAACACACAGTATAACATATTATAATGACATAGTAAAAGCAAAAAAGAGTTTTTAAACATTCTAATTGAATTATTTGCCATTATGTATTAAAATAGAGCGGGGAAACTTTGGAAGGAAAAATGTAGAGGTATTAAGAAAAAATATATTGGATAATCAAGGAGAAGAACATGGTAGAGAAACAAAAGTTATTTGAAGTTTTGTCCATTGTGGACAAAGTAATTAAGGGGTTAGTAGTTGCAGTTGCAATTATCGGATTATTCCTTATGATTACTTCAGGGAGCATTGCTGCGGGAGTGATGTTATTTTTGTCATTAGCAATTATTTTAGGTGTAATTGCTTTTTTGTATTACTATTTTTGTATGCTTACAGTATACAAGGTAGAAAAAACTCCGGATGGCATTAAGCTTTATGCATATGCAAAAACATATGATTTCCCAATCGGATATACAATCGGAGGAAATGAACAGAATCATGTAATTGCATATGAAAAGACAAGCCTTTATTTACCAAAAAATAAGATGTTTTTTGTAGTTGACGGTGTTCAGTTCACAAATGAAGATTTTAGAAAGATATTTTTATAAAATGAATTGTAATCCTACTTGAGCAATATCAAGTAGGATTTTTTTATACGCCAAAAAACACCAAATAGCAGAAAAAAGTGCTATAATATAACTTATAGGAAGAAAAATGAGCACGAACGAAGTGAGTATTCATTTTTACACTATAAGTTAACGAGAAATACGAAGTATTTCGAGATTATGAAAGTGCGAAGCACAACTCATAATATAATTTATAGGAAGAAAAATGAGCACGAACGAAGTGAGTATTCATTTTTACGCTATAAGTTAGCGGGAAACGGAAAATAAAATAGCAACGGAGGTGACAGATATGGAGCATATGTTATTATTAGCCCCTATTGCAGGAGTGCTTGCATTACTTTTTGCCTTGGTTAAAACTTCTATTATTTCAAAGGCTCCGGAGGGAAATGAACTGATGCGGGAAATTTCCGGAGCGATTGCAGAGGGAGCAAAGGCATTTTTATATGCAGAGTACAGAATTCTTGTATTTTTTGTAAGTGTTTTGTTCGTTTTGATTGGATTTGGAGTTAACTGGCTTACGGCAATCTGCTTTTTGGTTGGAGCAGTTTTTTCAACTTTGGCAGGCTATTTCGGTATGACAGTAGCTACGAAAGCAAACGTTAGAACAGCAAAAGCTGCCAAAGACGGTGGTATGAACAAGGCTCTTAAAATAGCTTTTTCCGGAGGCACAGTTATGGGACTTTCGGTTGTTGGACTTGGAATTTTGGGAATTGGAAGTATTTTTGCCTTTATTTTTTTCTTAAATGGCAATGAAGTTACTTCAGAAACTGCCAGCATCTTAACAGGATTCAGCTTGGGTGCATCTTCTATTGCTCTTTTTGCCAGAGTAGGCGGAGGTATTTACACGAAGGCAGCAGATGTGGGTGCTGATCTTGTAGGAAAGGTTGAGGCAGGAATTCCGGAAGATGATCCGAGAAATCCTGCGGTAATTGCAGATAATGTAGGTGATAATGTAGGTGATGTTGCCGGTATGGGTGCCGATCTTTTCGAGAGTTACGTTGGTGCTCTTGTTTCAGCTATTACGCTAGGACTTGTTACCACAGCGGTGAAAAGTGATATTTCTTTTGGTGGAGCAATTTTTCCACTCGCGCTTGCTGCGGTTGGAGTAGTCGGATCTATCATTGCTACATTCTTTGTAAGAGGTAAAGAAGGGTCTGATCCTCAGGTAGCACTTAATATAGGTGAGTATACAGCTTCGATAATTGTTATCATTGCTTCAGCTATACTCAGCAAGTTGTTTTTCGGTAATTATAATGCGTTCACTGCCATTGTTGCAGGGCTTGCAGTAGGAGTTATAATAGGAAAAATTACAGAAATTTATACATCTGAAAAGCACGCCAGTGTCAAGGAGATTGCAAAAAGTTCTGAGACAGGAGCCGCTACAAATATAATCAGCGGTTTGTCAGTAGGAATGAAGTCAACATGTATGCCGATTATTGTTATATCAATTGGAATCCTTGTTGCTTATCAATTCTGCGGAATGTACGGAATAGCTCTTGCAGCTGTGGGAATGCTATCAACTACTGGAATGACAGTTGCGGTTGATGCATACGGACCGATTGCGGACAATGCAGGAGGAATCGCAGAAATGTCAGAACTTGACGAGTCGGTAAGGGATGTCACCGATAAACTTGATGCGGTTGGAAATACAACTGCAGCTATCGGAAAAGGCTTTGCCATTGGTTCTGCGGCGCTTACAGCTCTGTCGCTATTTGTTTCATATGCTGAAACGGCAGGTATCGCAAGTGATGGAATTAATATTCTCAATCCTAAGGTTGTGGCGGGACTTTTTGTGGGAGGCATGTTACCTTTTATGTTTTCTGCAATGACAATGTCGTCAGTTGGAAAAGCAGCAAATAAGATGATAGAGGAAGTAAGAAGACAGTTCAAAGAAAATCCGGGCATACTTAAAGGGGAAGAGAAGCCTGATTATAAGACTTGCGTTTCGATTTCTACAACAGCAGCTCTACACGAGATGATTATTCCGGGTATTATGGCAGTAGTATCGCCATTGGTTATGGGCTTTGTTCTTGGAGCAGAGGCTCTTGGAGGAATGCTTGCAGGTTCCCTTGTCAGCGGAGTTATGATGGCTGTTTTCATGGCAAATGCGGGTGGCGCATGGGATAATGCAAAGAAATATATTGAAGGTGGAGCTGAAGGCGGAAAGGGAAGTGAACCTCATAAGGCAGCAGTTGTCGGTGATACAGTTGGTGATCCTTTCAAAGATACATCAGGACCGTCAATTAACATCCTGATTAAGCTTATGACTATAGTTTCGCTGGTATTTGCGGGATTGTTCGGCTCAGGATTATTATAACAATGAAGTAGATGTCACTCCCCTCTAAACAAAGTGAAGGAGTGGCTGCCCCATCTAAGTAAAAGTGTGGGCGTATTTTAAAAGCAGAATAAATAAATGAAAAAAACATAGAATATATAAGAGCAGTTTTTTCGCATAAGAAAATTACTGCTCTTATATATAGTTTACAGATGATTATATAATAATCGGACAAATGTAATTGTATCCGGTAAAGGAGTTTGTATGTGGTTTTATTATTTAGTAGCGTATTTTTTTATATATGCATTTCTTGGATGGTGTCTTGAAGTGGCATATCAGGCTGTTACAAAAGGAAAATTAATAAACAGAGGTTTTTTAAACGGCCCGGTTTGCCCGATATATGGGTTTGGTATGGTGAGTGTTCTTATTATTCTTTCACCGGTACTTGACAAAAAATGGCTTCTCTTTGGTGGAGGAATCGTTATTGCCACAGTAATAGAATTATTTGGCGGATGGGCACTGGACAAAATGTTTCATATGAGATGGTGGGATTACTCGGAGGAGCCATTTAACCTGAATGGATACATTTGCCTGAAGTTTTGCATTTTGTGGGGAATTACGGTGGTGTTTTCAGTGAAATATTTCCATGCCTTTATAAGTAAGATGGTTCATTACGTACCTTTTTATGTGGGAGTGGTGGTCTTAGTTTTATGTTCTATAGCGATGATATGCGATTTGATCGTTACATATAAGACTGTCATTGGAATAAAGAGGGATCTCAAAGAAATTCAAAAGGTGGCAAAGACTCTTCGTGATATAAGTGATAACCTTACAGAAAAAGTTGGAAAAACAGCACTTGAAGCGGCTGAGAGAAGCGATGAATTCAAGGATGAATTTAAAGATGAATTTTCTGATATGAGTGACAATGTAAAAACGCAGATGGCAGACTTTGGAAAGAAATATGAGGAGCTCGTTCAACGATTGTCAATAAAATCAAAACGAATGTTGAAGGCTTATCCAAAGTGGCATATTAGTGGACAGACAAAAAGAATTGAAGAATACTTTAAAAATATTTATTTTACTGTTAAGAAGTAGCCCAAAATTATTGCGATTAGGCTGTATTGATTGTATAATAAAACGTGGCGTATAAAATGCTTTTAGTGTTTACCCCAAAATAAAGCACTATGTTTATCACATTTATTTTTATACAAAAATGTGAAATATTTTTACTAGGAGAACAATATGAGACACTTACTTAATCCATTGGATTTATCGGTAGAAGAAACCTACAATCTCATAAAGGTTGCGGAAGATATTAGGGAAAACCCTGAAAAGTACAGTGAAGTAGCTAATAAAAAGATTTTGGCTACATGTTTCTATGAGCCAAGTACAAGAACAAGACTTAGTTTCGAGTCAGCAATGATTAGACTTGGCGGGCAGGTATTAGGATTTTCAGAGGCTACATCAAGTTCGGCAAGTAAGGGAGAGAGCGTATCGGATACTGTATCAGTTGTGGGATGTTACAGCGATATAATTGCTATGAGACATCCAAAGGAAGGAGCAGCACTTGTTGCATCAATGAAATCACCGGTACCGATTATCAATGCAGGAGATGGAGGACATCAGCACCCAACTCAGACGCTCACAGATTTACTTACCATTCATACATATAAGAAAAAATTAGATAATCTTACCATTGGCGTTTGCGGAGATTTGAAGTTTGGACGTACTGTTCATTCACTTATTACAGCATTGGTCAGATATCCGGGAGTTAAATTTATTCTTGTCTCACCGGAGGAACTTAAGATTCCTGAATTTATTAGGGAAGATGTACTTAAGAAAAATAATATTCCATTTGAAGAGGTTGAAACTCTCGAAGAGGTAATGCCTAAGATGGATATTTTATATATGACAAGAGTCCAGAGAGAGAGATTCTTCAATGAAGAGGATTACATCAGATTGAAAGACAGATATATTCTCGATAAGCAGAAGATGCAGTATGCATCAGAGGATATGATTGTTATGCATCCACTTCCAAGAGTAAATGAAATCTCGGTTGAGGTTGACTCAGATCCGAGAGCGGTTTATTTCAAACAGGCACAAAATGGAGTTTACATCAGAATGGCACTTATTATGATGCTGTTAGGCTTGGAGGTATAAGATGATAAATATTAGCGGACTTAAAGATGGATATGTAATTGATCATATTAAAGCAGGAAAGTGTATGGATATTTATGCTGCTTTAGAATTAGATAAATGTACCGGCGAAGTTGCAATTATTAAAAACGCAAAAAGCGGTAAGCAGGGAAAAAAAGATATCATTAAGATTGAGGGATTACTTGATATTAATTTGGACTTGCTTGGATTTATAGATGACAATATTACAGTTAATGTAATTAAAGACGAAAAGATTATCGAGAAAAAACCGTTGACATTGCCTACACGTATTTCGAATGTGGCAAAATGCAAAAATCCAAGATGCATTACATGTGTAGAGCAGGAATTAGAGCAGATATTCTTTTTGGCTGATATAGAAAAAAAGGTTTACCGTTGCTTGTATTGTGAAGAAGCATTGGAGAAAGGACAATAAAATGGCATTAACAGGAAAATCATTCCTTAAACTTTTAGATTTTACACCTGACGAGATTCAGGAATTTCTTGATTTGGCAGCAGATTTGAAGGCAAAGAAAAAACAGGGAATTGCAGTTGATACTCTTAGAGGAAAAAATATAGCACTTATTTTTGAAAAGACAAGTACAAGAACAAGATGTTCTTTTGAAGTTGCAGCTCATGATCTTGGTATGGGTGTTACATATCTTGATCCTTCAGGCTCACAGATTGGAAAGAAAGAGAGTATTGCAGATACGGCAAGAGTTCTCGGAAGAATGTTTGATGGAATTGAATACAGAGGATATGGACAGGAAATCGTTGAAGAACTTGCAAAATATGCAGGAGTGCCGGTATGGAACGGACTTACAAATGAGTTTCATCCAACGCAGATACTTGCAGATTTCTTAACTATTCAGGAACATTTTGGAAAATTAAAGGGTATTAAGTTTGTCTACATGGGTGATGCAAGATACAACATGGGAAATTCACTCATGGTTGGATGCGCAAAGATGGGACTTGATTTTGTGGCATGTGCACCAAAGAAATATTGGCCGGACCCAAGTCTTGTAGAGGAATGCAAGAAGGTTGCAAGTGAGACAGGAGCATCAATTTCACTTATGGAAGAACCTAAAGAAGCAGTTAAGGATGCAAACGTTATCTACACAGATGTGTGGGTATCTATGGGTGAACCGGCAGAAATCTGGAAAGAGAGAATTGATGATTTAAGCCCATACAGAGTTACAATGGAATTAATGAACAGTGCAGCACCTGATTGCAAGTTCATGCATTGTCTCCCTGCATTCCATGATTTAAAGACAACAACAGGAAAAGAAATATATGAAAAATTTGGACTCACAGAGATGGAAGTGACAGATGAAGTATTTGAATCTGACAAGTCAATCGTGTTTGATGAGGCAGAAAACAGAATGCACACAATCAAAGCGGTCATGAAAGCAACACTTTCATAAACTATAGTATATGAAATGTGAGCAATAGTTTTCATATGAGCAAAGCATAAATGTGACAATCCCTGTGACGATAGCTATATTTTCGTTACGACGAACATTCTAGCTGAAAATGCGGGCGCTGTTTGAGTCCGAAGGACGAGTTGCGCAGGAGCATTTTCTAATAAGCGAATGCGAGGAGTAGAAAATATAGTGTGTCACGGATTGTTACTTTATGCGTGCTCATGGAAAACTTTGCGTCATTTCAAAACCTATAGTTTATGAAATACTGGAGAAGTATGATTTATTTGGCTAAATATTTTAGAAGAGAAGGTTTACAGATTGAGTAAAGAGAACAGATTACCTGCGAAAACCAGAGTTGTGGGCGGAACAGGACAAGGATTACAAAGAGTTTATATTTCTAAGGAAGTCTATAAGGATATTTTTAACTATTCGAAGGACAAGAATGTAGTGCAGGCAGGAGGTATTCTGCTTGGAAATAAGCTCAGAAAAGGTGAAACACACTATTATATTATAAGAGCTTTTGTAGAGGCAAAATTTAGTGAGGCAACATCAAACTCTATCAAGTTTACAAAAAATACTATTCGATATATTGAACAGGAAAAGCAGAAATATCCTACTTACAAAATAATCGGATGGATGCATACAAATCCAGATACAGGATGCAATGCAACAGAGTATGATGAATATTTCCAAACTCGTACATTTGAAGGAAAAAATATTATTGAATATATTGTTGACCCGGTTCAGATAGTCGAAGCATTTTACTATATGGAAGAAGGTAAAATGAAAAAAATCGATGGTTTCTTTATTTTCACTGATGATGAAATTAAAAAAAGAGAGAAGAAACATATACCGGAAATTCAGGTGCCGGTTGTAGAAAGTACACCGGTTATTGAGAACACACCGGTTGTAGAAAGTGCACCGGTTGTAGAAAGTACACCGGTTGTAGAAAGTGCACCGGTTATGGAGAGCACTCCGGTTGTAACTGAACCGATTGTTGATGTACAACCTGTTAATTCTACTGAGCCTTCGGTTATAGAGGGACCTTCAGATATAGAGGAACCTTCAGATGTAGAGGGATCAAATGTTTCAGAAGAAACACCGATTGTAGAAAATCCATTTACTCAAGAGGAAACACCGATTGCAGAGGAAACATATGTGACAGAAGAACCTGTACAGGATGAGCCAAATTCTACGGTACATACAATAGAGGAATTGTTTGAACAAACAGAAGTTGAGGCAAATCAGGGAATGGGAGATACATATCTGCAGCAGGAAGAAATCGAAGAGTACGAAGAAGGCAAAGTGCCTGAAGAAATTGAAGCGCATGAAGAGAACGAAATTGATCATGAGTTTGTTGAGACTCCTATGATTGATGATAATATCGACAACAAACCATTTCTTCAGAATACAACAGAGATGCCTGTGTTTGATGATTTGGCGCAAAGCAAAGAAGCAGAAAATAATGCTCAGGAAATCATTCTGGAAGAAGTTTCTGAGATAGGTAAAAATAAAAAACATAGAGATAACTCACAGGTGGTTGCTTCTATGAAGGATGTGAATAATGATGATTTAAATCAGATGAAAAAAGTGTTTGAAGATTCTGAGAAAAAAATCACACAGCCAAGCGATGACAGTTACATTTACAATGACTATGATGAGGAGTATAAGGATCAAACAAAAGGATTGAAAATGTTTGTTGGATTCATAACTACTCTTTTGATAATTGCTATTGGAGTTATCGTAGTTCTTTTCTGGAAAGTTGATTCTATGAACAATTATATTAACTCAATGCAAAAGACTATGCAGGATTATGTGGATTCGTTGCATAATGATATCAATGATTTAAAAGAAGATACAAATACTCTTTATGAAAATGAAAGTAGAATTGTTATAAAGCTTAACGGCGAAGAAGTGGTTGAAGAAACTACAAAAGTTGAAGAAACTACAAAAGTTGAAGAGACTACAAAAGTGGAGGAAACCTCAAAATCAGAGGAGACAACCAAAGCAGAGGAGTCTACAAAGACCGAAGAGGAGACTAAAGAGCAGACAACCACTAAGGAAAAAGAAACAAAAGCAAATTAATAAAAAAGACATTCTGGCAAACGTTAGAATGTCTTTTTTACCTTCCATTTAAGCTTTGTGTTGCATTGGTAGGTAAGGTAAATGATGCATATCTCATTTTCTCGCAGCCCGTATTATGACAATTCTGTGTTTCAAGAACTATACCTCACGAAATAACCAAGATTATCCAATGTGTAAATAGATTTGCTAAAAATAATAATTATGCTATACTAAAAGTTGTGGCGAAAAAAGTCGAAAAGACGAATTAAGGAGAAATGTTATGAACATTAAAAAGAAATTATGTCTTTTGGCAGTGACAACTGTTGTTTTCAGTGGGGCGGCAAATTACCATTTATCAGTTAAAGCTGATGGTGAGAGCACAGCTGAAGGTGAGTCGACATTGATTGTGACACCTGAGGTAAACACACCTGCTATTTCAAAAGGAAAAGCTGAAAAAGCTTCTTATATAGTTTGGAATAACGCTGAACAGAATGATGGATTCGAAGTATGGGTCAAGGCAAAGGACTCTAAAACATATAAAAAAGTAACTGCAGGTAATTTTACAGAGTTTTCGGTTTCAAATTTAAAACCGGGAAGAGTATATAAGATTAAAATCAGAGGTTACAAAGAGACGGACGGAAAAACTGTAATGGGGCAGTACAGTAACGTAATTGAAAATGTTGTGACCAATGTAGAATTAAAGAGAGCAAATGCGCTAGGTGCATCTTCAGCTGTTGTAAAATGGAAAAAAGGTAAAGACATTTCAGGATATTATATCCAGTACAGTGATAATAAGATATTTAAAGATGCAAAGGCTGTAAAGATTTCGAAGGCAGATATAAATAACAAGAATATTTACGATTTATTATCAAATAAGAAGTACTATGTCAGAATCAGAACATATAAGGAAAATAATAAAAAGAAATATTACAGTGCATGGTCTAAATGTACAAAATTCAAAACCAAGAAAATAAGCAGTATTGTAAATGGTGATTTTAAGAGTACATCAGGCTTTTTCAAAGATTCGGTTTTCTTTGGAGATTCAGTGCTTTCAGGCCTTGGTATATATACGAAATCAAAGGGCAGAGGGTATTTGGATGGCGCTAAAGTTGATGGAGTGATAAGTTATTCATTGATTGAGGCGTTAAAACCAAACTCTAAATTCCATCCATTGTACAGAGGAAAACATCTCGCACCGGAGAATGTTGCAAAGATTATGGAAGCTAAAAAAGTATTCCTTTTCTTTGGTATAAATGATGTGTACAATACTAAAAATCCAAAGCAGGCTTATGTTAATTACGTTAAGTTGATTGATAGGATTAAGGCTGAATGCCCTGAGACCAAAATTTATATTTTAAGTACTACGTACCCTGTGAAAAGCCATGAAGGAAGCAGTACTTTGGCAAAAAATCTCAAAAAATTAAACAAATATATGATAAAGTACTGTGAGAAAAGTGATTGTGAATATGTAGATATTGCAACTTACATATCAACAAGTGATGGGTACTTAAAAAAACAGTATTGTTCTGATGATTTTATTCATCAGAATATACCTACCTATGCGATATGGGATAAGGTTCTTAGAAATTACGCAAGTAATAAAAAGAAATGAGGAGAAAGAGCAAATGAGAAAAGATAGATTAGCTATGATTGTTTTGACGGGAATTCTTTCTGTTTCTATGCTTTCAGGATGCCAGAGCAAACAATCAGATGAAAAGACTACAGCAGAAGAAACAACAACTGTGGAAGAAACTACTACAGTTGAGGAAACTACTACAGCAGAAGAGACAACAACTGTGGAAGAAACTACTACAGTAGAAGAGACAACAGAAGCGAAAGTGAGTCTGGGTGTAAAGGAAATATACAATAAGCTTATTGGAACAGGTTATTTTTCAGATATGTATTCTTTGGACGGAGAGGACTTGATGGATTATTATGGTATTGATGTAAGCGATGCTACAGAGTATGCATTCTATCAGGGAAGTGTATCTCCTTCAGCGGATGTAATTGCATTATTTAAGTGTAAGGATAATTCAGCAGCAAATAGGGTTGCTGCTTCACTTCAAGTTGTTTTAGATAGTATTAAAGATTCTACCAGGGATTATGCTCCGGAGGAGTATGATAAGGCAGCTTCTGCTAAAATAGTAAACTCTGATGGATTTGTTTCTCTTGTTGTTTGCAAAAACAATAAAGAAGCTCAAAATCTTGTAGACAGTAGCAAATAATAAATAAAGAAGGTAGTAAAATGGTATTTAGTAGTTCAACATTTATGTTTATGTTTTTACCTATTTTCTTTTTGATTTATTACATTGTACCATTTAAGGCTAAAAATATAGTTCTCTGTATTTTTAGTCTTGTTTTTTATGCATGGGGGGAGCCTATATATATTGGGCTTATGGTATTCTCCTCTATAGTGGATTATATGAATGGTATATGTATCGAAAAGTTTCCAAAGAAAAAAATAATTTTTTTGATAATATCAGTATGTGTCAACTTGTCTATGCTTGGCTTTTTTAAGTATTCGACATTGCTCGTCACTACTTTTAATGAAATAACAGGACTTTCGGTTATAGTGCCAAAGCTTGCTCTTCCGATAGGTATAAGTTTTTATACTTTCCAGACAATGAGTTACAGCATTGATGTCTATAGAGGAAAGGTTAAAACGGAGCATAACTTCTTAGATTTTATGACATATGTATCAATGTTTCCTCAGCTTATTGCCGGTCCTATAGTCAGATACAGTATAGTGGGCGAAGAACTTCACAAAAGAAATATTGACTTAAAATCTTTCGACAATGGAATGCAGAGATTTTTAAGGGGATTATTTAAGAAGGTATTAATAGCAAACAGTGTGGGCGCAGTGTTTACGGACATACAAAACAGTGGGATCGCAGGACAGTCTGCTCTAACACTGTGGCTTGGTATTTTGGCTTTTTCACTTCAGATTTATTTTGATTTCTCAGGATATTCCGATATGGCAATTGGTATCGGGCGAATGATAGGCTTTACTTTCCCTGAAAACTTTAACTATCCATACATTGCAAAGTCTGTATCTGAATTTTGGCGTAGATGGCATATGTCATTAACTACATGGTTTAAAGATTATGTGTACATTCCTCTTGGAGGATCCAGATGTAGTGTACCTAGAAATATAATTAATATATTTGTTGTCTGGGCTCTGACAGGGTTCTGGCATGGCGCACAGTGGAATTTTATGCTCTGGGGAATTTACTTTGGAATTATTCTGATAATAGAAAAATTTGTGTTGAAAAATGCGTTGGAAAAGTTGCCGTCAGTGGTTGCACATATTTACGTATGCTTTTTTGCAATGGTTGGTTGGATTATATTTTCCTTTGACAAATTGTCGGATATTGCTATTTATGTAAAAGGAATGTTTAATTATTCAAATATGGCAGACAGCAAAGGCGTTTTCATATTGACTCAGCATGTTTGGATATATTTGTTGGCAATGGTACTATCCACACCGGCAGTTTCATTTGTAACAGGAAAATTAAAAGAAAAAAATGAGAAAGCAGTGGGATTTGTCGGAGCGATTGTGTATCTGTTATTGTTTGTTTTGTCAGTTGCTATGATTATCAGCGAGTCTTACAATCCATTTCTGTATTTCAGATTTTAATATCAGGAGGAAAGAATATTGTACAAGAGAGTTGTTTCGGTGTCGGTTGCAGCAGTGCTACTGATAATACCTGTATTAATAATTACTCTTCCTAAAAAAGAGTTTTCAGAAAATGAAAATAGAATATTACAGAAATTTCCAACCGTGAGTGTGGAAAATATTGTCAGTGGACAGTTTTCAGATGAGGTAGAAAAGTATATATCAGATCATTTCCCGGGAAGGGACAGGCTTGTGTCCTTAAAAAGTACTGTTCAAAAATCTATTGGCTATAAAGAGATGAATGGTGTATTTGTTTCTAAAGACAGGCTCATTCAGCATATTGAGAAGCCGGACACAACTATATTTACAGAAAGAATGGGAAAACTTACTGCAAATATTGATCAGACGAAAGTCAAACTTCATCTTATGCTGGTTCCCACGGATGCAGCAGTTTATTCGGAAAAAATACCTGCGAATGCACCTGACATTGTGGATGAGAAAAATATTATTGAGCAGATTTATAGTGATGTTTCGTGTGATACGATAGATGTTTTGAGTGAACTTGAAATAGAAAAGAATAATTCAAATGTTTTCTACAACCTGGATCACCATTGGAATTACAATGGAGCATACTGCGGTTACAAATCATTTTGCGAGGCTGTAGGGATTCCGGTAAAGGCAAAAGAGAAGTTTGAAAAAAAGGTGCTCAGTGATGAGTTTAGAGGTACTCTTTACTCAAAAGTGCTAATAAGATCCATGAAGCCGGATGTTATTGAAGCGGTTGATTTGCAAAAAGATGAATTAGTGGTTCATTATGTTGATAAGAAAAAAGATGAGAACAGTTTTTACGACTACAGTTTTCTGAAGAAAAAAGATAAATACAGTGTTTTTGGCGGAGGAAATCAGGCGCTTCAGATAGTAGAAAATGAAAACGCGGAGAGCGAGGATGAACTTGTTGTGGTAAAGGACAGTTTTGCAAATTGCATGATACCGTTTTTGATATATCACTACAGAAGGATACATGTAATTGATCCTAGATATTATATGCCACATATAAGCGATTATGTTAACCAAAATGAAAAAGTGAGTGATGTTCTGATTTTGTATAACATAGACTCCTTTAACAGCAATAATGGAATAATGAAAATTAAATAAGCTTAAAGCTTGTAAAAAAATGTTAACAAAATTATGAAAATTGTAGGTTGACAATATTCGAACTTGGGAGTAAAATTATCACCATAATAAAACTTGATAACGAAAAAAGGCAAAACTGTCGAAAGGCAGCGACGCAAAGCTATAGGGACTTTAAAATGTCAGCCAGTTGCATACAATAAAAAAGCATTGTAGCTACTAGCTGTAATGTTTTTTTTATTTCATAGAAAAGTTCTTTGAATTTCCCTATGAAAAAAGATTCCAATAGCATTAATATCAATAATTAACCCGAATAATGGGGTGATATACAGGTTGATATGAAAACGAACTCATACTGGTTGAGATGAAAAACTTAAACTATGTGAATGAGATGAAAAAGTTATTAAGTAAAATTTTTTATTTAATGGGGAGGTTTTCTATGAGTAATTTTAAAACATTAAGAGAAATGTCGGAACTTTGGGGGATTAGCGAAAGAAGAATTAATACTTTATGTCTTCAGGGACGTATCAAAGGGGCCATAAAATTTGGCAATGTCTGGGCAATTCCTGCCGAAACAAAAAAACCAAAGGATGAAAGAGTAAAAAACGGAAGATATATCAAAACAAAAACTGTTGTTGCCTGCGCGGAATAACAATATATGTATAATCTCTTATTTATTACGGATAATAAAAAATAAAAAGGAGAGATTATATGAGGGCAACGGGAGTTATAAGGGCTGTCGATAAGCTTGGAAGAATAGTTATACCCAAAGAGATTAGAAAAAATTTCAGGATAAAAGAAGGTGATCCCATGGAAATATTTACTGCCAGGGAGGGCGAAATTGTGCTGAAAAAGTATTCACCCCTTGGGGAAATGACTAATTTTGCCAAGGCCTACGCCAAGGCTATGGCAGATATTACTAAGATGACAGTATTTATCTCTGACAGAGATCAGATTATTGCATCAGAGGGAAAACTGAAAAAAGAATATGAAAACAGGAATCTGAGTCAGCATCTTGAGAGTGTAATGGAGCAAAGAAAAGAAATCAACACTTGTAAAGAAACAAGGCTGAGATGTTCGGTTTATGAAGGCGAGAGTGTTTCCGGAAAAAAACAGTTAATATACCCAATTATTTCACAGGGAGATGTAGTGGGAACAGTAGGCCTTATTAGTGAGGATAAAAACAAGAATTTTGATGAGTTTGAAGAAAAAATAATTCGTGTTGCAGTGACATATTTTGGTAGTTTGTTCATCTGATTATAGAACTTTTTCAGAGTATTGGACCGTTTTTATAAAAATAGCAAAAAAATCCGATAAAATAAGGCTAAAATCCTTATATTTGCTTGACAATCGCACTATAAAAATGGTATAAATTTACTTGAGGTATACGCGAGAAAACGTATTATTATATATTTTATATTAGGAGGAATTATACGATGAACAAGACAGAATTTATCGCAGCAATTGCTGAAAAGACAGGATTATCAAAAGCAGACGCTACAAAGGCTGTAAAGGCTTACGCAGAAGTAGTTGAAGAAGCATTAAAGGCTGATGACAAGGTTCAGTTAGTTGGATTTGGTACATTCGAAGTTTCTAAGAGAGCAGAGAGACAGGGAAGAAATCCTTTAACAGGAAAGACTATCACAATCGCTGCATCTAACGTTCCAAAGTTCAAAGCTGGTAAAGCATTAAAAGATGCTATCAACTAATTCTTTGATATAGTTAGATTATTTCAGGAGCTTTTGCAATGGCAAAGGCTCCTTTGTTTTTGCCAAATAGCAAAATTTATCGGCAGGAGGAGATATGAGAGTAGATAAATATTTGAAAGTTTCAAGAATTATTAAGAGAAGAACAGTGGCTAACGAAGCATGTGATGCCGGAAGAGTTCTTATCAATGGAAAAGTAGTGAAAGCATCCGCTGAAGTTAAAGTTGGTGATATTTTAGAGATTATGTTTGGCCAGAGAACAGTTAAAGTTGAAGTTCTTTCATTAAATGAGACAGTTAAAAAAGAAAATGCTGTAGAAATGTATAAAGACTTAACATAATTCATAGAATGTACCATAGGTTAATGTCGTTAAACTAATAAGAGGTAGGAGCTTTATGGAACAGTCACAGCCGGGAACCCATAAATTATTAATGACAAACAGAGGAAGTATTGTTATTTCAGGAATTATAGATGTAATTTCATTTGATCTCAAGGAGATAATACTTGAATCCACCTGTGGTATGTTAACAATAAAAGGAAGCGACCTTAAGGTTAGAAAAGTCAAACTTGAAGAAGGGGAAGTTGAAGTCGAAGGGAGTGCAGACAGCATTAACTACTCTGACGTTTCATCTTTTTCAAAAAAAGGTAAATCCATAATGAAGAGGCTGCTAAGTTAGTGACAAAATTTATTGAGCAGCAGTTGATTTTAATTGCAGCATCCTATATACTGGGGATTGTTATGTCTGTTGTCTACGATATTTTTAGAGTAGCAAGGAGATTCTTTAAATTAGGGTATCAATCCAAAATTATAGGAGACTTTGTTTATTGGATTGTATTTTCAGGTGTGGCTTATTTTGTTTTTTTAACATATAATTACGGTGGGGTCAGGCTTTATGCAATAGGGGTTATATTTTCAGCGATGTTTATGTATCACTTTAGTGTAAGTAACATTTTTGTGAATTATTGTGTTAAAGCATTGATATTTGTATCTAAACCTATTAAACTTATGTTTAGAGTATTAAAAAGGAAAAGAGGACACATGTATGGCAAGTGGACAGCATTCCGCGAAAAACAAAAGAGTAAGACCAAATACAGCTACTTCAAGGGTGAGCCGAAGAAGCAAGGCAAAGAGAAGAAATGATAACCGCGTTATGATAGCAATTATTATTGTTGTTGTTTCTATAGTAAGTAGTGTATTTATTATAAATATTAATAGTTCGAAGAAAAAACTTGCGGAACTTAATGAACAAAAGCAAAAGCTTCAGGCAGAGTATGATGAACAGTTGAAGATGGCAGAGGAGCTTGAAGAAAAGAAGGTTTATGTAAAGACCAATGCTTATATTGAGGAACAGGCCAGAAAGTTGGGACTTATTTATCCTAATGAGGTTATATTCAAACCGGCTAACTAAGAGGAAGTTAATTGATTTATTTAAGGAACAATTGTCAAAAAGTATAATGGCAATGTTCCTTTTTTTTGACATTTTTTTTGAAGAGAACATTGTATACTTTGCACGTTGGAATAAGTGTGGAGGTATGATGATGAAAAGAAGAGTAGTAAAACCATTAATTGTACAAATGATAGGTGTGTTGTTAACTCAGTGCGTTATATTAGAATACAATCCACTTGCGACGGCATGGCTTGGAGCGGTTACGGCAGTGGGGGGAGGATATTTTATTATGTTTCCGTTAATGATTGTCGGCCTATTTAATTCAATGGGAATTATCGGGTGCGTAAAGTATGGGACATTGATGGTGGCGGTAATGAACACGGTCTTGTTACATAGGAAGAAAAGTAAAACAGTTAACATAAATAGTATTGCGGTGATAACAGGAGCATCAACATTATTAATGGAATTGGGGGAGTGGTTTATGGATACGGATTTAACAACTCTCTACGGTGAAAATTTATTATATGACAGCTATTATCGATTATTCATTATATTTATGCTTACATTGGTGTCAGGTTCAGGAAGTATGGTGTTTTGTATTGCCATAAAGGGCTTTCTTGAAAATGGATTAAATATGAGCATTAAAGACGATAATAAGATGTGGACTGACAGAAGAATAGAAAGTGCAGCTATGGGATTTAGATATCTATCAGACAGGATTATGAATCTTCCGGGTGCAGATATGAAAAATAAAGATACGATGAATGCAAGCCACCTGGCAAATCAGTTGACGGGAGAAGTGTGTGCGGAGTGTGTAAATTCGGGGGTTTGTTGGGGAAGTAAATCCCAAAATTCAAAGAAGAATATTATGAATATGATAGAATTGGCGAAAAATAACGGTAAAGTGAGTAGGGAAATTTTGCCAGAGGAAGTTAGTGCGCAATGCATAAATCAGGGAGAACTCATAACAGGAGTAAACAGTATTTTCGAGAGGGCAAGGCTTAATTTTATTTGGAGAAGCAGAATGGAAGAGGGAAGAGAAGCTGTAGCTCTTCAACTTAATGAAATGGCTGATATTATCGAAAGCTTTGGAGAGAAAGATTATGCAGAGGAAAAGAAATATGACCGAGCAAAGAGGGTAGTTGGTCAGCTTTTAAAGGAAATGAAAAATCCCGCCAGAAAGATAAGTATCTCAAGAGTAGACGGAGGAATTATTTTTGTTGAGATAAAGCTGATGAAGAAGATGAAAAAAGGTTTTGACAGAAAAAAATTTGGGGGTGAGGTATCGAAATTACTTCAGGTAAAGATGAGTTATGAATTGTGCTCAGATATAACTATAAGTATGGTGCAGGATACTAATTTTAATGTAATCTGTAAGGTCGCGAAGAGAGTAAAAGAAAATGAACCTATATCAGGGGATAATTATTCTATAACAAAGTTGAAGTTTGGGAAATGCCTTCTTAGTGTGTGCGATGGTATGGGAGTCGGGAAGAAAGCCGGAAAATACAGTGGAATCGTGCTTGATATGTTGGAACAGTTAATGAAGAACGGTTTTGAAAAGGAAACGAGCCTTAAGCTTATTAATTCCACGCTAATGTGTGGTAATCAATGGGATAGCCCAATGGCAATTGATGTTGGAATGATTGATTTGTATTCGGGAACTTGCAATCTTGTGAAAATGGGCGCGGCCTGCACGTATATAAAAAGAGGAAACTGGGTAGAATGCATAAAGTCCACAACTTTGCCTATAGGGTCTGTGAAAAGCGCCGAGATGGAGACTGTGTCAAAGAAACTATATAATGGTGATTTTGTAATAATGATATCAGACGGAGTGACAGATGGATTCGAAGCAGGAGAGAGGGAGGAAGCAGTTGGAAGAATTATAATGGATATTGATACAAATAACCCTCAAAAATTGGCAAATCAGATTCTTGAAAGTGTAGAGAAAAAACTTGGTACAAGGCGAAAGGATGATATGACAGTTCTGGTCGCAGGCATTTGGGATAAAATTTGACTTTGCAAAATCAGTAAAGTATATTATTCATATGGAAAAAAAGGTATTAGATTTTATAAATGAAAATAGAATGATAGAGCAGGGAGATGGAATTGTAGTAGGAGTTTCAGGTGGCGCGGATTCAGTGTGCCTGTTGACTATGCTTTGCAAATTGAGAGATTTCTTCAATCTTAAATTATACGCAGTTCATGTAAATCATCATATCAGAGGTGAGGAGGCGGATGAGGATCAGGCATATGTAGTCAGATTGTGTGATAAGATGGGAGTTGAGTGTATTTGTAGGGATATTGATGCTGCCAAATTATCAAAAGAGTGGAAATGCTCAGAGGAAGAGGCCGGCAGAAATGCAAGATACAATATTTTCCGCGAGGTAAAGAAGGATAGAGGAGCAGACTGTATTGCAGTTGCACATAATCTCAATGATGTGTCGGAGACGATTCTGTTTAATTTGTTCAGAGGAACAGGAATAGGCGGATTGTGTGGCATCAAGCCTAAAAGAGATGAAATTATAAGACCGATACTGTGCCTTACAAGAGATGAGATTGAGAGTTATCTTGAAAATGAAGGAATCAATTATAGAACGGACAGTACAAATTTATCAAATGATTACTCAAGAAATAAACTGAGAAATATAGTGATTCCGTATGTTAAAGAGAATCTTAACAAAGCAGCAGACATCAATATAGCAAAGACTGGGGAAAGTATGCTTGAGATAGAGGATTATCTTCAAAAACAGACGGAGGCTACATTTAGCAAATATGTCAGCAAAACAGGTGAAAGATATGTAATTTCAACGGATATAATCACAGAACATTCCGCTATGACAAAAAGAGTGATCAGAATGGTGATTCAAGGCATTGCCGGAAAATTAAAGGATATTACGTCTCTTCATATTAGGTTGGCCTGCAAATTGTTTTGGGCAGAAACAGGTGCTTCAATAGATTTACCATACGGTATTGTTGTAAAGAAGGGGTACAAAACAGTTGAGTTTTTTCAAAGGAATAATGAGGAAGAGTTGAAAAGTGAGCCTGATATAAATGAGATAATATTTGAAAACGGAAATATAATTGATAATGAGACTGTAAAGGTGGCAAAAGTAAATACAATAGGGGAAAATATGGAGACATTCGAACAAAATATCCCCGATTTAATATATACTAAATGGATTGATTGTGATAAGATAAAAGGTGCATTAACCGTCAGAAAACGACAGACCGGAGATTACATTACAATTGATTTAGACGGCAATACTAAAAAATTGAAAGATTATTTCATTAATGAGAAAATTCCCAGAGAAGAGAGGGATAACATACTATTGGTGGCTGACGGAAGCCACATTGTATGGGTTGTTGGTTACAGACTTAGCAGTTACTATAAGGTGACAGAAAAAACAGTTAATTGTCTTAAGTTGACAATAGAAAGATAATATAGAGGATGTACGATTATGGCAGAAAAAATAACAGAACTTATAAGTGAAGATTTAATTAATACAAGAGTAAGACATTTGGGTGAGCGTATCAGCAGAGAGTACGCAGGAAAGTCTATTCACCTCATATGCATATTAAAGGGAAGCATTTTCTTTTTCAGTGATTTGGCAAAAAGAATAAATCTACCAATTACTATGGATTTTATGAGTGTAAGCAGCTATGGCTCCGGTACAGAGAGCAAGGGTGATGTAAGAATAAAGAAGGATTTGGATGATTCTATTAAAGGAAAACACGTTATTGTTGTGGAGGATATTGTAGATTCAGGATATACTATCAGCAAATTGATTCCTATCCTTAAAAGCAGGGAACCGGCAAGTTTAGAGGTGGCTACATTGCTTGACAAACCGGACAGAAGAAAGGTTGATGTAGAAGTAAAATATACATGTTTTGATATACCTGATGAGTTTGTAGTCGGTTATGGACTTGATTATGACCAGAAGTACAGAGATCTTCCATATGTTGGAGTGATTCGTTTCGACGAGAATTAAAGGGGCAGTGATTAGAAATCGTTCGCCATATCTATAGAATGACTAGAATGTGAAAAGGAGAAAAGAAGGTGAAGGGAAGAAACAGAGGGCTTGGAATATATGTGGTTATTATAATCGCATTACTTTTAGTTTTGTACGGCTCAACTTTACTTGCGGGAGGAAGTTCCGACTACAAGTATAAAGATATGCTTAAAGATTTGACCGAACATAAGGTAGAGAGTATATATGTAATACAAAATAAAGAAGTTCCAACAGGAAAGTTGCAGATTAAGTTAGAAGAAGGTACTAGACTTATTTACGTTACAGATGTAAATAAAGCAATCGAAGAAATTGATTCTATTATCGAATCATATGGAACAGATGCCAAGGAAGTAGATGTGGAAATATCAGATGTAAGGCGTGACAGTGTTTTCCTTACAACTATTCTTCCGTTGATATTTATGGGAGTGTTTGTTTTATTCTTCTTCTCAATGATGGGAGTGAATTCCGGAAGCAACGGCAAAATGATGAATTTTGGAAAGAGCAAGGCAAAACTTGCTGTTGATACCAAAAACATAAACTTTAAAAAAGTTGCCGGCTTGAAGGAAGAAAAAGAAGAGCTTGAGGAAGTGGTTGATTTCCTTAAGAATCCTCGAAAATATATCGAAATGGGAGCAAGAATTCCAAAGGGCATACTCCTTGAGGGACCTCCGGGAACAGGTAAAACATTACTTGCAAAGGCTGTCGCAGGAGAGGCGGGAGTTCCATTCTTTACCATTTCCGGTTCAGATTTTGTTGAGATGTTTGTAGGTGTAGGTGCATCGAGAGTTAGAGATTTATTTGCTGAGGCAAAGAAAAATGCACCATGTATTATCTTTATCGATGAGATTGATGCAGTGGCAAGACGCCGTGGTACAGGTATGGGTGGCGGACACGATGAGCGTGAGCAGACACTTAACCAGTTGCTTGTTGAAATGGATGGTTTCGGAGTAAACGAGGGAATCATAGTTATGGCGGCAACAAACAGAGTAGATATTCTTGATCCGGCTATCTTGAGACCGGGACGTTTTGACAGAAAAGTACTTGTGGGAAGACCTGATGTTGAAGGAAGAAAAGAAATTCTTCAGGTTCATGCGGAAAACAAAAAGATTGGCGATGATGTTGATTTTGAAAATATAGCAAGAACAACAGCAGGATTTACAGGTGCTGACCTCGAAAACCTTCTTAATGAAGCGGCAATTAATGCAGCTAAAAACAAAAAAGAATTCATCACAAGAGATGATATAGAAAAATCATTTATCAAAGTTGGCATAGGAAAAGAAAAGAAGAGCAGAATTGTGTCTGAAAAAGAAAGAAGAATTACTGCTTATCATGAATCAGGTCATGCGCTTTTATTCCATTTACTTCCGGATGTAGGACCTGTTCATACAGTATCTATTATTCCGACAGGTGCTGGTGCGGCAGGATACACAATGCCGCTGCCTGAAAAGGATGAGATGTTCCTTACAAAAGGTCAGATGCTTCAGGATATTATGGTTGATCTTGGAGGAAGAATTGCTGAGGAAATTATTTTCGACGATATTACAACAGGTGCAGCACAGGATATTAAGCAGGCTACATCCCTTGCAAAGTCCATGGTGACAAAGTATGGAATGTCAGAAAATTTAGGACTTATCAATTACGGAAATGATGAGGATGAGGTATTTATCGGAAGAGACCTTGCACATTCGAAGGGGTACGGCGAAAAGACTGCATCACTTATTGACGAAGAAGTAAAGAATATAGTAGATGACTGCTACAAAAAAGCAAAACAGATTATTCTTGATCACAGAGATGAACTTGAAGCATGTACACAGATGCTTCTTGAAAAAGAAAAGATTACAAGAGAAGAATTTGAATCTATTTTCGAGAAGTAAATGTGAACTAAATGTGAAATTTTACTTTAGAAGGTAAATTTTGATAAAAAGGGGTGGACAAAAGGGGTGCCAAATGATATTATAATATTGTAAAACCCCCCAATACATTATATAGTTTTTTTTGCTACACCCCATAAAAAAACAAATACCTTCTCCGAAAAGGACAGCAGTAGCAGCTGTCCTTTTTTCTTTAGAAGATGGGATAATATGAAAAATAGAGGGTTTTCCGGGAAATATTAAAGTGAAAAGCTCCAAAATAGAAAAAGAGGAAAAGAGAATGGATGATAATAACAACTCTAATACCAAATTAACCCTTGAAGAGGCTTTGTTTCACGATGGAACAGCCGATTTTTGCAGGGTTGAATCTGAAGGAGATTACACATATACTTTCGTGTTGAGAACATTAGCAAACAGTGCTAACAGGGTGAGTATCAATATTAACGAAGATGAGTTTGTTATGGATAGCGCTGAGTCAATCGGAGTATTCGAATATTTTGAATTGAGATACAGAGCAGATGATGAATTGATTAAGTACTACTTCAAGATAGAAACCGGTGACAGAGTATTATACTATGATAAATTGGGTGTCAATTTTGAAGTGCCACATAACAGCCGTTTTGAGCTGACACCGGGATTTGATATACCGGAGTGGGCCAAGGGTGCGGTTATGTATCAGGTGTACGTGGACAGATTTTATGACGGTGATAAATTAAACGACGTACAGAGCAACGAATATGCATACATTGGCGAACATGTTAAAAAGATTGACGATTGGTACAAGGTGCCTGATGCAAAGGATGTATTTAATTTTTACGGTGGAGATTTGCAGGGCGTCATCGATAAGATGGATTATTTTGAAAAACTTGGAGTTGAGGTGATTTATTTTAATCCAATTTTTGTATCGCCATCAAATCACAAATATGATACACAGGATTACGACCATGTGGATCCACATATTGGAAAGATAGTAAAAGACGGTGGAACTAATTTGTCGGAAGGCGATATGAACAACAGAAACGCCGGAAGATATATCATGAGAACCACTAACAGAGAGAATCTTACAGCAAGTAACAGACTGTTTGCAAAGCTTGTAAGAGAAGCTCACAAGAGAGGAATCAAAGTCATTATTGACGGAGTCTTTAATCACTGTGGTTCTTTTAATAAATGGCTCGATAAAGAAGGCTTTTACCAGATGAATGGCAGCTACAAAGCAGGTGCCTACGGAAATAATGAAAGTTCTTATAACTCCTTCTTCAAATTCTTCGATGAAGGAAAAACTTTTTACGAGGGATGGTGGGGATTTGATACACTCCCAAAACTTAACTACGAGGAATCACAGAAACTTTGCGATTACATTATGAGAATTGGAGCAAAGTGGGTGTCAGAACCTTACAATGTGGATGGTTGGAGACTGGATGTTGCAGCTGATCTTGGTCATAGTGAAGAATTCAATCACAAATTCTGGAGAAAATTCAGAAAAGCAGTCAAGAAGGCAAATCCTAATGCTATAATTCTTGCAGAACATTACGGGAGTCCGAAGCCTTGGCTTATGGGCGACCAGTGGGATACAATTATGAATTATGATGCGTTCATGGAACCTGTAACCTGGTTTTTAACAGGTGTAGACAAGCATAGTGACAACTACAACCCAGATTTGAAGGGGAATGCAAGAGTATTTTTTGACAGCATGAGATATAATATGTTAAATTTTCAGACCAACTCGCTGTTGTGTGCTATGAATCAGTTGTCAAATCACGACCATTCGAGATTCCTTACTAGAACAAACAGTATGGTTGGACGTACTGCAACGGTTGGACCGGAAGCAGCGTCTCTTGGAATAAACAAGCACATCATGAAAGAAGCTATAGTTATGCAGATGACACTTCCGGGAGCTCCGACATTATACTACGGTGATGAGGCAGGTCTTTGTGGATGGACAGATCCCGATAACAGAAGAACCTATCCTTGGGGAAGAGAAGATTTGGATTTGTTGGAGTTTTACAGAGATGCCATTGCAATTCACAAGCAGAATTCTGTTTTAAGAAATGGTGCGTATATGCCGCTGTTTGAACGTAAGGATGTTATTTCTTATGGAAGATTCAACAAATCAAGCCAGATGGCAGTTATTGTAAACAATTCGGGAGACTATGTTGAAGTTAAGATACCTGTATGGAGGCTTGGCGTTGAAGACGGAAACACCATGAAGCGAATTTTGATTTGCGATAAAGATAAATATAACATTGGTTCAGTAGATGCGCAGATTGTTGACGGGGAACTGACAGTTACCGTGGGACCTTTTGGTTCGGCAATCTATAAGAGCAAAAAGAAAAAAACTGAGAATAAATAAAACATAAAAAAGTACCGGTGCCCTGCGGCACCGGTATTTTTATGGTATTCAACAATTCTAAATAGAATAAATGAATTAATCTTCAAGTTTCTTGCGTGAAATTAATGCAACACCTGCTCCACCAATCAAAGCAACTAATGCAAAAGGAACAGCACTTCCTGTTTTTGGTGAAGTGTCAGATGGATTGCTTCCATCTGAATCCTTTCCTTCTTCAGGCATATCATCATCAGGATCCTCATCTTCTTCGTCAGGATTACCATCGATGGCTTCATCTGTAATAGTTTCAGCAATAGGACTGCTTGCAGCAAATACGTCTGCTGAAAAGGTATATGTTAATGCAAATGTCATTAATACTAATAAAAGTGAAGTTTTTCTCATCATTGCCACCTCCGTATATAACTAATATGAGTATACTACTTAAAAAAAAATAAAGCAAGTTGGTAGCTTAACCTAATTAATCTACAGGTGTGTAGTAAACCTCTAACAATATTTCATAGAGAGATTTTTCATCGGGAATAAAAATTGCCCTCTCATCATTTTTGTCTTTCTTAATTTCACCCGGCACTCCAATTATATCAAGACCTGAGTAATTCGGGATAATGCTTGATGCAAGATATGTGATTCTCGATGTGTCGAAGTTGGTTATTACATAGTCTGAGGAATCATTAAGAAGTTTTACAGGTGTAGTGATATCATTTTTTGTTGCAGTAACCAGTTTGCCGGTAAATGCATTTAAGTATTGCTGCTGTCTTGCCATACGATCGTTGTTTGAGTCAAGTACATTTGTGTCTCTGTAACGCACGTATTTTTCAGCAAGATCCCCTTTTATCAAAATTTCTTCACCTTCCTTAAAATCCTCGCCAATAGTAGTGAGAGATTTAAGTGAGACTCCACCGATATCATCGTTTAACTTTCCAATGGCTTTTAAATCCATGGCAAGATATGAGTTAATCGGGATGTTGAACATCATTCGTCTGACAGATGTGAGGACATTCTCAGCACTGAGATTTTTGCCGTCTCCGTAAGCGTATGAAAGACATATCTGAGTGTTCTTAACACCGGCGTAATCACCGGTAGTAGTGTAAGTGTTGACATCCACAAGAGTGTCTCTTGAGATGGAGATGACCTTGACACTTCCCGAGGTGGCGTTGTATGCGAGGAGATACAGAGCGTCTGCCTGACCTGCGGTACCGATGACATTATCTACCAAATCCAAAGATTCTTTATCCACACCGATAAACAGAATAGATGTGACATAAGGATTGAATTCATAGGTTTTACCATTGTATACAACTGTTTTACCACGATTATCCGTTGAGGCATCATCTATAGTCTGAATGTTCAGATTTTTATTGTCAAAAAGTTTCTTCTTGCCTGAATATCTCAGCAAAGCAAATGCTATGGCTAGACCAATGATGATGGCAAGAATAACCGAAAGAATAATGAACAGTATCTTTTTTATGCCAATTTTCTTTTTTTTATGTTCGCTAGTTACGCTGACTGAATGTTTAAGTGAGGTTACACTTGCATTGTCATTTGAAGGTGTTTTGTTTTTCGCTGAAGATGAATGACGTCTTGAATGTTTGCGACGTCTCGAAGTTTCGACATTTTGTTCTATGGAATCCCAGTCAATGTCAAAGCCGTTCTCATTTTCAAGTACGATATCCTCCACTTGCTTTGGAACATGGTGTCTGCGATGGTTATTTTGTTCGCTCATCTTTGATAAGTACCCCCTGTACTAAATATCTCAGGCTGCTGTTAGTGTTGACGCAAGTGCTGAGAGTTAATATGTGGTCCTCTGTTGTAAGAGATACACTTTCCCTGATGTTGCTTTCCATTGAGACAGGAGAGAGAGTTGACTGAAAATATGAGTCAACCACTTCTTTGTCTTCAAAATCAAAGGAATTTAAAATATGTCTGTTGTCATACTCATAGGCTGCATAGATTTTGTAGGTAAGTGTTCCGTCAGGCGTATAAATATAGAATTTATCATGCTTTTTAAAGAAGTTCTCATCTTTAAATTTATGTAGACCTGCAAACATAGAGCCGTTGTTCATATTGTGTCCGTACAAAACCGTCACAGGATCAGAAAAGTCGCGGGCATTTTGTTTTTCGCTGTAGATGCTTCCGGCAAATTCGTAGTTCCCGAAAATATCATGTGAAAGGTAGAAGGAATCATCTCGTCCTTTACCTGCTTCGCAGATAGCATAGTCAATCTTAGTTCCCGGAATTTTTATCCACGCATAAATGTCAGGATTTTTTTTCTGAAGTTTTTGGAAATTGATAATAGGTTTTTTAGATGAAACTTCAGATGATACTTCCTGTGCAAAAGATGTCTCTTCTATTTTGTATTCTGAATAATCCTGTTTTCCTGACATTAACTGCATGGTTAAAAATACGGTACCCATAACCACGCATATTAATGAAAGAATAAATATAATAATCCAAGGGAGTTTTTTCTTCATTAAGATGCCTCCTGACAGTCATTTTTCATATTTTAAAGCATATCATTTTTGTTTTTTATTTACAATGATTTGTGGCTAATCGGGAATTGACTGATCATCTTTTTGTGTAAAAAATGATTGAAGTTTGTTTGCATGTATGGTATAAATATACATGTTAATAAAATAACTGGGTGGATTCCCGAGTGGCCAAAGGGGGCAGACTGTAAATCTGTTGGCACCGCCTTCGAAGGTTCGAATCCTTCTCCACCCATTTTGCCGGCGTGGCGGAACTGGCAGACGCGCAGGACTTAAAATCCTGTGGTGGCAACATCGTACCGGTTCGATTCCGGTCGCCGGCATATGACGGGGTATCATCGTAAGGATGATGCCCCGTGTTTTTTTCAAAAAGTATAGTTTGTGAAACGGACTCTCTACGTAAGATTCAGTCTTTTGCCCTGTACCTGCAAATGTTTTTTCTTAAACTGAAACAAGTACTAAGGTTATATCTTCAAAAGAATATTAAATCCTCGTCCGCATACATACGCGGGTTCTCTTGATGACTACCCGCGTCGAATGCTAAATTTCGAGGACTTGTAATCCTCGAAATTTGACTTCGGATTAATATTCTTTTATCAGATAACCTTAAAGCACTTGTTTCAATGTTGTCAGAAAAAAGCATTTGCATCTACACGGCATCAATCCTGAATCTTACGTGGCTATACGTTTCAGAAAGTATATTATTGGGAAACAATACTTAAAATTAAATACAAGATAGAGGATTACGTACTAAAAATAAGAATTTAACAAAAAGTATGTAAAATTGTTATGAGGATTACGTACAAAAATCAAGAATTTAACAAAAAGTACGTAATGTTTTCTGAGGATTACGTACTAAAAATAAGAATTTAACAAAAAGTACGTAAAATTGTTATGGGAATTACGTACTAAAATCAAGAAACTACAAAATAGTATGTAAAATTGTTATGAGGATTACGTACTAAAAATAAGAATTTAACAAAAAGTACGTAATGTTTTCTGAGGATTACGTACTAAAATCAAGAATTTAACAAAAAGTACGTAATGTTTTCTGAGGATTACGTACAAAAATCAAGAAAATGCAAAAAAGTACGTAATTGTGTTTCAAAATACATAAGTGATAAGATTGTTTACAAATTGGTTTCATTATGTGATAAGATAAAAATGAAAAACAATTACAAACCGGTGGAGGGTTCTAAATGGCAGATAAGATAGCGATTATTACAGATTCATGTTCGGATGTACCAAAGGAGCTTATTGAAAAGTACAATATATTTATGCTTCCAATGGTTATTACATGCGAGGACGGTCAGTATAAAGATGGCGTTGACATTACAGTTGAAGACGTATATGAGAAAATAAAGACAGAAGTTCCAAAGACCAGTTCACCTCAGGGTGAAGATGTTCTAAATACATTTGAAAAAGTAAAAGAGCAAGGGTACAACAAGGCGATTATGGTTATGCTTTCAAGCGGATTGTCAGGAACTTACGGTTTTATGAAGATGCTTGCAGAGGATGAGGATGAGCTGGAAATTGAAGTGTATGATTCTCTTCAGGCAAGTATCGGTATCGGTATTATAGCAATCCAGGCAGCAGAGTATGTCGCACAGGGAATGGACTTTGAGACATTGAAGAAAAAAGTCGAGCAGTTAATTGACGGTACGAAGGTATTTTTCTGTATTCAGGATTTGGTTCTCTTGCAAAAAGGCGGAAGAATCGGAAAGGCAGCAGCTTTCCTTGGAAGTGTACTTAATATAAAACCTATACTTTCTTTTGATGATAACGATGGAGAGATTTATGCAGCGGCAAAGATTCGTGGAATGAAGCAGACACTTGCCACACTTGTAAAACTTGTGGATGAATATAAAGTCGAAGGAAAGAAATACAATATAGTTATATGCGGCGGAGGTGTGCCGGAACTTCGAGCTGAACTTGAGGGTATGGTAAATGAACACTTCCCTGATTATAATATGCTTGTGAGAGCTGATCTTGGAGGTGCCCTCGCGGTGTATCTGGGATTTGGTCTTGTAGGAGCAGGAATACAGGTACTTGATGAGTAGATATAACTAAGCAGCTTCAAGCACATATGTGATGAGTGGTGAGTGACAAAATAGTTTCATAGGAGGAGAATATGAAGATAGGATTTGGATGCGATCACGCAGCAATTGATTTGAAAAACAGTATGATAGCTTATATGAAAGAAAAGGGCTATGAATGTGTAGATTACGGAACAAATTATGATGAGAATGGCGAAATTATCAAATGTGATTATCCTGACAAGGGACGTGAAGTAGGTGAGGCGGTAGTTAAAGGTGATGTAGATTACGGTGTTCTCATGTGCGGAACAGGTATTGGTATTTCTATTTCAGCTAACAAGGTACCTGGAGTAATTGCAGCAGTTTGCAGTGAACCATATTCAGCTCGAATGACAAAGATGCATAATAATGCAAACATAATTGCATTTGGAGCAAGAGTTGTTGGAGATGAGATGGCAAAGATGATTCTTGATGAATTCTTTGGAACCGAGTTTGAAGGTGGAAGACACGCAGGTCGAGTTGAACTCATCAAAAAGATAGAGGCTGACTATAGCAAATAGAATTGAAATAATTAAAAAGTGGATGTTTCAGATTATGAAACATCCACTTTTTAATTATGAGAAATAACTTGACAGACGTGGTTTCATTGTATATAATCACTTTAGTGCTTTAAAGCGTAACGGTTTAAAACGCAACGCACTAAAGCGATATAAAGTATACGGAGGATTTTTTATTATGACACCACAAGTTTGGCTTTGTTCTATTCTTTTGATAGTGTTCTTCGCAGTTATGATTGGCGTAGGATTCTACACAAGAAGTCACGCAACAGATGTTAACGGATTTGTACTTGGAGGACGTTCTGTAGGACCTTGGCTTACAGCATTTGCTTTCGGTACATCTTATTTTTCAGCGGTTATCTTTGTAGGATATGCCGGACAGTTCGGATGGAAGTTTGGTCTTGCATCAACATGGGCAGGACTTGGAAATGCATTTATCGGTTCACTTCTTGCATGGAATATTTTAGGAAGAAGAACCAGAATTATGACACAGAAACTGGATGCAAAAACTATGCCGGATTTCTTTGGAAAGAGATTTGCATCAGATAAGCTTAAAGTAATAGCTTCAGTTATAGTTTTTATTTTCCTTATTCCTTATACAGCGTCACTTTACAACGGTCTTTCAAGTTTGTTCGGTCTTGTATTTGATTTGCCTTACTGGGTTGTTATTTTAGTAATGGCAGTGCTCACAGGAGTATATGTTATTTTCGGTGGCTATATGGCTACAGCAATCAATGACTTTATCCAGGGAATCATAATGCTCTTTGGTATCAGCGCAGTTATTTATTCAGTTATCGCAAATAACGGCGGACTTGTAGAAGCTACAAAGAAACTTTCAGTTATTCCTACAGAGGGATGGGAAGGAGGAGCTTTCTCTTCTTTCTTAGGACCTGATCCACTTGCATTGTTATTTGTAGTTATTCTCACATCACTTGGTACATGGGGACTTCCTCAGATGGTTGGTAAGTTCTACGCTATCAAGAGCGAGAAAGATATCCATAAGGGAACAGTTATCTCAACAGTATTTGCTATTATTGTAGCCGGTGGATGTTATTTCCTCGGTGGTTTCGGAAGATTATATGCAGATAAAATTAAGTACGCTACAAAGATTGTAGATGGAAATGAAGTTCAGACACCATTATTTGACACAATTGTACCAGCAATGCTTTCAACACTTCCATCAGTTATTATCGCAGTAGTTATCGTACTTGTACTTTCAGCTTCAATGTCAACACTTTCATCATTGGTTCTTACATCAAGTTCAACATTCACACTGGATGTAATTAAGCCAGCTTTGAAGAAAGATATGTCAGAGAAGAGTCAGGTTACTACAATGAGAGCATTTATTGTATTCTTTATTGCAATATCAGCGATTATCGCTATTGTTAAGGATGCAAATCCACAGGTAACATTCATCGCTCAGATGATGGGTGTATCTTGGGGAGCTTTAGCAGGAGCATTCCTGGCACCATTCTTATATGGTCTCTACTGGAAGAGAGCAACTAAGCTTGCTTGTTCAGTATGTTTTGCCTGGGGATGTGCAATCGCAGTTATCCAAATGATTATCACATTAAACGGTGTTGATGTTACTTCATGGGGAAAAGTACTTGGATACATTTTCTCATCATCAATTAACTCAGGTGTTGTTGCGATGGTAGGTGGACTTGTAATCGTTCCGGTAATAAGTGTATTATCTAAAACTCAGAATGATCCAAAGAAGATTGATGCTATGTTTGAAGCATTTGAAGAGAAGGTATCAGTACCTAAGAAAGAAGCACTTGATTAATAATAAATAGAAAATATGTTAGTTACAATAAGCGGCCATGTTTTGGTAAATAATTACTAAAGCATGGTCGCTTTTGTGTTGTATTTGACTTATACGAGGTATGTATATATAATATAATTTAGCGATTTTTGGCATCTTGAACTTGTATTGGAGATGTCTATTAAACGAAAGGTAGGTTACTAATTGTGAATAAGAAGATTATGTTGGGTAACGAAGCCATTGCCAGAGGCGCATACGAAGCTGGCGTAAAGGTTTCTTCAGCATACCCTGGTACACCAAGTACTGAAGTTAGTGAAAACATTGTAAAGTATGATGAAATTTATGCTGAGTGGGCACCAAATGAGAAGGTTGCTACTGAAGTTGCTATCGGAGCTTCAATGGCAGGTGTTCGTTCAATGACAATGATGAAGATGGTTGGACTTAATGTTGCAGCTGACCCACTGTTTACTGCAGGATACATTGGAGTAAACGGAGGAATGGTTTTAGTTGTAGCTGATGATCCGGGAATATACAGCTCACAGAACGAGCAGGATACAAGAATGATTGGACGCGCTGCTATGGTGCCGGTTATCGAGCCTTCAGACAGTGAAGAGGCAAGGGTATTTACAAAGTATGCATATGAAGTGTCAGAAAAGTATGATACTCCTGTTATTTTAAGAACTACTACAAGACTTGCACACTCACAGGGTGTTGTTAATCTTGAAGACAGAGTAGAAGTAGATGACAAGGTATACGAGAGAAACATTGCTAAGAACGTTATGATGCCTGGCAATGCAATCAAGAGACATTTAGACGTAGAAAAGAGATTAAATCAGTTGACAGAGGATGCATGTACTATGCCAATCAACAAGGTTGAGTACAATGATACAAAGATTGGTTTCATCACAAGTGGTATTCCATATCAGTATGTTAAGGAAGTTCTTCCTGAAGCGTCAGTATTAAAACTTGGTATGGTTCACCCAATTCCAAAGAAACTCATTAAAGAGTTTGCATCAAAGGTTGACAGACTTGTTATATTTGAAGAACTTGAGCCTGTTATTGAAGAGCAGGTTAGAGCAATGGGCATTGAATGTGACGGAAAGAATATCTTCACAATTCAGGGCGAGTACAGTGCAAATATGTTAAGAGAAAAAATTCTTGGTGAGAAGGTTGATGTTAAGGCAGCAGCTGAGGCTCCTGCAAGACCTCCTATTCTTTGTCCTGGATGTCCACACAGAGCTACTTACTCAGTACTCAAAAAATTAAAAATCCATGCAGCAGGTGATATCGGATGTTACACACTTGGCGCCGTTAATCCACTTGGAGTTGTAGATACAACAGTTTGTATGGGTTCTAGTATTTCCACACTTCACGGTATGGAAAAAGCTAAAGGAAAAGATTATATCAAGAATTGGGTTGCAGTTATTGGAGATTCTACATTCCTCCACACTGGTGTCAACTCACTTATGAATATGGTATACAACAAAGCTACAGGAACAGTTATCATCCTTGACAACTCAACTACAGGTATGACTGGTCATCAGGACAACCCAGCTACAGGAAAGACTTTATCCGGAGAGGAAGCAAATGTTATCCTCTTAGATGAACTTTGCAAGGCTATGGGAGTTAAGAATGTAGTAGTTGCTGATCCATTTGATTTAAAGAATTTCGAAGAAGTAGTTAAGGCAGAAGTTGCAAAAGACGAAGTTTCAGTAATCATTGCAAAATCTCCATGTGCACTTCTTAAGTCATATGTTCCAAAGGGCAAATGTATCGCAATTCCTGAAAAATGTAAGAAGTGCGGTATGTGTCTTGCTTCAGGATGTCCTGCAATTACAAAGAACGAAGATGGTACAATCTCTATTGACCAGACACTTTGTAACGGTTGCGGACTTTGTATGAGTAATTGTAAGTTTGATGCAATAGAGCTTAAGAAGAAGGGAGAATAATCATGGCAGAGACAAAAAATATTATGATTGTCGGTGTAGGTGGTCAGGGAACACTTCTCACCAGTAGAATATTAGGCGGTATTACAGTACTTGCCGGTTATGATGTTAAACTCTCTGAAGTTCACGGTATGGCACAGCGTGGTGGTAGTGTAGTTACTTATGTACGTTACGGCGAAAATGTTGCAGAGCCTATCGTTGAAGAAGGACAGGCAGACGTTCTTATTGCATTCGAGAGACTTGAGGCATTAAGATATTCTCATTTCCTTAAAAAAGACGGAGTTATCATTGTAAATGATCAGAGAATAGATCCAATGCCTGTAGTAACAGGCGCTGCACAGTATCCTGAGAACATCATTGAAAATCTTTCAAAAGAACACAATGTTCTTGCTCTTGATGCTATGGATGAAGCTATTAAGATGGGTAATTCAAGAGTATTCAACGTAATTATTCTTGGAGCTGCCGCAAAGCGTATGGATTTTCCAAAGGAACAGTGGATTGAAGTAATTAAAAACACAGTTCCTCCAAAGACAGTAGACATCAACGTTGCTGCTTTTGAAAAGGGATATGAGTTATTTGCATAGTCTATAAGGTAAGATGCGTGCAATAATAAAATATAAGCTTTAAAATGGCTGCTGCACAGGTGGTATTAACCGGTGCAGCAGTCATTTTTTGTTTTACAGTAAAGTGCTATGAACTTTCCCGTAAAACAAGAAAAGATGTTTTTTCAAAGCAAAAATAGTGGTATAATTTTTTATACAGTTATTGGAAAAATCGGACTAAATAATTACGAGAGGGATTGATGATGAATAACGATTTGGTGAACATAGTGAGTACATCGTTAGAGATATATGCAGCTGGAATATTGATTGCGATTATGTTGTGTTATATGTTGAAAACTGTGTACTCTGAAAAAATTAATCAGTATTTTATGGGGATTCTTGTTACGCAGATTCTGATGAACTTAGTTGATTCGGTTACATATCTTATCGATCATGAAAATGTTATTCTGTGGTGTGTTATGTATACCATGACAGCGTTTCAGGTTATATTCTTTCACGGTTATTTTGTTACTAAAATGAGAAAGTACATCAACGTGGCTTCTATGGTAGTTCAAGTACCGTTTTTGATGATTACTATTATGGTTTTAGTATATTGGAGTTCAATATTTACTGGATGGTTCTATCATCTTGAGAATGGGCAGCCGGTAGAAAATTCAAATTATTGGGTAGTACAGGTTATTTTAATTTTGGGGCTTTTCTTTGATATTGTGTGCGCAATCAGATGGAGAAAGACCATTGGAATAACCAAAATGATGACATGGATATTGTATATTATCTTTCCTACAATTTCTTTATTCTTTATCGATAAGTGGAATGAGTCAGTAGTGTTTTTGTCAATGAATATTTCCATTGTAGCTATTTATCTCAATATCACTATTGAAGATGAGATGGCAAAACTGCACTACGAGGAGGAACTGAATAAAAGTCAGAAGATGCTTTTGTTATCGCAGATTCATCCTCACTTTATATTCAATGCACTGAGTAGTATGCGACAGATGTGTAATGATGAGCATTTGTCAAACCTCATAATGGATTTTTCTTCATACCTCAGGATGAACATTGATACTATGACCAATGATGAAATAATACCATTCGAAAAGGAGATTGAACATACTAAAGCTTATCTTCGAATAGAGCAGATAAGATTTGGAAGAAGGTTGTCTGTATTTTATAATTTTGAAGTGACAGATTTTGACATTCCACCGCTAACATTGCAGCCACTTGTTGAGAATGCTGTAGTTCACGGGGTATGTCAGAAACGGGGCGGAGGAAAAGTTGTTATAGGATCAATCGACAGAAAGAACTATTATGAAATCATCGTTGAGGACGATGGAGTGGGATTTGATCCGGATAGTTTTGAGAAGGATTCGCAGGTACACGTAGGAATGGAGAATGTAAGGCAGAGACTTAAAATGATGTGCGGCGGAAAAATAGAAGTGAATAGTGAAAAGGGAAAAGGAACAGTTGTAACAATCAGAATTCCAAAGAAGAAAAGGAGTTAACATATGAATATAATTGTTGTTGATGATGAAGAACTTCAGTTGCAGGCATTAAAAAAAGCAGTGGAAGAAGTTGTTGAAAAAAGTGAAATTTCGAGTTTTGATGATGCATTTGATGCTTTGGATTATGCAAGAGAAAACAAAATTGATATTGCATTTCTGGATGTTCAGATGCCGGGAATGACAGGAATTGAGCTTGCATACAGATTGAAAGAAACCAATGTTGATATCAATATTATTTTTTGCACCGGATTTAGCCAGTATGCTGTTGAGGCTATGGAACTCAGGGCATCAGGTTATATTACAAAGCCGGTTAAAACTTTAGATGTATCAAGAGAAATGAATAATCTTAGAAACCCAATTAAAAAATCAGAAGGTAAAAAAATAAGATTACAATGCTTTGGAAATTTTGAAATATTTGTGGATGATAAGCCTTTGCAGTTTCAGCTTGATAAGACAAAAGAAGTGTTAGCGTATCTTACAGACAGAAATGGTGCGACCTGTACCAATGCAGAAATTACTGCAGTTATATGGGAAGATGACAGCCAGCACAAATCTTATTTCCAGAAGTTGAGAAATGATCTGAAGGATACATTACAAGCTGTAGGTTGCGAGAATTTGATTAACTTCAGCTGGGGGAAACTTGGTCTTAACAAATCTATGGTAGAGTGTGATTATTATGATTGGCTTGAGGGCAAACCTTCGGGATTAAATGCATTTCACGGTGAGTATATGATTAATTACAGTTGGTCAGAATTTTTGCTGGGGCAGTTTTACGAGGATGGATTAAAAAAATAGAAATTGAAAATGATTTTATTAAAAAAACTCAAAATTATTGCGATTTTGGGTTTTTTTATTGCAACTTTATTGCAACTTTGCTGTGTTAGAATGTACATATAGAAAAGGAGAGTACCATCCATATTCTCTTTTACTATAACAAAGGGTTGAAAGGTGCGTGAAAGGATGAATATAGCACTCATTGAAAATAACAGGTCTAAACTTGTTAAAGAGTATGATTTGTTGATGGATAGATATCCCGGATGCACTGTATTTTGTTACTCAGATGTCGAGCAGGCACTTGGCAAATTAGGGGATGACAAAATTGAGATGTTGCTGTTAAAGAGAGACAGCACAGATAGTGATAAGGGAGAAATATCAGATTATTTAGAAGAACAGAATTATTTTTTAAAGGTTGAGTGGTTTGAAAAAATTATTGAAACCGTATGATGAAAAAACGAGCAAACTTGCAAAGGGAAAAGAAAAACAAACAAACTAACAAAGGGAAAGAAAAACGAACAAATTAACAAAGGGAAAGAAAAACAAACAAACTAACAAAGGAAAAGAAAAACGAACAAACTATCAAAAGGGAAAATGGAAAAACTACAAAAGGAAAAACGAAAAAACGGAAAACTGGAAAGTCGGCTAAGGAACGGAAATAATAAAGCAGACTAATGAGTATGATAACAAACTTGTCTTGAGTATATGAAAAACAAACTTCCGAGTATGAAAACAAAAGGCTTATGAGTATGAAAAAAAGGCTTCCGAGTATGAAAACGAAAAAAGGGGAATGAGGACGGGAAACTTTATAAAGAGTATGGAGAATTCTATATGCTAAAGTAGAGTATGAAAGGCTAAACGAAAGGAAAAGTGTAATATAGATGTGGCTACAATGAGAAATGCAGTGGCTGCATTAATCCGGTGAAAGTGGCTAAGTCATCGGGATGGAGAAAAGGCACCGTGTATGCGGTGCTTTTTTGTTATCTGTGATGAGCTGATTTTAAGTTGACGAACAAAGCAGGACTTATTATAATTAACTTTAGGGATTTAAAGCGACAAAGAAATAATAGGTCGCACTTAATATACGGAGGAAACAGAAATGCCAATTACAGATTTACTTGTACATAACGCAAGTCAGTTCGGAAATGATGTCGCTTTAGTTGAAATCAATCCGGACGTTAAAGAGAGAAAAAGAGTTACATGGAGAGACTATGAATTAATCGAAGCCAATCCAATTTGCCATTATAGAAGAGAAATAACATGGGCAGTATTTGATGAGAAGGCAAACAGAGTTGCCAACCTTCTTCTTAGCAGAGGAATTCAAAAGGGAGACAAAGTTGCCATTCTTATGATGAACTGTTTAGAATGGTTACCTATTTATTTTGGAATATTAAAGACAGGTGCCTTGGCAGTACCTATGAATTTCAGATTTGATGCTGAAGAAATCAAATATTGTCTTGATTTAGCAGAAGCAGATGTGCTTTTCTTTGGACCTGAATTTATAGGACGTATCGAAGAGATAGTTGATGATATAGGAGAAAAGAGAATTCTTTTCTTTGTAGGTGGAACATGTCCTACATTTGCAGAACCATATGATAATCTTGTAAATAACTGTTCGTCAGTAGCACCAAATATTATCCTTGATGACAAAGATGATGCAGCTATTTATTTTTCATCAGGAACAACAGGATTCCCTAAGGCTATTCTTCATAATCACGAGAGCCTTATGCATTCTGCAAAAGTTGAACAGAATCATCACGCACAGACTAAAAATGATGTATTTTTATGTATTCCGCCACTTTATCACACAGGTGCAAAGATGCATTGGTTTGGAAGTCTTCTCACAGGTGGAAAGGCAGTTTTATTAAAGGGTGTTACACCAAAGACTATTTTTGAGACAGTATCAAATGAGGGATGCACCATAGTTTGGCTGTTAGTACCTTGGGCACAGGATATTCTTCTTGCACTTGACAGAGGAGAATTAAAGATAGAAGATTACAAGTTATCTCAGTGGAGACTTATGCACATTGGTGCTCAGCCGGTTCCACAGAGTCTTATTAAGCGTTGGAAAGAGTACTTCCCAAATCACAAATATGATACTAACTACGGGCTCAGTGAATCAATAGGACCTGGTTGTGTACATCTTGGTATGGATAATATCCATAAAGTTGGAGCTATTGGAATTCCCGGTTATGGCTGGGAAGCAAAGATAGTTGATCCTGAAGGTGTAGAAGTTGCACAGGGAGAAGTTGGTGAACTTATTGTTAAGGGACCTGGAGTAATGACATGCTACTACAACGATCCTGAAGCAACTGCAAACACTTTGAAAGATGGATGGTTGTTCACAGGTGATATGGCAGAGATGGATGAGGATGGATTTATCTATCTGGTAGATAGAAAGAAAGATGTTATTATCAGTGGTGGTGAAAATATTTATCCTGTACAGATTGAAAACTTCTTGAGTAAGTTTGAAAAGATAAAAGACGTGGCTGTAATCGGACTTGCAGATGAGAGACTTGGAGAAATTACAGCAGCTATCATTGAACTCAATCCTGACACTGAATGTACAGAGGAAGAGATTCAGGAATTCTGTAAGACCCTTCCTAGATACAAGAGACCAAAGAAGATTATTTTCGCTGAAGTTCCAAGAAATGCTACAGGTAAAATTGAAAAGCCAAAGCTTAGAGAGATTTACCACAGTACAAATCTTGTAGATGCTCAGAATAGAGGTTAATAAAAAAGAACTACAAATATGAAGTGTTAAAACTTCTGTTTTGTAGTTCTTTTTTTAAGTTAACAAATTTGTTATGTTGATTGTGCTAAGTTGTTAGCTGTCTCCCAAGGCGTGAGCTGAAAAGTTTTCCTTTTTTTCAACAAAGAAACTAAAATTAATCTGCGAAATTATAATTGCAAAAAAAATAAGTACGCATCCGAGAATGCCTCTTTTGCTCATATGCTCGCCTAAAATTATCCAACCTGCTAATACCGAGAACACTGATTCAAAACTTAAAAGTAAGGATGCTACAGTGGGATTTACCCCCTCTTGCCCTACAATCTGTAGCGTGTAACCTACTCCACAGGAAATGAAACCTGAATACAAAAGTGGAATTAATGGCTTGAAAGAATGAAAATTAGATAACCATGAATTAAATGTTTCGTTATCAATTCCTTTGAGTGAAACACCCATTTCCATAAATATCATCGGAAATGCGGTTAGGATTCCGCAAACAAAAAACTGTATACAAGCCATTCTCACACCATCTACAAGAGGTGAATATTTATCAATTACAATAATGTGTAAAGAAAAAATAAAGGCACAGATTAGTAAAAGAATATCGTATATCTTGAAACCATCATTTTCTTTAAAGCAAAGAAGGTATAAACCAATCAGACCCAGAAAAACGCCAATCCACACATTTAGAGGACAGTGTTTCTTCATAAATATTCCAAGAATCGGAACGATTAGAATGTAGCAGGCTGTCAAAAATCCGGCTTTTCCGGAAGTTGCCCCGAAAGAAAAAGAAATTTGCTGAAAGTTGCTGGCAATGCAAAGTATAATTCCACATAACCCACCGGCAATGAAAAGCTGTTTTCTGCCTGCAGATGACTTTGGAGCCTTAGGTGACTTACCTGATTTGTCAAGCAACAGAATAACAGGTATGAGTATAAGTCCTCCAAGAAAAGATCTTATTGAATTAAATGTAAAAGAACCAAGTGCATCACCGCCATAATTTTGAGAGACAAAAGAAATGCCCCATACCAAAGCAGTAATTAATAATAAAATTGAATGTGTAAACTGTTTAGATTTCATAATGCTCCTTTTTCCATATAGATAGGATTGTGTTTCATAAAGTATAGGTTTTGAAATGACGCAAAGTTTTCCATGAGCACGCATAAAGTAACAATCCGTGACACACTATATTTTCTACTCCTCGCATTCG
The DNA here is from genome assembly GCA_015057625.1 of Lachnospiraceae bacterium. Classification (GTDB taxonomy): domain Bacteria; phylum Bacillota; class Clostridia; order Lachnospirales; family Lachnospiraceae; genus SIG293. The sequence continues at coordinate 26,656 of SVDZ01000003.1, read as the reverse complement.
CTTATTAGAAAATGCTCCTGCGCAACTCGTCCTTCGGACTCAAACAGCGCCCGCATTTTCAGCTAGAATGTTCGTCGTAACGAAAATATAGCTATCGTCACAGGGATTGTCACATTTATGCTTTGCTCATCTGAAAACTATTGCTCACATTTCATATACTATACTTTATGAAACACAGAATTCTCCGTTTTACCTTCCATTTAGGATGTTTCTTGAATTGGAAGGTAAAGCAAAATTGTTAATTTGTTGTCAATTACCCTCCAAACAACCATTATATTTATTTGGAAGGTAAACCAAGTTTGTTTATTATTTATCAATTACCTTCTAAACAAACAAATATCCCATTTGGAAGGTAAAAGACATGCCGGGCTATTTTGGCTATATACCTTCTAAACAAACAAATATCTCATTTGGAAGGTAAAAGACATGCCGGGCTATTTTGGCTATATACCTTCTAAACAAACAAATATCCTATTTGGAAGGTAAAAGACATGCCGGGTTATTTTGTTTTATACCTTTAGATGGTAAAACGATATGTGTATAGCCCTTCGGGGGCGATTAGTCCATAAAATATAATTTTTCCGAAACATTCCAATTGTAACAGAAGAAAAATCAGTAGTCAAAATTTATTTGCCCACAGTTGATATATACTTGTAGAGGTTTGAATTTTACTCTTTGTACATTTATATATAAACGTGATATAATTGCCTTTGGAGTTTGCTTCGGAATATTAATGAAAAGAGGGAATTATGAAAAAGCAGATATTAAAAGGAATAGTATCGGGTATATCAATCATTTCTGCTATTGTAGTTTTGAATTCTTGCCATGACAAAACAGATATGATAAGAGCAGAAGAACTGGAAACTACATCGGGTAATCAGATTGAGACCACATCCGGTAATCAGATTGAAACCACATCCGATAATCAGATTGAGACTACAGCGGGTAAAGTGATTGAAACTACAATTGAAATTGAAAAGCCTTTAATAAAGATTGTTGGGGATGATAATAAAGCCAAAATCACCTGGAGGAAGCAGAGTGGAATCAGCGGATATGAAGTATATGCCCGCCAGTATAAAAAGAAAAATTATAAAAGGGTTAGTGTTACAAACGACGATGTTTTCAGGTTGAAGGAATTAAAGCCGGGATGTTTTTATAAAGTCAAAGTTTGCGGCTTTGTATCAGGCAACGGAGCTGTTAGGAGAGGAAAGTTTAGTAAGCCGATTAAAGTTGTGACTAATGTAAAACTGGTAAGTGCAAAATCACTTCAAACAGCAACCCTAAATATTTCCTGGGAAAGAAGTAAGAAAATCGACGGATATGAGATCTGTTACAGCAAAAAGCAGGATTTTTCAAAGGCAAAGAAAGTGAGAATAGCGAACAAACAGGCCGATATGACTAACTTGTATGAGCTTGTTCAAGATAAAACTTATTATGTGAAAATTAGAACATACAAAGTGATTAAAAAGAAAAAGTATTACAGTGTATGGTCAAAGGCTAAGAAGTGTAAAATCAAAAATGCCGACAGTGTTATTAATGGAAACTTCAAGGAGACGGACGGATTTTTCAAGGACTCAGTTTTCTTTGGAGATTCGGTTATGCTTGGATTCGGAAATTATATCAGAAATAAAGAAAAGGGATATCTTGATGGCGCTAAGATGATGGGAGTTGGAAGTTATAATCTTATCCATGCATTGTCAGAGGAGTCTGATCTTCATCCTCTTTACAGGGGAAAACATGTTGCACCGCACAAAGTGGTTAAGGAACTTGGAGCCAAAAAAGTATTTCTCTTCTTTGGCATAAATGATGTGCTTAATGTGGGAGGTCTTGATGCAGCGTATACGCATTATATAGAGTTTATTAAAAAGATGAAAAAGTATAATCCTGAAGTGGAAATATATATTATCAGCGACACATACACTCTTAAAGGATCAAAGTTTTATGTGGAATTCAGAAAGAGACTTCACAAGTTAAATAAACTTATGAGAGAGTATTGTGCGAAAAATGGATATGAGTTTATTGACATTGCATCATACCTGGCTGATAAGAGGGGGTACCTAAAGAAAGAGTACTGTTCTGACGGCTTCCTGCATCAGACATATGAGGCGTATGTAATATGGGACAAAGTGCTGAGAAATTACGCATATACAAAGAGATAGAAAACCGTAAAAAAGATTTGCAAGGAGATATAAATCCAAAAAAGATTTGCAAGGAGATATAAATTGAGTAATACAATTATCGAAATTAAAGGATTAACAAAAAACTTTGATGACCAGCAGGTGCTTAGAGGAATAGATTTGAACATTCATGAAAATGAATTCCTTACACTGCTTGGTCCGTCAGGATGTGGTAAGACTACTATCTTAAGAATAATAGCAGGTTTTGAAGAACCAAGTCAGGGCTCCGTTTTGTTTAACGGAGATGATTTGACTAAAATTCCATCCTACAAGAGGGAGGTAAATACAGTATTCCAGAAATATTCACTGTTTCCTTTCCTGAATGTCTATGACAACATAGCCTTTGGATTAAATCTTAAAAAGGTCGATAAGGATGTGATCCATGAAAAAGTAATGAAGATGCTTAAACTTGTAGGTCTTTCAGGTTTTGAAAAAAGAGATGTCACTCTGCTGTCCGGCGGTCAGCAACAGCGAGTTGCCATAGCAAGGGCACTAGTAAATGAACCAAAGGTACTTTTACTGGACGAACCTCTTGGAGCCCTTGATGCGAAACTCAGAAAAGAAATGCAGACAGAGCTTAAGAAGATACAGCAGGAAGTTGGAATTACATTTATTTTTGTCACACACGATCAGGAAGAGGCATTGTCAATGTCAGACACGGTTGTAGTTTTAAATGATGGAGTCATTCAGCAGATTGGAACGCCGATTGACATTTACAATGAGCCTGAGAACAGATTTGTTGCAAACTTTATCGGCGAGTCAAATATTATCGAGGGAACGATGCTGGATGACTGTCTGGTTAAGTTTGATGATGTTGAGTTTGTCTGTGTCGATAAAGGTTTCAAGAAAAATGAAGAAATTGAAGTTGTGTTAAGACCGGAGGATATCAAAATAGTAGACAAGAAAGACGGACAGCTTACAGGAAAGGTAGTGTCGGAAGTATTCAAGGGAGTGCACTACGAATATTTAGTAGAGACAGATAAGAGACAATACAAAGTGCACACTACAGAATATTACAAGCTCGGAATCGAAGTTGGAATGAGACTTGATCCGGATGATATTCATGTTATGTACACTATGGAATATTAATACACAAATGATTGTGAAACAGATTTACAGAAATATTTTTTAGAAGGATAAATAAATGAAACATTTTAAAAAACTGGTAAATCCATACATTGTATGGTCGCTCTTTCTTATAGTGGTTCCATTATTTCTTATAGTTCTCTACTCCATTACAAAGGGAACAAGTACTCTGGTAAATATTTCATTTACAGCAGAGCACTTCAGGAAAATATTCGAACCTGTCTATTTGAATGTATTTTTTAAATCATTAAAACTAGGTCTTGCCACAACTGTAATATGTCTTTTCCTTGGATACCCTATGGCATATATTATTTCAAAGGCAAGAGAAGAAGTTCAGGGGATTTTGATTTTGCTTGTAACAATCCCAATGTGGATTAATACATTGCTTAGAACTTACGCATGGATTAGTCTTTTGTCAGACAATGGACTGGTTAATTCGTTTCTTTCATTGTTGGGAATCAATCCGGTAAATATGATGTATACGGACTTTTCGGTAATAATAGGTCTTATATGTGATTTGATGCCGTTTATGGTTATTCCTATTCACACATCACTGGCAAAAATGGACCATTCTCTTGTGGAAGCGGCAGCCGACCTTGGAGCAAACAGAGTTCAGACATTTACAAAGGTAATTTTGAAATTATCACTGCCGGGAATTATCAACGGAATTACAATGGTATTCCTGCTTTCAATCTCAACCTTCGTCATTCCAAAACTTTTGGGTGGTGCTCAGTATACACTTATCGGAAATCTGATTGAACAGCAGTTTATCTCGATTGGTGATTGGAACTTTGGTAGTGCAATTTCACTTATTCTTGCTCTCGTAATCATTGCTCTTATGAGGTTTATGAACAAGATAGATCCTGAAGAGAAGGGAGGAGAATAGTGTGAAAAAGAAAAATAGTATTGGCGCAAAACTATATATCGCCCTTTGTTTTATATTTTTCTACCTTCCAATTGTAGTGACTATGGTGTTCTCATTTAACTCATCAAAATCTCTTACTCACTACACGGGATTTTCTTTCAGATGGTATGAGAAACTTCTTCATGATAACAGTGTCATGAGTGCGGTGTATGTATCTTTAAGCATTGCGATTATTTCAACAATAATATCGACAGTACTTGGTACTATCACAGCCATAGGTTTATCGAGAAGCAGAAAACTAATAAAAGAGTGGATACTCAATGTAAATAATTTTCCGATTATGAATCCGGATATTGTAACAGCTATCGGTCTTATGATTTTCTTTTCTTCATTAAAGATAGAGAAGGGATATGTGGCCATGCTGTTATCACATATAGCTTTTTGTACGCCGTATGTAATTACCAGCGTTTATCCAAAAGTCAGAAGGATGGACCATAATCTTGCAAATGCAGCAATGGATTTAGGAGCAACTCCGTTCCAGGCTCTCACAAAGGTAGTTATACCGATGTTGAAGCCGGGTATTTTTGCGGGAATGCTTCTTGCTTTTACAATGTCTCTTGATGATTTCGTTGTTTCATATTTTGTTACAGGAAATGGAGTGGAGAATATTTCCATTGTGGTTTACAACATGTCAAAGAGAATTAATCCTACAATCAATGCATTGTCTACAATTCTTATAGTCGTGGTTACACTGGTACTTGTGTTTGTAAATGTAATTCCTGCAATTGTGAGAAAGACTCACAAGAGTACGGGAATGGCATATCAGACAAAAGCCGGAACTTTGAGAAGAAGAGTGGTACTTACAGGCGGAGTTTTACTTGTATTGTTTATCGCAGGCTTTTCATTTAATATGAGTGGCGCCGGTAAAAAAGTATTAAAGGTTTACAATGCAGGAGAGTACATTGACAAGACATTGCTGGATGATTTTGAGAAGGAATACAACTGCAAAGTTATCTATGAGACTTTTGATTCAAATGAGTCAATGTACACGAAACTTCAGAGTGGGGAAAAGTACGATGTACTCGTTCCTTCCGATTATATGATCGAAAGACTCATAAAAGAAAAGTATCTTCAGCCTATCGACTGGAGTCTCATTACAAACAAAGACAATGTTATTGAACACCTTTGGAATAATGAATATGATCCTAAAGGAAAATACACAGTTCCGTATTTCTGGGGAGGTGTAGGTATTGTCTACGATAAGACAGTTGTGGACGAAAAGGACTTAGAAGAAGGTTGGGATATTCTGCTCAACGAAAAGTACAAAGGCAATGTCTATATGTACGATTCAGAGAGAGACTCATTTATGATTGCCTTGAAGTCTCTTGGTTATTCAATGAATACAAAGAGCAAGAAGGAATATAATGAAGCTTATGAGTGGCTTATCAAACAGAGAGATACTATGGATCCGGTTTATGTAGGTGATGATGTTATGGATAATATGATTTCCGGAAACAAAGCTATGGCCGTAGTATACTCAGGAGATGGAGCCTACGTAATAGACGAAAATGAAAACTTGGATTTCTTCCTTCCAAATCAGGGGACCAACGAGTGGTGTGACTGTATGGTTATCACAAAAGATTGCAAGGAAACCACGTTGGCAAATCAGTTTATCAATTACATGATAGAGGAAGATGTCTCTGAGATTAATGAGGAATATGTAGGCTATGACTCATCAGTTAAGAGCACATATGAAAAGTTTAGAGATGATTATTATCTGGGAAACAACGCATGTGCACCTGACCTTAATAATCCTCTCAATGAGACCTTCAGATATCAGGATACAGAATTGAAGCAGTATTGTGCAAATCTGTGGACAAAAGTAAAATCTCATCAGAAGTAGATTTTACTTGCAAAATAGTATCTTAATATGATAATGTATTTTAGGATAATGATGATTATTAGAGGTGAAACAGTGAAAAATTTATCAGATAAGTCGATAAGTATATTGATGTATTTAGCATTTGCAGCAGTTTCAGTTTTTTATGGAATACACCTTTGTGTTCCACTTGTTCTTGATGAAGTGGGAACTATTGCAAATACAGCGTTCCTTGCAGGAGATGATTGGAGCATTTGTGTTCAGACAATGGGCGGCTTCTATTATAAATATGGTCAGTCATTGCTTTATCTTCCTATATACCTTCTTTTTAAACATAATCCGTTTAGAATGTATAAGGTTATAATGGCCTTTCACATGTTCTGCATAAGTTTTATTCCTGTAATTGCTTACAATATTGTGAGAAAGTATCTTAAGGTGGAATCAAAAGTATATGCATTGTTCTTAGCTGTGGCCGGAACAGCTATTCCATCAATGTGGCTTTACACAATGTATGCAAGAGGAGATATGATGCTCATCCTTCTTCCTTGGGTTTTAGTTTTAATCATATTAAAACTCAGTATGGATGAGGACATGAAGGGAAAGAAGTTTGTAGCTTACAGTATTCTACTTGCGGCAGTATCGGTATATTCTTATATGGCACATTCCAGAGGTATTGTGTTGCTCATAGCAACAGTTATGACTATTGCAATTGTCCATATTTGGTTTAAGAAAAAAATGGTTGTATACAGTGCATATGTTCCGGTAACTGTTGTATTGATGGTTATTGATAAATTTGTTTCAAGATACGTTAAGCATGGAGTGTACGGAAAGTACGGTACAAAGCATGCCAGCGTTGAAAACTTTGATATAGAAACATTTATGAAAATATTCACTCCAAAGGGTGCAATCATTCAGACCAAATTATTTATAGGATGGTTATTCAATCTTTTTGCATCAACATACGGATTGGCTATTATCGGATTTATTGCGGCAGCAGTAATTATTTTAAGAACATTTAAGGAAAGAAAAGGAGAGGGCAAAGAAATATTTGCTGTATTCTCATTGCTTTGTCTTCTTGGAACATTCTTCCTTGGAGCACTGTTCTTCTTCCCGCATGCATGGGAGTTTTTCAATGGAATTGATTTAAAAAGATCAGACAGAATGATGTACGGAAGATATGTGGTTGGTTCAGTAACTCCTATCTGTACACTTGCATTGTTTGCATTAACTAATAAGAAAGAACAGATAATTAAGATTAAATCAAAAATATCATCTGTGGCAGTTTATACAGTTACTTTATTTGCTTTTGTAAAGTGGGTATGCCCACAGTTACAGAATAAGCCTGCTACAAACTCAAGATATTTTCTTTCGTTAACAAGCTTTTTGGATATTGTAAAATCAAGAACGAATGATGCATTTCCACATTTAGTTTCGGCTATGTTTAAAGCTGGATTATTTGCTCTTGCAATAATGCTTATTATTCTTATTCTTACAGAGACAAAAAAAGAGTTTATTCATATTTGTACATTTGCAATTATATTGGTGGTGTCAGTGGGCATTATCAACAACGTATTTGTAAAAGTAAGAAATGACAGAGATAATAGAATTACTGACAGAATGTCGCATATCACCAAATTTATTAACCACATTGATGGTATCGGAGAATTGTCAGAGAAATATCCATGTGTTTACAGACATGACGATGCGGTGCTTGTTAAGCTTTACCAGTTTGTAATGAATGATTACAATGTTGGAGGAATCAATTATGTAAAAGATCAGGGGCAGACAGAGTTCTTCGTAATTGCAAGCAAGAAATATGTAAAGAGAGCTATCGATGAGTGTAATTCGGTAATGGGAGAAGGAAACTTCTATATGTTTACCGGTTATGATATGGATAGCAAGGGAAGAGATATCATTTTGGTAAGAGGCGAGAACCTCAAAGAAGACCTTATCAAAAAAGAAAATGAACTTGTACTTTTCACACCTGACATGTATGAAGGCCACGAGTAAAAGCACAGGAAGTTTTTTGAATAAAATACAATTTGAAACGACGAAAGGACAGTAACAGTTATGAAGTTAATAATTCAGGTACCATGTTACAACGAAGCAGAGACACTTGAGATTGCACTTAACGCATTGCCAAAGCATATTGATGGCATTGATGAGATTGAATATCTCATCATCAATGACGGAAGTCAGGATGCCACAGTTGAAGTGGCAAAAAAATGGGGCGTAAATTACGTAGTTAATTTTAGAAGAAATAAAGGTCTTGCGAAAGGTTTCATGGCCGGTATTGATGCATGTCTCAGAAATGGAGCAGATATCATTGTAAATACAGATGCAGATAATCAGTACTGTGGGGATGATATCGAAAAGTTAGTCAGACCGATACTTGAAGAGAAAGCAGACATCGTAATTGGGGAGAGACCAATTGATAACACAGCTCATTTCTCTCCACTCAAGAAGAAACTTCAGCATTTGGGAAGCTGGACAGTAAGAGTTGCTTCAAAGTCAGATATACCTGATGCTCCAAGTGGTTTCAGAGCATACAGCCGAGAAGCTGCACTTCGACTTAATGTTACTAACGAATACACATATACACTTGAGACTATTATTCAGGCAGGACGTCAGAAGATTGCTATGCAGTCGGTTCCTATCAGAACGAATCCTGAACTTAGAAAATCAAGATTATTCAGCAGTATGTTTGGATATGTAAAGAGATCTACTATCACAATCATACGTGCATTTATGTTATACAAACCACTTATGTTCTTTGGAACAATAGGAATACTTTTGTTCCTTGTTGGTTTCGGTATAGGAATTAGATTCCTCGTTTTATTGGCAACAGGACATGGAGTAGGGCATGTACAGTCGCTTATTTTGGCAAGCACATTTATACTTATGGGTGTACAGACATTTATTATTGCATTGCTTGCTGACGTTATAGCTTCAAGCAGAAAGCTTATCGAAGATGTTCAGTATCATGTCAGAAAATTAGATTATGATAAAGAATGTGAAGAGAAAAATAACAAATAATAGTTAACAACTAAGAACGCTTCGGCGTTCTTATTGTTGCGTAAAGAAGTATTTGATTGGAGAGGTATAAATGAAGGATATAGTAATTGCGATTACAGCAGCAAGTTACAGTGGAAATAAGGGCGCTGCAGCTATGCTTCAGAGTTCTATTAAGCAGTTGTACAAAAAGTATGGAAAGAGATTGAAAATTAATTTAATGTCAGTTTATCCGGATGAGGACAAGGATCAGATACCGTTTGATTTTATCAATATCGTATCCTGCACACCTCAGCAGTTACTTTTTGTAGCATTTCCTTTAGCAATTTTGTACGCCTTGTTTGGCTGGATTAAGCCTATTGGCAAGCTGCTTTGCAAAAATAAAATTTTGAGAGCCTACAAGAATACAGATTTTGTTTTGGATGAGGCAGGGATTTCATTCGTTGACAGCCGTGGAATTGTTATGAATACTTACGCATTTGTCTGTGCGGCAGTGCCTATTATGATGGGCTCTAGAGTAATCAAGTATTCACAGGCTATGGGGCCTTTCAAAAATCCAATTAATAAAATATTGGCAAAAATTATTCTTCCAAAGCTTAAACTTATCTGTGCAAGAGGAGAAATCACACTTGAAAACCTTAAGGGTATCAAGATTTCCGACAATGTAAAACTGTGTGCAGACGGTGCATTTACTATGGAAGATGACGAAAAGATTGCAAAAATGGTTGAAGAGGACTGTGCTAAAGACGATTTCTTTACAGAAAAAGTTGCAGGTCTTTCTATCAGTTCAGTAGTTAATAAAAAATGTACAAAGATGAATATTGATTATATTGGAGAGACAGTTAAGTTCATCGATTACTTAAATGAAAAGGGATACAATGTATTCATCATTGCAAACGCTGCAAGAATCAACAGTACAAAGCCTAGAAACAATGATCTTATGGTTGGCGATGAGATATATGAAAAAGTTGCTGACAAGTCAAAGGTAAGATGGTATCACAAGGAAATGGATGCTGAAGAAATTCGTGAGTACATTGCCAGATGTGAGTTTGTAGTCGCATCAAGATTCCATGCTATGATTGGTTCACTTCAGAAAAAAGTACCTGTACTTTTAGTTGGCTGGAGTCACAAGTACAAAGAAGTTCTCGATATGTTTGAACTGGGTCAGTTCGCAATAGACTTCTCAAAGCTTGAGATTAATTACCTAAAAGAAAAGTTTGATGATTTTGAAAAGAACCTTGGAGGAATCAAGGCTTCCATCGAAAAGAATTATGACACAGTTATAGCAAGCTCAAAGAAAAATATTGAGTATGCTACAGAGATAATAGATGATTTCGATCAGAACAGAGATGATGTCATCAAGGCAGAAAAGAAAAAAAAGAAAAAGAAAATTGTCAGTGTAGTTAAGTTTATTTTTCTTGCTTTAGTTCTCTACTATCTTGTGAGATTTTTTAAGAGAAATATTTCAGAGATTAGAGAAGAACACATTAAGATTAACTGGTTCTGGTTTACTATGGCCATTTTGATGTACTTTGTTTACAAAACTACACAGGCATTTTTATGGCATTATATTACAAAGCTTAACAAGTGTTCTATCAAGGCAAGCACTGCAGTTACCACATATCTGTACTCCACACTTGGAAGATATATTCCGGGTAAAGTATTTACATTAGCTGCACGTTTCCCGGCATACGACGAGCAGGGAGTGCCTATGAGAAAGGTTACAATATGCTTCCTTCTTGAGAACCTGTGTACATTATTCGGTGCGGCATTCCTGTTTTTAATTTCATTAATCTTCTTCCCAAGGGAGAGACTTTTGACATTAATCAGATATGTAGTTCCAAACAGTATTTCAGATTCAACTGCAGTTTTAGTTTTTATAGCTGCAATCGCTGTTATTGTTGTAGTATTCTTTATAATGATTAATCCTAAGATTCTTAATTTCTTCTTTGGAATCATAGAGAAGATCACACACAAAAAAGATTTAATAATTGAGATTAATTATCCAGATATGATAAAAGTGGTTATCTGCTTTATTTTGAACTGGATTATCTGTGGAATTGGGTTCTATATGCTTGTTAATTCATTTAATCCAATCAATGCATCAGAGTTTCTCTTTGTTGGTGGAGTTTATGGACTTGCTGTAACAGTAGGATTTTTTGCAGTATTTGCTCCATCCGGAATCGGAGTTCGCGAGTGGGTAATGATTTTTGCCTTCACAACCCTTACAGGACTTATGTCCAATGGAATGGCCGGAATTATTTCGGTTGTAGCCAGACTTTGGGCCAGCGTGGCAGAACTTCTGCTTATTGCAATGGCGGCGATGGTAAATAAATTTGTTATTAATAAAAATAAATAATAAATAATGAAACTGCTGTTGCTTTATTTTAGAAGTGATAGCAGTTTTTTGGTTTTATAGAAAAGTCCTTCAGACTTGTATGGAGCAGTATTGGGAATAGTACATATGACAAAAGAATAAGAAAGATATGAGAGGTATTGGAGAATGAAAAGTGTTGTTTTGACAAAGGCACAGGCTTTGGTATTGACAGTTACAATAATATTTTTGGAATTGCCTGTACAGGCAAATGAAAATCAATACGAAACAATTGAGGCAGGAGATTTTGTTGTATCAGCAATGGGAGAAGTTGAGTTCGGTGAAGAACTTGATATTATTTCGGATGGATTTTACACAATTCGAATGAAGGAAGGTGTAGTTTTGACAAGTGATAATATTGTTGTTACTAAAGGGGTTAAGGCGACAATTGTTTTAGAAAATATTAATATTAGGTCAGAATATGACAGCGCGATTGTAGCAGACGATTCTCAGGTGGAAATAGTAGTTCCTGAGGAAACAAAGAGTTCATTAACAAGTTTGTACAATGCAGGTATACATATTCCGTCAAAATCAAAACTTACGATTTCAGGTAAGGGAGAATTATTAGTGCAGACAGGAGATGCATGCGCAGCTATAGGTGCAAGCCGCTACTGTGAAGACAAGGCTTGTGGGGAAATTGTAATTAAAGAGGCTACGGTTGAAGCAAATGCACATGTTGGTGCGGCAATTGGTGGAATAGCAAATACATATTCAACACGTATTTCAGGAAAGAGTTCGGGCACAATTACTATTGAAAGCGGAACAGTGTTGGCTAAATCACAATACGGTTCAGGTATTGGCGCAGGTTTTGGAGATAATTATACAGCAGCAGAAGGCGCTGATGTGACAGTAAATGGCGGATATGTTGAGGCAGGCAGTTCTCAGGGCGTAGGTATCGGCGGTGGTGTTTCTTATCTTGAAGGCGGAAATGGTGGGACGCTGATTGTAAATGGCGGTGAAGTAAATGTATCATCTCAGTATTCTCTTGCAATTGGAGGAGGAGATGCAAATAAAATAGGCGGAGCTGGTTGTGATATTACCGTTAATGGAGGGAAATTGACAGCCATAAGTGAATCGGGTCTTAGAGCAGTAGGTGGAGGATCTACAAATAGTGTTGATGGAAAGACCGGAGATGGTGGAAGTCTCACTGTAACAGATGGCGAGGTTATTATGCGTAGCCAGTTAGAAATGGATGGAACACAAGCTATCGGTGCAGGAATGGGATGGACTAGAAATGGTCAGACATTTATAGGAACAAAGGGGAAAGATCCTGTTGTTAAAGTTAGTCCGAATGCAGAAAAGCAGATTGAGGTAGTAAAAAGCGATGATAGTTACAATCCCGAAGATGCCAAACAGATAGAGGGCGTACCTTTTATTTCAGAAAATGAAATATATGGAAGTATATCAACCGGCAGATATATTGGAATTAAAGCAGTGCCAAGAGAGGGAAATGGTAATATAAATGTCGTTACAGATAAGTATACTCTTGGAATAAACGGATGTCAGATTAGTTCGAAATCAAAAGGTCTTAGAACGGTTTATACAGTTGCAGACGAGATAAAAGGGGAAAAAGTTATAAGTTCAGGAGTGGTATACTCGTTATCAGAATTTGCAGACGAGAGTGTTTTGTATGTTGGAAGTAACCATCCTTATGTAAGAAGTTTTGAAAGTACATCAAAAGGTAAAATGCCATATAACAAATGGGATAATGAAGTGCCTTCAACTACATATGCAATGACAATGTTATTTTCAACAAGAAATCCCATGGAGTATTCAGATGAATGGAGAATTAGGGCGTATGCACAATTAAGTGATGGAAGTTATGTGTATACAGAACCGGTTGAGTACTCATTTTTTAGCATAGCGGATTATCTTTACACAAATTGTCAGATGCCAACAGTTGAAGGACATGAATATCTGTATAATGATATTTTGACACTGGTAAAACCACAGTACGAAAAAATAGAATATAAATAATATAGATTTTTTGCTTGACAAACATCTGAGATTATAATAAACTAGTCAATGCAAGTGCTAACGCACATATAAATGTGTGCCCAGTTAGCTCAGTTGGTAGAGCAGAGGACTGAAAATCCTCGTGTCTCTGGTTCGATTCCGGAACTGGGCACTTTGCGGGTGTAGTTCAATGGTAGAACACCAGCCTTCCAAGCTGGATACGTGGGTTCGATTCCCATCACCCGCTTTTTTCTTTGTAAAAAAATGGAAACCCTTTGGTTTAAGGGTTTCCATTTTTTTGCCATACTTTTACATAATCAATCATAAATTCATAAGGCAAAGCTGTCTCGTCAACAGGTCCTCCAAGACCTCCGCCCACAGCAATGTTCATAATAATGAAATATGGCTTGTCGTAAGGCCATGAATCATGTCCCTGGCATTCTTTGTCGTCGCTTCTGTTGTATCTGCAGTAGCTTACACCGTCTATAAAATATTCAATATAATCTTTGGTCCATTCCATGGCATAGTTATGGAAGTCAGCAAAAAGATCAATATCGAAATGAACTCTCTTGGTATAAGGAACAGTTTTTTTATTGGCGTGATTGTGATTCTTGTTGTGTAAACTGAACAACAAATCATTCTCCATTCTTCCCACATGTTCCACGATGTCAATCTCGCCGCACTCAGGCCATTTCATTTTATCAGGAATGCCGCCAAACTCTTTTTTCATTTCCTCTGTAATATTAGGCCAGTCGGGTCTGCCGTTATCTTTTCTTGGCACATAGTCGGGAAGAAATGACCAGTCCTGCTCAGGCATCATCCAGATGGCAGGCCATGAACCTTTGCCTCTTGGAATCTTTGCCCTAAATTCAAAGTATCCGTATTGGAAAGCTTGTTTTCCTGCAGTCGTAATTTTAGAGGAGGTGTATTCCCTCTCTCCGTCCTTTTCTTTAAGTGCTCTTATTACCAGACAACCGTCTTTGATAAAAACATTGTTTGGTCTGTCAGAGTAAGCTTGAAGTTCTTTGTTTGGCCATTGATGGTTGCCGGTCTCAAATGCCCATTTAGTTTCATCGGGACGACCTTCATAATTAAAGTCATCTTCCCATACAAGTGTATAATCATCAAAATTCATATATTGCTCCTAAAATAAATTTTTATTTTCTTTATGTATTGTAACAGACTGGCAATTAGGTGTATAGTTTTATATTGTTAGAAAAGTTGAATAAATCTATAAATAAACGGGAGAATTCAATGAAAATATTATTGGTTGCGATTAATGCTAAATATATTCACTCAAATCTTGCGGTATACAGTCTTAAAGCCTATGCAGAAAAATATCTGGGTGAAAAATATTTGGAAGATAATGAAATAGAAATAGCTGAATACACTATTAACAGATACGAGACGGACATTATTCAGGATATATACGAGAGAAGACCGGACGTACTAACATTCTCTTGTTATATATGGAATATAGAATATGTAAAAAACATTGTAGATGACCTAAGGAAGATAATGAGTAATGTACCAATCTGGTTAGGCGGCCCTGAGGTTTCATATAATGCCCCTGCTGTTCTTAAAGAAATGAACTACGTTAAGGGGATTTTCAGGGGCGAAGGTGAAGAGACGTTTACAAAAGCAGTCAGCGCGTGGATTGATGCTAAAAATAATAATGAAGATGTGGATACATATCTGGGAGAAATTGACGGAATCAGTTACAGAAAAGGGAAAAATGATATTTCATCTGCAGAGGGTGACTGTGGAGACTTAATATGTGAAAATCGTGACGCGGGAATTGTTGATATGTCAAAAATTCCATTTGTCTATGAGAATCTGGAAGATTTTCAAAACAGAATAATATACTACGAGAGCAGTAGAGGGTGCCCTTTTTCTTGCAGTTATTGCCTGTCATCTATTGATAAAAAACTTAGATTCAGAGATATTGAACTGGTAAAGAAGGAACTGCAATTCTTCCTCGATAACAAGACTGCGCAGGTGAAGTTTGTAGACAGGACATTTAACTGCAAGCGAAATCATTCTGATGAAATATGGAGATACATAAAGGAAAATGATAATGGAATAACAAATTTCCATTTTGAGATTGCCGCAGACATTATGACTGACGAGGAAATTGAGATTATCAGTCAGATGAGGCCGGGATTAATACAGTTAGAGATAGGTGTTCAGACTACTAACCCTGAAACTATCCAACTTATTGACAGGAAGATGGATTTTAATAAAGTTAAAGAAGTAGTGGAAAAACTTAAAAAGCCGCGCAACATTCATCTTCATCTTGATTTGATAGCGGGACTTCCAAATGAAGATATTAATTCATTTATAAATTCTTTCAATATGGTTTACTCATTAGGACCTGACGAATTGCAGTTGGGATTTTTGAAGGTGCTTCACGGTTCAAAAATAGAATATCAGATTGAAGAAAATGAAATGGCATACTCGTCCAGACCACCTTATGAGGTGTTATCCACAAAATGGATTAGCTATGATGATATATTGAGACTTAAGCGCGTGGAAGAAGTTCTGGAAATATTTCATAATAGTGGACAGTTTGGCTGTGCAATAAAGCAGCTTGAAAAATATTTTGAAAATCCCTTTGATATGTATGATAAATTGGGTGAGTATTATAAAGAGGCCTCACCTAATGGTGAACATCATTCGCGAATAAAGAGATACTATTTGCTTCTTGATTTTTACAGAGAATATGTGTACAACATAAATCATGACGATAAAGCATTTGATATTTTCAGACAGTTACTTGTGATGGATGTGTATCTTAGGGAAAATATTAAGAGCAGACCCGGGTTTGCATATGATATGTCAAAATACAAAAAACAAATAAATACTTTCTATATAAATGAAGAAGCAGAAAGAAAATATTTGCCGGATTATGAAGGATATGATTCAAAGCAACTCGCAGGGCAGACTCATATTGAGAGATTTGATTTTGATGTGGAAAGATACGTGAGTGAGGGAGAATATATAAATAATCAGACATTTATTCTGTTTGATTATAAGAACAGAGATCCTCTGCATTACAGTGCAAGGACAATGAAGGTAAGTACAATTGTGACAAGCGGTGAGTAAAGAATACAGGAGAGAATATGGTAAACAGTTACGTGTGCGTGGACATAGAAACAACAGGTGTCAGAGCTAATCAGGATAAAATTATAGAGATTGGGGCTCTTAAAATAATAGATGGAAAAGTGGTTGATACTTTTCAGGAACTAATAAATCCGGAAAGAAGTATATCTCCATTTATTACAGGGCTTACCGGAATTGATGATGAAATGGTAAGAGGGTGTGACACTATAGAAGTAGTGCTCCCCAAATTTGTTGAGTTTGCTAAGGACTACCCGCTACTTGGGCACAATCTTTCATTTGATTATGGCTTTTTAAAGCAGAATGCAGACAACCTGAAAATTGAATTTGAAAAGGAAGGCGTTGATACGCTAAAGATTTCCCGAAAGGTTCATAAGTCACTTGCCAGCAAATCTTTGGCCAACATGTGCGAGTATTACGGTATTGTCGATGAAAATCACCACAGGGCTTTTAACGATGCTTCAATCACATCAATGCTATACCAAAAACTGCAGGAGGAGTTTGGACAAGAACATAAAACCTTATTTGAGAGCACTAAGTTAAAGTATAGAGAAAAGAAGATTGAGCCAATTACCGAGAAGCAGAAAAAGTATCTTATGGATCTTTACAGACATCATAGAATGGAGATGGATTTTGATATAGATTTACTCTCAAGAGGTGAGGCTTCTATAAAAATAGACAAAATTCTCAAGGAAAAGGGCATAAAATTCTACTAGGAGTTTTCAGATTGTTGTGATATACTCTAGTTTGGATTACAAGATTATAAGGATTTAGTAAAAGAGGTAGGATATGGAATTTTTTCAGAAGTATAACAAAAAGATTGCAGCAGTAATCGTTGCATTGCTTGTTTTAGCCATGGTTGTAACTACTATACATCCTTTTTTATAGGAGGCAATTAGGCGGAAATGAGTAAGAGAATTTATTTATTAATGGCTATCTGTATGGTAGCAGGCCTTGCTTTTTCTAATTCAAAAACAGAAGCACAGACCATTAAAAAGGGAATTTATATCGACAAGATTGATGTAGGTGGGATGACTGCTGATGAGGCTAACACGGCAGTTGGAAATCTGGTGGATGATATAAGGAAAACCCAGGTTCACATTTTGATGGATAAGAAGAAAATAAATATCAGTCTTGGTCAGTTAGGCTATGAGTGGGTCAACACAGATGTAGTTGATTCTGCAGTCGAGATTGGAAGCAAAGGAAATATTGTTTCAAGATACAAAGATCTTCTTGATGTTGATCACAAAGGTAAGAAGTTTGAAATCGAGATGCACATTGCAGAAGATGGTATTGCTTCCAAAATTGAAAAAATATGTAATGACTATAAACTTAATGTAAAAGCAAAAAATGCTACATTAAAGTTTACATCAACTGGCTTTTCAGTTGTGCCTGAAGAGACAGGAATAAAAGTTGACTATGAAAAAACAGCAGAACTTGTATACAAGTCTATAACAGAAAGCTGGGATGGCAAGTCTGAAATTGATGTTCAGGCAGAGACAGAAATAGACAAACCTGAGTATACCGAAGATGATTTTGCTATGATTTCAGATACAGCAATGGGCTCGTATACATCTAATTTTTCTGTTGGAGGCAGTTTTTCTAACAGAAATAAAAATATTCAGAATGGTGCGAGACTCCTAGACGGCATCATTTTATATCCGGGTGAAAAGTGTTCTCTCAATGAGCACCTTGAACCATGGACAGAGGAAAACGGATATTATCCTGCGGGTACATATGTAGACGGTGCAGTTGAGGACAGTCTCGGCGGTGGTATCTGTCAGGTTAGTAGCACATTGTACAATGCATTGTTAAGAGCTGAAATTGAAATTGTGGAGAGATATCCTCATTCGATGTCAGTTGGATATGTTCCACTTGCAGCAGATGCGGCATTGGCCGGTGACTACAAGGATCTTGTGTTTAAAAACAATACAGATGCACCAATTTACATCAGATCTATTTATGAAAACGGAGCACTTACATTCAAAGTATATGGACATGAAACCAGAGATGCAAACAGAAAACTTGAGTTTGTCAGTGAGACTGTAAGCACTACTCCTATAAAGACAGAGGTGAAAAAGGATAGCTCAAAACCTACAAGTTATCAGGAAACAGTTTCATCAGGTCATGTGGGATATGTCGCAAAGCTTTGGAAGATTGTCTATGTTGATGGCAAGGAAGAATCTAAAGAACTTGTTAACACAAGTACATACAGAATGACTCCTAAAAAAGTCGTCCAAGGAACTAAGAAAGAAAAAGAAGAAGACGATGAAGAGGATGATGATAAAGATAAAGATAAAGAGACAGAAAAATCAAAAGACAAGAAGAAAGAGGATTCTGTAAATAAACCTTCTGATTCATCATCAAACACAACAGATGAAAAGCCGAAATCAGAACCTGAAGCTTCAGAAGATGAAGGACTATAAAAACATATAACAAAAATTAATACTTAAATATAAATAAACTGTCGCAAGATTTTCACAAAACGTGTACAATAAAGAAAGTGAAAATATGGCGGCAGTTTTTTTGAGAGGAACAATATGAAGATTGGAAAAGTTTCAGAGCTAATGCTCACAAGAAGCGTATTTAAAAATGTAACAGCAAAAAATGAAAACATTGTAAGCGGCTGTGGAGTGGGAAACGATTGTAGTGTGATTAATATTTCAGGAACCAACGTGGGAGTGGTTACTTCCGGAGTGGTTGATTACGCTATTGATGATTCAGAGTATTATACATTTTACAAAGCATACAATTCCATGCTGGCAGGTGGTTACAAGCCTGTTGCCCTGACTCTCAATCTTATATTACCAATTGAAGGAAAAGAAAAGCAGATTAAAAGTATAGAGAAGAGATATGATGAACTGTGCAAGAAGCATAATATGCAGATTGCAGGAGGGCACACACAATTTTCAAAAGATGTTAATACAATCATAACATCCGTTACAATTATTGGAGAGAAAAATACTGATTTTAATGATATACTTAAAGGTGAATCGGAAATACAGCTTGTTATGACAAAAGCACTCGGTATTGAGGGAACTGCCATAATAGCAAAGGATGAGGAAGCAAACTTAAGAGAGAGATTTAACGGAAGATTTTGCGATGAATGTCTTGGGTTTAAACAGTATGTCTCTGTAGAGAAAGAGGCAAAAATAGCAGCAGATTTTGGAACATTTAAAATGCACGATTTATCTGCGGGAGGTGTTTTTGCTGCGATATGGGAGATGGCTTCATTCTTTGGCATGGGTGCAGAAATTGATATGAGAGCTATTCCGGTTTGGCAGGAGACCATTGAAGTTACTGAACTGTTTGGAATTAATCCTTACAGGATGGTGTCTCAAGGTTCGTTGCTTATTGCAACACATGATGGCGAAGGTCTGGTAGAACTTCTCAGTGAGAACGACATACCGGCAGCTGTCATTGGAACTTTGACGGAAGGCAATGATAAGGTATTGTTCAATAACGGCGAGAAGAGATTTCTTGAATCCCCTCGCGGCGATGATATTTATGAAAAATAAGGAGGCTTAAATGAGAGAGGAATTATTAAGACTTATTGAAAAGAACAGCAGGATTGAATTAAAAGATCTTGCCATTATGCTTGGAAGAGAAGAGGCGGAGGTCGCGAATGAAATAGCGGCAATGGAAAAAGAAAAAATAATCTGCGGGTACTATACATTGATAAATTGGGACAACACCAGTGAAGAAAAAGTATCTGCCCTCATAGAAGTCAGAGTGACACCTCAGAGGGGAATGGGATTTGACAACATCGCGCAGCGTATTGCAAAGTATGATGAAGTAAAAGCAGTGTACCTTATGTCAGGTGGATTTGATTTCACAGTTATATTAGAAGAAAAAAGCATGAAAGAAATTGCGCAGTTTGTAACCAGCAAGTTGTCAACACTGGATCAGATTCTTAACACAGCAACACATTTCGTGCTTAAGAAATACAAAGACTATGGCGTAACTATGATAGAAGAAGAAAAAGATGAAAGGATGTTGGTGACACCATAATGAGAGATCCGATTTCAAAAGTAGCTAAAGATATGAAGCCATCGGGAATCAGAAAGTTTTTCGATATTGTAAGTGAAATGAAAGATGCTATTTCACTCGGTGTTGGAGAACCGGACTTTGATACTCCGTGGCATATTAGAGAAGAAGGAATATACAGTCTTGAAAAAGGTAAAACTTTTTATACATCTAATGCAGGACTTAAAGAATTAAAAATTGAAATTTGCAAATATCTGGATAGAAAGATGGGAGTAAAATACGACTACAATAGCGAAGTGATTGTTACAGTAGGAGGAAGTGAGGCAATAGATATTGCATTAAGAGCAATGATTGATCCCGGTGATGAAGTTCTTGTTCCTCAGCCAAGTTACGTATCTTATGTTCCATGTGTTGAACTTACAAGAGGTGTTCCGGTTATAATTAATTTAAGGGAAGAGGACGAGTTTAGACTGACAAAAGAGCAGCTTCTTGAACACATTACTGAAAAGACGAAAGTTCTCGTACTTCCATTCCCTAACAATCCTACGGGAGCAATCCTCGAACAAAAAGATTTGGAAGACATTGCACAGGTGTGTATCGAGAAAGATATATATGTTATTTCTGATGAGATTTATTCAGAGTTAACTTACAAAGAAAAACACGTTACTATTGCTTCCATTGAAGGAATGAAAGAGAGAACAGTTCTCATAAATGGATTTTCAAAGGCATTTGCAATGACTGGTTGGAGACTTGGATATGCATGTGCACCAAAGGTTATTATGGAACAGATGATTAAAATTCATCAGTTCGCTATTATGTGTGCACCTACAACCAGTCAGTATGCAGCAGTGGAGGCTTTGAAAAACGGAGACGAAGATGTGAAAAGGATGTGCGAGTCCTATAATCAGAGAAGAAAGTATCTTGTGCATGAACTCAACGATATGGGACTTGACTGTTTCGAACCATATGGTGCATTTTATGTATTTCCAAGTATTAAAAAATTTGGAATTACATCGGAAGAGTTTGCAACACGTCTTCTAATGGAAGAAAAGGTTGCGGTCGTACCTGGAACTGCATTTGGAGATTGCGGTGAGGGATTCCTTCGTATTTCTTATGCATACTCAATTGAAAATTTAAAACTTGCTCTTTCGAGAGTAAGAAAATTTGTGGAGAGGTTAGAAAATGAACATAGTACTACTTGAACCTGAAATTCCTCAGAATACAGGAAACATTGGAAGAACATGCTGCGCTACAGGAACAAAATTACATTTAATTGAACCTATGGGCTTTATACTCAATGAAAAGTCAGTAAAGAGAGCAGGTATGGATTACTGGGAACATTTGGATGTTACAGTATATGACAGCTATGATGATTTTTGTGAGAAAAATCCAAATGCTAAAATATGGTATGCTACAACAAAAGCGCCAAACAGATACAGTGATGTAGCTTTTGGAGAAGATGATTTCATAATGTTTGGAAAGGAAAGTGCAGGGATACCTGAAAATATTCTCGTTGAAAATCAGGAGACGTGCGTGAGAATTCCAATGAACCCGGAAATCAGATCTCTCAATCTTGCAAATTCGGTTGCCATAGTTTTATATGAAGCTTTACGACAAAATGATTTTGCGGGAATGCAGATGGAAGGACATTTGAGAAATTACGAATGGAAATAATTTCAAAATATTCATTTATTATAGAAGAAATACATTAGAGAAAAACCTTTTGTAATAAATATATCAAAAAATATAGATTTGTTATATTTGAGTTGTACACTTTTACGGACAGTTTTTAACTGAATAAAATTAATCAAGAAATTAGATTAAATTTCGTCAAATAAATTTGGTTTTCACATTGCAAAAAAAAGAATAAAGTGTTATATTTATGACGGTTAGGTAACAAGACTAACCTTTTATGCAGTATCTATTCTTTAGCAAATAGATGCCGATCAGTAGTTTGACACGTAGAAGCTGTAACTTATTAATTGCATTGCATGTCATGAAAAAGGAGGGATTGGCGATGGATACAGTAACATGCATAAAGTCAAGAAGAAGTGTCAGAAAGTTCACTTCCGAAAAAGTCTCAAGAGAAATCATTGAGGAGTTGGTTGGAACTGCAGCTTACGCACCTTCTTGGAAAAACACACAAACAACAAGGTATATTGCTATTGAGAGTGATGAGATTAAATCAAAACTCGCAGCAGAATGTTGTGCTGAGCACAATGCATCGATTATAAACGGTGCACCTGTTATAGTAGCAACAGTAATCGTTGACAAACGTTCAGGTTTTGAGAGAGACGGAAGTTTCTCCACAGTGAGAAAAGATAACTGGCAGGCCTTTGACAATGGAATTGCAACTCAGACATTTTGTCTTGCAGCTGCTGACAAGGGACTTGGAACAGTAATAATGGGACTCTATGATATAGAGAAAGCCCAGGAAATCTTACAGATACCTGAAGGACAGTTAATTATGTCGATGGTGGCGCTTGGATACCCTGCAGAGGAGCCTAATGCACCAAAGAGAAAGACTGTTGAAGATTTACTGACATACCGTTAGTTGCTTATGTTATAAAAAGCATTAGCTTATTTATTATTTTTAGGAGGAAGAAACAAAATGAAAGAAGCATGGACAGGATTTAATGGCGGCGCTTGGGAAAAAGAAATCAACGTTAGAGACTTCATCCAGAAGAACTACACACCATATGATGGTGATGCAAGTTTCCTTGCTGGACCAACACAGAACACAAAGGATTTATGGGAACAGGTACTCGGACTCCAGAAGTTAGAGAGAGAAAGAGGCGGAGTTGTTGATATGGACACTAAGGTTGTTACAGGAATTACAGCTCACGGACCTGGATACCTTAACAAAGATAAAGAAACAATCGTTGGATTCCAGACAGACGCTCCATTTAAGAGAGCCCTTCATGTAAATGGTGGTATCCGTATGGCAATGCAGGCTTGCTCTGACAACGGATACGAAGTAGATCCAGAAGTAGTAGACTTCTACACAAACTACAGAAAGACACATAACGCAGGTGTATTTGATGCTTACACACCAGAGATGAGAGCTTGTAGATCAAGCCACGTTATCACTGGTCTTCCAGATGCATACGGACGTGGACGTATCATCGGTGACTACAGAAGAGTTGCACTTTACGGTGTAGACAGACTTATCGAAGATAAGGAAGCTCAGAAGGCAGCAACACCTGACGTCATGACAGCTGAAGTTATTAGAGATAGAGAAGAGTATTCAGAGCAGATTAAGGCTCTTAAGCAGTTAAAGGAATTAGGAAACATCTATGGTTTCGATATTTCAAGACCTGCTGAAAATGTTCAGGAAGCAATTCAGTGGTTATACCTTGCTTACTTAGCAGTAGTTAAAGATCAGAACGGTGCTGCAATGTCACTTGGACGTACATCTACATTCATCGACATCTACGCTGAAAGAGATTTAGCTAACGGAACATTCACAGAAGAACAGATTCAGGAATTCGTAGATCACTTCATCATGAAGTTAAGATGCGTTAAGTTCTCAAGAACACCTGAATATAATGATATTTTCTCAGGAGATCCAGTTTGGGTAACAGAGTCAATCGCTGGTGTTGGTATTGACGGACGTCACATGGTTACAAAGAACTCATACAGATATCTTCATACATTAGAGAACTTAGGTGCAGCTCCAGAGCCAAACTTAACAGTTCTTTGGTCTACAAGACTTCCAGAGAACTTCAAGAGATACTGTGCTAAGTTATCTATCGAGTACTCTTCAATGCAGTACGAAAACGATGACCTTATGAGAGTAACACACGGTGATGACTACGGTATCGCTTGTTGTGTATCTTCAATGAGAATCGGTAAAGAAATGCAGTTCTTCGGAGCTAGAGCAAACCTTGCAAAATGTTTACTTTACGCTATCAACGGTGGTGTTGATGAGAAGACAAAGAAACAGGTAGGACCAAAGTACAGACCATTCACAGGCGAGTACCTTGACTATGATGAAATCATGGCAAAATATGAAGATATGATGAAGTGGTTAGCTGGTGTTTATGTAAACGCACTTAACATTATCCACTACATGCATGATAAATACTGCTACGAATCAATCCAGATGGCATTACATGATGCACACGTTAAGAGATGGTTCGCAACAGGTATTGCTGGTCTTTCAATCGTAGCTGACTCATTCTCAGCAATGAAGTACGCTAAGGTTAAAGTAATCAGAGATGAAGATGGACTTGCTGTTGATTACGAAATCGAAGGTGAATTCCCTAAATATGGTAACGATGATGACAGAGTTGATAGCATCGCTGTAGAAATCGTTAACAAGTTCATGGGTTACATCAGAAAGAACCATACTTACAGAGATGGTATCCCAACACAGTCTATCCTTACAATTACATCTAACGTAACATACGGAAGAGCTACAGGTAACACACCTGACGGAAGAAAGGCTGGACAGCCATTCGCTCCAGGTGCTAACCCACTTCACGGAAGAGATACACACGGTGCTGTAGCATCACTTTCATCAGTAGCTAAGATTCCATTTATGAACGCACAGGATGGTATTTCAAATACATTCACAATCATTCCTGATGCACTTGGTAAGGATGACAAGGTTATCGCTGGCGATATTGATATTCCAGGATTCAAACCAGCTGAATAATAAAGGAAGTGTTCTTTAATGAAAACAGGTATAATTCAT
Source organism: Lachnospiraceae bacterium (assembly GCA_015057625.1). Classification (GTDB taxonomy): domain Bacteria; phylum Bacillota; class Clostridia; order Lachnospirales; family Lachnospiraceae; genus SIG293. Next base: position 1,501 of record SVDZ01000003.1, on the reverse strand, counting down.
TCAATAGAAAGTTGCGGAACAGTTGACGGACCGGGCTTGAGATTTGTAGTATTTTTTAAAGGTTGTCCTATGAGATGTGCTTATTGCCACAATCCTGACACATGGTCAATGGAAGGCGGCGAAGAGATGACTGTGGAAGAACTGATGGAACAATACGAGATGAAAAGACCGTTTTATAAAGACGGCGGCATAACTGCAACAGGTGGAGAACCGATGGTTCAGATAGAGTTTCTCACTGAACTGTTTGAGGAATCACACAGAAGAGGAATTCATACTTGTCTCGATACATCAGGAACGATGTTTCGACCTGATGACGAAGAGTATTTAAAGAAAGTTGACAGATTGTTAGAGGCAACAGATTTAGTCATGTTGGACATTAAGCACATCGATCCTGAGGAACATCAGAAGTTGTGCAAACGTCCAAATGACAACATCTTGAAATTCGCTCAGTATGTTGATTCAAAAGGCATAGAGATATGGATAAGACATGTATGCGTTCCGGGTATCACCATTAACAAGGACTACTTATTTAAGTTAGGACAGTTTATTGGTACATTGAGAAACCTTAAAGCAATAGATGCTCTTCCATATCATGATATGGGCGTAGTTAAATATGAACAGCTCGGAATTGATTATCCGCTTAAGAATGTTAAACCGGCCACAAAAGATATGGCGGTTGCCTGCAGAAACATAATTTTGCAGGGGGTTGCGGATATACGTTCAAAGATGAGCTAAAAGATTAAAGAATTTAGGAGGAAAAAATAATGGCAGCAAGCGAAAAACAGGTAGATAATTTAGTATCTTTATTAGATGGTTATGCAACAAAAGGTGGACACCACCTCAACGTTAACGTATTAAATAAAGAAACATTACTTGATGCTCAGGCACATCCTGAGAAATACCCACAGCTTACAATCCGTGTTTCTGGATACGCTGTAAACTTCATCAAGTTAACAAAAGAGCAGCAGGATGATGTAATTCACAGAACATTCCATGCTAGCACAGGTTTATAAGATTTATAGACATTTGAAGTTTCAAGGACTGTCGCAATACGCGACAGTCCTTTTTTCATAAAGTATAGTTTGTGAAACGGACGCATCGTCCTTAGAAAGTCTATACAATAATAATCTGAGACACGCATCGTTTTCTATTCCTCGCATGCGCTTATTAGAAAATGCTCCTGCGCAACTCGTCCTTCGGACTCAAACAGAGCTCGCATTTTCAGCTAGCATGCTCATCATAACGAAAGCCTCGCTATCGTCTCATCTCATTATTGCATAGCCTTTCCCATGACGATGCTATGTTTCATAAAGTATAATTTTTGAAATGTGAATTTCAGTTGCTTTCGGAAATACTTAGTCACGATTATATAAATGTTTTATCAAACTGTACATTTTGATACACAATTACGTACTTTTTTGTAAATTCTTGATTTTAGTACGTAATCCCCAGAACAATTTTACGTACTTTTTTGTAGATTCTTGATTTTAGTACGTAATCC
>SVDZ01000014.1 GCA_015057625.1 Lachnospiraceae bacterium | reverse complement strand
AATCCTTCAAGTTATGTCGAACTGTTTTGAGAAAACATTTATATAATTGTGACCTAGTATTCTGAAAGCAACGTATGTCCGTTTCATAAAGTATACTTAAACATTTCTCTGAAAAGACTGTCCACTGATTTTCCTTCTTCTTCTCTGATTGCATCAACAGACTTATGAAGAACAATCTCCCCCTCTTTTATGAAAATCACATCATCTAAAATATTCTCTACATCTGAAATAAGATGAGTTGCGATAATCACTGTTGCCTCTTCATTGTAATTGGCAATGATTGTCTTAATTATATAGTCAATTCCTGCAGGATCCACTCCACCAATCGGTTCGTCAAGAAGGTACAACTTCGCTTTTCTGCTCATGGTAAGTATCAACTGCACTTTATCCTTGGTTCCTTTTGACAATGCCCTGAACCTATCGTTATCATCTATTTTTAAATCTGCAAGAAGTTCTTTTGCCATATTCTCATCAAAGTCATCAAAAAAGCTTTTGTACAAATCAATTGCTTCTTTTACTTTGATGCGTTCATCAAAAATGAACTTATCCGGAAGATATGATATTATTTTCTTTGTTTCTTTCCCCGGAATCATTCCTTCAATTTCAATGCTGCCGGATGTAGGACAAACAAGTCTTTCCGCCATTTTTATAAATGTGGTCTTACCGCTGCCGTTTGGTCCCAACAATCCTACAAGTTTACCTGATTCTATATTCAAATTTATATCCTTCAGCGCAGTTTTATTTCCATATTTTTTTGTCAGATTTTCGCATTTTAATATCACACTCATATCTTACTCTCCATATTCTCTTTCTATCATGTTAACTATTTTCTTTTTACTCATTCCAATTTGTTTCATGGACTCTATATAATTCTTTGTCTGATTCTTTGCCAGGTCTTCTCTTAGTCCATCCAGCAATTCGACATCTGTAGTTACCGTTCGACCTACAGTTCTGTTTGTATTAACCAAGCCTTTTCTTTCAAGCTCCTGCATTGCTCTCTGCATTGTGTTCGGATTGACTCCTGCATCTGTGGCAAGTTCCCTGACTGACGGAAGTTTTGCACCTAACTCGTACTCTCCCGCCAATATTTTCATTTCTATCAATTCAAGCAACTGCGTATATATAGGTCTGTCGTTATCAAAATTCCATCCCATCTCTTTCACCTCTTTTTCTTTTCAGAAGCATTAAACTTCCTTTATTTTTTCCATCAAAAACGCTGAAAAAGCTGTCCATACCACACTTAATATAACAATTCCAAAGAACAACACATAAAGAAAAGCTCCCTTAGATATAACAATCACTCTTTCTTTGTATATTACCATTGCAGCTACAACCAAACATATACACTCCAAAACTCCGAGAGTTACGAAAATAAACTCCGGAAGCAATCTGAATTTTCTTGAGGTCATTGAAGCAATTACTATGCTTGCAAGATATTGAATTGTAAAGAATATCCATAATACTTCACACATAAAACATCCAATAACTATAGCTCTGACGCCTTCACTTTTAGTTGCCTCTACTATTAAATGTGGCAAAACTAAAATATCACCTGCCATTATCATTAAAATAATGGTAAATACAACCACCTGACAAACACTTGTCAATAATATCAGTACTGTTTTTGCCCATATCATATCCGATAACTTTATTGGAATAATATAATCAACCACATTTTTTCTGTCAAAAATATCCTCTCTGAATTTATTAATCAAAATAATCATCGGTCCTACTATGGCGGCAAAAACTCCACCACCCATCAATAACTGACCGCAATAATATAAAGCTAATTTTTCTTCAAACTTACTAAAAATAGTCCCCGCAATAACAGCCAATATGCAACTAAGCCATAAAAAACCGAGATTACCAATTACCTCTTTAAATTCTTTCATAATAAGTTTTCCCATTATTTTTCCTCCCTCATTTTTCTTCTTACTCATTTCCATGCTATTCTCCTCCTCTCAGCACTTATTTGTGTTTACGTTTCGTTGTATCGTTGTATTAAGTGCTTAATACAATAATATAGTTGTATTTCATTTTTGTCAACACTTAAATTAAAAAGAGTGTTGTACTTAGTACAACACTCCTCTAACTTTCTTAGTTATTGTATTTCTTAAAATTCCATCTTCTTGTCAAAGTATGCTTTAAGATCTTCAATCTTGATTCTTTCCTGCTCCATTGTATCACGATCACGAACTGTAACACATCCGTCTTCTTCTGAATCGAAATCGTATGTTACACACCAAGGTGTTCCGATTTCATCCTGACGACGATATCTCTTTCCGATAGCTCCTCTGTCGTCAAATTCACAGTTGTAGTACTTGCTGAGTTCTGCAAATACTTTTTCAGCACCTTCATTTAATTTCTTTGAAAGTGGAAGTACACCAACCTTAACAGGTGCAAGTGCAGGATGGAAATGCATAACTGTTCTCATATCAGGCTTTTCTTCTGTACCGATGTTTTCTTCATCGTATGCTGCACAGAGGAATGCAAGAGTAACACGGTCTGCACCAAGTGATGGCTCGATAACGTAAGGTACGTATCTCTCGCGTTTCTCATCATCAAAGTATGTTAAATCTTCTTTTGACAAATCCTGATGCTGTGTTAAATCGTAGTCTGTTCTGTCTGCGATTCCCCAAAGTTCTCCCCATCCGAATGGGAATAAGAACTCGATATCTGTAGTTCCCTTTGAGTAGAAGCATAACTCTTCAGGAGAATGATCTCTAAGTCTCATCTCTTCTTCCTTAATTCCAAGACTTAATAACCAGTCACGGCAGAAGCCTCTCCAGTACTGGAACCACTCAAGGTCTGTACCAGGCTCGCAGAAGAACTCAAGTTCCATCTGCTCGAACTCTCTTGTTCTGAATGTGAAGTTACCAGGTGTAATTTCATTTCTGAATGATTTACCAATCTGTCCAATACCGAATGGAATTTTCTTTCTTGATGTTCTCTGAACATTTTTGAAGTTTACGAAAATACCCTGAGCTGTCTCAGGTCTTAAATATACTGTATTCTTAGCATCCTCAGTAACACCCTGGAATGTCTTGAACATAAGGTTGAACTCACGGATATCTGTGAAATTGTGCTTTCCACATGTAGGACAGCAGATGTTCTTATCCTCGATAAACTGTGCCATTTCTTCATGTGACCATGCATCAACAGAGCCCTCAAGTGTGAGACCGTTTTCTTCATGGTAATCCTCGATAAGCTTATCAGCTCTGAATCTTTCATGACATTCTTTACAATCCATAAGTGGATCTGAGAATCCGCCGAGATGTCCTGATGCAACCCATGTCTGTGGGTTCATTAAGATTGCGCAGTCAACACCAACGTTGTGTGGATTTTCCTGAATAAATTTTTTCCACCATGCTTTTTTTACATTGTTCTTAAGCTCTACACCTAAGTTTCCGTAATCCCAAGTATTTGCAAGACCACCGTAAATTTCTGATCCCGGATATACAAATCCTCTACTCTTTGCTACGGCTACAATTTTCTCCATTGTTTTTTCCATGATATCCTATATCCTCCATATATATTGTAATAATTTAGCCATTCACATAAAAATAAGAATGTGCCGAAAGAATACTTGCATTCTTTCAAATAATAATATTTTCTACTTTGCTTCCTCATAGACAATGATAGTCTGCTCTGAATCAGTAATGTCAACTATGTTGTCTTTAACTTCACAGTTCTGACTTATGTATTTTACAGATGAATCCAGCTGAACTTTCATCTTTTCTTTTATGGCTATTACATTGAGATCCATCTCTCTGATTTCTTTGCCCTTTGCCACTTCGCCTGTGGCTTCACTATTACTAATTTCTGCAAATTCACCTTTAAACGGAATTCCGGCTGAAACAGCATCAGAAATTTTTCCTATAAATGTAGTCGAATTTTCTTCCTCATTGCATTCAACAAGATAATTAACAAAATCACTTGTAGATTTAAATTCAATGATTACTTTTACTTTCTTGTCTTTAACGCCAAAATAATTTAATTTTGCCGCATCTAATGATTTTGATGCGCCGCCGGCATTAAAACTGTCGATCTCGTCTTTGACTTTCTTTTTTAAATCCTTCTTATCATAGTAACTCTCACCGAAATCTTCGTATATTTCATATTCCACTACTCCGTCTTTGTGTATATAAACTCCACTTTCTCCGGCCTCTAATGAAATATTTCCAATCTCACTTTTTGCACATCCTGATAATAAACTAACTGAAAGAGCCATTATCATCAGCGCTTTAACAACATGCTTAAACATATTTCCTCCTGATAAGTATCTATTTAAATCTATACTAACAAGTTATTTTACCGTCAAATCATTTTTATTTCAACAGTTTTTTATCTATACATTTAATTCTACATAGTTAATTACAGGCAACTTTTCAGCCTTTCAACCACTCCAATGATTTAAATTCCCTGTCCACTGTTTTGGAAAATATCGGTTCTATTATCTGTTCCATTTCTTCCAGCACTTCTTCCTTTACACTGAAAGTATATAATTTGGATAACCCCGACGTTATTATGTACTGAATGGCATATAACGTAGAATTATCAATATGCAGATACATATTTGAATTGCCATCACAACAATTATTGCAAACCATTTTTGTATTTCTTCTGTCAAAAAAATTCAGTTCTTCTCTTTTGCCACAATGCCAGCAATTGAAAAAATCAGGATATTCTCCGTTTATAACCAGGGACTTCAATTCATAAATCACTCGAATCAATCTGTCCGGAATAGCCTCGTTTGTCAATGCCATCATGGAAACGTACAAAAGATTCAGTGAGTCTGAAGCCTCCAGTCCCTCTCTACCGTAGTAATCTGCAATCTCCAAAAAATACATTCCGTAAGACATTTTTTCAAAGTCTTTTACCGCCTCAGAAAAATATTTGGTAACTCTGATTCCAGATACGGTGTACGCATTTCTTCCCTGATAAACAGTGAATTCACCGAAAGTCATTGGCTGGCTTCCTGCCAGATATGGGCTGTGTTGTCTTCGTGCCCCTCTGGCAAAAGCAGTTATCTTTCCCCGTTCTTTCGTCAATATAACAAGTCTCTTGTCATATTCACCAATCGGCATTGCCGAGAGAACAATTCCACTCAATGTTATTTGTTCCACCAAATTAAACCTCTAAAATAACCCTTAAATATCCTTGCCATCGTATCCGTAATTCTTCAGATACAAATCGCTGTCTCTCCACTCTTTTCTGACCTTTACCCACAACTGAAGATTAACTTTCATATCTAGCATATGTTCAATCTCATATCTGGCTGTTGATCCGATTTTCTTGAGCATAACTCCTTTTTTACCGATAATAATTCCCTTGTGAGATTCTCTTTCACATACGATTGTCGCCTCGATATCCATAAGCTTTCCACCCGGACGCTCTTTCATCTTTTCAATTGTCACTGCAATTCCATGAGGTATCTCATCATTAAGCGCATGCAATGATTTTTCTCTGATAACCTCTGCAACAATCTGTCTCATTGGCTGATCTGTAACAGTATCCTCATCGTAATACTGCGGACCTTCAGGAAGGTACTTGAAAATTTCTTTTACGATTACGTCCACATTTTTACCTCTGAGGGCTGAAGCAGGTATAATCTCATCAAAGTCAAGTATTTTTCTGTAAGCATCTATAAACGCAAGTATCTCATCATTCTTAACTGTATCAGTCTTGTTGATAACAAGAATTACAGGAACATCTATCTTCTCAAGCTGAGATGCAATATACTGCTCTCCTGCTCCAATAAATGTATCCGGTTCCACAAGCCAGAGAATAACATCAACCTCCTTCAATGTCTTCTCCGCAACATTTACCATGTATTCTCCAAGTTTATTTTTTGCCTTGTGAATTCCCGGCGTATCAAGGAAGATAATCTGCCCTTCATCACAGGTATATACCGTCTGAATTTTATTTCTGGTAGTCTGAGGTTTGTTTGAAGTTATGGCAATTTTCTGCCCGATAATCTGGTTCATAAGTGTGGATTTTCCTACGTTTGGTCTTCCGATTAATGCCACAAATCCTGATTTGAATTTATTATCCATAATTATTTCCTTTCATTTGTGAATTGCTAATTCTTTTTTGTTTGTTCATTGCTAATTACTTTTTCATTTTATTATGCGCTTAACATCATTTACTCGAATAGATTTTTAATTTCTCCGAACATATCTTTATTTTTTTCTATAACATCTTCATTTCCGATTACACACAACAAATTGTCCGAGAGAATTGCTCTGACAGTATCAGCACATTCCCTGATGGAATCAACATTTGCAGACAGAACTTCCTCTCTGGTCTTTCTCAAATCATCCATAGCAATTCCTGACATATACATCATATAGGATCTAGCCCCTGCATCTGCAGGCGTAAGTGGTGTATCCATTGTGCTGATTGTTCCTATTATAAATTTAGTCATATCTCTCTCATCTGCATCAAAGTTTTCTACATACTCAGGGATGGATTCATACACCTTGTTTGTCTCTTTGAGCTTTGGATCTCTGTAAGATGAAAATACCGAATTTCCCATTCTGGAGAATCCCGAACCACAACCGTAGGCTCCACCTTTTTCTCTGATATTTTTCCAAAGATATTCATAATCCAAAATATTGCTCAGAACTAAAAGACTTCCTTTGTACTCAATTCCTTTGTTGATAAAGTCTCCTGCTCTGACTACATATTGAACCTGGGATGAAGTCTTGAACCCTTCATTGAGTGCCTTTGGCTCAAACTTAAAAGCTGTAAGCCCCTCTTCAAGTTTAGTTCTGTCTTCATCATATAACTTTTCTGAAAGTTTAGTTACTTCAGGAATGATATCATTGTATTTTTCTCTATCACAGGTATAGCTGATAATTAGATTCTCTTTTCTGAAAATAAGTTTCATCAAAAGACTTAAATTTGCAGCGATTATCTCTTTGTATTCATCAAAATCCTTTTCTATTTTCTCAATGAATTTGTAGAATGCAATTCCGGAATACTGCTCTCTCAAGTAATGTGATTCTGAATAATAAGAATACGCTCGAAGGCTTGCCATAGCATTTCCTCCCTGCATTGCTCTGGTCTGCAGTTTTGATTTTGTCTCCTGAACAATCTCAAGAAGTCTCTTATAATTGTCAAAGCGGGTTGCAAACAATATCTCATCTAAAAGTTCAAAGGCCTTTGGCATTTTATCATAGAGTGCCTTAATATTTACTTCAGTGGTGAGTACATATCCGCCATCTAAACGATTCTGCATTACTTCCTCAACAGCAATGGCTCCCGTATGCATATTAATTTCATTGCTCAAATCGGCATAAGAATAATTCTCTGTATCCATATAACTGAGAGTAGCCTTCAAAAGTCCCAGGTATGGAATCAGTTCAGCAGGAATATTTATATTTTTAAATACCAAAGATAAATATCCGATTCCGTTTGTAAAATAATCATGGTGCAAAGCTTCAATATCACCCATATCTCTTCTGTCCACTTTGATTATTCGAGGCTCTCTTCCAATATCAGAAATTGATAAAATCGGAATAGTCTCTAACTGTTCCTTTGTGGAAACCATTTCCTGATATTCCCTGAACGCTCTTGTATCATCTATAAGTTTTTGGATTTCTTCCTCAGAAAGACTCTCCTTATAAGCTTTTAATTTTGCTTTGACTTTAGCTTCTTTTTCCGCAACAAGTCCTTTCTTCGGTTCAAGAATAACCATTGACTTATGATTGTTGTTGATCATATATTTTTCTATTAATTTTTCAAAGTAATCTGTCTTTAACTTATCTCGCAATTCTTTGAAAGTATCATTTGCCTCAATATGCATAAATGGTTCATTCTCATCATAAAGCCAGCTGTCAAACATATTAAGTCCCATAATAAGTCCTTTAGGCCATCTTCCAAAATCTGCTTCACGATACTTAAATTCAAAATTATTAATTGCTGCTTCCAGAACTTTTTTATCCAGACCTTTAGCAACAATTTTCTTTAATTCTTCATCAACTGTTGCCTGTAATTTTTCTGCGTCTGATACATTTGCAAATTTGGCAACAAATCCATAATAAGGCTGGTTGATGGACGTCTCTCCAAGTCCGTAAACATCCTTTCCTATACCCGCATCCAAAATGGCCTGTTTAACAGTAGCACCCGGCATTCCCATAAGTGCATAATCGAGAAGCTGAACTGCCTGATATTCGCATTTATCGAGATTATTGCCCAAGACAAAACTATATGCCAAAAGTGCATTATCTTTTTCATCTTCTCCATCTGCAATCGGAAGATATTTTTTCTCAACTCTCATCTCATCAAACGGCTTTTGATTTTGAATTTTTGAATCTATCTCTAAATAGTCATATTTTGAGAGATACTCTTCATCAAGATACTCAAGTCTCTCCACCATATCCATATTTCCATACATATAAATATAGCTGTTAGAAGGATGATAATATTTTCTGTGAAAATCAAGATAATCTTCATATGTCAGTTCCGGAATAAACTCCGGATCTCCACCTGATTCATTTCCATAGTTAATGTCAGGATACAATGAATGAAGAATCTGTCTCTCCAACACTCCGTCCGGAGAAGAAAATGCTCCCTTCATTTCATTGTAAACAACACCGTTATAAATAATTTCATCTTCCGGATTTTCAAGTTCGAAGTGCCATCCCTCCTGCTTGAAAATCATATCTGTATCATAAATCCTTGGGTTGAAAACTGAGTCCAAATACACATCCATAAGATTCTTAAAATCCTTGTCATTGCAGCTTGCAACAGGATACACAGTCTTATCCGGATAAGTCATGGCATTTAAGAAAGTGTTAAGGGACCCCTTTGCAAGTTCAATAAACGGATCCTTAACAGGATACTTTTTCGAACCACACAAAACTGTATGCTCAATAATATGCGGAACCCCCGTATCGTCTGAAACCGGAGTTCTGAATCCAATATTAAAAACTTTATTGTCATCATTATTGGACAAAAGCGCTATCATCGCCTTCGTCCTTTTATGACGCAAAAGATACGCATCCGAATTCAAATCTTCCATATAATAATCTTTTAAAACTTCATATGCATCAAGCTCATTTATTTTCAATCTCACTACCTGCCTTTTATAATTATTCAAAAAATCTGCAGACTTCAAAGGAATCACGTCTGCAAATACGAGTATAACATATCTTTTTATTATTTTTAATCTATAATGGTATTTTTCGTTATTTCTTGGTTTTAGTACGTAGTTCACATTTCCAAAACTATTCTTTTTGAATCCCTCCACATTATGATATACTTAACTCATATTTTTTGTTATGGAGGTATCTTGAAATTGATTAATAATTTATCCCCTGAAAATATTATGCATTATGTTAAAACTAATATTCCTTTGGACATTACCGTCCACAAATCTGTCACTTCAACAAATACTCTCCTAAAAGAGGCTGCTCAAAGCGGAGCGAAAGAGGGCACTGTGATTGTTGCAGAAAATCAAACTATGGGGCGGGGAAGATTGGGTCGAAGTTTTCATTCGCCTGCCGATACAGGCATTTATTTCAGCATTTTACTGAGGCCAAAAATTGACCCAAACGACTCTCTCTTTCTTACCACTTCTGCTGCAGTTGCCACCGCAAAAGCAATTGAAGATGTCAAAGATTGTACGGCACTTATCAAATGGGTAAACGATATTTATATTGACAACAAAAAAGTCTGCGGTATTCTCACCGAGGGAGCATTTAAAGCAGAGAGCAGCGAACTTGATTATGCTATCGTGGGAATCGGAATCAACCTCAAAACTCCGGACGGAGACTTTCCTGATGATATAAAAAATAAAGCCGGCGCTGTTTTCTCCAAAGATGAAGATATAACAGATGTGAAAAGTAAATTAATTGCATATGTCTTAAATTACTTTTTTTATTACTACGAAAATTTAAGTTCAAAAGCTTTTTTCAAAGAGTACAAAGAGCGTTCATTTTTGCTTGGACAGGAAATATCCATTTTAGATTCTAAGGGTCCAATTCCGGCAACGGCTATTGACTTGGACGAGAATTGTCACCTTATAGTAAAGCTTAGTGATGGTACCATAAAAGAATTGTCTTCCGGTGAGGTATCTGTTATAATGAATTCGGTGTTACAACCATAATTTAAAACGAAAGAAGGTATTAAAAATGAAGGGATTTTTCGGCGAATTCAAAGAATTCATTTCAAAAGGTAACGTACTTGATATGGCAGTCGGCGTAATCATCGGTGGAGCATTCGGTGAAATTGTCAACGCATTTGTTGTTGCACTTACACAGGCTATAACCGCCTTTACTCCAAGCGGCGACCTTAAATTTGACCAACTTACTTGGCGTGGCATCGAGTACGGCAAATTAATCAATGCAATCATCTCATTCTTAATTATTGCATTTGCTGTATTTCTTATCGTTAAAGCAGCAAACAAATTTAAGAAAGAAGAAGTTGTTGATCCTACAGAGAAAGAATGTCCATATTGCTTATCTAAAATCAACATCAAAGCTGTTAAATGTCCACATTGTACATCAGATGTTGCAGACGTAAAATAATATAATCCAAATACTAATGTTATATATAAAAGGATGTTGCGTTATCATGAGCAACATCCTTTTATTGTGTAACAAAATATTTCAAAACTATATTATACAAGCAGAACTCCAAATCAGTTCAAGAACGCCTTGCTCTCACACTTCTATACTACTGCAATATTACGGTTCTTTTAACATACAACTCCACTGTTTTTCCAAGAAGATTTTTATATTTTTCCGTCACTCCCACTGACAAGAGTCCCCTCTTACAATCCACTCCGTAGAATTTGATATTTATATTATCTGAATCACTCTCAATATTTAGAAAGAGGTCATTAATAAACTCACTTTCTGCTTTTTTGGATTCTGTTATTCCTTTTTCTTCAGTCATTTTTGTGATGGTATTTTTACATGACACCGCCACCGCGTTTTCCAGTTCATCTCTTCTTATCATCTTTGAATCTATATTAATGATTGTTATTCCACACATTATAACAACTGACAAAAAACCGATACACACTATAACCTGCTTAATGGCCCCCACCTCTCTTTTCAGCTATCTCATATTTATCAAAATCATATTCACTTTCTGCTATTGCATCTTTCCTAAGTACCTCTTCCAATAATTTCCTATTATTTTGATTAGTTTTCCATGTGGAATTTCCGTTAATACTACTAAAAAATCTTTCTTCAATAAATCTGATTTTTTGATCATTTTGAGGTCTGAGCACTTTTATTACAAATTCAGCAGTTGCCACCTTTCCATACTCATTGTTAATGACATGAACTTTCACATTGTACTTGCCCGTTGTGTTTCTATTTACAACTGTTGATAATTCCTTTTTTTCCGTCACTCTTTTAACCGTACCGTTATCATATACTTTTTCAATCCAATTAATATATATTTTATATTTGTTCTCTTTACCCAAGTTATCGAAAGCCGTAACTTTCCTCACTATTTCCGACTCATCAATATTAACCTTTTGCCCCACTAAGAAATATCTGTTTTTAACCCGCAGACTCAAAACCAGTTTTCGTTTCCATATTGCATACAGAGTAATATCACTGCTCTGAGAATATTTCGATCCCGGTTTATAAACAGTGCCGCTTCCATCTTCTCTGGTATTCCACATTTTTCCGGATACAATTTCATAGTCATTTGCAGACGGAATAACATCGGGCAAATTTATGCTCTCACCGTAAAAAATATATTGGTCTAAAGGCATGTTATCTACGCTTACTTCTATATTTTTCATGTATTTTACATTATATGGTCTTGAAATCCAAATCCACTTTTCAATACCTCCGCCAATGCTGTTACATGACCTAAGTCTCAGGTTTCCCGAAAGAGATGTATGGCCGATTCTTTTTGCAACCACAACACCTTTTACTTCATTTTCTTCGCCCATATTATTCCCGTAAAGCAGATATTCAGAAGTGATATTTGTGGCACTCACAAGAATCAGTTTTGTTCCCAATGCCTTCTCCTTAGAATCAACATTGAAATACCTGTCGGAGTTATAATTAAAAATTTGTATCACTTCAACATATTTGCCCGTAAACAAATAAATAATGTCACCGCCTCCTACAAACAGGCTGTTTCCAATTCGAATTAATCCCTCCACATAAACACCATTCCCCAAATCATCAGATTTGTTGTCACTAATTTTTCCACTTAAAGCTGTAACTCTTCCGAGAGACGCTATGTAAATTCCTCCACCTGAAGCCTTTGCGCGATTACTCTTTATGTCACATCCGGTCATTGAGATATAGCAGTTCACGTAAACACCTCCGCCTTTTTCGTCGGCAGAATTATCTTCCACGCTATTATTATTTAAAGATACTTCTCCGCTAATCCCTGCGTTATCTTTGTATATCCATATCCCGCCACCGTTCTTCTTTGCGTTATTCCCACACACTTTGGCATTCTCCATATGGAATTTTCCAATTCCGTTCTTACCGGGATTTCCCACCGAAATTCCGCCACCGTTTTTACCGCTTTTATTGTTTATAACATAGCCGCCATATATGTAAGTTATTCCGCCGGAATCGTCGCCCTCGCCACCGTTACATTTAATTCCGCCGCCACTTCCTCCTGCGCTGTTATTGCTAATTTCCGGTCCATTACCATTACTTCCTATAATCAGTTTCGCTCCGTATCCTGAAAAAATACCTCCTGAAGAATTACCGGAAGTATTGCTGCTAATTAATCCTCCTTTTATTTCAGCTTCAGCCTTTTCATCTGACACAAATATTCCGCCGCCTTCTTCTCCTGCGCTATTGTTTCTTATGGTTCCATCCGTCATAGTCAAACTGGCTTTTCCTTTAATAAAAACTGCGCCTCCCTCAGTTACTGCGTTACACTCACTGATAACAGTTCCTTTATTAATGCAAAGATTTCCTCCATCGATAACGGAAACAGCCCCGCCATTAAGTGCCTTGCAGTTAGTAATTTCACAGTACAATATCAGTTTGCCTTTTACGGTAAAGTTTGATGTTTGCCTTTCATTCTTATTGTTAATCATATTTTTAGCTTTTACTTTACTACCTAAAGTTACCGTTCCATTAGTTCCGACAAACATCCAACCCGAAGACTGAACTTTATTTTTTTCGTAATAACCCCTGTTTCCGTTCAGAGTTATCACACCATCTCCTCTATCCCCTATTACAAGGCTTGTTTTATCATCTTTACCTACATGAATACAATATTTGTATCCTCCCTTTTCGTTTATCTCATCATCTTTTCCCGTACTTTTGCAGATGCTATAATCTTTGTTCGAATAAATAATAAAATCTCCGTCTTCAACTTTTATTACATTTTTAATAGCAATATTATTGCATATCTTGATATACGTAGTTTTATCTTTTCTCTTTTTGGTAGTTAATGAATCTTTCAAATCTGCATACTCGCTCACTTCATAAGGATTGCTATTTGATCCCTCCCCTTTTAATTCCGCATAAACATCTTCTATTTTGGAAACAGAACAAAAACAAATCAACAACAGACAACAGAACAATCCGTAAACTATATTCTTTCTATCTCGCATATCCTTGTATCCTTCCTTTCGACACGCTGCTTACACCTACAATTTTGTGAATAGGAAGAACCACTTCATAATACATAGTCATAAATGTACTCTTCTTTTCCGATACCGAAACATCCTCCACTTCAAGCTTATACCCTCTGCTTTTTGCTTCATTTATACAGTTTTCAATAACTAAATTATCGTATTCACTATTTTCTATGTCGCATCTTGCCACATTAAAGAATTCTCTTGCATCCGATTCCTGCGCAGCAACACTTACCATAGATGAAAGCAAAATGCAGGATATTGTGACAACTATAATTGTGGTAAAAGTTTCTACTGCTAACTTCATTTCTGCACACACCTCCTATTCAACCAAAATATTTATTTTTTTACTTGCACTGTATCCCTTTTCATTTTTAACCGACACCCGGACGTACTGTAGTCCTTCTTTACTCGTATCAATCGTCCCCTCCACTGATGCCAAATGAGAAATATCGGCACCGTCAAAATCCTTCACAGTCACATAATCAAACACAGAAAAAATACTTCCTTTATCTACATACACTGCATAATCTACCGTGATTACAGGCTTATATTTTTCATATCCTATTGCAGCTTCATCATTGTGATAATAATACCCCACATCAAAAATCGGCAACCATGAATTCATACATTTTACGGAGGCCAAGATAAAAGTCATTACTATCAGACTGACCAGCGCACACTTAACCGCATCTCCATGTTCTTCCAATATATTATTCATTTTATATCCTCTCTCACAGCAACCTTTCAAGTTCTACCATCTGCACATTTGCAAGTACTTTTACAATCATAAAAGTCATTGAAATAAAAAGTAAACCTGTCAGGGCAGGAATAATCACTTCACCGTGTTCCTCTAATATTTCCTCCATAAGTTACACCCCCATTTTGTACATTAAATCTTTAAATGCACTGCATATAAAAATAAAAATGACTCCTATAATAATCATTTCTCCCAATTGAATCATAACTGTTTTCATCTACATTCCTTTCGTAGCAAGCACATTACTAATCGCTGCTGTAAAAACCATTATCATAAGCAACATATCTATCATTATTTTGAGTACCCCAACCAGCATAGGAATTGCAGATAAAAATGCAAAAGCTCCGATTTTGTCCTTATTTTTAATTCCTTCCGCCTGATTCTCCAAAATTATATTTCTGTCAATAACCGATCCAATCTGTATATCCGCTTCTTCTTTTCCAAGTTCACTGATGCTGTAAAGCATCTTCATTGATGACTTTATTTCAGGCACATCAAAATACATCAGAAAATAATCATATGGTTCTATCCCTATTGGATACTCCTCAAAATCCAACAACATCCTCCTAATAGGCTCCTTCATAACATAAGGTGCACTGTCAAAAGAATTTTCTATAGCCGACTGGACTGTCTCTGTCTGAAGATTGATTGCCACATCTCTCAACCACTCAGGGAATTGCTTCCTAATCTCCTTTTCTATTTTCTTCTTTGCAGTCTTATAATTACTTCTTTTAATTCCATTTAAATGCGACGGAACTCCCAATTCACCTCTGTCGTGTTTCTCCTCTAAAACAATGCTGTAGTATCTGTCAATAATTTCAGGCGTCACTCCACTCTCCTCAGCGACCCAATCATAATTCAATCTGTTTGCGACAAACAAATAAATCACTTCCATAAATACGAGCATGACAATAGTGGAAATCTGATAAACAACATTATCCGCATAAGAGTAATCACTAGGAATAAGGTGTGACATCACTGCACATGTCAGCATGGTTGCTCCTATAGAAATCAGCACATTCCTTTTTATTCTTTCCACTTCATTCATGAAAAGTTTCGTTCTGTCATTCCATGCCTTAATATCCTTTAGCAATACGTCTAGATAAAATTCATATTCCCCACCCTGCTTTTCAATTTTCTTCATAAAATCATGCATGGAAATCAATCTTTTACATGGATATTCCTCCTCTATTATTTTCAGAGAATCTTCATATATCCTGTCATTCATTTTAGAATCTATATTTACAATTATTTCCTCAATTATTTCTTTAACCAGACTATCACATGTCTTTGATGCATCTATCAGCGCCTCTCTGATTTTAGGCCTTTTCTTAAACGAATAGAGCATTTGCTCCATATATAAATTCACACTTTCAAAACGTCTTCTGTGCCATATTCTTTTAATATTTATTTTGTAATAGAAGGGCAAAACTGACATGGTGAAAATACAGCAAATAATAATCCCCCACAATTTCAAACTGTAAATACAACCTACAATAACAGATACTAAAACAACCCCAATTGTCCTCTTTAAGAACTGTCTTTTTTCCTCATCGGACATTCCCATTATTTTTCTCTTCATATATACCTCTCGACTCAACAGTAAAATATGTGCCGGCAGATTTAACCGGCACAATTTTAACTATTCACTTTTTTAAAGGGATCATCAATCCCTGCAAGTTTAAACTTTCTAATCAAATCCTTCGGTAGATTCCTGGTAAGGAGCTGACCATCCTCAAAAATCATTACCTTATTATTCTCGTCATTTTCTCTGGTCATGCACATTACCTGGTACACTTTTCGTGTAATTTTTTCGTCTTCTCTGACAATCTGTTTGAGGGAAACTCCAATGTCTATAAATGAATACACATCGTTCTCATTGACATTTCTCCCCATATTTCTCATTCTGTCCGGTATCTTCGACACATCATCTAAATGAATGGTCGTCAGGCAATGGACACCGGCAGATATATTTTCCAAAAGATATTTGACTTCTTCACCTCTTGCTTCCGCTAATAAAACCCATGTGGGAAGCTGACGTTTGCTCGCTTTGAGCGCATCGGAATATCCAAATGTATCGCTAACCTTAATCTCGACACAGTCTTTTTCGGGCCATATTTTCGAATATCGAAGTTCCAAGTTGTCTTCGATTGTGTATACTCTTTCATACGCCGGTATGTACGAAGTGAGATACTTAACATATTCTGTTTTTCCAACTCCCGGAAGTCCACCAACGACTACAGTGCAGTGTGCCTTGATGGCATTCTCCATAAATGTATCAATTACCTCAGGACAATAATCACTTTCTAAAATACTCTTCCTGCTAATTCTTCTGACTGCAGGAGTTTTTCTGATGCTGATACTCACTCCGGTATTTGTAACTGAATCGTGTAATATCGATATGCGAAGTCCTTCTGTCTCAGCCTCAAGCAATGGATTATTTTTATTAAACTGGGCATTCATAAGATTGCTGATTCTGGTATAAAACTGTTCAATAAAAACCTTATCTAACTTAAACCCTTCAATTTTATACCTTCCTCTATTCAAATCGTTAACCCACAATGCCTGACTATAATTGATATCTGTAATTTCTTCATTCTTCAAATACGGTAATAAATCCCCATAAATTCTATCCGGTAATGTTAGCTTTCTCATATTCCTCCTACTTAATCACTTCTCCTACTTTATCATTCCCGTTACGCTATCAAAGGACACTGAGCCTGTATATCCGGTCACAACACCTGTGATAGCTTTACTGATAACCGGCCCTACAGCATATGCAACACCCACCAAAAGCAAAATGCAAACTGCTACGAAAATGGTTTTACCATGTTCCTGCAAAAATACATCCATCCAATATACCTCCTTCTTTAATTTTTCTAACAAAAAACATAAGATATGCAGAAAGATAGAATATCACTTCGTTATATTCTATATACTTTATGTTACTTGTTAGGTATCATCAATATATCACTCATATATTATGTTGTCAATATTTTATATTAAAAAAATAGAGACTGTCCATAAATTTATTTATGTAACAGTCTCAATTTACTAATTTTGATTAGTTCTTCATATATTTATTTACTAATCGGCTGTGCAGAAATAATAAACGGTGTAGGCTGTGTAACAAACTCACTGTTATTATTTGTTTTTGATACAGAAATCTGCATTACCTCTGTCACCTCAACACCATATTTATTGAGAAGATATTTGATATCCGAAAGAATATCTAACTCTAAAGTGTAAATAACAAATTTCATCTCAGGATTAATCTTGAGGTAATTCATAATGTCACTCTCGATATTTCTCTTAGTAGCAACTATAAATGCAAGTCTAGGCACTTTAAAGTTACTGAATGCTTCAGGAGTTACTTCCTGAACTATTTCAACATTATGAACTCCAAACTTCTCGATATTTTCTTCCATAGATCTGAGAGAACCCTTATCTCTTTCAACAGCAATAATGAGTCCCTCATAAGCCATCATAGAAGCTTCTATTACAATACTCTCTCCGCTGACAATACTGATTGTATCAGATGCATCAAGCTCAAGCTTGTTCATAATAACCGCTCTTATCTCATGACCTACGTATCTTACAGAACCTGCACTAAAGTTCTCATTCTTCATTCCAAATATCATGGACTCTCTTGTATTTTCATTTACAACATAAAAAACCATAGGTTCTTTAATGTCATTATCCATAAGATCCTGAATCTTTGCCTTCTTTAATTCGCTTGGCTCAACACCCTTTCCGTACCAGACATCATACTCTCCGTACCCTGCTTCCCAGCATTTGTAAAGCATGTCTTTTCTGGTCTCATCCGCAAAAATAAGTACTCTCTTATGAGTAGCAATGGCAGATAAAATGTTCCTTCTCTTTCCGCAAGCATTGAGAAGTTTAATTTTTTCCGGGCTGACATTCATTTCACTTGATATATATCCCAACCATCCAAGCATCTGTGAATAAGTAAATACTATTTTTTCTTCCATTGTCATAACCTCCGATCTAGTCTTTTCCACATAAGAAATGTAAGAAAATTTATAATATTTATTTTACCACTTTCTTCTTTTATTGTGAACTACTCAAAAATATGTAATTTTGTGTTTTATTCAAGCTTGTATGATTGAAAATCAGAACTATTATTCTAATATCCCCAGGAAATCAGTTTCCACTCTCCGCCTTTGCTCCTACCAAGCCACCACTGCCAGTCTACATAATCTGCATCTTCATTGAAGCCCTCGTAAATTGCATCCTTTGTAGTATGGAATGAAGATTTAAACAAAATACACTCATCCAATTCTTCATCCAATTCTTCATCTTTTTCCCTTCGTGCATTCAATAATGATTGAAGCCACTTAACATTAAACTCATCCTTTGCTGCGCTATCTGTTGAATATTCAATACTTTGAAGCTCTCCCACATTCCAGCTTGAGAATTTCTTATAAATAATATTAATTGCCTCATTCATTTCGCTCTTTGAATAAATCTCTGACTTCCCATAATCAACTTTCACCTTTGATGTGTCGAATTTCAAAGTCTTTTGACTTGTTGCAAAGCAGACTGTTGCACCGGCACAAATTATAATAAAAAATGTAACAATCAAAATTGATGTTTTCTTGTAATTCATAATACTCTTTACCCTTTCTTTCACACTAATTTCTCCAAAAGCCACCGGACAGGCAGCAATGTATTTTTTTTGTATACTACATTTCAATAGCACCTGACAATATTCTTTTCTCCAATAATCCAGCTCACCTTTGATTGCCTTCTCATCACAGGCATATTCAATATCTTTGCAAAACAGTACATATGCAATCCAACACAACGGCTGGAACCAATAGACAATCAAAACCAAAAAACCTAACGGTTTCCATAGATAATCCTTTCTCTTCAAATGCATACGTTCGTGCTTGATTACGTACTCCCTGTCTTCCCCCTTCAGAGAAGAAGGAAGATATATTTTTGGTCGAACCATTCCCAAAACAAAGGGACCTTCTATATAATCGCACAAGTATATATTCGACTCGATTTTCATCGATGTACGAACTTTTCTCTTTAACAAAACATATGAAATAATTGCATAAGTCGTCATAACAATCATTCCTGCAATCCATATTTTCAAGGCAATCTCTTTGTAATCTAAAGCCACCTTTAAGGTTACAACTTCATTGCCATCAACTTCTTGCTCAACAAATGATTTCTCTGCCTTTAATGTTTGCCGGCCATTCAAATTGTTTTGTATTTTTTGTTCCAAAGTACCTATTCCGGAAGTAAAGCTTCCGGCCGGATTCATACTGAAATCACTCTCAATCTGTATCGGACAAATTAATCTTGTTGCGACAATTAACCATAAGAGGCACATGCTCCACTTTGGCATTTTCTGAAAAACAGCGCGAATAACGATTACTGCAACTATCAAAACAGTTACCGAAATGGAATTGTGCCATATTTGTGATAAAATCTGTTCCATTTACTCTCCCCCCTCGTATGAATCAATCATTTTCTGAATCTCATCTATATCCTTTTTGGAAAGCTTTTTCCTGGATGCAAAAGCAGCAATAAATGCCGGAAATGATCCTGAAAACGACTCCTCAATTATTTTCTCACTTTGTGCTGCACCGAATTCTTCTTTGCTCATTACTGAAGTCACTACTCCATTTTCGTTTTGAAAAATTCCGCGCTGACATAATCTTTTCAGCATGGTATATGTTGTGGATTTTTTCCACTCCAGTTTTTCCTGACATATTTTTACTAAATCCCCTGAAGCAATAGGCTCATTTTTCCAAATAATATCAGCAAACTGGCTTTCAACCAATCCCAATCTTATATCTTCCATAATAATTCTCCTTAAGATTTGTTTTTTGGTCTACTTGCTGTAAACCTTCACGATGCTAGTCTACAATCATTAGACCATTTTGTCAACACCATAATTAATTTTTGTAACAAACTTGATTTTTAAAAATAACTTCAGGTTCAATAAAATGCCCCAAAAAAGAGGAAGGCAGCTCCAACTTAATAGTCGGGCTGCCACTTGAGAAAATTCTATCAAAATGACATACTGCATGAACAATATATCTGATATTGGCTATTTAGTTTTATTCAGCATTCTTGTATTCCAGCAAATCTTCCATTCGACATGCAAGCACTCTGGCAAGTTCTTTTATAGAATATGCAGCTGCTTTATTTATGTCCTTTGCTCTTTGCTCGTACTGCTGAATGCTTCTTATATTAACTCCTGAGAGATTTGATAACTCTCTTTGAGAAAGACCACTCTTCTTTCTTATAATAGAAAGGTTAGTCTCCTTTGTACCCTGATTCATAACCGCATCAATTATTTCAATAATCTGTTTGTTGTCATAATCACGATACTCATCATGTAATCTCTTGAAGTTTTCAAATGAGATTACTTCTATTATTTCTGAAAATGTTCTGCATGAATACCACTGATAATAGGCAATCATCCAACCTATCCAATAGGCTGACAAAGTCTTATATTCTATATATTTGTCCGGCATTTCCTTAGTGTTTTCTAATTTCCCTACAATCTCAATGGCTAACTCAATACCTGACATTCCGGCTACAATGGCCGGAACTCCTTTTTCAAACATCCCTGCATATCCACTCATTATGAACATGCTCCAGAAATCATCAAGATCTATTTCACAAATATTTTGAATATAATCTAACATCTCGCCCATATTATTGGCAGCATCCATAACATATCTATCGTTGTAAGCGCGGATCATCTTCGTGTACCTCCCTAAGAATAAACTCTCGGATAAATAATCCTGCCTTATCTTCCACAGATACGAAATCATCGTACAATTCTCTGGCTTTATTGTCCTTTTTAAGTCTCTTAAAATAGTACTCCACACTACTTACCGGCTCAAAGCCCACAAATTCAATACGATCCAATGCTTTTTCACTTTTGATTACATACTGTTTGCCTGATTTTGTTCTGTCCAGTGAATTGTATAGCTGCTCTAAAGATATTTCATTATTCATAAATGCTCTTACAAAAGAATAATATGAATCATCAGCTCTGTAGCCAACGATGATATCATACCTATCCACATCTATGTGAAAGTTCTTCTTCAGACCGATAATAGCTGTTCTCATCAGTGGAGATGCGATTTTAAACTTTCTGTTTTCAGCTAAAACTGCCAACCAATGGAGAGTTGTATATTTCTTTGAAGTGAGATCAAGTATCCTCAATCCGTCTGCATTTAGTTCATATTTGTTCAAGTAGCCATCTCTTGCATAAGAGCATGCCCACTCCTTACCCATATCTGAACTTCGACTGCAGTAAAAGCCCTCTCCAAAATCAGCATATTCTTTGCTTTTATCTAATGTAGGATGCTTGACAATATTGGGAGAGCCATGATACAAAAGCAATTCCTTCATGTCTTTTCCTTTCATCTAAATATGTCGATTTTTGTCTCTTTAGCTGTATCGCTTATCAAATTATAACTCTTTAGTAGTAAATTTTCAAGTACTTTATTGACATTCTTTTATATATTTTTAGAGTCTATACTAAACCTTTAAACGATTATTTTAATTGCGTAAGTATCTTTTTATATTCTTCGGATTCTACTCTTCACCTCCTCCTTTCCTCGCCTGAAATCAACCGTTTTCACAAGCCTTATCCATGTTATTTTCCTATGTTATTGTTTGATTTTTCATTTGTGTATATGATAGATTTGTTATGTTTTTATTTTGCTTTAAAGAGCTAAATTTTTGCTGCTTTTTTGTATACATTTCAGGGATACTTGTCACAATTTTTTCAGTTATCGTTTTAGTATATTAGAGTTTTATCACATTAATCTATTAACGTTTTAACTTACTATCTGTTTAAACAGCAAAATCACACAGCAAAAAAAAAGGGAGAAAAAAAGGAGAAAAAAAAGAAGGTTAAAAGAGAAAAAAAGTGAGGTGAGAAGTAGAAAAAAATGTAATTGTAAGATAGGGGGAGCAAATAATCATCCCAGTTAGATGAGGGAGGAGGATTTGGATGAGGGAGGAAGGGTAAAAAATGTTCAAGGAGCAATTAAAAAAAAATCTATAAAAAAAGTAACAGAAAAAAATACCAGAAATTTTTTTCAAAAAAAAATTGTTACAAAATTTATTCTATGAGAACATCAGTCTCATCCCTCCCACTTTTTTCTGAGTAACGTTTTTATTCCCTATATCCCTATTTTTAGGCAAAAGCGGATTTTAAGCAGTGTCACGGTACTACATGTTAAGAATTCTTGATTTATTCTACTTTCCAAGAGATACCTACACCTTTAGAATAGCAAAAGGATATATACTAGTTCAGGAACGCCCCCGCGTTTTTTCTTGGCATATAGAATGAATGATATTATAATAAGAGTAGGTGTTTATTATGATTAAAAAGAAAAAAAATAATATAAAAAATACAAATAATATAAAAAATACAAATAATATGGAAAAAACAGAAAATACAAATAAATATAACATTGAGCTTGATAATTCCTTTATCAATATCTATGGAAAAAATAAAAAGCACCCTATGAAGATTCTTTTCAGTCTTTATAAAGGTAATTACGGCAGATTCGCTCTTGCCGTTTTGTTCTTTATTATAAAGCACAGCCCTGTCTGGGTTTTACCAATTATTACGTCAAACATAATTAATATTGCCACCTATCCTGAAGGACATACGGATATGGATATTTTCATTAATGTAATTATAATAATTGCGCTCATTGCTTTTAACTTTCCAATGAATTATCTGTACACCAAGTGTCAGAGCAGTGCCATTCGTCAGGTGGAGGCGACTCTTCGTAGTGCTCTTATCAGAAAGCTCCAGCAGCTTTCTATTTCTTACCACAAAGAGATGGAATCAGGACGACTTCAGTCAAAGATTATTCGTGACGTTGAAGCGATAGAGACATTATCTTCTCAGATATTCTCTTCTCTTCTCACTATCGGACTTAATGTTGTTGTTGCACTTTCAATCACTCTCACAAAGAGCATGACTGTATTTGTTTTCTTTATTCTCACTGTACCCGTGGCAGGTGGAACTATTGCACTATTCAGACGCTCCATCCGCAAGCGAAACCGCGAGTTCAGAAAGGAAATGGAAAATACCTCTGCGAGAGTTATGGAAATGGTAGAGCTCATTCCTGTTACAAGAGCTCATGCCCTTGAAAATGAAGAGATTAGAAAGATGGAATCCCAGCTCAACGAGGTTGCCCACAAAGGTTATAAGCTTGATATTGTTCAGGCCAATTTCGGTGCTGTCAGCTGGTGTTTGTTCCAGTCCTTCCAGGTAGTTTGTCTCGCATTTACAGGTTATCTTGCATTTAAAGGTCGCATCAAAGTGGGCGATATAGCAATGTATCAAAGTTACTTCACCACTATTGTCAACCAGGTAAGCAACTTAATTACTATGCTTCCAAACATTGCCAAAGGAACTGAGTCTATAAACAGTGTCGGTGAGGTTCTTTTAGCTCACGACGTTGAAAATTATAAAGGAAAGATAAAGCTCCAAACAGTTCAGGGAGATTTTAAATTTATTGACACTGCCTTTTCTTATGAAAATGACAAAGAGATTCTCTCTTCTCTCAATCTTACTGTTAGACACGGAGAAACCATTGCCCTCGTAGGTGAATCAGGTGCCGGTAAAACTACTATTCTTAATCTTGTTATCGGCTTCAACAAGCCTACCAAAGGTAAAGTTACTTTGGACGGATACGATATGAATGAGCTGAATCTTCGTACCTACAGACAGCATTTGGCTGTTGTTCCACAGTCCACTATTCTGTTCTCAGGCTCTATCAGAGACAACATCACTTACGGTCTGGACTCATATACAGAAAAGCAATTGGATGAAGCTATTAAAGCAGCTAATCTTTCATCCTTTATCGAGAGTCTGCCTGACGGCCTAGATACTATGATTGGAGAACACGGAGGCAAATTATCGGGAGGTCAGAGACAGCGTCTCTCTATTGCAAGAGCTCTTATCAGACAGCCTAAAGTCATTATTCTCGACGAGGCCACTTCTGCTCTCGACAGCAATTCTGAGCGCGAAATTCAGACTGCCCTTGACAATCTTGTGGCAAACAGAACTACTTTTGTCGTTGCCCACAGATTATCTACAATCAGAAATGCCGATAAGATAGCTGTTATCGGAAACGGCGGATGTATTGAATACGGTTCTTATGATGAACTTATGGAGAAAAAAGGTGCTTTCTATCATATGAGAAAGCTTCAAATGGAATAATTATCACTTAATTTATTGGAGGTTTTTATGCTAAAAAAATGGACACAGACAACATATGCTTACGTTACTATCGTTGTGACATTGTGCCTTGGAATTCTTTCCTACTTTATGTCTATGGGACTTAACGGAAATGATTTCTGGTGGCACATCAAAGCCGGAAATTGGATTCTATCGAATCACGCTTTTCCTAAGTACGATATGTTCTCATGGTATGCACAGGAAATTGGTTTAAAATGGACCGCACACGAATGGTTATCAGAAGTTATCTTCGCAGTTGTATACAATATTGGCGGGCAGTACGGAATATTTCTTTTCAGTTTTATTGCTGCAGCTATTTTGCTTATTCTTTTAGTATCAGTATGCAAGGAATACACTGTTAACAACATCATTTACACAGTAATTTTCCTTATATTCACTACAATGCTTTTCAAAATATACTGCTTTGGAAGACCTCATTTGTTCAGCTTCTTTCTTCTGTTTTTTGAGTTAAAATGTCTGTACGATTTTATTGAAAACAGATCAGAAAAGAGTATTTATTTCATTCCACTTATTGCTCTTTTATGGGCAAACTTCCACGGTGGTTCGTCAAATCTTTCTTATGTGCTTTGCATATTTGTGATTATCACAGGAGCTTTTAATTTCAGACTTGGAAAAGTTGTCTTTACAAAACTTGAAAATGCAAAACTAATCAAGCTTGCAGGTGCTGCAATAACATCAATGATCGCTATATGTATTAACCCTTACGGAACTCATATGTTAGCTTATCCGTATGAAAATATGGCCGACAAAATCATGCTTAAACTCATTGCCGAATGGGCAGCTCCTGACGCTAAGGAGATTGCTATTCTTATCTTTTTCTTCATGCCATTTGCTTTTGGTTTGCTCACTTTAATTGCTACAGAAAAAGATATTAACGCAACTGACCTTATCATTTTTGCATTCTTCTCTTATATGTTTTTTAGAAGTGGACGCTTTATTGTATTTCTTATGATAAGTCTTCCTTTCTACACATTTAGATACGCTCCAAAAATGGTTACTTTAAATAACCCTGAAAGCAAAGCTGACAAGCTTGTATCTTCAGGACTAATCGGACTGTTTTCAATTATTATATTAATGGGATTATTTAACGGATATACATCAAACAAAAATGGAATTTTAGTAAAGAGAGAGTTAGACACTAAGTTTATTGATTTAATAAAATCGGAAGCTCCTAGTCGTCCATTTACAGATTACAATTACGGCGGAGAGTTAATCTTCTCTGACGTTCAAGTTTATGTGGACGGTCGTGCTGACGTCTACACGGGCGAGCCAATAAGAGACTACTGCTCTCTTTACAGCCTGTTAAACCACGACGTAAATGACACATCAAAGGACAAAGCTCACTTTCTTACAAAGCTTCTTGATAAATACCAGTTTGACGCCTTTCTTATCGATAAAGAACGTGCTTTAACAACTTATTTATATGAGAATTCGGACAAATATGAGCTTGTTGAACAAGATGAAAATACTGCTTACTTCAGAGTTGTGAAATAGAGCGAGGCCCCATTGACGATTAGGCATATGGCACATAACTTACAGAGTAAATTATCTCATGACTGACGCACATTTCGCAGCAAGAACGCTGAGGCGTTCTTGAATTTGTAATTACCTTCCATACAAGAAAATTGTTTACTTAGAAGGTATGTCGTAAAACAAGCTTTTCGTAGTAATTACCATCTAAATATAAGATTTGTTTGTTTGGATGGTAATTGGTAAAACAAGCTTAACTTGATAATTACCTTCCAAATACAAGATTTGCTTGTTTGGATGGTAATTGGTAAAACAAGCTTAACTTGATAATTACCTTCCAAATACAAGATTTGTTTGTTTGGATGGTAATTGGTAAAACAAGCTTAACTTGATAATTACCTTCCAAATACAAGATTTGTTTGTTTGGATGGTAATTGGTAAAACAAGCTTAACTTGATAATTACCTTCCAAATACAAGATTTGTTTGTTTAGATGGTAATTGACAAATAATAGACAAACTTAATATACCCTCCAAAATGATATAATGATTGATTCGAAGGTAAATGACAAATAATTAACAATTTTCCCTTACCATCAAATTTAAAAAATTTCTTAGATGGATGGTAAAACGACGAATTGTTCGCCCAAAGATTGTTATTTTATTCACACCAAGCAAAACCATGCGACATTCCACATAATAATATACTTTTGAAACAAACAAAAAAAGGAGCATTGCTCCTTTTTTTGTACAGTAAATATAACATTGTGAGAAGCACTTCGTGCTTTCCTAAGCTCGGAATACTTCGTGCTTTCATAATCTCGGAATACTTCGTGCTTTCCTAAGCTGTCTTTTCTTTAAAGAATGTATTAATCACATGAACAATTCCATCGTCATCATTTGACTTTGTAATGAAATCCGCTTCCTTTTTAACCTGCTCCTGAGCATTTTCCATTGCCACACCGACGCCGGCATATTTAATCATAGATAAGTCGTTAAATCCGTCACCGCAACAGATAGTATCTTTCTGATTCATACCTAGGATGTTAACAAGCTTATCCAAAGATGCTGCCTTATCTACACCCTGTGGCATAACTTCAATGAAGAACGGCTCAGATCTGTACACACTTGCTCCCTTGAACTTTGCAGCAATAGTTTCTTCATGTTCTTTTGCTGTATCAAGAGGGGCTGTAAACAGACATTTGTTTACATCAAAATCTACGAACTCCACAAAGTTATCCACGTCCTTGATTGGAATTCCGTTAATTCTTGCCTCTAATTCAATATATTCATCATGTCTCGTTCCCGTAACTACATTATTGTCTTCGTAGGTAACAAGACCTAAATCATTTTTCTTTGCGTAACTGTACAAATCGCCAATCATATCATTGTCAAGAATGTTCTGGTATATAACTTTCTTTGTCTTCCAATTTGTTATTCTGGCTCCATTGTACGACAATACATATCCGCCAAACTTATCTAAATCAAGTTCGTCAGCAAGCTTAACAATTCCTGCTGTTGGTCTTCCTGAAGCTATAACAATAATATGCCCGTCTTTTTGTATATCATTAATTGCCTTTTTAGTATTTTCTGTAATTTCTTTTTTGCTGTTTGTCAATGTACCGTCAATATCCAGTACAAGCATCTTCTTATCTGACATCTTTTTCTCCCTTAAATCCGTCATTTTTCCTAAGCTTTTCAGTTATAACTCCATTTGGTTGCAGTGTCAATATTCCCCAAAATAATTACACAAAAGATTCATAAACTATGCTATTGCATGCTATCTTCATTTCGCTAAATCTTTATAAGCTTTCTTAGCCTTTTCAAGAGTGCCATAATTGTCTACATATTTTCTCGCTCCGGAGCCGATTTTGTTGTACATGTATTCTGCTGTCTTGATGTCATCTCCGCTGTCCTTGTCCACTTTTCCAATTGCATCTATCGCGTCAATTGCAGCCTGTGCAATTTCTTTTTCATCCTGCTTTGTCACTGAATCAGATTCGGTTCCTTTAAGTTTGTAGCAGATAACTGCCTCGCCTTTTTCCACCAGGTCATAGATTTCCTTTGCTGTGTTGTATGGTAAATTTATACAGCCATGGGAACCTTCTGTCTTGTAAAAGTCACTGCCAAATCTGTTTTTCCAAATTGCATCGTGAAGTCCAATATCCTTATTGAACGGCATCCAAAAAGCCACTGTAGATTCATATGTCTCGCCCACAAGAACACCATAGCGCTCCTTGTATGTAATTCCATATACACCCTCAGGAGTACCCATTTTTCTGGATGTGTTTCCTGAACAAAAATCAGTCTCAAGAACTTTCTTTCCTTTTTTGTAGACAAAGAGATGTTGTGCCGTAAGGTTGATTTCGACGTATGAATTGCCGTAATCATTCTTTCCGTAAGATGCTGCCGTCTGATAATAAACCGGTTTTCTCTCACCACTGGTTCCCTCTTTTATCTGGGCAAGAAGTTCTTCCTGCTCTTTTGTATAATTCATCCACCATCCATAATCTCCGTCTTCCAATGTAACTTCTTTGCCGTAACTTGTTTTAAATGTTCGTGGTCTGAAAATTGTATCGTATGTTCTTCTGAGATTTGCCACATATTCATTGACTTTGGATGAATCTATTTTGACTTTATAACCTTTTACGGTTAGCCACTTGTTAATGGTATTTCCATCAAGCACTTCTTGATTTTCGCCAAATTTGTATGTAATTTTAACGCCCACATATTTGTTAAGTGTGTTAAGCAATTTATTAAGGTCTTTATTTCCCTGGTCAATGGTTGGAACCTCATAACATCCTTTTTTGTCTAAATCAACTTTTTTATCAAGCTTTAATATTGCTTTCTCTATTGCCTCTGTAGCTTTGTCCTTAATCAGATAATTTCCCTGAGTTTCCGGGATAATAGAATATCCAAAATTCTCTTTATACTCAGAAATCTTTGCATCTGTAGGATGTTTAGCTTTCTTTTCATTCAATCCCTTGAGGCCATCTATGCAGGCAGTAAGTTTCTCCTGATCATAATTAATTATTTGTTCTTTTACGTAGGAATCACCTGTTTCGCAAAACCACAAACCTTTCTTTTGATCCTTCATTATATTTCTGAGTCCCTCCTCAGAAATAACCTCAATCCCCAACTGACTGCCGGTTAATTTTTCAATAAACACTCCTGTTGCTTCTGCATCCCTCTCAGATACAGTAAGAGTATAACTTTTAATTTTATTCTCAAGTTTCTCATAAGTCATTCCTGAAACATCTATTCCGTTTATAGTTGTTCCATTGAGATAATGGCTACTGTAGTATACTACTCCTCCTATGTATGCTCCCGCCAATCCTACAACTATAATAGAACAAAAAACAGTAAGACCTAACAATAACCCTTTTTTCTTCATTTAACTCACCCGCCTTTTGGTTAAATCTTTTCAAGTTTAACACGCATATTTATATTTCTGACAGTGTCCAACTTATCAAATTTTATCACAAAACTGGTAGTTTGTGCATCAATTTCCATAATTGTCCCCTCGCCAAACACTTTATGGAGAATTCTATCCCCGGGACAAAACTGATTGTCCACAAGGGCATATATCTTGTTTTCATTGGCAGAGATATAACTGTTTGCAGAATTTACCATCTCATCCTCAAGTTCAACTGTATACTCCACAAATGATGTGTCCGTATTGAAAATAAATCTGGATGGATATCTGAACAGACCGTCAAAGTTCACTCCCTCCGCATCGCTGATAAAAAGTACATTCTGAGCCCTTGTAAAAGACACATAAGCCAGTCTTCTCTCTTCCTCCAGCTTATCAAGCGTATCTGTGTGCTGGCTCGGGAAAATGCCCTCATTCATGCCACACACAAACACATACGGAAACTCAAGTCCCTTTGCATTGTGCACCGTCATAAGCTTAACGCTCTGCTTTTTTTCCTCTGCGTCCATATTGGTAAACAACGAAACACTCTGGAGATACTCGGTCAGATTTGTATCTTCTCCCGCCGTCTTCTCATATTCATAAATCGACTGCTTAAACTCCGCCATATTGGCCAGGCGTTCTTCCTCGCCACCAAGTCTTAGCAGTTTTTCATAGCCACTGTCCACAAGCACTTCATTAATTAGATCAAGAAGTTTATATTTATTATAATCCTCCGAATATTTTTCAATTAGTTCCACAAACTCATCTGCATCGCTATTCTTAATAAGTTCATTATCCATATTGGCTAAAAGCGATTCATACAAAGTACATTCATTTTCATTTGCATATTCTGTGATAAGTTCAATTCTTTTCTTCCCTATATTTCTTGCAGGGACGTTTATAACTCTGAGGAATGACATATCATCTTTGTAAATTATCATTCGAAGATAACTTAATATGTCTTTTATTTCTCTGCGCTTATAAAATTCTATCCCGCTGTAAATTGTGTAAGGAATTTTGTTTCGAAGCAATGCCTCCTCAACGCTTCTTGAGACATAATGCGCCCTGTACAATATAGTGATATCCTCGTATTTTTTTCCGGTCCCAACTATTTTTTGTATCTGCTCCACAATCCATGATGCTTCTTCCCCTGTGGTCTTTGCATGATGATAAACCACCGGTCTGATTTTTTCTCGCTGCGGTACCAAATTCTTCTTAACTCTTTTTCTATTCTTGTCTATGAGAGAGTTTGAGGCAAAAATAATATCACTGGCAGAACGATAGTTTTTATCCATAACAATATCTGTTCCATTTTGATGTATCTTTAAAAAATCCAAAATGAACTCCACCTTTGCACCACGCCATGAATAAATTGTCTGATCCGGGTCTCCCACAATAAAAAGATTCTTGTGTATTCCACTGACCGTCTCTGCAATCTCATACTGGTTATGATCTATATCCTGAAACTCATCCACCATAACGTACTCCATGCGCTGCTGCCATTTTATTTTTTTCTCTTCATGAGTTCTGAAAATATGAATTACAAAAGTAATCAGATCATCATAATCAAGGGCAAATGCTTTTTTCTGTTCATACAAAAATCCGTAATATATCTTGTCTTCAATTGACGATGCATTTCTGTACATTTGCTTTAGTCTTGTGTTGTCAGTATCTAGCATATATGGAATGTGGGACAATGTATCTTTTCTGGCTCCTATCATATCCTTCGCCATTGAGAATACATATTTTGAACTTTTGATATGAGATTCTTCATAAACTTTTTTCAATATTGTATCCATATCATCTGAATCAAGAATCATAAAATTCTCAGGATAATTCATTGTATGAATATCTTCTCTCAGAACCTGAACGCAAAAACCGTGAAAAGTACTGATATATCCTGTGTCCTGATCTCCTATCATGGTTCTTATTCTATTCTTCATTTCTGAAGCCGCCTTGTTAGTAAATGTTACACACAAGATATTTGAGGTGGAAATGCCAAGCTCATTTACAAGGTACACATATCTGCTGGTCAATGCCCTAGTCTTTCCACTTCCGGCTCCCGCTATAACACGCACATATCCTTCGGTTGTGGTTACAGCTTTCAATTGTTCTTCGTTCAAATTTTCAAGATAATTGTCCATAGTATTAATCCTTTGTTCTTATACGTTGTTCTCGCGATCGTCAATTCAAGACTTGCTCACCATCGTCAATTCAAGACTCGCTAGCGAGTCTTGTTGTGCTCCACTTAGCACATACGTGCTTAAAGTGGTAGTCATCTCAAATCTGATATAAATCAGACGTTCTAAATTCGCTTCACTGCACTCAAATGCAACATAGATATGAGAATCATGTTTTATGTTGTACTGGAAATTTAGCTTGTAACAAAAAAATACCTCATATTTCTGAAAAACTCGCTCTATGTTGTACATAAAAATTTTCTTAAGGTTCATAAATACAACATACTTTTAAATTTCTTATTCTATGTTGTATGCAGGAAATTTTTTAAGCGCAAAAAATACAACACATTTTTAAATTTCTTAATCTATGTTGTATTCAACAAATTTCTTGGTCCAAAAATGTACAACACATTTTTAAATTTCTTATTCTATGTTGTATTTAACAAATTTCTTGGTTTAAAAATGTACAACATTTTTCTGAAAAACTCGTTCTATGTTGTAATTTGTCATGGCTTCCTCTTAATTCTATATTATCCGCCGAAAATGTACAAACACTTTATAGAAGATTGAGCCTCTCTTGTGCGCGCGCCTCTCAGGCTAACTCCTCTCCTCAAATAAGTGCGCGCGCCTCTTCTAGGCTAGCGCCTCTCCCTCTTACGTGCGCGGCCTATCGCACTTGCGTGCGCGGCCTCTCCCTCTTACGTGTGCGGCCGCGCGGCCTATCTTAATTGAGTTTGTTCAGCTCGATTACGGTGCAAGCACCTTCATCTCGCTGTGGTGGCGCCCCCAATACTCCAAAAAACAGAAATTCCTTCCTGTGCCTGCTGCTTCGCAGCACACTCAAAAAGAATTTATCGTCCCTTGGAGATAACTACGCACCGTCGTTGACGACGCTGTGTAGTTATCTCCAGTGACGATTCTTCTTTTTTCTGAGTGCAAGCACTCAGGTGCACAGGAAGGAATTTCTGTTTTTTGGGTATTTGGGACTGGTTATCAAAATGTTCATTTTTTCTTAAGATGTTTTTCATTTTTATATTTTAAAGTTAAGGAAACGGGAGGTTGTGTATGAATGTTTTGATGTTATTAACTGCGAAAGAAGAAGTTTCTTTTTTATCTGAAACTAATTCGGTTAGGCAGGGTTTGGAAAAGATGAAAGCTCATGGTTTTTCAGCTATTCCTGTTTTGTCTGAGGCAGGTCATTATTTAGGTACTATAAGCGAAGGTGATTTTCTTTGGACCTTATATGATAACGGTGGTTATTCAAAGAAGGAACTTGAGCATATTTATATTAAAGATATTATGAGAGATGATTTCAATCCACCTGTTAAGATTGACGTTTCCATCGACGAACTTATGGATCGTGCAACAAGACAGAATTTCATTCCAGTCGTGGATGACAGAAATTTTTTCATTGGAATTATCACAAGACAGGATATCTTAAGAGCGGTATCCAGATACGTAAGAGATGCAGAGTATGCTAAAGAAGAAAAAAGGCGTATGGATTTGCTGAACTTACAACTAAACTACGGATTATAGTTTTTATTTATATATTGATCAGAAAAGGCTGTTGTGTCCAAAGTCCTCAATTCACCCTTACACAACAGCCTTTTCTAATGCAATTTTTTATTTTGTTTTTTCTTCAATCCATTTCATATAATCTGACAATTCTTCAAACTGTTCATCCCACGCATCATTATATTCAAAAGAACCTTCATCAGAAATAATTATTTTTTTCCCATCGTTAAATGTAATTTTACACTCATAGACATCTTCATCATTAATATCAACAACACATTTTTTGATATCATCAAATGTGTATTCTGCCTTTTTATTGTCATCTACTACTAAAATTTTATCTCCCTCAATTTTTGTGTAGTTAGTTGCTCCGTCAAAGAGGTATATAAATACAAGCCCTAACACTACTACAAACTGTACCAGTTTCACTTTAATCTTATCTGTGCCCAATGACAATAACATAATTGAAAATATGAACCACATGATAAATAATAATGTCATCACCATCAAATCTGTATCTCTTATGACTACTGAAATTGCATCTCCATCCTGTACTCCAACAAGTACAGATTCTGCACAAATAATAGTTATAAGCATAAAAAACATTATATTAACAATAAATACAAGTGCATTACCAAAGGTTATCAAAAGAGCTATTATCGCTTCTACAAAGTTCATTCCTACACTATCTGTTTTATTTGTGATATACATTTCAAACCACCAGAGTTCTATTTGCCATACTATAAAAGGTACCACAATTATTGCAATAGCCTCAACAACTCTTACAGGCTGTTTATAAACAATAAATAGTACTAAATATACAACAACCGGAATTACATTTATCGGAATATATTTTTTAATAATTTCCTTCATATATTCTCTTGTTGGAAATGCATGATATTTCATAAATTCATATGCTTTTTTCGGTACTTTCACTCCATTTATTTCCATTTCCAATTTCGGTGAAAGGTATCTGTCGAAGAATGCTAATGCACACAATACTGCCATTCCAATCACCCAGAAACATCCACCTACACCTTTTATTTCCGTTGTCTTCTCTACCTTAGCCAACTTTTCATTATTGATGAGACCCGAAAGAATCAAAAATGCATATAAGAAAATCCATCTGTTTCTGTAAACATTCATATCCTTAAACTTATTTAATATATTTTTTAAACTCATAATAAACCTCCCGATTAACTAAAATTCAATTAGCAAATATTGATTAATAATAATCAATTAGCTAAGAACCAATTCTCTTAATCCTTCTATTTTTTCACTTGCCAGAACACTTTCTCTGTCTCCTGAAAGCTTAATTGATCCATTATCCATCACCACAATAAAATCTGTAATATCTGTGACATCTTCAACCAAATGAGTTGACATCAAAACTCCCATACCGTCTTCCATCACCTTTCTGTGAATGATATCAATCAAATCTGTCTTTACAACCGGGTCCAGATTTGCAAATGGTTCATCCATAATTAAATATTTAGGATTTCTGGCCAATACAAATGCCAACTGGAATTTCACTTTTTCACCCTTTGAAAGTTTGTCGAAATAATTGTTTTTTAAATCCACATCCAAATCAAACTGTTTAATATAACTGTCAAATAAACTTCTGTCAAAACTTTCATAGAGCATTCCAAAGAAATCAACATTTTCTTCCAATGTGAGGGATGTACTAAACTTAAATCCATCATCAATAATTGCTACATCCTTTCTGAACAGATGAAGATTATTCAAATCCACCTTATTTCCACCCCAGATAACATCCCCTTCTTTGGCTTTATACAACATATATATATTTTTGAGAAGTGTAGTCTTTCCCGCACCATTCTTTCCAAGAAGCGTGGTAAAATAGCCCTCCTCCAATTTCAAATTAATATTATGTATCCCAAAACCCTTTTTCTTATAACTATAAGAAACATTATTCAACTGAATCATTAAAACTCCTCCTAACTCAAAACTATTATCGTAAAATGTGGCATATGAAATGTAAGCTATATTTCATTGCTATATTTCATTACCATATAATATTTAGCATTGATATTGCATCGTCCTTTGTCAATCCTGCTTTCTTTGCATCATCAATCCACTTCTCCAGGTTCTCCTCAATTCCCACATTTCTTTTCTCCTCAAGATATGAGATGTCCGGATTATCTACAAAAAATCCCTTCCCGGCTACTGAGTATATCAAGCCTTCTTTTTCAAGTTCTTCGTATGCCCTCTTAGTAGTGATAACGCTTATCTTTAAATCTGCTGCCAAACTTCTGATTGACGGAAGTAGCTCACCCTGTTTTAGGTTTCCGGCAACTATTTCTGCTTTAATTTGTTCTGCTAGCTGTTCATAAATAGGAACTCCGCTCTTTGTTAATACTTTTATATTCATAAGCTGATTCTCCTTTCTTATTATCTATATTTCAGTTGTAAACAACTTCATTTAGCCGTTAATCTCTTAAATCAACCATTTGCCTCTGCAATCACCCGTTGAAATCTTCTATTTTCCAATTTATTATTCTGTATATGCCCGCAAGTACGATACACGCACTCAAAATCAGTATTACCACTTTAATACCACAGCCATAATGATTTACAAACCTATTTTCATCTAAACTACTTAGAACCGGAATCATCCAATAACTTCCAACTATCAAAATAATTATACTCAATTCAAAATAGTCTATAAACTTCAGCTTTCCTTTAACTACATTCTTTTCAAATTTTATCTCCGAACTGGTCAGCACACTAAACACAACACTCACAAATCCAATATAGTAGATAGCCTGCATTAAATTATCCTCTAAGCCAACAAAAATATCTTTGTAAACTAAATATTCAAAACACATAGACAAACTCATTAAAATCAAGGAACACAAAGTCCACCCCAATATATTTTCTATGCCATCCTTCTTTATATCCTGCGCCGGCCTTGGTACTATGTACTTCACATGACTTTTATCCACCATTGCTGACAATATCGCCATAATAAATATTAAGAACATAGGTGCAATAATTCCTGAACATACAATTAATGGTAAAAATATCCCCCATAACACAAACAGATATGGTCTGTTTTTGTACTTTATTGCCGTTCTTCTAATATATTCTTTCATATTATTCACCCTTTCCTTTCTCAACATAGTACATTATCTCTTTAAGCTCCGGATATCTCATTGATTTTTCTATTTTCTCATCAAACTTATGATACTTAACTCTTACCATTGCTTCTTTGTGATTTTCGCTTTTTCTCACACCAACCAATGCTTCCACCGGTATCTTATTGATAACATCCATATCTGCCTCAAGAATTCTGTAATCGCTTCTCAATTCTTCAATGGTACCGTAATAGTATGCGTATCCCTGATTGTCTTTCTTTCTAAGCCATAACAGATAATCTGCAAATTCTTCCATCTCCTCAACCAAGTGTGTGGCATATATAACTGAACACTCCCCTGATGCGGTCAATTCTCTGATGTCACTGTATACTCTCTCCCTGAATGCCACGTCTAAATTACCTGTGGCTTCGTCAAAAATAAATAGTTTAGGATTACATGCTCTTGCAAATGCAAGCTGAACTCTGATCTGTTCACCCTTTGAAAGTTCCCTAAGATTCTTTTGCATTACAGCTTTTTTTTCTTTTTTCCCATCTTTTACATTCATATAAGGTATGTCATACTCATCCAATAAATCTTTGTACTGTTTCATATCAAATCTGTCATAATATTTTCCATAAACCTCAGCTATCTCAATTGCCGTCATAGCATCGTTAAAAGGAAAATCCTGAAGCACAAATCCAATCTGTTTCTTATAATCAATAACTTCCGAAACTAAATCTTTTCCCAAAACAGAAACCTTCCCACTATTGTGGTCGGTGTCAATTCTGTAACTTCCAAGTAAACATCTAATCAGAGTAGTTTTTCCAACTCCGTTTACTCCTATAACTCCGAGAACGTAACCCGGTTCCAAATCAAAATTAATGTCATTTAATACATAGTCACCACGATGTTTTGTAAGATTATTACAACTAATCAAATAACTCATAACCCTCATCCTTTCTCTATTTGTGTATATCAACAGTGAAATACTACTCATTTTGCAACAATTCAAACTGTATATACTGTACATATTCATCTTTATACACAGTATATACAGTTATACACAGTCTGTCAATCCCTTTTTCTATATTTTTCAATACTTATCTCTTACACCTCAGAAACAGAATGTAGTCTTATCATAAATTGGATTTTCCTTGCTTCCTTCAAGTTTATATAATAAAATTGATATGAGATTTAGTACGGAACATATCTGATGGGAGTCGGCCATATCAGATATAAAAGAATAAAAAATTATCGGAGGTTCATATGGAACTTTTACAATTAAAATATTTTACAGATGCTGCCGAGTGTGAGAACTTCAGCAGCGTCGCAAAAAAGCACTTTGTGCCTCAGCCTTCCATCAGCAAAACCATCAAAAAACTGGAAGAAGAATTGGGAGTAACACTCTTTGATCGAAACGGAAAAAAAATCGTCTTAAACGGGAACGGTAAATTTTTCTACGAAAAAGTTAAAACTGCGTTAACTCTTATAGATGAGGGCGCTGACCATTTTCAAAATACTCAATCTACTATTATGCTCTATACTCAGGCCGGAGGTCGATTTGTGTCACTTCTCACTGCAGACTACATCACTTCCCACGAAAATGTATTTATATCTTCTGTCAACTATTCATCAACATTGGGCAACAAATATGACTTCACCATAATGCAGCCTTCAAATGATATGTCGGAATTTGACTATGTTAAATTAATGGAAGATGAAATAGTTGCCATTGTGCCTCAGAACAATCCCCTTTACAATGAAGATATTGTCAGTATCAAAGATCTTTGTGGCGAAAAATATATTGGATATTTTCGTTCTATGAATTTGAGAGAATTTACAGACAATTTCTGCGTCAACGTAGGTGAATTTTATCCAAACGTAATATACGAAACCAGCGACTCCGCAACTCTTAGATATCTTGTAGAAAAAAATAAAGGAATTGCTCTACTTCCGAAGGCC
Source organism: Lachnospiraceae bacterium (assembly GCA_015057625.1). Taxonomy (GTDB): domain Bacteria; phylum Bacillota; class Clostridia; order Lachnospirales; family Lachnospiraceae; genus SIG293. The sequence continues at coordinate 35,556 of SVDZ01000014.1, read as the reverse complement.
TTCTTTGAACTTCAACCTTCACCTTCCATAAAAGCAATTCCTCTAAAGGAAAAAACATATCGTTCTTTAATTTTAGCTTGGAGCAATACGAAGAAATTAAACTCCGTTGAGAAAGAGTTCATAAACTATGCTCAAAACTGGTTTAAGCAATTATAATTCCGGAACCCATTTCTCCACAAATTCTTTCTTTGTATCGATACTCTTCCCTTCAACGGCAAGACCGTCAGCAACAATTGCATCAGGCTCTAACTCTCTGATTTTGTCGTATGTGCCACCGTCAAGAGATTTACCATATGTGTTGAATGGTATGATTGTTTTGTCTTTGAAATCATATCTGGCAAAAAATGTATACATAATTCTTGGCATATCATAAAGCCAAATAGGATATCCCACAAAAATAATATCGTAATTTTCCGGATTCTTGTCTAACATGAATCCCGGATATACTCTGGCATCTTTTTCCTCATGAGCTATTTCATGCAATTCGTCATAGTCTGTAGAATAATCGTGCTGTGGCATTATCTTTGCAATATCTCCACCCACTTTTTCCTGTAGATACTCCGCAAAGGTTCCTGTGGCACCATCTTTATCTCCTAAAGCTGTAGCTCCCGAAACGGCATCCACATCATTTAAATTTGCAGCGCTGAAATACACAATAAGGATTTTTTTATTCAGATAATCAACCACCTGATCCTCATGTTTATTCTTTGTTGTATTTACACTTTTAGTACTTACTGATTCATTATTTTTAGATACACTTTCTATCTTCCTATTCTGATTATCTTCACAGGAAACTGAAAATATAGAACTAACTATGATCAGTAAAATTATTATATATTTTCCCATATCGTTTTTCCTCAAATTAAATTGATTATTCCTTATTTCATAATTATATTGTACCAAATTTTTTTACATATGTTAAACATTTTTAAAAAAGAATCACCGAAACCGCTTCGCTTGGCTCGTCGTGCGTCGTGGATAACAAAAAAAGCGAAGGTTACCAAAACCTTCGCTTTCTTTGCACAATTTGTTTTAATGTTCTCTGTAATCAACCTAACTTCTAACAAAATGTTTAAACATTATCTCTCTCAAAGCAGTCAAAAAATACTAAGTTGATACTAAGGATGTAGGTGAATGTTACAGTATCAATCCCTTCTTTTTATGCCTGCTATCCTGAGGCCCCTGCACTTCATCTTTTCAACTTAAAATACTCTAAAAATAAATCGCGACCTTTTTAAAGTTTTTTTCATTAAATTAACTCCGCGCTTTTAAGATACTCATATTATATCATTCGCTATTTCCCAATAAAATACATCCCAAAGCCTTTTTACATTTCTTTTGCAAAAAAACTACAACACTATGTTTTTCCGGAATATGCCATAGCGACATCATTCTATAACTTAGATAATTCTGCCTCCACCTACAACAATATCGCCATCATAAAGAACCACTGCCTGTCCCTTTGTAATTCCTCTTACCGGCTCATCAAAGGTAATTTTAACTCTTCCCTCTTCTGCCTTCTCCACAACGCAATCCGCTTCTTTTTGTTTATATCTGATTTTTGCCTTACATCTTATAGGCTCTGTAATGTCCTCTACCGCAATCCAGTTCATATTGTCCGCCATAAGCGTAGTTTTAAATAAGTGCTCATTGTCAGATAATATTACTTTGTTATTTTCAATGTCCTTATCGTACACATACATAGGACTCTTTAAAGACAATCCCAGTCCCTTTCTCTGCCCGATTGTGTATCTGATAATACCTTTATGCTTTCCAAGAACATTTCCCTCTAAATCCACAAAATCACCTTCAGGAAATGTGGTGTTACAATGCTTCTCAATAAATGCTGCATAATCACCATCAGGAACAAAACAAATATCCTGACTGTCTTTTTTTCTTGCGTTGATGAAGCCCTGTTCCTCCGCAATTTCTCTAATCTTTGTTTTTGTATATTCTCCTAACGGAAACAATGTATGAGCAAGCTGCTCCTGAGTCATATTGTAAAGCACATAACTTTGATCCTTTGACTCATCCTTTCCCTTTTTAAGAATGTATCTTCCGGTAGCCTCATCTTTCTCAATTCTGGCATAATGACCTGTCACCACAAAGTCATACTCAAGCTCATACATTCTGTTCATCAGCTTCTCAAACTTGATGTATCTGTTACAGTCAATACATGGATTCGGTGTTCCTCCACACATATATGTATTGATAAATCTGTCTATTACTTCCTGCTCAAAATTATCTGTGAAATTAAACACGTAATACTCCATTCCCAGAGAATAAGCCACGTTTCTTGCATCATCAATATCACTTAAGGAACAACATGTTTTTTCCTTTTCCATATGAATATCTTCATTGTCATATAGTTTCATTGTCGCGCCAATGCAATCGTATCCCTTTTCTTTCATGAGATAAGCTGCAACGCTTGAATCCACTCCACCGCTCATAGCAATGATTGCTTTTTTATTATTCATTTTGTTTCTCCTGTTAAATACAATTAACTATTTTTTTATTTTCTTGGAAGCAGACCAATCTCCATACACAATATCGCCTCTTGAATTCTTTCCTATTGCTCTGACTGACACATAATACTTTTTGCTTTTTTTCAGTCCGAGCAATATAATTTTATTGCTCTGGCTCAATCTATATTTAGTCTTCTTTTTTGTGTACTTTTTAGATGTCGAATATCTGAACTGGTATGCTCTTGCTTTGGCAACCTTCTTAGCTGTTATCTTAGCCTTCTTTTTGCTCTTTGTTTTCTTAGCCTTTGTAATTTTTGTCTTTAAACTTTTCTTTAATATTGCATTCTCATTCTTATTATAGGTAGTTACTGTTTGGGTTGTTTCTTTATTACTACTCTTTTTTTCTGCAGTAACTTTTATAGCAATTCCACTTGGGGAATCAGCTATAATACCTGAATACATTCCGTATTTTTTCAGACTCTCGGCAATTTTTTCATCTGCACATTCCACGTTTTTGATTTCATATCCGATATCCGTTTTAAGTTTAATGTCTACCTTATCACTGATAACATAACTTCCGGCACCCTCTGCTTTCACTCCATTTGACATCTCAATGGAAACCTTAACTTCATTTGACCTCACATATGCAACATAGCTAAATGAATTCGAAATATCTAAGTCTAAATCATCTTCAAAATCAAACTCTTCCTCAAGACTGTCCAGATACCCTTCCAAATCCCAGATATCAATAATGAAGAATTTGTTGTTGATGGCCTCGCCAATCATCCACCCTGTAAGTGATGGAAGTCCGGTTTTATTGTATTGGATTACATCATTGTCAAACATATAATAATCTGTTGCAGTAAACTCATCGGTATCTTCATCATAAATGTAAATATTACCCAACCCTTCAATTCTGCTTCCTGCATATACAATTCCTTCTTTTACCAATCCTGTTGCAATCGGTGTTTCAGTCATACCCTTCCAAATATTATTTTGGGATTCTCTCCATCTCTCTCCATTGAAAATCTGGTTTGCAGGCATTTCCCCGCTTCCATCAGTTCCCAAAGTCATAACAAGTTTACTGCCTGTCTGTATTATCTTACCGTTTGCTCTTGATGGCATATTTATATCAAACATACCTGTCTTCTCAATGGCTCCGTTTACATCATCATACTCATATGCTTCCTTTATAAATTGATTATTTTTATCCATTCCTCCAAGCATATAAACATCACCGTTGTATGCAAACAGCTGTGTTCCTGTTCCGTTTAATATACTATCCGGCAAAGTTCCCGCTTCCGTCCATGTACTACCCTTATTTGCAATAGATAACTTCAGCATTTTCTTTTTAGAATATCTGGTTGTATTTGCTGTTGCAATCACATAAATATATCCATTGTTGTATACCAACTCGGAATCGAAAGTTACCGTTACCTTTCTGCCTGTATATTCCACTCCGAATACAATCGGATTAATGGTATCTGATAAGTAACGAGTGTATTCCAACTCTGAATCATCTTTCATATAAGTATCGAAACTTATATCATTCATCTTATCATCCACCTTGTATATATCTCCCGAAGGACATACAATCAGAATTTCATTACCCGTTGATACAGCCTTTGCCCCCTCAAGTTTTTGGCTCGAAGATCTGCCATACACAGCCGTGTTGCCATCAACAAATACTCTCTTTATGACACCATCGTCCTCTCTTAATAATGAAACATCCACATATTGATTTGCACAATTTAATTCATCATCTACATATATCACGATTTCATCATGGGTATTTTTAGTCACTGAAGCTCTCTCATTGTTTATAAAAGCTCTTATACCATTTAAAAACTCACCCTCGATTCTAATTGCTCCATCTCTATAATATATATTGCTAATCACCATTCTAGGTGAAGATAAATATGATAAATCAAGAACACCTCCGGTGCTACACAAACCTTCCAACTTTTCACTCGGTCTAACACTTCCTAAAATATAATTCTTAAGATCTAATGCATTACCATCACCATATCCAATTGAAGCCGCTGCTGCAATCGCTCCTGTAACAACAGGTGTAGCCATGGATGTTCCCGATTCACCTTTATATTTTTTTATGCAGTTATCTGCAGCTCCCGGCTTTGTAACAACGAAATCATCAATATTTACTTCAAAATCCCCGCCATTTGAAAACATTGTATTAACTTCAAAAATTAATGCTCTTTTTGTGCTTTCTTTATTATTTTTTACATTTGAAACAGAATACTCATTTTCACCGCTCTCAAAATACAATGCGTCAATAACATCACTGTCTGCATACGGTCTTTTTCCGCCTGTTCCAATTGTACCGTTAGATTTAACAGCTACATCTGCCACCATCATAAAAGCACTGTCTGAGTCTGTATTGTAGGAAAAATTCACAGCCTCAACCACATTTCTTCCATCACCTGCATAGTCATAAGGGAGAATAAGGTAATACGACTCTCCGGTTTGTACATCACTTAAACTCCAAGTATAAGAGCCCTCTTCGTTTTTGAAAAAACCAGACTCTCCATCTCCGTCATTGATCATTCCGTATTGAACAGCTGAGGAAGCATAATTTCCAAAAATATATTTTCCACCATCAATAGTATCGACTACATTGCCACTGTTTCTGTCAATGTAATGAGAACTGTTATCCTGAGGATTATGCAAAAGATTATAGAAAAAATTGTCCTCAATATAAGTGGATACAATATCAACACCCGGTGCAAAAATATCTACTGAATGCTTTCCATAATTTGAAAATGATGCCTTTTCACCTTTTTTGTTTGTTGCCCCTACTGATATTACATAATCACTGTCAAATGCTGCCGGATACGACTGGTACGGCATTTTATCCACATTAACATTTTCATTTCCTGACGCACAAACAGAAAGCACTCCACTCTCTCCAAGCTTGTCTATTATCTCTTCAAGAATTTCACTCTTAAAAGATCCTCCAAGCGACATATTTACCGCAACAAGATTTACGTTGTATAGTGTTTTGGCACGGTAAACATAATTCAGCGCATCAATAACTGAATCCTCATCACCGTAGCCATCCTCATCCAATACCTTTAATTCCATAAGTTTTGTGTTTGTGGCAATTCCCTTAATTCCCACATAGTTATTGCTTGTTGCAGCAATTATTCCGGATACATGAGTTCCGTGTCCATCATCATCCATAGGATTATCATCTTCATTTGCAAAGTCATAGCCGTGTTTACCTTTAAACTGTTTTGACTCATTTGTATTTGTCCAAAGAGCATCCACCAAGTCTTCGTGCTCCAAATCTGCGCCTGAATCTATAACTGCAACCACATTTTCTGTTTTTTGTTTATATCCACTGATAGCCTCAATGTTTATATCGTTGTATGGAGATTCTGTGTTCTCCAGATACCACTGACTAGAATACAATTCATCATTTGTAGCCATCTTTTTAACGCGATAATTTGGCTCTGCCTTAATGCCTTCCATGGCATTAAGGGCCGCCATCATATCCTTTGTAGATGCGTTTTCAGACTTAATTAACTCTACTGTCAAATCACCCTTATACGCACTTTTAGCTCCGACTTTATTTGATTTGAATGTGTATTTCTTATTACTCTTAATTGCTTTTCCAAGTTTTTTAGTCACTGACTTTGAACTGACATCGGCACTGTTGTACATAATAAGCACTTCACCGTCAATGTAATCACCATGTATTTCAGTTTCAGAATTCACTTCAATACCTTTGACAAAATCATTCTCCACATCTGCTTTTGAAAGCAGTGGAGTATTTCCTATCACCATTGCAAACGCCAATGGCAACGCAATATATCTGTTAAATAATTTGTTCATAACTACCTCCATTTTCCCTTACTCATTCGAAATTCTATTTTACTGCACCTAGTTTCATTTTATTTACTGTGACTTTTCCTGTTCCGTTTCCTGCAACCCAGTAAATACATCCATCTTTATATACTATTTCTTCGTTTCCGTTCAATCGATGCTTTCCAAGTGAAGTTGGCTTCTGCACTACCTTTCCCTTTGGAGTAACAATCATATAATATGAATCTGAATAAATATAATTCTTATTTGTTTCCCACATTACCAAAATGTTATCGCCCTCAATGGCAGTCACTTTGCAGAGATTAACCCCTTTCTTTTTACCGTAATTAGTCAGCCACTTTATACCTTTATCTTTAACCGATTTGTTTGCAGATGTTCCTTTTCTTGTCTTTCCTTTTGACTTCACTGCACCTGTTTTGCTGTCAAGAAGCATCATAAAAAGTTGTGGTTCCTGAGAGTAAACAGACGAAGAAATTGATTTTGCAGAAGCTCCCACAAACACAATTCCGTCTTTTGTCTCTGCCACACCTCCAAGGAGGGCATTTGTATAATTATCTCCTGCTTTTCCAAAGAAATGGAAAGGCACATATTTATTATAACAAAGCTTATCTCCCACCATCTCAGAATAGGTAATATTGAAGCCTCTTGAATCTGTATCTCCAAGGTCCGCAAAAATCACCTTTCCATCATTCGTTCCAAGAACTCTCTGATCAAAAGAATTGCTGGTGTAAGAATAGTAATTTGCAACTCTCTCCATTGTGTCCGTATTGACACAAACCACTTCATTGGACTGTTTTCCGTTGAACATCATTTTTGCATAAGAGCAAACCAATGTTTTATCAACGATAGTCATGGCACAGTTTCCCGCACTGAATGGTATCTGAGTTGATGTAAATGCATCCGTCATTTTTACGGGACATTCGCCTACATAATTGCCATTGTAATCATATTTTGACACTGCAAAAGTAGTGACAGTTCCTGTTCCTTTTTCGTCTGCATTTCCCCAGGCAACATAGTAATATCCGAGATTATCTGCAACTACACCGCCTAAAAGTTTATATCTCATTTTTGTTTTTATTGTCTTAACAACCTTCAACTTGTCACTAAGTCTTTTGATGTAAAGTTTCTTTTCGTCATTAAATGCAAAGGAATAATTTCCCTTGTAATCAATGAAATCACTGACAGGAGAAACAGTTACAAAATTAGATTTAAATCCTGTTGTAAAAAGTTTTTCTTCAGTCTTTATTTTCTTTGAAGTAATCTTTGCCTTTTTACCCTTTGCCACTTTTTTATTGATTTTCTTAAATTCTGATTTTGTTGGAACATTCTTTTTAGAACCAAGTTTTAATTTGGGATTAACTACCAAAACCTCTGCTGATACTTTAGCCTGACTTCCGTCTGCCAAAACATATATATTAAATTGCGGCACCATCATAGTTACCGCGCATATAAAAGCACAAAACCTCTTTCTCATTTTTGCCTCCAATTATTTTTACTTACTGTGTTATCTTACCATATTTTCGCATGTTAAACCATATGGGATGTTGAAGTAGATATCGTAATTCAACAACGCCCTTTTCGTTTTCATTTTCCGATAGTATAATTACCTTATGATAAGCACTTTATGCTTTTTTGTTGATAAATGATTACGCTTTTGCTTTGGAGGAATATATGACTAAGAAACAACTTGCTCTTGAAATAATTGAACGACTGAAAAAAGAATATCCGGTCACTGACTGTACTCTTGATTATGAGGAGGCGTGGAAGCTTCTTGTAAGCGTGCGTCTCGCTGCCCAGTGTACAGACGAAAGGGTGAACAAAATTGTTCCTTCTTTGTACGAAAAATTTCCGGACATTGCCGCTCTTGCAGATGCGGATGTAAATGAAATTGAAGCTATTGTCCGCCCATGCGGTCTTGGAAAAAGCAAGGCAAGAGATATAAGCCTTTGTATGAAAATGCTGAGAGATGAATTCGACTGCAAAGTCCCTGACAATATGAAAGATTTATTAAAGCTTCCCGGCGTAGGAAGAAAAAGTGCAAATCTGATTATGGGAGATATATACGGTAAGCCTGCCATTGTCACAGACACTCACTGTATCAGACTTGTAAACAGAATGGGACTTGTTAATAATATTAAAGAACCCAAAAAAGTGGAAATGGAATTATGGAAGATAATTCCTGACGAAGAAAGTAACAACTTCTGTCACAGACTGGTTGATCACGGCCGTGCAGTCTGCACTGCAAGAACCTCACCTTTCTGTGACCGTTGCTGCTTAAATGATATATGTAAGAAAAAAATATAATTAATTACACTTGAGTGAGCCGTTCTAAAGGATAGTTTGAGAGTCTGTGAAAAAAAGTCTGTAAAAATATAATAGTTATGTATTATTAAGGTCTCCTAAGGTAAAATATAAATACTTTAAGGAGGCCTTTATTATGGCAAGAGAAAAGAAAAACGTACACAAAGTTCAGATGACAGATGGAAAACGTCAGATTATTCAACAGCTCCTTCAGGCGTATGACATCGAAACTGCTGAGGATATCCAAGATGCACTCAAGGATCTTCTCGGTGGCACCATTAAGGAAATGATGGAAGCTGAGATGGATGACCATCTTGGTTATCATAAATCAGAGAGAAGCGAAAATGATGATTACAGAAATGGATATAAGACTAAGCGTGTTAATTCCAGCTTCGGAAGTCTTGATATCCAGGTTCCACAGGATAGAAATTCTACATTTGAACCGCAGGTAGTAAAGAAAAGGCAGAAGGATATCTCAGAAATTGATCAGAAGATTATCTCCATGTATGCCAAAGGAATGACCACAAGACAGATATCCGATACACTTTATGATATTTATGGATTTGAGGCATCAGAAGGCTTTATTTCTGATGTTACTGATAAGGTGCTACCTCAGATTGAAGAATGGCAACATAGACCTTTAGAAGAAGTCTATCCGGTTATCTTCATAGATGCGATTCATTATTCCGTTCGTGATAATGGAGTAATCCGAAAACTGGCTGCTTATGTTATTCTTGGCATCAATTGTACGGGACATAAGGAAGTTCTTACTATTCAGGTTGGCGAAAATGAAAGTGCTAAATATTGGCTCTCTGTACTGAATGAGTTAAAAAATCGAGGAGTTAAAGACATCATGATTGTCTGTGCTGATGGGCTTTCAGGAATCAAAGAGGCTATAGCTACCGCCTTTCCTAATACTGAATATCAGAGATGCCTGGTTCATCAAGTTCGTAACACTCTCAAATATGTTCCTGACAAGGATAGAAAGACCTTCGCTAAAGATCTTAAGACTATCTATAATGCTTCGACCGAAGAAGAAGGACGGAAGGCTCTAGATAAAGTAACAGAAAAATGGGAAGAAAAATATCCTCGCGCGATGAAACGCTGGTACGATAACTGGGATGCAATCTGTCCGATTTTCAAGTTCTCATCAGAGGTAAGAACTGTCATCTATACTACCAACGCTATCGAAAGCCTCAATGCCACTTATCGCAAGCTAAACCGTCAAAGAAGCGTTTTCCCGAGTGATCAGGCTCTTCTTAAAGCATTATACCTATCCACTTTTGAATCGACCAAGAAATGGACCATGCCACTCAGAAACTGGGGAAGAGTCTATGGTGAGCTTCAGATTATGTATGAAGGAAGACTTCCAGAATAAAAATGTAAGCTTCAGTCCTACTTGGGCTGAAGCTCCTTTGTGCGATTATCTTCCGATTTTCCGTTCTATCCGATACAGTTTACTTTAAGCCAATGAGCCACGCCATCTTCATCGTTTGACATAGTTATATCGTCTGCTGCAGCTAATGCTGCGGGAACTGCATTAGCCACTGCTATTCCTTTTCCGCACAACTTCAGCATTTCCACATCGTTGCTGTCGTCACCAAAAGCAACAATATCTTCGATGCTTATGCCGCTGATCTTGGACAATGCTTCAATGGCAGCAGTCTTTCCGGAACCTGAAGGAAGGAAAGAATACCACTTCTCGCCGCGATAACACTGCAGTTTACAACCTGACTGTTCTGCTATTTTCCGGGCTATAGCCTCATTCGGCAGTTCAGCCACGATCTTATTTGCTTTGACGTTAAGCGCTGCAGAATAATCGTTATATGTAGCCTTGTGAAGTTTCTCTGATTCGGCGATGTGAAGGCTGTTCCAGTAAACCGTCTTTCCGTGGGCAACGGTAATCTCCGACCCGGGCACGGCATTTAAAAGACTCCTTACTATATGTTCGGTGTCTTCTTCTGAAAACTCGCAGGAATACAAGCATTCACGGCCTGAATGTATAAGAGTTCCGTCCGTAGTTATCTCATAGTCAGGATTTAACAAATCTATGTATTTTTCAGCACCGATCCAGTATCTTGCTGTCGCGATCGCGAAAACAACACCTTGTTTTCTGCATACATCCAATACGCGAAGTGTCTCATCAGAAACGCTCCCGTCCTGTCTTAACAAAGTGTGATCCAAGTCTGAAAGAATAAGTCTGAACATTTTTACCTCCTGTTTAGTTGCACTTACCATCGTGCATTATTCTGGAATATAATTATATACCAATTTTATCATAATTCTTGACGAAATCAATGGAATTAGGTATAGTCAAAACGAGCTGGACAACGGTGATCTTACCGCCATACAGCTCGTCAATTATCTTAGGATATCTTATTTACAGAAAAACTTTCACACACTCTAGTTTGAGAATAATAACGGAATGACTGCGATTTTTAATATATTACAATTCATATTTATATGGTTTTCTTACATAATTAACATATTTCTTATCAATTGCTCCGTATTTCCTATAATTTAGTTTTGCATCATTTAAGCAAATGTGGTTTGGTCCTATAACCTCGTCTGGCTTTTCTTGCGCCACTTCATCATATTGCCAATAACATACCTCGCATATTTCTACAATAGGATACATATAATCATCAATTGTTAAACAATTACAACATGGACATCTAATCATATTTTAACTCCTTATTTAGGTGCATATTTTTCTATTTGTTCCAGCCAATAATTTAGACCATCCTCGGGTTTAAAAAATGTCGATATGACACCATATTGGTTTATTATGCCAAACTCATTTGTTGCTCTATCATACCTAAAATACGTTCCTTCCTCCGAAGTAGTTTCAGGGTTTAGTATTATATAACCCGTTCCATGCCAGTCATAATAATATATGCTTTTTTCGCATTTTATGAGTCATCAAATCCGCCAACCTTGTTGGAATTGGAATTCTACTATTTTCATCTATCATATTTATTGTCATAATTGTTGCAGTATCTAAATCGACTCCTGCAACTGTTTTCACATTATTTAAACCCACTTCAAAATCTTTGCTCATTCTTTCGAATAAGTCCTTTTGAATTTTGTTATATTCCTCAATCCTATTAGTCCCCATATATTTTCTTCCACTCGTAATATCTTTTTCTCTCCTCATCTGTTACTTTCTTTTCATTTATTAGATTTCCTAGTTCATCAAATTCACGAATAATCAACCTAACACCATATCTACTATAATCTTCTTTTTTTATTTTTCCGGTTTCATACCATTCAATACTTGCTCCATCTACTGCATTACCAGCTTTAATTGCATACCTTTTTAATGCCCCTGAATCATAAAATTCAATATAGTCTCCATCTCTATAACCATCTTTATAATCTCCATAGAAAAAAATCTTCCCGTTTTTATATTCATACAATATTCCTTCGAATGGAAAACCACCATCTTCCGTCTCTCCTACACAAATCTGCTGTCCATACTCCCCTGACCAACAAATTTCATCATCAAACTCTCTTCCAACTTTTAGAACTTCATCCATAGTCAGAATTTTATCAATATTATCTCTAATCACACGTATTGAAGTCTCAAATTCCTTTTCTATAGTATCTTCTTTAGATACTTCTTTTCTTATTAATTCATATAAACGCATTCTTGACTCTCTCCTTATTAGCTGAAACTTTTATAGGTACTTCTCTAAAAGCTAAATATCCGGGAATATAAGGCTCCTCAATTTTATCAACAACATATTTTTCTTCCAACACTTTTTTGGTTTTATAATCCAACATCACAATGCAACATACTGCCCACTCCTGGTTATCCACTTTCCAGTATGCCAAATCGACTCCTGCAACTGTTTTCACATTATTTAAACCCACTTCAAAATCTTTGCTCATTCTTTCGAATAAGTCCTTTTGAATTTTGTTATATTCCTCAATCCTATTAGTCCCCATATATTTTCTTCGACTCGTAATATCTTTTTCTCTCCTCATCTGTTACTTTCTTTTCATTTATTAGATTTCCTAGTTCATCATATTTGCGTTCTATCAACCTCACACCATATCTGCTAAATCCCTCTTTTTTTATCTTTCCATTTTTATACCATTCAATAAACGCTCCATCTCTTGCTCCCAAATCCATAATAGCATAGCTCTGTAGTTCTCCAGAATCATAAAATTCAACAAACTCTCCACTATCATAACCATCTACATGATCAGAATAATAACTTATTTTCCCATTTTTATATTCGTACAAAATCCCTTCGAATGGTACACCTCCTTCTTCCATTTCACCTACATAAACCTGTTGTCCATACTCGCCAGACCAACAAAGTTCCTCGTTAAACTCCCTCCCACTTTTAACTACCTCGTTAAAAGAAAGACATTTATCAATATTATTTTTTATTAAACTGATTGATGTTGCAAACTCCTCTTCAATAGTTTTTTCTTTTGCCTCTTCATTTTGTATTAATTCGTATAAGCGCATTATAAATTCTCTCTATTCTTTTTAGTGCAAGATTAACAAAAAGCCCTTTATTTATAGGTTTTGTCAAACAGTTAATAAGTTACATATATATTCAAACTAGAGCTTTTCTGGATATGAAGTGACTTCATTGAGTCCATTTCTGATGTTTTTGAGTTTAATAAATAAGACGTCTTCTTTTTTGATTTATGCTTCTTCATAGGTCTCTATTAATATTCGACCATCTTTTCCAAATGCCTTTATCTCTTTTGCAAATTCGGTTCCGTACTTTCCTGCAACTTCTTCCCAGAAAAGGTCTAATCATCATTTTCACTGTAGTATCTATTGCTAGTACATCTAAATCAGATCTGTTTTCTAATTAAATAATCACAATCTTTGGGGGCAGTTCATTATTTGAATCTTTTTTTCATAGGTCATTTGACATTATCAAAACGAATATCTTACTTTTAAAAAATATACAAAATATCTTCTTCTGTATTCAAGACATTTTTAATCACATTTTTTATATTTATCAATCTATCTATAAGTATTATTCTATACTCATTTTCAACATTATTTTGCAACCAATCAAGTAATAATTCTATTTCAGCAATTACTCTTTCCTTATTATCAAATCTTATTTCTGCTCCATCTTGAAAATAAATAATACCAAGCTTTTTTATAGCAGGTTCTAAATACTTATCATATATTTCTTGCGAGGAAATATTCTCGCTTACTATTAATTTTGCACTATTATATATGTTTCCATCATATTTGAATAAGCCAACTGACATAATTAGTTTCCTCCATATACAACCCCAAAATTATAATCTGGATAATCTAAACGTAATTTCACTAAACATTCCTCAACAGCATTTCTTAGTAGAGGAGTATCTGCATCAATTCTAAAAACATTATTTTTGATATTCTTTAAATCTTCAATTTCTGGAAGATAATCACATCCAACTATAGAAATTGAATACTCTGATTGATTTATTGCTTATTTTTCTCCTTGTTATAGATTTGCTTTATTGCCCACTGCTCTTCTGTTTTGGGAAAATCCGGATTGTCCATATAAAGATTTATAGCAGATTTATCCTCATAAATAATCTGATTAATAAAATCAACTTCATCCAATTCTGAATTAATATTTCCATGAATGTTTACTTCTTTATATGAAGTAATCCCTCGCTTAAGCATATTTGCAACACTTTTAAGTTTTATTCCATTTTGTAATAACTTAACTGCATCATCCAGATAATCTATCATTAACTGGACCGCCTCCACACAGACCTCCACTTATCATATATGACGCTTCGCCTGTTTGAGGATTAAGTATTACATAACCGGTTCCATACCAATCGTAGTAATACATGTTCTTTTCAGGAACTATTACTATTTTACCATTGTCCAGCGCTTTTTCAATTTCTCCTTTGATAGATTTTTCTATTTTGAGGCTACTTAACTTTTCTATATTTTCTTTTGAAAGCGCTACTACATCTATTCCTCTTCTTTTTGCCTCTGTAATAACAGATACTGTTGATACTCCTTTACAATTGGCAGTTTCTCCTATTACATATCCCTCCAGAAATGAACCTATTACTCCGCTCATCATCATAAAGCTTTTTACATTCTCATCCACAGTTTTTTTCGAATCAGGATTATTTTCCACTGTTTTGTCCGATTCTTTTATTTTTTCATTTTCGGATTCACCTTCTTTGCTTCCAATACAAGCTAGTCCAACCGTATCCGTATCAACATCTATGTATAATCCACCATCACTTATGGCTATTGGCATTCCCATTATACAGTTTACATCCGGCAGATATCCAACTATACATTCACTTATACTTCTTGCCCAAACAACATCATTTACTACAGAAAGCAACTGATTATTATAATCAAGATAACTAAAATATGCCTCTCCTATAGCATTCGTCAATACGACTGTTGCGTCTGTAAGGGTTATTTCTCTACTTTGAAGTTTGTCTACACATTCCTGAAGTTCATCGTGTTTGTCTTCAAGGCAAATGTCATTTATAGTGCTATAATCAAACGTAATTCCATACATTCCTCCGGCTAAAAGCGGATTCTCCACTCTGACATTTTCAATTCCTGCCTCTGCAATATCTATAATAAGATTTGTATATGTTCCAGGAATTTGAGCTTCACCCGATATAATTACTTCTCCATCAATTGTAATAACCGGTTTTACGCGCACAAGATATGAAGGAGTTGAAAAAAGATTCCCATATTTTTCTATAAGTTCTCTATCGTTTTCTGTTGCCGGATTATAGATAAGCGATACCTTATGTCCATATAACTCTGTTGTATAGAAAGACATACTTACATCACTTTCAGGCATAAATACAGAACCATACAAAGCACTTTGAAGTGAAAATGTAATCTTATCCATATAATCATCTGGAAGATATTGTTCTTCATAGGTTGTTTCAACTAATTTCCAGCTTCCTCATACTGCTTAAATGATGGATCAACCTCAACCCATATTTCTTCACCTGAAACTTTTCCAGCACCTCTGTAGGAATCATATGGGACTTTCACTTTAAAGAAAAAGCCTTAGAGGAAACAAACCATTAATCAATGATACTACAAAAGCCTATAAAACAAAGAAAAAAGGACACTGCCTCGAAGTGTCCTTTAGAACGGCAAACATGGATATGAAAAAGGTGTGGTCAAAAAGCACCTCATTCCATTCTATCTTTTTACTGCCCATCTCATTTTTGTTGATTTTGCTCTCGGATTGTCAATGCACTCCTTCGCTGTAGGTCGTATTACATCCGCAGAGACTTCTGAGTAGAGCCCTGCCTTTTTACCACTCTTTAAGGCTTTTTTTACCAGTCGGTCTTCGCCTGAATGGAATGTGAGAATGGCAACTCTTCCTCCCTCTGCCAATGCATCCGGGAGCTTATCCATAAATTCATAAAGCACTTCAAATTCACTGTTAACATCAATTCTAAGTGCCTGGAACACTCTGGCGCAACATTTCTTTACAGCGTCCTTTTTCTCCTTTTCAGGCAGGAAATCAAGGGCACTGGCGATGGCCTCTGTCAGTTCCAATGTAGTCTCTATCTTTTTATTTCCACGATTTCTTTTTACTATTTCTTTTGCAACTTCAGTAGCGTAAATTTCATCAGAATTTTCAATGAGCATACCTTCCAACTCTTCCTGCGAAATCTTTGCAATTCGTTCTGCCGCTGACACACCTTTTTCGGGATTGAGTCTTAAATCAAGAGGTCCGTCATATTTGTATGAGAATCCTCTCTTCGGATTATCCAGCTGCATAGATGAAACACCTAAATCCGCCAGAATAAAATCAAAAGGTCCATACTCTTTTGCCACCTCATCAATATTTCTAAAATTGGTATTAATAGTGGTTACTATATTAGGGCCAAATCCATTATCCTCAAGTCTCTTCGTGGTCTTCTTAATCTCAATCGGGTCTGCATCAAGGCCGTAAATATGCCCTTCCCCATTGAGACATTTAAGCATAGCTGTGGTGTGACCGCCATATCCTAAAGTCGCATCAAGACCTTTTTGTCCCGGTTTAATCTGAAGGAAATCAATAATCTCATTCACCATAATGGAAATATGCATTCCCGCCGGAGTCATCCCCTTACTCTTTACCTTTTCGATAGTATCTTTATATTTTTCAGGATTGTGTTCCTTATACTTTTCCGCAAAGGTTCTCGGATGAGTACCTTTATATCTTTTTCTCCTTTTATGAGGTGTTTCTACACTATTTTCTTCTTTGGCCTTATTTTCTTCGTTGGTCTTATTTTCTTCGTTGGTCTTATTTTCTTTATTTGCAATCTTTTCTTCACCGGCAAAATCGCCGTTGTTTAACATCTTATCTTCCATATTTTATTCCTGTTTAATTCATTTTATTTCTTTTCACACATGCTATTGTAAACAGTATTTTAAAAAAAGTACAGATGAAATAGAAATCTTTGAGGAAACACCTCAGATACTCTCTTTTCCATCTGCACTTTTTAATTTGATTTTCTCTAAATCTATATTATTTACAGAATCCCTCTTAATCTACATTTTCTTTACTGAATTTCTCTCAAGCACCTCTGCTTCATAAATTACCTGCATTGTGGTCTTATCACCGTCAATCTGCTTCATAAGCAGTTCAATGGTTTTTGCCACCATATCATCAATAGGCTGTTTTACAGTAGTAAGTGACGGATGATAAAAATTGCCCATATCAATTCCGTCAAAACCGATAATAGAATAATCCTCAGGTATTCTCTTTCCTGCCTCATAAATTGCCTTGTATGCACCCATGGAAATTACATCAGAAATTGCATATATTGCAGTGAAATCAAGTCCTGATTCCAACAGTTTCTTTGTTGTAACATATCCATTTTCGATTGAATATTCAGGTATATCCTCACTCATAAATCTAACAAGTTCAGGATCAAATTCAATTTCATTGTCTTTTAATGCCTGCATATACCCTTCAAGTCTGAGTCGTGCAACTGAATAATCTGCTTCCCTACCTGCAAGCATCGCAATTTTCTTATGTCCTGCTTTACAGAGATAATCGGTAGCAATATATCCTCCATTTTTGTCATTGATTGATATTGTGGAACACTGACGTTTTGGTGCATCCAAATTGACTGCAACGGTACATAACACATATGGTATGCCCATCGCATTCAGTGTCTCTTCAGGAGTATCCATCAATCCGCCAAGAAATATAACACCCTTAAGCCTTTTTTCTTTTGCAAGTTCTACTGCCACTTTCGCGTCATCCTGTTCCACGTTGACCGGCTGAATCATAAAAGAATACTCAAATTCTTTCAGTTTTTCCTCAAATTTAGCTAACATTTCCAGGAAAAACTGATTATCAATTCCTTTAACCAACAATGCTATTGTGTTAGAATCCGTACGCTTTAAATTTCTCGCACTGTTGTTTGGAACATAATTCTGTTCAGCAATCACCTTAAGGATACGCTTTTTAGTCTGTTCATTAATGCCGGGGTCATCATTAATAGCTCTTGATACAGTACTCACACCTACGCCACACATCTTTGCAATATCTTTGATTGTCAAAGCTGCCATAGCTAAGCCTCCTTTAGTAGTTGTTATTCTATTGTTAGTACACTCGTCATATTTTCTTCATTATAACATATAATTTTTTTATTGAAAGACTCAATATGATATTGTTCGGTTTTCAGATTATTGCTCTTTGGTTCTGTACATTTTACAGATTGTACAAGCAAGCTCCTCTGCACTCTCCTTCTTTCCATTCTCTTCCCATTTAAGAAATGTATTAAGCAATGCTCCTGCATAGGAATACAGTTCATAAACCGAAATTTCCTTTTCAGGATAAATATGTTCAACCATAAACTGATTGATTCCGTTAATCATAATTGAATACTGTTCCTGCCTAGCAAGAGTAAGAAAAAAGTCAGCATATTTATCAAAAAATTTTAATGCATACAAAATATGATCATAGTTTAGAAACTCATTTGTAATTCTGTCTGCATCTGATTTTTGAAGATACTCACTGATTATTATATCCAAGTAATCGTTGAGGGCCGCATGGGAAGAATGATAATACTTGTAGAAACTCATTCTTGACACTCCAGCTCTCTTTGCAATATCAGAAATCTTAACTTTGTCTAACGGGGTATTCTTAAGCAGAGAAACTATTGCCTCTGATATACACATTCTGGTAAATTTACTTTTTTCATTTTGATTAATTCTGATTCGCATATAAATCTCCCTAATCACTTTCTATACTTTCAATTATCTGCTATTATATCAAATGTGGTAATCGTCTTTTAAAAATGATAGTTGCACTTTTATTGTGGATAAGCGCACCTTCAGTTCTCATCCACACAACACAAATACAACATAAAAGACATTTTAGCAATATGTGTGGTATGTTTTTCGAACTATATTTTACAGAAATACAACATAGAATTCATTTTTTCATTATGTGTTGTACGTTTTTTGTTTTCAAAAAATGTCACGTACAACATAGATTAAGAATTTTAAATCTGTATTGTACGTTTTTGACTTCAAAAAAATTTTGCGTACAACATGGATTACGATTTTTCAATCTATGTTGCACCTCTTCTTCACTCATACGATATGTGACCACATTAAAAACTTTCGAAATCATTATCGCTATCACTTCGAAAAGTATAGTTTATGAAACACAGCATCGTCACGGGAAAGGCTATGCAATAATGAGATGAGACGATAGCGAGGCTTTCGTTATGACGAGCATTCTAGCTTCGAACGCGAAAGCATGTGTTTGAGCTCCGAAGGAGCGAGTTATGCGAAGCGTTCGATAATAAGCGAATGCGAGGAATAGAAAACGATGCGTGTCTCAGATTATTATTGTATAGGATTTCAGGGACGATGCGTCTGTTTCAAAAAGTATACTTTATGAAGTGCATCATTTACAAAGTTTACAAAAACCTCTATTTTGTAAATTGTATCACAGAGATTTAGACAATACAATATAACGTAGTAATAAATACTATATCTATACAAAGGAGATAATAATGGTTAAATTTATAGCAGATTCATCTTGTGACAAACTTTCTTTTGACGGAGTTGAGTATGAGAGCGTTCCTCTCACTATCTACACAGATGAAAAAAGTTATTTAGACGATGAAAATATAGACGTTCATGAGATGCTTGAATACCTTGCAGGTTACCATGCACGTTCTTACACATCTTGTCCTTCAGCCGAAGCATGGCTTTCAGCATTTGAAGGCGGAGAT
Source organism: Lachnospiraceae bacterium (assembly GCA_015057625.1). Classification (GTDB taxonomy): domain Bacteria; phylum Bacillota; class Clostridia; order Lachnospirales; family Lachnospiraceae; genus SIG293. The sequence goes on along the minus strand of SVDZ01000014.1, from coordinate 15,715 downwards.
GAAATTTATGTAGCCACTCTTACAAGTGGTTTATCAGGAACCTATAACAGTGCAAATGTGGCAAAGGATATGTATCTTGCAGAGCATCCTGAAGCAAAAATTCATGTCATCGACTCCCTCAGTACAGGTCCTGAACTTCACCTTATTATGGAAAAACTTATCCAGTTAAAGAATGAGGGTAATACTTTTGAGGAAGTCATTGAAAAAATCAACTCTTATATGAAGAAGACTAGATTATTATTTGCATTCTTTTCTTTACACAATTTTGCACAAAACGGACGAGTTAGCAAAGTAGTTGCTTCCGCAATCGGTATGTTAAATATCAGAGTTATCGGAACTGCTGACGAAGAAGGCAAAGTTGGTGTAATTGCCAAATGCCGTGGTGAAAAGAAGATGCTTCAGACTCTTATGGAAGAAATTGAAAAAGCAGGCTACAAAGGTGGAAAATTCAGAATCAGCCATGTTGAAAATGAATCTCTCGCAAATACTGTTATCAATATGATTAAAGAAAAATATGCAGATGCAGATACAATGGTATATCCTGCAAAGGGCTTATGCAGTTACTACGCAGAGAGACACGGAATTATTTTAGGATTTGAATGTTAATATGACACTGACTGTATACTATTGCAACAAAAACAGCATATCTGATTCTTTATGTATTAATCCCGACAGATTTATTGACTACAGGGCAAACAAAATAAAAAATAACAGGGATAAGAAACTTGCCTATGCAGCTGCTTTAGTGGAAGAAAAATCCATAAGCACACTTACTGATTATAAGACTATCTCCATTACAGTTTCGGCTCACGGCAAACCTGTCATCAATGAATCAAATGTTTTTTATAATATGTCGCATTCAAAAGACGTTGCCGTTTGTGTTACTTCAAATGAGCCGATTGGTATTGATATCCAGCATATTTCTAAATACAATGAAGGAATTGCCAAAAAGTCTTTCAGTGAAAAGGAATTACTCTTCTTAAACAATGCAGAGGATAAAGATTTAGCCTTTACATTTCTTTGGGCCAAGAGAGAGAGCTATGTCAAATATACAGGTTATGGACTTGCTTTAGGTTTAAGAAAAGATATTCCGGACAATGTCAATATCAAGACTCTCCAAATTGATGACTATGTGCTTTGTGTCTGCACAGAGCATAAAATAGATAATATTAAACTTGAGGTTTTATCAGATTTTTAGATTATTTACCTCATAAAAAGCCGATGGCACTTTGATATGCCACCGGCTTTTCTAATTATGATTTAATATAATTATGATCTAATACGAAACTACAGAATAGTTTTTATTTACAATTTTCAAGACATTGTTATAGAGGAAATTGTGCTGCGCCAATGTCGGCATGCTCTTTTCCTTGTACAACTTATCTGCAATTCCATAGATAGTAAACTCAACAATATCACTATACACATAAGTTCCGTCTGACAATTTAGCATAAGATCTTATTGCGTACTGAGCTGTGAGCGCTTCTACAGTTTTTCCGTTATCTATAAATGTCATAATATAACTTTTTGCAGTTCCTGATTTTGAATAGTTTACAGATGAAAGACCTGCAGATGTTGATTTGAAACTTCTAACATCTTCATTTTTACTTCCCACTACCATCGCATTGGCTGTGTAGCTTGCTCCCTTAACTCCGATGACATTTCCGTATTCAACCACCTGCTTTCCATTGATAGTTGACTCAACATTTGCGATTACTCTGAATCCGTCACTTGCCGTGCTGTACTGTAAACCATATATTTCATTTGGAATCTTATTATATTTTTCACCATAAATGGCAATATCGTAAATGGAATAACCGTAGGTTGTAGATCTCTCGCTTCCGTAAATCTTGAGATATCTTCCTACCACTTCAATATCAGAATCAAAGACAATACTGTCATATCTGTTCTGTGTGGCACTTCCGCCTCTGATGTCAGCAACTTTTGTATAATTTACTCCATCATCAGAAACTTCAACAGTATAATTCTTAGCACTGGCTGTCTCCCAAACTATATCTACTTTTTTAATTGATTTAGTTTCTTTAAAATCCAAAACTACTGCTTGAGGATCAACTCCCTGTACTGACTCCCATCTTGAATCAATCTTCTCATCAATCGCCTTGTCCGGTCCACTGTTGTCATTTATCGACGAAGTTGCTGAGATAGACGCATTTTTTGTGAGATCACTGTAAGACTTTGAATTTACAGTTGAACTGTCAGGCAATAATTTATTTCTCGTGGTCTCTGTATATGTGTAGTGCTCTTTTTCAGGTTCCGGTGGAACATAACCCTCCGGATTTCCGCACTCTATAAATGTCCTTCCAAGCTCTGTAAGCTCGCCTGTTGAATTTGTCCATAAAGCAGCAGCACCATTGTAGCCATCTGTTGCGTCAAAGGAAAACCAACTATAACGCTCAACATACGGAAGTTCATCTAAAAGCTTGAACGCCTCTTCCAAATATTCCTTTGCTTTTCTTCTCGCTTCCGCATCACCATATCCACGTTCGCTTGGTGCAAACTCTGTAATCCAGATAGGTTTGTGACACATTTCATATGTTCCTTTAACAACATCATTTACAAGAGATCTGGCCGCATTTACCCCGGAATAACCACCACCATAGTAACAATGAAGCGGAATGAAATCTATGGCATCTTTCTGTGCCTGAGTCAAGCCGTCCCAGAAATTTCTAAACCATACTCCGTTGCCCCACGCCGGACACAATGCCGGTGCCGGCGAGCCAAGAATATAGTTTCTGTTACTTACATTAAAGTTTGGCCAATGCTGAAGAACTACTTCAACGGATGTATCACTTCCACCATAATCTCTACTCATATCAGGCTCGTTGTATGCAAGAAGATACTTGTAATTTTTCTGAATTACATCAGGTATCGCTCCATCATTTCCAACGCCCCAGATCATAGGAACAAATTCTATCTGATCATATCCTTTGAAACTGTGAGGATTAGTACTCCAATCGTAATACCATCCTGCCTTGAGTTCTACAGGGTCAATATGTCTTCCCATAACATCATTTACAGCAAGCCCTTTTTTGGTAATTCCAAATGTTATTTCCGGTGAATCCACTTTACTTCCATTGTTTAACACAGCCTCTACTTTTAACTTATGCATGGCTACTGAAGTAGTGTAGTATCTGTATGTGGTTGATGTTGTTGTTCCTACGCTTGAACCGTCCACATAGACTTTGTACTCCTTTGTGTTTGATACACTGCCCCATGTAAAGTCATTGTAACCTGCAGCCAGCAGTTTACCGTCTGTAGGGCTGGTAATACTAAGCGTTGCCGCTGCCTGTACCTGTGCATAGTCTTTTGGTGCATTGTACTCGGGCATAATTCCTACTGCCATGAACAGCGCTGTGACAAGCGCCATTCCTTTCATTAGTTTCTTTCTCATAATTACTCCTTTTCCTTTTATAATTTAGCGTCTACGGCGCTATAAATATCATCCTTTAATACTATTATTATTTTATTTTATATTTTAACGTCTTTTTTCCTTTGTAACGTCCCTTAAAACGAACCGTAACTTTATACTTTCCTCGCTTTATCGGCTTCTTATTAATCTTTACTTTATAATATTTTTTTGAAATCTTCTTTCCTGAACTGTCTTTAACTATTACTTTTGGTTTTCTAAGTTTGCCTGTATATTTAACAGATTTGTATTTAAGCTTACAGGTTTTGATTCTGTATATTATCTTTGTCTGAATATCTCCGCAATCAGCACATTTCTTCTCTAATATACCATTTGCCTTAAGTGTCGCTTTTTTCACCAATGTAGCGGTAGTTTTTTTGTGGACACACACATCTGCTACAGAAAAGAATGAGACATTATAATTTACTCCACTATCCACTCCGGTAATTTTTACGTTGAATTTATCACCTGCACTGTAGGATATGTTATTAGGCTTGAAAATAATGCAACCCTTAGTTCCGTAACCTTCATTGTTAACTGTAAAATAACCATTTGCGCTGCTATTTGAAAACTTCCAAACCTTGTTATCATTAAGACGGGTAAGCACTACTTTTATCTTTGATGCACTCACTTCCTCACCCATACTTATGCTCCATACCTGACTGTTATTAAAATACTCTATAGGCATATTCTGTGCAGGCCATGCAACTCCTTTTATATTTGTTGCTTTCCCAAATCCGTCAAAGGCATACATTACCGAAAATGTGCCTCTGCTCTTATCATACACCGAACCAAATCCCGTCTGCTGCATAGTAGGATTTAAAATCCATCTTCTATGGCCAAGCACTGATGCATTGCTTGAATCCGAATCATCCATCCATGAATTGATAATGCTATATTCTAATCCGCTGTGCCAGCTGGTCCATGAAATATTACTGCTAGACGCGCCCTTTTGAGCCTGACTATAAATACTGTCCGATAACCCTGAGGGCTTACTTGGATAATGAGATATAGAGTTATTTAAAGCCATGACAAATGCTGCCGACTGAACCTGACTTGTGTATGCTGAATTCAATTTTACATTTGAATTCAATCCGGCAATATATCTGACTGTATTTAGGGCATTGAGAGCTGAATTAAGTGTTGTATTAGACACAACTCCCTGCTTTCCGTTTACGTTAAGCTCCGGCTTTGTAGAATATGAAACAACATTGTCTGTGTTAACAGGATGCTCCTTCAAAAACTTCTTTATATCATCCGCAGAACGATATGAAACACTGATTCCTGTAGCACCACTACATGAAGAAATATTCATACAACCAATTACCCCAATAGCCGCAACACAAAATAAAAACTTCTTCATTAAATAAATGCCTCCTATTGAATTAATTATTGAAATATACTATATTCACTTTTCCATTTTCCGCATCTTTTCACCTAGTAATATGATAGCATTAGAAATGTTTTTTTACAATTTCGTCCATACAAAAAACACACTTTAATCACAAGCATAATAACCGAAACTGCTAAACAAAAAATCGAGTAGGATGACTCCTACTCGATATCTACTAATGAAATTACTTATTCATATAAAATATAATCTAAAAATTTTCTGTATCTTTCCACATGATCTGAACCGTCAATCAGAATAAGATTACAATCTTCTTCATTTGTTCCAAGAAGTTCTGCCAGTTTAGTCCCATAGATATTAAGACCAATTGTGACATTTTCCTTTTTATATTCGCTGTAATCCACAATCAGTTTATCTGACATTTTTTCTATCTCTTCATCTGTCAGAACCTCCGTGAGATCATATCCCACATCCTGATTCTTCATATACTCTAATCCGTCAGCATCACACAGAATATAACCAATGCTCTTTCCCTGAATCATCGTATCAAGTGACATTACATTTTTGTAATCGCTGTAATCAGCCTCCCCGTCAACAATTGTAAAATGCATAGGAGTGTAAGTAGCTTTTTTATTTTTCTCTTTTCCCTGCATCTCATCTTTCAGGTATTGTTTCAGGTTTTCTGTAAGATACTTATCCGCCTTATCATTTACCTCTGTATTGATTACCACACCCTGCATAAGGTTCAATTTTTTTGTAGTTAAATCCTTTGCAGCATAAATTACAAATGCAATCACCGCCAAGGCAATAATGGTAGGAACAAGATAATATGACTTATAATAATCCACTTTTTCCTCAGTGGACATAGCAGCAAACTTATTTTTTTCTTTTTTTATTTTGACCAGGAGAGAGTCTTCCCCCCAATTGCTGTCTTCTGCCATTACTACAGTACCTTCTTAATAGCTGCTAACAATTCATCATATGTCTCGAAAGCTTCAAGTTCCGGATTGTCTGCTTTAATCTGCTCTGTTGATTTGAATAAGAATCCTGCCTTACTAGCTTTAATCATACCTAAATCATTGTGGCTGTCACCACTTGCGATAGTCTCGTAACCGATAGACTGTAAAGCTCTTACTGTAGTATATTTTGAATTCTCACATCTCATCTTAAAGCCTGTGATTTCACCATTATCAGCAACCTCAAGAGAGTTACAGAAAATAGTAGGCCATCCAAGTTTCTTCATAAGAGGGCTTGCAAACTGTGTAAATGTATCACTTATAATAATAACCTGAGTCATAGAACGAAGTTCATCTAAAAACTCTTTTGCTCCAGGGATTGGATCAATCTTTGCAATTGTATCCTGAATCTCCTTAAGACCTAAACCGTGCTCTTTTAAAATTCCAAGTCTCCAGTTCATAAGTTTATCATAATCAGGCTCATCTCTTGTAGTTCTCTTAAGTTCAGGAATTCCACTTTCCTCTGCAAAAGCAATCCAAATTTCAGGTACTAATACCCCTTCTAAATCAAGACATACAATATTCATTTTATTTCTCCTTATACTGTTTGTAAAAATATTGGCCGGTACAAGATTAATAAGTCATAAAATTTCTTTTTATATAGTTTTACACATAATCTTACGACACATATTGCACGCAGTCATGCGTAAGTATAACACATAATGAAGCATATTTCAAAAAATATAGTTATGAAATGTGGCAAATTACCAAAAGTGAACTTATTTCTCCGGTTAAACGAAAAAGGGCTGTTGCCTTAGCAACAGCCCCTTCATACCACAACCTCCATTGTGTCATCCTATATTTACTTATAACTTATCTCTTCGTAATTTGGATTTACCACTTTGATAATATCTGTGTAAAGATAATTGTGTCCTGCCAAAGTTGGCATACTGCGGTCTTTGTAAAGTTTCTCTGCAACTGACATTATTGTGTAGTTATATGTATCACTGTATACATATGTGTTGTCTGACAATTTTGCATACGCTCTTATGTACATTCTAGAGTTAAATTCTTTTACATTCTTAACTGCAAAGAGCATTGTCATAGCATAACTGTCTGCACTGTCATCCTGTGAATATGCTGTAGTCAATTTTCCTTTGCTCGTTGCTGCAAAATATTTAACACTGTCTAAGTCATCTCTTACGTATACATCTGATTCGCTAACCTCATCAAAGATTGCATAAATCATTCCTTTTTCAACAACCTGCTTGCCGTTGATTGTATCAGATACAGAATAAACTGTTCTCATACCCTCTGACAATGAGCTAACCTGATATCCGTTGATTTCAATGATACCCTGGTTATTATTGTCAGGGATAGTTACCTTGTCATAGTAAATCTTAAGTGTAAGTCCGTTATTTGCAAGTACAACTCCTGTGAACTGACTGCTTTCTGAATTAATTGCATATGAATCATACTCAGCAAGAGGTGCCACTGCCACATATCCAAGATATCCGTTTAATGAAACTGTATTAGCTAAAGTATAGTTACCTGCATCATTCTGTTTGTAGTAGTTAACTGTATAAGTTGCTATTGTAGCTTCTCCCACTGATGTAGACAAATCAGATACCTTTGCGTAAGTTGCATTGTTAATCACACTTCCTGTGTTGCATGCAAAGAATATATATTCGTTGCTGTTTTTCTTTCCAAGATTGTACTCGTAATATCCATTTTTAAGAGTTGCATTATATCCAGGAATTCCTGCAGGATTTCCTGTCTGATTTGTTGACTGCACCTTTGCCTTGATGTCATTCTCATCTGTTGAATTAAGCATATACATAATGCACATTGATTCATTGCCTTTTGCCTTGTAATATCCGATTACATTGCCCTCTGAATCAATCTTAATACCTGAATCGCTGCTTGCAAGAGATTCAATATCAAGGTCGTAGTAAAGTCTCAAAACAAGTTTCCCGTCAGGAAGTACTGTTCCTTCAGTTATCGAATAATTGTTGAGTGTATATCCACTGTAATTCTTTGAGGCAGCTGTTACACTAAGTCCCACAGTGCTGTCTGTTGTGGTGCTCTCAGCAAGTTCATAACTCTTTCCGTCTGCTGCCATTTTGTAGTACATTGTGCTGTAGCTTGAAACATCAGCCTCACTTACAAATTTTGCATAAACTGAAATATCGCCCATTGTTCCAACGGAGAATCCTGTTGTCTTAGTTGTAAATGTACTATCTGTATACCAGCCATCAAAAATGTATCCTGATTTTGTGGCATCCGCAAATGTCACTGCCTCACCGTATTTGTAAGTAGCAGGATTTGTAGCTGTTCCTCCATTCTTGAAGTAACTGATGCTGTATACTTTTCTGTTATAGTAAACCTTAACAGTCTCAATAGTTCCTTCCGAAACATCCACTGTGAGATTGTTATTGCTGTTTTTTGAATCAAACTCAAATCCATCTATGGCGATTGGCTCATAAGTGTAAGTGTTCTTGTCTGTATCAACACTTACAACTTTGTATGTCATATCATATCCGCCTTCAAGTTTTTCTTTGTAAACTTCAAGAGTATATTTGTGTGTTGATGTTGTGGTTCTTACTACATCATAGTAAACCTTAAGTGTAAGTCCTCCGTTTTCAAGAACTGTTCCTGTGAGATTACTTCTGTCTGCATTTACTGCATATCCATCGTAACTCTTAACCGGAGCTACTACTCCTGTTCCGGCATCTCCCTCAATAGTAACTTTATCTGCAGTTACCTCTGTATATCCTGAGAGATCCGCTTTCTGTTTGTAGTATCTTACAGTATAATTTGCTTTTACTGATGTCTGTTCATTCTGAAGATCCTTGGCATCTTTAACATTTATAAGTACCCACTCTGTGAGAAGCTTGTCATCCTCATTGAATCTGTAAAGAACATACTGATTGTCACTTACAGATCCCGCATCAAGAACAAATGCTCCATCACCGTTCTTAGAATTTACAATGTAGCCGGGAATTTCAGATACATTTCCAGACATTACTTTGTTGTATGCAGTTGTCGCTGACGCACTGTCATTGAAAATCTTATAATAAACAAGTACCATATTTACATTACTTGCAGCATCTGCAACATACAATGACATCTTATTGCTGTCATCTACATTAACTCCGTGTCCGCTTCCTGTAGAACTTTCAGCTGCTTTTGGAATGTCATAATACATTCTGAGAGTTAACTGACCGTCCGGCAATACCACTCCTGTTCTTGTGGAATTTTCATTGAGCACGTAGCCTGAGAAAGCTTTATCCTGAGCTGTAACTGTAGTTCCAACATAGCTGCTTATCACTTCTGTCTGATCTGCTGCCAATGAGTAGAACTCTCTGTTGTCACTCATAATGTAATACTCAACTGTGTAACTTGAAACAAGGGCTGCATCCACAAATCCTGCATATAATTTAAGATTTCCTGCAGTTGTAGCACTTATTTCTGTAATTGAAGATGTGCACTCAGCATCTGTAAACCATCCAAGGAAAATATAGCCCTTCTTAGTTGCTGTATTTAAAGCAATCTCTGAACCAAACTTGTATGAAGTTGGGTTTGCCTGGCTTACTGTACCACCGTTTAATACATAACTGATTGTGTAACTGTTTCTCTTGTAGTAAGCCTTTACTGTCTCTACTGTTCCCTCTGTCACATTAACTGTGAGATGGTTATTGCTGTTTTTATTATCAAATGTAAATCCTGCAATTTCTGAAGGCTCATATGTGTATGAGTTATTCTCAGATTTAACTGCAACAGTCTTCGATGTCATATCATATCCTGAACCGTCATATTTCTCGAGATATGTCTCAAGAATAAACTTCTGATTTGAACCAAGTTCACTGTTATCTACATTTGGATTTTCACCATTTCCTGTCTTTGCTCCTGCATAATTCGTACGAGCAGGAACATCAACATAAGCTCCGTCTGAATAGTAAACTCTAACAGGTGAATCTGTGTGGTTTTCTGCCACATATGTCTTCACACCATTCTTTTCAAGTACCAACGACATTGCTGTACTTCCTGTGATATTAAAGTTCTGTGTACCGTACTGTTTAAGTGATGTAATGTAGTGGAATGTATGAGCTCTTGACTCGCCGTTTTCCACCTTACCGTTATCTGTCATATCATATTTTGAAAGTGCTGCATCAGCATCATAGAATGCATAATACTCAGCCATAATATCCTGGTTTGTTCCGGGATCTGTCAGCATATCTTCTTTTCCGTAGTTTGCACAAATCTGATTTTTATTTGCAACAAAGTGGGTCCACTGTTTGCTGTTTTCACTGACACTGTCATAAACTGCTTTTACCTTCTGTGGATATTTGCCCATGTAAAGTGTAGCAGCCGAAATAGGAAGCATTGTAATAGTTGTTACTTCGATTGAATTTTCTGTCCACCAAGCTGTATGGTCATAGCGTCCACCAAACAATCTTGTAACTGTCTGAATATTGTAATTATTTGAATCTTCATATTCATCTGTAAATATTTCATTGTGTACGTCGTAGTAGTAATCTTCCACTGCTGCAATCTCTGTAGAGTAAAGGTAAATACCTAAATCTCTGATTCTTGCATCTCCCATTGCCTCACCCCAGAGAATAAGTGATGCCCATGCATTTATTGCCTCTGAAGAAGACTCCTGGTTATTTCCGCCTGAAAGACCGCCGTTTGGATCTATCATATTTCCGTTTGCATCGTACTCATAATTTGCAATTCCTGAAGCCCATGAATGACCTTCATAAATATCAAAGTTTCTGAGGAAAGGATACTTAGCAGGACTGTTTGCATTGTAACTGCTTCCGTCTCTGTTTGTGTTTGCAATATCGCTGATTAACTCATATACCATACCGCCCCACTCACTTGCCCATTCAGGATCATACATAGCAACTGTAGCTGCTGCCTTAATCCAATAACCGTAATGGAAGTGGTGGTCATTCATTTCACTGTCAGAGCTGTAAGATGCAGGATATCCAATAAGTGTTCCGTAATCTGCATTGTAATAGAAATAATCATCTACGAAATCACCGCTCTGGTATGCCTGATACGGATCAAACCAGAATTCAAGATAATTCTCAACGCCTTCAATCATGTCATTTTTGATTGCAGCCATATCATTATCTTTATACTGTTCTGAAATTGTAATTGCATCTGACAATGTATTGAGATTCTTTCCTACCCAATATGTGTCATATCCGCCGTACTGACCTTCAAGGAAACAAATCCACTTTGGATCTCCCTTATTTTTTCTGTAATCGTAAAGGTATCCCAGCTGATTTTTGATTGTTCCGATATATTCTTCGTTGGTAGTTGAAGGAAGTGCAGAAAGAATGCCTGAATAGTTCATACTTGTTGTGTAACTTGTTCCTGCAACTGTCTTCATAGTTCCACGAATTGTACTGTATGTATAACCTGTAAATGTAGCATCTGTGTATCTCCACTGATGTGGATAAAGAGCCATCACAGTATCTCCGCCCTTCGCTCCTGTTGCCATATTTGTGGTCTCCACACTGTAGCGTGTGAGAACCTTTCCTGCATTTGGAAGATACTCCCATTCAACCGTTGTATTGGTAATAAAGTTGAATGCATATTTCTTATAGAAATTAAAAGTAGTATCTGTTCCATCAGGAAGGATGGCAACTGACATATAGTTTCCACCTGAAGGAAGATTTGCTGTAAGCTTTCCGCCTGCATTGGTCCATGTAGTTCCCTCTGCTGCAGCAACCATATAGTAATGAGTTTTTCCATCCGTCTTATTTGTAAGACTTACACCGATAACATTTGAGGATGTAGAGTTCTTATAAATTGCCAGAGACGTTGCACCTGCTCCAAGTGAAATCGTTGGTGCTAAATTATTGAACTGATAATATGCAAAAGGAGTTCCTTTTGATACTGTGGATCTCATAGAAGATGTTCCCGCGCTGTTTTCCATAACAATCTCATAAGTCCAGTCAGTAGCCTTATCTACTCTCGCATCTTTTGCTGCAAAACCTGATGCTCCCACAACAAGTTCTACAGAATTATCGTTTAATAAACTTGAAACCATAGGTTCATCGTCGACACCCGATTTCATATTCACAACAGCAGGATATGCCATCTGCATACCATTGCTTGCTGCTCTGTAAGCAAGCGGATGTGCATACAATGATTCTGAATACTTATCAAAGACAACTGAACTTGCCCAATCACTGGTTGGTACTGTGCCCACAGTATTTCTGTAATTGTCTGTGAGATAAGTTGTAGACGGTGGTAATGTCTGGGTTCTGTTTTTATACGTTTTTCCCCAGTCATCTGTTCCTATACCGTAGAGTTCTGTCTTGAATCCTCCTGAATCAAGCATAACATTGACAGCTTCATCATCGAAGCTACGACTTGCGGCATTTACAGTATGATATTGCATAGGCAATCCCGACACCATAACTGTAAGTGCACACGAAATAGACATGAATCTTCTCAATATTCTTTTCATAATTTAACCTCGCCTTTCTACTCCCCTTATACATTATCGTGATTATTAAATGTATCCCCATAATTTAAACGCGCAATTCTGATTATATTATACAATATCTTTTTTCAATCGGAAGGATTAAAAACACTTTTATATGCAATTCATCAAATTTTCACATTTGATAAATAAAAAAACTGTGCATTTTGCACAGTTTTTAACTAAAATATTGTTACTTTTCTAAATTTTGATATCCCTAAACAAAAACACTTTTACAAAATCCTTATTTTCGATAACTTGTCACGATATTGTCTGTAGTCAGGACAGTATTTTTCCACCACATTCCAAAAATCTTTTGAATGATTCATATGAATTCTATGGGATAATTCATGCACAATTACATAATCCATCAGTTCCGTATCAAGGAAATAGAGCCTGTAATTAAAGTTCAAATTTCCTTTACTGCTACAGCTCCCCCATCTGGTCTTCTGGTTTCTTATACTAACTCTGCCATAAGTCACATTCATCACATTGGCAAAGTATTCAACTCTTCTTTTAAAAGACTGTTTTATGATGTCAATTTCATTTTTTGATAAAGCTTCGGGAGCCGGAAAAATCTCCTTGCAATCTGCCAGTTTTTCAGAAATCTTTTCCCATTTTTCAAGTCCCTTTTCTATCCAATTGATATTGTTCAAAATAAATTCTTTAACCGCTCTATCAGATGTTCTGTTGGGAACTCTGGCTTTAACTTTTCCCGATTTTATTTCAAGCCCTAAGGTCTTTCTTTTTGAGCGAACCACCTCTATATCTATATGGCGATTTCTAATATCTAATTTTATCTCACTTATCATATTTCCTTTATTCCAGCTTATTTAGAAGTTTCAACTTCCGTTGTGCTTTCAGTCTCCGCCAATGTTTCAACTTCTGTCACATTTTCAACCTCCGCTGTGGTTTCACTTTCCAAAGTTTCAGCCTCAGTGGCAGGAGCCATTTTCTTTAACACTTTAAACTTTACAGTTTTTGTGGCAGTAATTCCGGTATAAGGATCTTTAACCTCGTATGTAACCTTATATTTTCCCGGAACAGAAGTATCAACCTCACCCTTCACTTTCAAATATTTTGCAAGGACATCTGTAGGAGTAGTTTTCGACTTCACTTCCACAAATGTTTTCAAATCCGCTTTGCTGTTTCTAAGCAATTTTCTTTCTGAATAATTTACCACTGTTATAACCGGATAATATGGATTGTTCTCATCAGGATCTGTCGGGTCCCATCCGTATTTTTTTCGGGAAGTCACCTTAAGCAAATCTCTTTTTGGCTTTTTCATCTTTCTGGTATCATTAATGACAACCTTTGTTCCCGTTTTACAATTATCGTAAATCCATTTTGCATCTATAACTGCCAGTCTAACACAACCCATTGAAGCTGCTTCTCCGAGTTTATTGTACTCTTCGTTATATAACTTATTGCTTTTCATCTTCGAGTACGGTACTGAATGGAATAAAAACGGTCCTGAAATTCTCGTTGCGTACTGTCCGTATGAATTATGGTACAATGCCCTCCATCTGTATTTTTCTTTGGTATGGAAAACTCCTGTAATAGTCCCACTATTTAATCCCACTGAACAATACATACTTCTCACGTTTTTCCCTGTTTTTGTTTTCACAACATTAACTATATTTTCCCTTCTATTTACATAGATAGTGTATTTTGATTTTGTCTTTGCCTCTACTGTAACAGTACTTACATCCCCTGCCACAAAAACTGTATATACGGCAATCATCAAAATTGTCACTATTATTCTTCGTAAACTCTTTTGCATTTGCATTTTCTCCTTAGCATTATTACTTTATTAATATAGAGCGCTTTCCAATATTTTCATATTTTCAGACATAATATTTAAATATGACACTCCGGCTTTTATGTCTTTTGAAGTAACTGACTGCATCGAATCAATTGATACAATCTCCTGATTTTTAGATGCAGTATTTTCCTTTATTGTCTCCGCAATTTTATTGTCACTTCCCTCGATAGTCATAATTACAGGAAGCTTGTACTCATCTACTTTTTTAGCTAAGAACACTACCGTCTCAAAACTAGCTTCTGTCTCTGCTGAGCATCCCACAAATGCCGCATAATATTCAAGCCCATAATCATCCACCATATATCTGAACGGGAATCGGTCACCAAAAAGAATTGTTTTTCGTTTGGATCCTTCAATCATATTTTTGTAATCAGAATCAAGTTTTGATATTTTCTCTGTGTATGCAGCTAGATTTGCTTTATATTTATCAGCATTTTTTACATCTGCGTCACATAATTTTCCAGCAATTTCTTCACAAAAAAGATTGGCATTGTTTAACGACAGCCACACATGCTCATCATATTCAACTTCGCTCTCTTTTTCACCTTCCTCTTCTTCCTCTGCTTCCATACCCTCAACGATTTCTTCTTCCTTAACCTTGTCTCCAAGTACTTCAAGAAGATTAATTACAATCATATCTTTATTGACTGCCTGCGCAATTACATCTTCTACCCATCCGTCGGATTCTCCTCCCACATAGATAAACATATCACAGGTTGCAATTTTCATGATATCATCAGCTGTAGGCTGATAGCTGTGAAGATCTACTCCATTGTCAAGTAGCATAGTCACATCTGCATTTTTAGACTCATCTCCAAGAATATTCATAACCCAATCATACTCCGGAAAGATAGTCGTCACAATTTTCATTTTTCCGGAACTTTTCCCTGAGTTTGTACTTTCACTGCCACATCCTGTCATAACTGCGACACACAAGGCAATAACCCATACTATAGACAATAATCTCTTCATTGTACTTCTCCTTTTATTTCACACATAAAACATTTCCAATAACCAATCTTCATTATTTTGCCATGCATTTTTCACATAGACCATAAAACACAGTTCTCATTGGATTTAACAAAAAACTATGGTGTTCTAAAAGATGTTTCTCTATAAACGACAAATCCTCGCAGTGCAAATGAATGATAGTTCCGCACTTTTCACATTTACAATGAAACTGAACTTCGCCCTCTTTCTTAACTCCCTCAGGAGCATACTCAAAACATGCAGGGCTGTTGCCGTCAAACACATATTTTTTTACCACACCATCGTCCACCATCTTCTCTAACTGACGATATGCTGTAGTCATCCCCAGACTACTGCCTTCTTTTTCAAAGTGTTCCACCAAACTCTTAACTGTGAAATGAACTCCCGGCATAGTCTCTAAATACTTAATTATCTCTGACTGTTGCTTTGTTTTATAACTCATATGTAACAATAACTCCTTCACATAAGCTTTTTGTAAAATGAAAACCATTTTCAAATTCTATCAAAGATTCAAAATAATGTCAACCAAATTGAAAATCGTTTTCATTTTTGTGCATTAATATGCATAGTATCCTTTTATTACTTTTTTAACAAATTATAGCAAGAATTCTCCCTCCTCTATAGGTGGTGAGATGAATTGCAAAAAGATGAAAAAACAGAA
>SVDZ01000025.1 GCA_015057625.1 Lachnospiraceae bacterium | reverse complement strand
CTTATCGCCAAGGAAGCAGGCTGCAGCGTGACAGACATTGAAGGAAATCCCCTTTCATACACAGGCGCTTCATCAGCGCTATGTATGGGACGCGGGGTAAAAGAAATACCGGATTGCTTTAAAGAATAAACAAAAAGCAAGCATAAAAGAGTGCGCATGGATACTGGTGTGTGAGAGATGATTTTAAGGCACATCTCCTCAGCCTAGTGTTCATGCGCTTTTTCATTGTGGAAATTATTGGACAATTGACAGTTTATAATTTGAATCATAGAAAAGCAGTTGGGGGAAGATAACAATAGTTTTGTGAAAGGAACAGGTGATTCTTATGAGAAAAATGATTATTGTATTATCTTCCATTACAGTTATGACTCTAATGTTTTTTGTTAGTAGCATCAGAGTGGATGCTGAAAGTTATGAGGAGTATTGCGAGAGATGGTTACAGAAACAACTTGAGCGTGACGAGAAACTTATGGACGAGTTAGAAGCAGAGGGGACCTTGACGCAGGAAGCAATCGATTCCATAAGCAAAGGAACTTCAAAGAGAAAACCAAATTGTAAATCAAATAAAAGCTCAAATAAATACAGCGATTCCGGAAGATCTTCATCCAGTGGAAACACAACTTCCGGAAAAGGCTGGGTATACTCAGCAGATGAACTTCATGTAATTGGACTTCCTGAGGGAGAGGATGGCTACACGCTTCCTGGATGGTATGGGGATATTGATTAACAGATTTATAGTTAGGGCGGGGAATGATCATATATCATTTCTCGTCCTGTGCCATTTGGGAAAGGCGGTGGTAACATGTTAGCTTTTTTTGAATTATTTCTTGCAATAATCATTGTTGCAGTTAGACATTATTTGAAGAATAAAGAACAATATCAGGTAAAGATAAAAAGAATTTTGTTGAAAGTGGCGGCCACAGTATTGGCACTGCTTCTTGCAATTACAGTGCTACTGCAAGAGTTGATTCAGCAGCTGCTCAACAAGATCAGCAATCAGGAAAAGAAACTGAAACAAATAGATAAGAGCAAATAGAGAAAACGAAGACAAAGACAAGTGGAATTAATTATAATTATAAAAAAGAATGTTAAAAATACTAACTCCGGCTAGGATGGAGAAATTTATTTTGGAATATGAATTCTAGAACCATTGTTTAACTAGTTGGGTGAAGTAGTAAGGGGGTACAATGCCAACTAATTGGGGCGCTATAGCACCGGCATTCACCGGGCGTAAATACATGACAGGGCAACCTAATAAGGATAATACGGTTGCATTCTGTCATAACATCATTCATAGCGGCGCTTTATCAGAAACAATGGTTAAAAAGCATGAATGCATTCAGAAAAACTGCAAGTATTTTGAGAAAAACCTGGAAAATAAGTACTGGGCCAGAAAAGAATCTATTAATGCTGCTAAGAAAATGAATAAGCATCTTAAATTGTATGCAGATAAGAGTGGCGCAGGTGTTAAGAAGACTACAGGGAATTTACTGAAAGTAAGCAGTTCAGCGATAAATGCTGATTTTGAATCAATGCTTCAGTTCTTTAAGGAGCTTGAGGTCTATCACATATATCTCTTTTACCATAAAGGAACTATGGAAGTGAAGTATATGGGTGGATTTTATGGGCTTGAAATTGCTACTGAGAAAGTAGATGAGTATGTACATGCTGAGAAGGTGGAGTATGTAGTAATTGCCAATGAGTCTTGTTCCACAATCGGATATCGGGTGCTGGAGAAAAATAGAAATTTGGTTGAAATAGACCTTTCATGGGGCGATTTATATAAGGCTATACAAAAGTTTGCAGAAGAGGATGTTTTGCTGAGAATGAGCGGTACAGAGGAAGTTATTTAGTATATAGGCATTGATTTACTTAACCACAGGGTTAGCGACAATGGCTTCCGAACAGATTAGAATCAAGAATATATTAACGAGATTGATCATGGAGGGAATTGGTAATGACAAAGATGACATCTGCGTATGCAAATAAGGTTTTGAAAAAACTTAACGATGATAAGAATTATTACCTGAACAAGGAAGAGGAAGGTCAGGTGTATGTGGCTGCTATCGATGAGGAGCCTTTCATTCCTGATTATGATTACGCTGAGGTTTCCGCTAAGATAGCAGAAATTGACGAGAAAATCGTGAAGATCAAACATGCCATCAATGTAGTCAACGCTACTAATAAGATAGCTGTTGGAGATTCAGAGATGACAGTTGACACTATTTTGGTTAGAATGGCTCAACTCAATAAGAGAAAAATGGTGCTGGACAAGATGCGCAAGCGTCAGGAAAAGACAAGAGAAAAATACGGGTACCTTAATGCTAGGAAAGCGACTCCTGAGTATCAGTACATAAATTATGATCTTAAACTTGTCATCAGTGAGTATGAACGTGTTGATTCAGAAATTGCCTCTATGCAGATTGCACTTGATAAGTTTAATCAGACCTTTGAGTTTGAGGTTGAGAATTGATTAATTTCCGTGTAGCAAGTATTTAGATGCGCTTACTCCAGCCGTTAAGCAAAATAGCGTGTTCATGGTTGCGGTTCTTGGTTATCGGTTATCTTTTATTGAGGAAGTGTTCATTGTTTCGTCGCAGAAGCGATTTATAAATTGAATTCGTATAAAGTTTGCTTGTTACAGAAAACTTGTACCAATGGTACACGGGACATGGAAGTTCGGTTTTAAATGCCTCTCTTGTAAATGTTATAGAGGAATTGGATGTGAGAGATAAGACTAAGATAGGATATTCATGTTATGACAAAAAGATGCATGGATTCGAGAATCCCAACGAAAAGTTCAAAAGATGGAGACGGAATTTAAAGTTTGCCTATCAGCGTATAAAGTATGGTTATTGCGATTCTGATGTCTGGTCTATTGATGTTTGGTTTTTGAATGTAATGCCCGGAATGCTTCAGCAGTTAAAAGATACTACACATAGTTATCCGTGTTTCCAGGGAAGTATTTCTCATGCTGTATGTGAGACCGGAATGTCTGAGGAAACTGACAATGAAGGCGTGAAGCAGTGGGAGGCTATTCTATCAGAGATGATCTTTCTGCTAAATGAGGCGAATGAGGATACATGCACCAGAGAGAATAAATATCAAAAGGAATATGACAAAGCTCAAGAAGAGTTTGAAAATAAATATGGTTTATTTGGAGAAAAACTAAGGACTGAAGAGGAGAAGACTGAGGAGAAGGAGAAGGGCATATATCGTGCGTACATGCCGGGAGATGTTCCGGAATACAAAGAGATAATAGAGCTATACTTCAATGAAGAAAGAACTCTCCAGGACTATAGAGACGATTGTAAAAATAAGGCGCTTGAGCTGTTCTCTAAGTGGTTCTGGGATTTGTGGGACTAAAAACTAAACCACAGGTATATTTTTTCGGAAATATGTTTATGATATGATATTGGAACGGGATGGTGGCGTAGATTCTTTTTGTTAATAGAGGAGGCAACCATGGACATTTTAGAAGTATTTGTTGATATGCAAGCTACAGGTAACAAAATAAAGCAGCTTCGCAAACAGAACCACTACAAAGTATTAGATCTTGCAAATGCTCTGGGTCTTGAATCCGAGCAGGCAATTTACAAGTGGCAGCGCGGACAGTGCTTACCTAATGTGGATAACCTTGTAAGACTTAGTATATTATTCGGATGTCATATAGATGACATTCTTGTTCATAACATGACAGTTGGAGAGGACGAAAGTCCTCTTCTTCCTTTATGTGCATAAATTTGAAGTGGAACAGATGATGGAGGTTATGAGAAATGTCGGTGTTAATGACAAAAGATAAAAAAGAATTGATAGTTACATGTAAGTGCCATTGTGAACAAGGATTCCATATTTGTGTAGATAAGGAAGACGATGACTGCTATTGTTTTCTTTGCTTTATGAAAGGAAATTTTAATACTGAAGTCGATTTACATCCCTGGAGAGCTTTTTGCATCAAGGTGAAGAAGATTTGGTCTGTTATAATGGGATGGGATTATTGTTACTCAGATACTATGATGTCGAGGGAAGACTTTGAGGAATTTAAGAAGTATATAAATCAGTTTTAAGTTTTACATTATGTAAATTAAGCGTAAGATTTTCTTTAATATGTAAATATATTAAGCCGCTATATTTCCTAAACCAGGAAGTGTAGCGGCATTGTTTTAGGGAGGACCCTTCGGATATTCTCCGAAGGGGTGTGTGTTATGAAAAAGTATTATTTTGTGGGGGTCAAGAAGTTGTGTTCTTCTTGATGTCTTTATAATAGGATTTGAACTTTAAGTGAAATTAAAAATGTTGTGAAAGAAAAATAAAGCAAATACAAGTGGGATTTCATATAATGATAAAAAGGGTTGTTATAGGAAAGGATGAAGGCTTGTGTTATGAGGAAGGATTTTAAGAAGATATGTGGAAAATAAAGCAGATATTTGATGGGGATTATGGCTGCGA
>SVDZ01000013.1 GCA_015057625.1 Lachnospiraceae bacterium | reverse complement strand
TCATAATTTTGTCAATTACCATCAAAACTAACAAATATCTTATTTAGTAGGTAATTCTCATGACAAGTTATTTTTGCAACATACCTTCCAAACTAATAAATCTCACATTTAGTAGGTAATTCTTTTGCCAAGCTATTTTTGCAACATACCTTCCAAACTAATAAATCTTTCAATTGGTAGGTAAATGATGCATATCCTATCTCATTTTCGCACAGATCTTATCATGACAATTCTGTGTTTCATAATGTATACTTTTTGAAACGTATATCTGCGCAAGATTCAGGATTGATACCGTGTACCTGCAAATGTTTTTTCTGATAACATTGAAACAAGTACTTTAAGGTTATCTGATAAAAGAAGATTAATCCGAGTCAAATTTCGAGGATTACAAGTCCTCGAAATTTAGCATTCGACGCGGGTTGTCATCAAGAGAACCCGCGTATGTATGCGGGCGAGGAATTAATATTCTTTTGAAGATATAACCTTAGTGCTTGTTTGCGTTTCAGAAAAAACATTTGCAGGTATACGGTGAAAGACTGAATCTTAAGCAGAGGATTGTTTCAAAAACTATTCATTTTGAAATATAAAAGAAAAAAGCCCTTACAGGCTTTTTTCTTTTAATATATTAATTATATTTATAATTATACTCTTGATAAATATTCACCAGTTCTTGTATCAATCTTGATAACTTCTCCCTGGTTTACAAACAATGGTACTAATACCTGTGCTCCTGTCTCAACGATAGCTGGCTTTGTAGCACCTGTAGCTGTATCGCCCTTGAATCCAGGTTCTGTCTCTGTAATCTCAAGTTCAACAAACAATGGTGGTTCAACTGAGAATACTTCTCCCTTATGAGAACAAATCTTAACCATCTCGTTCTCTTTAACAAATTTAAGAGCATCACCAATCTGGTCTGCATTTAATGCGATCTGCTCAAATGTTTCTGTGTCCATAAAATGGAATAACTCTCCATCGTTATATAAGTACTGCATGTCAGCTCTGTCGATGTGAGCCTTAGGACATTTTTCAGTTGGTCTGAATGTTTTTTCAACAACGCCACCGTTCTTAATATTTTTTAACTTAGTTCTTACAAAGGCTGCACCTTTACCTGGTTTAACGTGCTGAAATTCAATAATCTGATAGATCTGTCCTTCAACTTCGATTGTTACACCATTTCTAAAATCTCCAGCTGATATCATAATATTTCCTCCTAATGATTTTTAATATAAGCGACTACTTATAATCGCGAAAGTACTAAAGTATCAACGCTTTTTCTATTCTATAATAAAATACACTGTATTTCAAGCAATATTTACATTTTCACAAGAATGTCATAGCAGGACTTCACTCTGTCTGAACAATCCGTGTCAACTCTATAATCTGCCGCGGCTTCGTATTTTGCTCTTCTCTTTTCCATGAGTTCCTCTATATACTCCACATTCATATGTCCCCTTAGCAATGGTCTTTGATCATCATCCTTTACTCTGTCAAGTATAACCTGAGGAGATGCTGTAAGAAGGAAAATCACCCCATTTTCTTTGAGTATCTCCACATTTTCTTCTTTAAGTACTGCTCCTCCTCCACATGAAACAATCTTTCCGGAAGTTTTCTGTATTTCTCTCAATGCTTCTGTCTCTCTGTCTCTGAAGCCTTTTTCTCCATACTGTTCAAATATCTCCGGTATGCTCATGCCTTCTTTTTCAACAATGTATTTGTCCACATCTATTTCCGTAAGCCCTGTGATTTTTTGAAGTGCATCTGAAATAGTGGTTTTTCCCGTTCCCATAAATCCAATGAGAATAATGTTCTTTTCAGCTTTTACATTCTTTGATATTTCAACAAGTTCTCTCAACAATTTGCAATCAATCTGTCCCGGAGCTGATGCATTCACACCCTTTGCAAATGTTATTGACGATTTCGACAATTTTGAGCACACTCTGGTTATCGCTCCCAAATCTCCCATAGACATTGTGACGATAGGGACATCTATCACCTCTGATGCTTCTTTTGACGCTTCAATCAGCGTCTGCACATCCTCATTTGTATTTGGCATAACTGCAATTTTACAAATATCCGCCCCTTGCTTTTCTATTTTCTTAAGAACATCCACAATTAATTCTTTTTTAGGAGTTTTATCAAAATCATGATATGATCCCACTACTTTTGCGCCTGCACTGTGAATATCATCAATCAATTCTTTTGAATAATCCGCCTTTGAGTAAGCCTCCACATCCACAAAATCCGCAAGGCCACTCTTTGCAACCAATATATTTAATTTTTTGTATTCCTCTTCTGATATTGTTTTATTACCGCCTTCCTCTGCGGTTCTGAATGTAAATATCAGTGGAGTGTTCCAAATAATACTTCTCAGTTCCACAAGAACTTCCATTATTTCCTCATAATTTTTGTAAGAAAAATCATCACATCTCCATTCCACAATATCCGGCTGCATTTCAATAACCTGATT
The DNA here is from genome assembly GCA_015057625.1 of Lachnospiraceae bacterium. Taxonomy (GTDB): domain Bacteria; phylum Bacillota; class Clostridia; order Lachnospirales; family Lachnospiraceae; genus SIG293. Next base: position 109,174 of record SVDZ01000013.1, on the reverse strand, counting down.
TGCCTCTTCTATAATATCATCAAAACAGCCGCCACCTATCGGAACACAAATCTTTACATTTTCATTTGAAATTTCAACATCTCTAACAATTATTTTTCTGTCCATTAACAATCTCCTAAATCAACTCTGTTTGACTTCATTTTAAAAACAAGCCTTTGTAATTTTATCATATTTTATTTTTTTAAACAATTATGTTTGATTTTCCTTTTTTGTTCTATATAATAACATTTAGAAAATAAAGAACCCTATCGGTGTTCTTTTTCGCGAAATACATTATTTAGTAATCTTATTTCGCAAAAGCGTATCAAATATGATTGGATGGTATTAATATGGAAGAAAGAAAAATAACAGGTCACACAAGATTATTGGGACTTTTAGGAAGTCCGGTTGCACACAGTATTTCGCCCCTCATGCACAATGAATCCTTCAAGCAGCTCGGCTTGGATTATGTGTATATGTGTTTCGACGTGGGGGAAGATAATCTGGAGACTGTTTTCAACGGTCTTAAGCTTATGAATGTCAAAGGTTTTAACTGTACCATGCCTTTGAAAAATAAGATTGTAGATTACTTAGACGAACTATCCCCTGCAGCTTCTATGATTGGAGCCGTAAACACTGTAGTAAACGAAAACGGAAAGTTTATAGGCCACAACACTGACGGTGTGGGATATATGCGCTCAGTAAAAGATGCCGGATATGATATTATTGGGAAAAATATGACTCTACTCGGTGCCGGTGGTGCAGCATCTTCTATCTTTGTTCAGGCAGCTTTGGACGGAGTAAAAAACATTAACGTATTCAGCATTAGAGACCGCTACTTTGAGCGTGCCGAAAGAATGGTCGCCATGGTAAATGAGAAAACAGATTGTCACGCCACACTCTACGATTTTTCAGATGAGCAGGTACTGGCTGACTCAATCGCAAACAGCGACATTCTCACTAACGGAACATCTGTTGGAATGGCACCTAACATTGACAACTGCATCATCACTGACCCTTCAATGTTAAGGCCGGGCCTAATAGTATCAGATGTTATCTACAATCCTGCAGAGACAAAACTTCTTCGCATAGCCAAGGAACAAGGTTGTCACACATTCAACGGAATGTACATGCTTTTATATCAGGGAGCAAAAGCATTCGAGATATGGACAGGAAAAGAAATGCCTGTAGAACACATAAAGAAATTATATTTCTAGAGGTTGATTCAAGACTCGATTACAAGTATTGCTATGAAAAACGCGTCAGCACAGCTGACGCGTTTTTTAATAGCGTGGGCGCAAATATACTATGGGGGCAAATTTTCTCTGGGGGCGCGCAAATTTACTCACGTTAGATTTTCTGATGCCACAAAGTATCTCTGGAGTTGCAAAAATGCAACATGAATTCAAGAATCTAATTCTATGTTGCATGCAAAATATTCCCGGAATTGCAAAAATGCAACATGAATTCAAGAATTCCTTTTTATGTTGTACATTTTATTTTTCTTTTGCTCCCCAAATACAACATGGATTCAAGAATCCCTTTTTATGTTGTACACAAAAATTTTCTTAGGTTCAAAAAATGCAGCATAGATTCAAAAATCTCATTCTATGTTGTACGCGACATTTTTTTGAAGCAAAAAACGTACAACACAGATTCAAAAATCTTAATCCATGTTGTACGCGACTATTTCCAAACAAAAACACATATCATATGCGCCCGTTTCATAAACTACGCATTACGACAGCACCATCTGCACCATTATTTTTTCAACATTTTCTTCTCTGTTTGCAATGCTGATTTTATTTTTAATAAAAGAGCGTGCTTTTCTCACATCAAATCTGTTGTTGAGAAGTTTGGTGTTCTCTCTTTCTTTCTCATGTGCCAAGAGCACCAATAATGCCAGATTTTCGTCATCGAGTTCTGTATACTTCAAAGCAATTGCTTCTCTTACAAATCCAAGATATCTGCTTCTGTCTACGCCTTTCAGACAAGTACAAACATTGTGAACTAATGCTGCATTTTTCTTATCCCCTGTAGATACTGCCTTGAACAATACAAATGCCCAGTACTTTTCAATCATCTCCACATCTATAATTCTAGAATCCGGTATACTACTCTTAATATCAACCAGAATTCCGAAAATAGACATCTTATCTTCCATTGTTGAAGCCTTGTCCATAAGCTTGATGATATTTGACGCACTCAAAACTCCTGTACTCTCAAGTTTTGTGATTACTCTTGTGACACTGACAAGTTCTGCCAGATATCCATTTTCAATTTTGCTGACATGTTCCATGATCTCAACAATTTCTTTTCTAAATGAGCTAATGACAAACTCTGTAATCTCAGCTGTAAGGCTGCTGATTCCATTTGCAGCTGTATGAATAGATATCACTTTGTTGTCAGACAAAATATTCATATCTCCAAACAGAATATTTGTATCATTTGTCTCTGTCTCACCCTGAGTAAGAATTGATAAATCACATATATAATTTGCCGGAAAGAATTCAAATAAAACTTTAATTGCATCCTCAGGATCTACCCCTGAAAACATAAACTTTTTATCTTTATCTACCATACCAAGAGAGATGATTACATCCACTAAATCTGCCTGAGATAACTTTTCCGCTGCTGATGGTTCCTTTACAAAAGCCACATCCTCAACTTCTTTTCCATATTCCTGACTCAAATTATCTCTGAATGTTCCAATCACTGCGTTTTGATTTCTGAAGCCTTTTACTACATCCACAAAAGAATGCATATTCATGAAGTAGCAATGTGTAACCTTTAATTTCATATCGCCATATTCAGGGCTCTCGATATGCTTTGCTCTTCCTATAACCATTTTGCCCAGACTCTGTGTAACAAAATATGCCTGTTTTGCATCAAAACTTACACTGTCCATTCTTTTACACATTGCATCAAAATCCTTTGGATTCAAACTTTCAAATGCTTTTGACTTATATAATACCTGATAACCGTTTCCTGCGGATGCTATTATTAATGACGGTAATCTCATCTTTATCCTCCTGCTACCTATCGCGAATCATCGCTTTTTTATCTATTAATATTTCTCATCTAAACTATTCGTATTCAAGACTCGCCCGCGAGTCTTGTCACTCACCACTTAGCACATATGTGCTTGAAGTGGGAGTCATCTCAAATCCGATTTATTCGATACCACATAACCTTTTACGTAGCATCTTTTACTTTATAATAGTATCTCTTTGTTCAATACTGTTTTTCCATTTGTTCAATACTATTTTCTCGAGATATCTCTTCAGCACAATCTGAATTTCTTCCTTTTTATCAATCTGTTTTACCAGATATGACGGTATGCCGGTTCTGTTGGCTCCATATACATCTGTAAAAATCTGATCTCCGACAAAGATAGTATTAGTCTTATCTGTCCCCATAATTTCCATAGCCTTTATGTAATTCTTTCTGGAAGGCTTTTTGGCATCATACACAAATGGTGTATGCATGGCATATCCAAATGGCGCCACTCTTGGCTCATCATTGTTCGAGATAAGGCATGTCTTTATTCCTATTTCATGTATCTTTTTAAATAATGCAATCGATTCCTTTGTTGCCGGCATATCATGGGGAACCAATGTATTGTCAATATCAAAAATGACTCCTCTGACGCCGTTAATATACAATAACTCAAAATCAATATCCCACACAGAATTGTAGAATTTTGTAGGGTAAAATCTTTCTAACATAATCCACCTCTATTTGAGAAGTTTTGTCAATTCGTCCATAAATGTATTAACATCTTTGAACTCTCTGTAGATAGACGCAAATCTAACATACGCAACCTGATCTAAATCTTTGAGTTTTTCCATAACAATCTCTCCGATTTCGTTGCTGGTTACTTCTCTCTTCTCTTTGTTGAAGATTATATTTTCGATAGAATCCACAACTGCCTGAATTTTGTCATAGGATACCGGTCTCTTATGGCAGGAACGAACGATTCCTGATTCTAATTTTGCTCTGTCATAAGGTTCTCTGGTGTCATCCTTTTTAACAACAAAAAGCGGAATAGTATCTGTCTCAACTTTTTCGTAAGTAGTAAACCTCTTTCCGCAAATAACACATTCCCTACGTCGTCTGATGGCTGTGCTGTCATCTGCAGGTCTTGAATCTATAACTTTTGTATTTTCTTCTCCACAAAACGGACACTTCATAATTACCTCCGATATTTAAAAATCCCACACTTAAACCCGCCTGATTCAAGTTAGGAATTTATCTTTCAAAGTTAAACATTACCAAAAATAATTATAAAAAAATAATCTTGTATGGTCAAGTTATTCCAATATATTTACGTAAACTCAATTCCCTTTTACGTAAACTTGCAATTATGTTTCACTTCATCCTCTTTCACCTTCACTATAATGATGTCATCCCCAATCTGAACAATGCATTTAAAAGGTATGACATACTCAAACTCTGCGCAGATAAGGCCGCAGAAACGACTGGGTCCCGGAACAATTATATCCAAAATGCAGCCCGTCTTAATATCTATATTCACATCATCTACGAACCCCATCCGCTTACAGTCACAGGTATTTATAACTTCCTTCTGTCTCAAATCACAAATCCTCAATTATATCCCCCACATCATTCAAACCTAAATATTCCCCTCCAGATATTTCCTCATGGTTTTGAGAGCATTCTTTTCAAGTCTGCTTACCTGGGCCTGAGATATATTTAGTTCTCCGGCTACCTCCATCTGAGTTTTACCGGAAAAATATCTCATTTCAATTATCTCTCTTTCCCTGCCCTGAAGTTTTCTCATTGCATCTGCAAGGGCGATACTGTCAATCCACTTATCCTCACTGTTGTTTTTATCTTTGACCTGATCCATTACATACAGTGTGTCACCGCCCTGGTCGTATATCGGATCATAAAGAGATACCGGGCTTTGTATAGCATCAAGCGCAAACACCACATCTTCCGGCGTCACCCCTATTTCCTCTGCCACTTCATTTACTGTAGGTTCTAAACTTTTTTGCTTCATCATTTTTTCTCTCGCATAAATCGCCTTGTAAGCAGTATCTCTCACAGACCTTGAAACTCTGATGGAGTTATTATCTCTTAGGTATCTTCTCACTTCCCCAATAATCATTGGTACTGCATATGTGGAAAATTTCACATTGTGTGATTCATCAAAATTATCCACCGCCTTCATCAATCCAATACAGCCAATCTGAAACAGATCATCCATGTTTTCCTCACTGTTAGAAAATCTCTGGACAATACTAAGCACCAATCTTAAATTTCCATTAATATATTCTTCTCTTGCCTTCTCATCTCCCCTCTTTATTCTCTCAAACAAAGCCGCCTTTTCTTTTTCTGACAAAAGGGGTAATTTTGCAGTATTTACGCCACATATTTCCACCTTATAAAGAGCCATATTTTTTCCTTTCGCCATCCCTGCAATCTGCACATATTTATACACTTTTAAAAAATTGAAGTGTATGTACTGCCAAAGAAAACCAATATGGACCTATGTTTTTATCTATTCAAATTTTAGTATTTCCTTTCTCAGACGTTTTATAATCTTTTTTTCAAGTCTTGAAATATAGGATTGGGATATTCCCATAATATCTGCAACTTCTTTCTGGGTCATCTCCTCTCCTTCTTTACTGTTCAGACCATATCTAAGTTCAACAATATTTTTCTCCCTTTCGTTAAGGGTATCAATGGCCTTCTTAAGCAGTTTTTTCTCCACCTCGCTCTCAATCCCTCTGTAGGTAACATCTTCATCTGTTCCCAATATGTCAGACAACAGCAATTCATTTCCATCCCAGTCAACATTTAAGGGCTCATCTATTGAAACTTCCAGCTTCGTTTTACTGTTTCTCCTTAAATACATTAAAATCTCATTTTCAATACACCTTGATGCATATGTGGCAAGCTTAATATTTTTATCCGAATTGAACGTGTTAATCCCCTTTATCAAGCCTATAGTTCCTATGGAAATCAAATCTTCAACCATAACACCGGAATTATCAAACTTTTTGGCAATGTAAACTACCAGTCTGAGATTATGTTCAATAAGAATTTTTCTAGCTTCACTGTCGTCATTTTCAATCATTCTCTTTAACATAGCTGCCTCTTCCTCATTATTAAGTGGAGGAGGCAGAATTTCAGTTCCTCCTATGTAATGTATCTCTCCTTTTTTACAAAAAAGCACCTTTCGTATTTTTTCAATAACTCCAACCTGTAGCTGCTCACTATTTTTTTCAAACATTTTCTTCTTCCTTTCCTTCTATTTTGGGATGCAACAGCATATCATATTCATTCTTATCAGAAAAATACCCTTTGTACATTGCAATTATGGGTCTTTCCACCACAATCCCTCCACTTTCTTTTAAGATGTACATTTTGTCCACAATGTAGGCAGAAAGAATTCCATTTTCTCTTCCCACACTTCTAAATGGTACAACCATCATTCGCAGATTATTATCATTACCTTCAATAAGTTTTTTCATAATGCACTCCCTGACAATAGAAACAGGCTTTTGGGTAATGGGCTCCCTCAAAAAATTACCCGTATCCACCAATGCTCTCACCTTAACTTTCCTTTCACCAAGCACCAAGACTACATCTATAATTTTCTCATTGGATACCCCGTTATTATTCAGATACTCATTCACCAAAATAATTACGATTGAAACAATAATTGCAGTTACAATAAGACTCGTATTGCTTCTAATAATATTCTTTGTAAAAAGTCCGTTAATTATGCCACAAAAAATGAAAGTTACCATAAACAGTGCGACAACATTCTTCAGTATATGAGCAAGGTTTATATATCCAAAAGCTATCAGCGCAAGCAGTACACTCATTACAATATATGTAATACACAATTCCAAAATGCTATTTTGAAGTTCAAGAATAAGAACTGCGAGAGAATAACCTCCTCCCACCAGAGAAGCCACTATCATTCTCTTTACGGAAGGTTTGCTTTTCCTAATTTTTGAAGCAACCAATATTAACAGAAAATCCACGAAACTGTTAATAAAAAAGTATTCATCAATATATACTGTCATTTATCTCACTCCACAAACTAACAACAACAATTATATCGATGCAGACACGAATAAATTGTCGAAAGTTTTTGCAGACACAAAAAAAGAGAACCTGCTAATGCAGATTCTCTTTTTTATTGTCACAATTTATGAACAATATAATATGATAAATTTCTTTATAATCCTCTATTATCTTCTAAGAAAATCAGGAATCTTAATCTTGCTCTCTTCAACTGTGCTCTGTGGCTGTGTAGCAACGTTCTTTGCATACTCTGTCTTTGGAGCGAATGAAGCGATAGGATTTACCTGTGGAGGTGTTGTCATAGCAGGCTGTGGTCTTGACACATGTGTATTCGCTCTTGACATATCGAATGGATTAACATTCTTCTTTCCACTCTGCTCAAGTCCTGTAGCCATAACTGTGATAGTACACTCATCAGGATAAGCATCATCATATCTTGCACCGAAAATGATGTTTGCATCATCACCTGCAAGTCCCTCAACAAAGCTTGCTGCTTCGTTTGCCTCGAAGAGACTGATATCACCTGTAATATTGATAATTACATGTGTAGCACCTTCAATTGTAGTCTCAAGAAGTGGTGATGTAACAGCCATCTGAACAGCTTCACTTGCCTTCTCATCTCCGCTTGCAGATCCAATACCGATATGAGCGATCCCCTTATCTCTCATTACTGTCTGAACATCAGCAAAGTCAAGATTGATAAGTGATGGTACGTTAATAAGATCAGTAATACCCTGTACTGACTGCTGTAATACTTCGTCTGCCTTCTTTAATGCTTCAGGCATAGTAGTTCTTCTATCTACAATTTCAAGTAATTTGTCATTTGGAATAACGATAAGTGTATCAACACTTTCTTTTAATCTTTCAATACCTGCAAGGGCATTGTTCATACGAGTCTTTGCCTCAAATCTGAAAGGCTTTGTAACTACACCAACTGTGAGGATTCCCATTTCCTTTGCAATCTTTGCAACAACAGGAGCAGCACCTGTACCTGTACCGCCACCCATACCACATGTTACGAATACCATATCAGCACCCTTTAATAACTGTGATAATTCTTCAACGTTTTCCTCTGCAGCCTGCTCACCTACTTCAGGTTTAGCTCCTGCACCAAGACCTTTAGTTACTTTTTCTCCAATCTGGATAGTTGTTGGCGCTTTACATCTCTTAAGTGCCTGCGCATCAGTATTAATACCGATGAACTCAACTCCTCCAATATTTTCATCTATCATTCTATTAACCGCATTGTTTCCAGCTCCACCTACGCCGGCAACAATGATTTTTGCAACTGATTCAACTTCGTTTGTTTTAATTTCTAACAAGAGTTTATCCTCCTTTGTCCTTGTTTTATTTTTTATGTCAAATGAGCATAATGGTAGACATAAAAATCCCGTATAGTTTATATAATATAATTAATTATAAAAAATATCAATACAATTTTTTCTTAAAATTGAAAAGTTTTTCATATATTTAGTACATTTTCGGTCTATTCATCTGTTTTGATGTGATAACCCACTCCTTCCCTGTCAAGTTTTGACATATCAAGTGTTCCGGAAAATTCTTTCAGTTCCTCCTGCATATCACTCAGTGTTGCAATTTTCTCACTGAGATCCTTCTCTGTTCCCAGATAAACTTTAACATTTTTCTTGTAAACTGTTATCTCAAGATTATCCGAAATATAAATCTTTTTTACTGCAAGATTATACTTTTGAAGTGTCTGTGTCACTGTCAAAATCAAATCAAACACCTGATCATTATCTACCGGAAGCCGTTCATACAAAAGTATATAATCAAAATCAATTCCCGTTACTTTTGGAATTCCTTTAATTTTTTCCTCTGATGACTCAACCACGATTCCGTCTTTATCAAAATACATATACGAGCCCAGATAATCCACATATCCGACTATCTTCTTTTCGTATACTGTAATTTTTATCTTGTTCATAGACAGAATATCAATATCATACTTTTCAACAAAAGGTATTTCCACCTTCCTGCCTATTTTTCTCTTAAACCACACTATAGCAACATTATTTCCAATTCCTTTTCCAAGAATTGCCTCTTTGATTTCCTCATTAGTGCATTGTGAATTTCCTTCAATCTTAACACTCTGAATTTGCATATTTGCTATAACTATAATTATGGTGACAAGAAAAAAAGACAATATACTTGCAATTATTATTATCTTTTTTTTCATGTAACTTTTTCTCCAAATTGAATTAGTTAATTCTTCTTATACTTCTTGAAACTCCCAATACAATTCCCACTTCTGACATCAGGAACAATACCGATGTGCCACCGTAACTGATAAACGGTAAAGTAACACCTGTGTTAGGAATTGAGTTAGTAACTACGGCGATATTTAAAACAACCTGAATAGCTATATGCGCCATAACTCCAACTACCATCATTGAGGCAAACAGATTTGGTGCATTATTTGCAATAACAAACATTCTAAAGATTATAAACATAAACATAAAAATAACTGCAAACGCACCAACAAGCCCTAACTCTTCACATATAATTGTAAAAATATAATCATTTTGAGCTTCCGGAATATATCCAAGCTTTTGAACACTCTGTCCAAGGCCTTTTCCGATAATACCTCCGGAACCTATGGCATACAGTCCCTGAAGCACCTGAAATCCTCCATGTGATGCATACTTTTCAGGATCAAGCCAAACTTTAAATCGCTCCGCTCTGAAGGAAGCAAAAAATATTCCTGCAGCTCCTACAGGTATAAGAGCTAAAAACATAATAATAAATTCTTTTATCATAGGACTTGCAACAAACACCATTACAAAAGTTATGCCCATAATGATAATTGCCGAACTCATATTTTTAGTAACAAGTCCAACCCACAACGTTCCAAAAATTCCAAATCCCATGGCCTTTACCAATTCAACCAAATTGGTCAGCTTTTTATAATTTACAGAAATATAATGTGCAGTTGCAATGATAACAGCAAGCTTTACACACTCTGCAGGCTGAAAAGACATTCCCCCGATACTAATCCATCTTCTTGCTCCGTTTAAATCAAGGCCAATCGGACTCCATACAAGAGCTACTAATACTATTGAGAGCCCATAAAAAACCACGGAAATCTTTTTGAGAAGATTATAATTCAGTACCATTCCTGCTATCAGGAAAAATACCCCAATAAAACTTGCCTTCAACTGTTTATTAAGGAAATATCTTGAATCTTCATGCTGAATTGTTCCACTGAAAGAACTTGCACTGTACATCATGAGAAATCCAAAACAAATCAGAAAGATAATTACAAACAAAAGACTGTAATCAAAGTAACTGATTCTCTTTCTTCCTCTTCTTTGTGGCTCTATTCGATTTTCATCTACGGTGCCGGCAGCACGCCTTTCGTTTCTATCCATCTGCATTTCCTCTTTGATTTAATTAGAGATTTTTAACAAAACGTTTAAATAATTCTCCTCTTTGCTCATAACTGTCAAACATATCCCAACTTGCACAAGCAGGTGAAAGTAAAACCGCATAATTTGGTTCTGCATTCTGCGCACTTACTTTTACTGCTTCCTCTAAAGATTCTGTCATGATAATGTTATCAAAACCATGTCTCTTTGCTGTCTCTGCAATTTTGTCTTTTGTTGCTCCCAAAAGAACAAGGCATTTGATTTTATCTCCAAACGCTTCTACCCACTCATCAAACTCTGACTTCTTATCATATCCTCCTGCAATTAAAACAGTAGGTCTGCTCATAGCTTCAATAGCCTTAATTGATGCATCAGTGTTAGTTCCTTTTGAGTCATTGTAGTAGACAACATCATTTATTGTTGTTACATATTCGATTCTATGCTCAACTGCTTTAAATTCCTTGATTGACTCTCTTATTACATCCTTTGGAACTCCCATATTAATTGAGATAGCAATTGCTGCCATAATATTTTCTGTGTTATGGATGCCCACAAGACTTGTGTCGAACACTGTTGTAATCATTTCTTTTTTGCCATCCATACTGTAGATGATGTTATCCCCTTCGAGATAAACACCTTCCTCTAAAGCGCGCTTACTGCTAAAATAAACTATCTTATTCTTAATAGACGCTGCTTTTTCTCTGATAATCTCATCTTCATAATTGAGTACCATAACCTGGTTTTCGTCCTGATTTTTAGAAATGCTCATCTTAACATTTGCGTAATTGTCCATTGTGTAATGTCTGTTAAGATGATCAGGTGTAATATTGAGAACTGCAGTCACATCAGGCTTAAACTCATGAATAGTCTCTAACTGGAAACTGCTGATTTCCGCAACAGTTACTGTGTCCTCATCAGACTCGAAAGCTGTAGTGGTGTATGGATTACCGATGTTTCCTACAACGTCAACCTTCTTAAAGTAGTTTGCCATAATCTCACCCACCAAAGCTGTAGTTGTAGTCTTTCCGTTTGTTCCTGTAATTGCAATAAGCTTACCCTTTGCAACTCTGTATGCAAGTTCAATCTCTCCCCAGATTTCCACTCCAGCATCTCTCACTTCATTTACGAAAGGTGCATCAATTGCGATACCTGGGCTTAATACCATTAAATCTATATTATTGATAACTTCTGAAGGAAGATTTCCAAAAACAAACTTCACTCCCTCTGAGTTATCGAGTTTTTCTTTTACTAATTCTTCGGTAAGTGTTTCATTACCATCATATAATGTAATATCTGCTCCTACTTTCTGCAATAAAGAGACTGCTCCAATCCCACTCTTTCCGCTTCCTGCAACAAGTACTCTCATATCCTTAAGTTCCATAACTATCTCCTTTAATTGTATATAAATAATTGTAAATTAATAATTTAACATTAATAATCACATCTCATTTTTCCGTATGGATTATTCATCCAACAGATAAGGCAGAATATTTTCATTTAACTTCTTCATCATAGGTCCCACTACTGTTCCTCCGTAGTATGTTCCTTTCGGTTCATCCACAATGATTATAGAAATCACTTTCGGATCATCCGCCGGAGCAAAGGACATAAATGAAGCTATATATTTCCCTGAATTTCTGGGGAGTTTCTGGGAAGTGGCTGTTTTGCCTCCGATTCTGATTCCTTCGATATAGGCTTTATTACCTGTCCCCTCCGAAACAACCTTTTCAAGTATACCTTTTAATTCATCTGACCTATCCTTTGATAATACACCATCTTGTATAGGATAGTCAAAGTTTTTAACTATTTTTCCATCTGATTTTTTTGCAGCAACAGCTATATGGGGGATTATGGCATTTCCGCCGTTTATAATAGTGGCAGCTGTAGCCAGAAATCTTATGGGGGTTATCTGAAATGACTGTCCAAAAGACATTGTGGCCAGTTCAACATTTCCCACTTTTTCCTTCTTGTGAATTATAGTCCCTGCTTCCCCCGGCAAATCTATGCCTGTTTTATAAAGTAAGCCAAATCTTTCCAGGTATTTGTAGTAATTATCCACACCTAGCCTTAATCCCGCTTCAATGAACACCGGATTACAGGAATTCATAGTCCCGTGAACAAAATCTTCGCTTCCATGCCCCGTCACTTTATGACATCTGATTCGTCTGTCATCAACTATTTTATATCCCGGGCAATAAAAGTTATCTGTGATTTTGACAACTCCCTCTTCAAGGGCCGCTGCAGCCGTTACAATTTTAAATGTGGAGCCCGGCTCATAAGTATCATTAATACACTGGTTTCTCCACATTTTATTTAGCTCATTCTGATATTTTTTTGTACCTTTTTTTAGTTTGCTTCCATAATTTAATTTATATGGATTATTAAGATCAAACTCGGGGGCGTTTACCATAGCAAGTATCTCGCCGTTGTTTGGATTCATTACAATGACAGATACATAATTGGCCTTTTTGGTTTCAAGGGCATCATATGCAATTTGCTCGGCATACATTTGAATATTAACGTCAAGGCTGGTCCAAAGATTGTTTCCGGCTATCGGTTCAAGTCTGGTTTCTAATGCATCCTCATCCTCAATACCTTTAGCGTCTGTCGGAGTCATTATAAATCCATCTGTCCCCTTCATATAGGAATCATACTTAACTTCAAGTCCCACAATCCCCTGATTGTCTCCTCCTGTAAATCCAAGAACTTTTGAAGCCAGACTTCCATATGGATAGTACCTCTTGTAATCCTCGTCAATTTTAACACCTGACAGATTACAGTTTCTGATTTCATCTCCTATATTTTTAGGAACATTTGTCTTAATTATCTCCCTGACACTAATTTTGTTTATTTTCTTCTCCACCTCATCACGATCTATACCAAGCTTTTCGGATAATATCCGAATCACCTTATTGGCATCCTTTATCTGACTGTGAATTACAGAGATAGAACACACTGTACTGTTTGACGCAATAACCTTGCCGTTTCTGTCATAAATAAGACCTCTTGCGGCTTTAATGCGTCTTTCTCTCTGTTGCACTTCAAGGGCCATCGTCGTGTACATTGAAGCTTTAACAGTCATCAGGTAAACCACCCTGATACACAACAGAGAAAACAATGACATTATTACAGCAATACAAAACAGCTGTTTTCTTTTGACATAAGAGTTAACTCCAATCATACATAAACTGCTTTTTGTTATATTGTATTAATTCTCATATCTCAATATGACCGGATTGCTATTCGCCTCCGGAATTTTCACCGGCTCCTTCTTCTGTGCCTTCACCGTCATCCTCTTGTGTATCAGCATTTTCTTCTGTAGCATCTGTGTTTTCTTCTGCGCCGCCGACACCATTTTCAGAATCTTCGTTTGAACCATCTCCTGATTCATCTATAATTCCCACTGAGTAATGCTCTGCCACATCATCTTTCTTTGTCTTTTTAAGATCTTCATCTTTGCCTGCATCCTCAGTTTTTTCTATATGCATATATGGAAGGACTTCTTCCATAATTGCTCTCCAAAATTCTGTATTAAAAGCAGTCGAATCCGGCTGTTCCTTTGGCGAATCCATAAGTGTATAGCAAACCACCTTTGGATTTTCAGCAGGAACACAACCGAGGAAAGATATAATGTACTCGCCTCTGATTCTTCCAATACCCTTTCCTGATGTATCAACTTTTTCAGCTGTACCAGTCTTTCCTGCAATGGTATATCCCGGAATAGCGGTATTCGTTCCGGTACCGTCTGTAACTACAGCTCTAAGGCTCTCTCTGATAAACTTTGAAGTATCCTCAGTGATAGTCTGTCTTACAATAGACTTAGAAAAGTTTTCCACAAGATTTCCATCTGCAGTTCTGATTTCTTTAACTACATGAGGTTCATAGTAATATCCTCCGTTTACCAGCGATGAAAAACCTGCTACCATCTGAACCATATTAACTGTAAAGTTCTGTCCGAAAGAGTTTGTTGCAATATCTGATGAAACCATCTTTTCCGCATCAAAAACAATACCTCTTGTCTCTCCCGGCAAATCAATTCCTGTCTTAAAGCCAAATCCAAATCTAGTCTGATACTGTGTTAGCAAATCCGGTCCAAGTTTTGCACCAATCTGCATCAGAGCATCATTACATGAATAAGCAATGGCCTGTTTTGCTGAAATAGTTCCATGACCTGCCTCTTTGTGACATCTGATATAAAATCCGCCAACCTGCTGTCCGCCATCACACACAAAAGATGTTTTCTTGTCAATAAGCCCTTCCTCGTAAGCCGCAGCCACTGTGAAAGGTTTTGCGGTAGAACCCGGCTCGTAAGAGTCGCTCACACAATAATTTTTCCATATAAGATTAAGTTTTTCCTGCAGTTTCTTTTCTGACATGCTCTTAATCTTGCTCTCGGTAAAATACGCGCTCAGATTTCTCGGATCATTGAGATTGTATGTAGTGTTATCTCCCATAGCAAGAATCTCACCTGTATTTGGGTCTGCGATTACTACCGCCATTCTCTTTGGCTGAAATTTTTTCATATACTCTTTAATCTTTTTCTGAACAATTCTCTGAATATTTACATCAATGGTAGAGATAACCGTATCACCATTTGTAGGCTGTTTAACAACACTCTCCATATTACTGTCTGAATTTACATATCCATATTCTCTACCGTTTGTTCCTATCAGATAATCATTGTAGTATGACTCAATTCCGATATCTGCAGTTTCATCACTGTTTGTAAATCCTATAACGCTGCAGGCAAGATTGTCAAATGGATACATTCTTTTGTACTCTTCCTCAAACCATACACCCTTGATATTTTTATGGTCCGATGCATATTCCTGAAACGCTTTAATTTCATCATATTCAAGTTCTTCTATAACTACCCAGTAACTGTTACCTTTTCTTTCGTTAATACCTGCCACCAGTTTCGATGTATCTATATTATCCGACTGAGTAAAAATATCTTTATTAATTCTGTCCTCATCAACTCCGCTAAAATATGTGTCTATGGCGCTGACTGTGGCATCAAGGTATTTATCTTCACTCAGAATAATCTTAGAATCCACTACCAAATTGTATACTTTTATACTGGTTGCAAGCGCATTCCCGTTTCTGTCAACAATTTCGCCTCTCTTGTAGGGAATGGTTTTACTCAGATACTCCTGCTGATTTAATACCTTAATGGTATAGTCATCATCCTTAACCATGGCGTAATAAACAGTTACCCCGCATAACGCAAATAAAGCTAGGACAACAACCACTAAAGTTGCAGCTAGCTTATTATGCATATATCTTTTAAATATTGGTACTCTTCTCTTTCTTCTCATAACACAATTCTTCCTCTATTTCGATGGAATGTCCTTATACTGAACAGTATACTCGCTATCGGTATTATTGTAAAATACAACATGCTCAGAATCTGCTTCTACCATTCCAAGCTCTTTTGTTGCTACCTTTATAACATGTTCAGATGAAATATATGTGTTAATTGAATAATCAATTGCCTCATTTTTTGCTGTTACTGTATTGATGTTGTTTTTGAGTTCTGTAATATCTCTTCGTGCAGTTTTAATATCAGACTGTACTCCTAAATACACAACTGCCATTGCAAGACAGAACGCAGACACAAAAGCAAGGAAAAGAACGTATGGTGCGTTCATCTTCAATGCTCTTTCTCTGTACATCATTTCTCTGCGGCTTAATCTTACTCTCTCGCCATCTATATATACTCTTTCTTCTCTTCTTGGTGCTGTCTTTCTGACAGTATTTCCATATACGTAAGCGTTATTGATTCCTCGTCTTTCCATAACTATCCGTTTCCTCCAACTAAAAAATAACCCGTCCTCATCCTATAAATGTCGGTGTCCTAAGCCGACAAAAAACTACGCTCTTTCAAAGATTCTAAGTTTTGAGCTCTTAGATCTTTTATTGTAATCAATCTCCTCTTCAGATGGCACTATCGGCTTTCTGGTTATCACTTTGCCTTTAGAAACATTTCCACATACACAAACCGGAAAATCCGGAGGGCATGTACAAGGATTCTCGTTATTTTTAAACTTTGTCTTAACGATTCTGTCCTCTAATGAGTGGAATGTGATAATGCACAATCTTCCGCCTGGATTCAATCTCTCAATCATCTTGTCGATTGACTGATTCAAAACCTCGAGTTCCTTATTAACTTCAATTCTGATTGCCTGGAAAGTCTTCTTGGCCGGATGTCCTCCCTTTGCCTGAACTTTCATAGGGATTGAAGCTTTAATAATGTCACTCAGTTCCTTTGTTGTGGTAATCTCCTTTTCTTCTCTTGCTGCCACAATATGCTTTGCAATGTTCTTTGCGAATTTATCTTCTCCGTAATCCCGTATAATCCTATACAAATCAAACTCGCTGTACTCATTGACAACTGTAGCTGCTGTCTTGGTCTGTCTGCTGTCCATTCTCATATCAAGAGGTGCATCCTCCTTGTAAGAAAAACCTCTCTCAATGGTATCTAACTGATAAGAAGAAACGCCAAGATCAAGAACAATTCCATCAACCTTTTCAATTCCTAAGTCATCTAGTATCGTGTCTATCTCACAGTAGTTGCTTCTGACAAATGAGGTAATGTCAGAGAACTCACTGAGTCTTTCTTTTGCTGCATCAAGGGCATCTCCATCCTGGTCTATTCCGACAAATCTACCCTTGTCTGATAATCTTTTGCATACCTCGTATGCATGACCGCCACCTCCAAGAGTTCCGTCAACATATATTCCATCCGCTTTAATATTAAGTCCATCAACTGTTTCATTTAACAGTACCGATATATGTTTAAAACTCATGTGTGCTTCCTTTCCCGATTCAGATTAGATTCCAAGGTCTGACATGTAATCTGCCAAATCTTCCATCTCATCCTCATCAAATTCTGTATTTTCAATATACTTGTCCGGATTCCAAATTTCCAATCTTGAGCCTGCCCCAATCCAGATGACATCTTTGTCAAGTGAGGCGAACTCCCTCAAGGCTGTAGGTATTAATACCCTTCCCTGCTTGTCAGTCTCGAGGGTGGCTGCCCCTGCGAGGAAAAATCGAATGAACTTTCTAACCTTTTTGTCTGTAATTGATAAACTGCTAAGCTTTTCTGCCAGTTCTTCCCATTTAGATAGTGGAAAACCGAAAATACAATCATCGAGCCCCTTTGTAATGACAAACTGCTCCCCTAACTCGTCCCTAAATTTAGCTGGAACAATAGCTCTGCCTTTTGTATCAACTTTTTGATTGTATTGTCCCATGAACATAACCAAATCCTCCTAAGTCGTCGACTACCTATGGAAGTGAACCTTGTATATTGTTTTTTCACAGAAACTCTTCTGCTATTGTCACCGATAAACCTGCGCTTTTGTCTATCTTTGTGACAAGTTCAATATATCGCCTGCAGTAATGGGATTAGATGTGCGATTTTCTGAAAATCTACCACTTTCTACCACTTTTCACCTCTAATCACCACTTATGATGAAATTTTACCCCATTTTTGCATAAATATCAAGGGTTTTAGAGCAAAAAAATAAAACCTGTGAAAATTTTTTTCAAAAAATTTTCACAGGTTCTAGAAACCGTTTTTCCTTATAAAATAAGGCTTTGTCTTATGATTTTTTTATTTTGTCATCCACATTTTTATTCCTCTGTGGTAGATTTTCCCACATTTTTTTCAAAAGTGGAGGGATTTCCCAAATTTTTGCCACTTTTTCCCATTAATTTGATAATCATAACAATTAATGAGACAACAACCAGTATTGCGGACAGTAATCTTGATACCGGATAATTCAAAACAGGCATCATAAGCTGATCTGTTCGAAGTCCCTCGACGAAAAATCTAACAGTGCCATATCCCATCAGATACAAAAGAACTATCTGTCCGTCAAACTTCTTTCTTTTTGTCATAAACATCAATATTGCAAGTACTATAATGTTGCAACAGCTTTCATACAGAAAAGTGGGTTCGACCTGAACGTACCCTAGCACCTCTGCTGTCTTTCCGGTCATTTTTTCCATACCGTCAAGAACTGCTTTTGGAACATCATATATACTGAAATAGTCGTCAAAGTAAAGTCTCATAGCAAATGGATTAGAATCCTTTGCCACTCCTCCGAAGGCTTCCCTATTAAAAAAGTTTCCCCATCTTCCGATTATCTGACCTGTAACCAATCCGACTATGGCAGTATCTCCAAGCAAAGCATAATTTACTTTTTTGACTTTTCCGTAAATATATGCTCCAATCACTCCCACGATAACCGCGCCATAAATAGCAAGTCCGCCCTCTCGAAGATTGATTATTTCCGATATGTGATCTTTGTAATAATCCCACTGAAACACCACATAATATATTCTTGCCCCGATAATACACGAAACAATAATATAAACGGCAAAATCAAGATAAGTATCAACATTCTGTCCGGTCCTTTTTGCCTGAAAACATACTATCATTATTCCTGATAAAATACCTAGTGCGATTATCATGCCGTAATAAGCAATCATAAAATCGCCAATGTATATTCCTTTTGCAAGGTCTTTCAGTTTTATTCCGAAATTAATAAATTCTATTCCTGTATCGGCCACTAACATATAAGTTCTCCTGTCAACAATGTTTATACGTTAAATCTGAACAAAATAACATCTCCATCTTTAACTACATATTCTTTTCCTTCAAGTCCCACAAGACCTTTTTCTTTTGCAGCTGACAGAGAACCACAGTCAAGTAAGTCCTGATAATTAACAACTTCTGCTCTGATAAATCCTCTCTCAAAATCAGTATGGATTTTTCCGGCAGCCTGTGGAGCCTTTGTTCCTTTTGTAATAGTCCAAGCTCTTGTCTCATCCTCTCCCGATGTGAGGTAACTGATAAGACCAAGAAGTGAGTAACTTGCCTTGATAAGTTTATCGAGACCTGACTCTGACAATCCGAGTTCTGAAAGGAACATTTCCTTCTCCTCGTCGTCAAGTTCTGCAATTTCCTGTTCAATCTGTGCACTGATAACGAACACTTCGCTGTCATGATTTGCTGCAAACTCTCTTACTGCCGCAACATATTCATTTGACTTTCCGTCATCTGCCAAATCATCCTCTGATACATTTGCTGCAAAGATAACAGGTTTTGCTGTGAGGAGATTGTACTCCTTCATCCATTTCTCTTCATCTTCGTTTTCAAGTTCAAAGCTGATAGCAAGATTTCCATCATCAAGATATGCTTTGAGTCTTTCCTGAAAATCAAGTTCTTTTGCAAGCTCTTTATCATTTCTTGCGCCTCTTGTAGTTTTTGCGATACGTCTCTCTAACACTTCCGCATCTGCAAATACAAGTTCAAGGTTAATTGTCTCTATATCTCTGATAGGATCAACGCTTCCCTCAACATGGATTACGTTTGTATTTTCAAAACATCTTACTACGTGAACGATGGCATCTACCTCTCTGATGTTTGAGAGGAACTGGTTTCCAAGACCTTCACCTTTTGAAGCTCCCTTTACAAGTCCTGCAATATCAACAAACTCGATTACAGCAGGTGTAACCTTTGCTGAGTTATATAATGCAGCAAGCTTGTTAAGTCTCTCATCCGGAACTGTAACAATACCAACATTTGGATCTATAGTACAGAATGGGTAGTTAGCTGATTCTGCTCCTGCCTTTGTAAGCGAATTAAACAATGTACTTTTACCAACATTAGGCAAACCAACGATTCCTAATTTCATTTCTTCTTTTCTCCTTTTAATGTGATTATAGAAATTAATATCTATTCATATTTTTTAAAAATCTCTTTGAAATCAGAGATATTTTTCACAACGTCTCCCTTGTACACTGCAGAACCTGCAACAATAACGTTTGCCCCTGCCTCAAGTGGAATATCGACATTATCGGTTTTAATTCCGCCGTCAACCTCAAGAAGTGTATCAAGTTTGTATTCATTGATAATCGCATTGATTATCTCTATCTTTTCAGTGCACTCATCAATGTATGACTGTCCTCCAAATCCCGGATGAACTGTCATGACAAGAATCATCTCCACATGGCTTATATATGGAAGCACCTCATCAACTGCTGTTTCAGGATTGAGGGCAAGACCTGCCATTTTACCCATCTCATGGATTTTGTCTATTGTGGCAGCCACATCCTCACAAGCCTCAACATGAATAGTAATCATATCGGCTCCGGCTTTTGCAAACTGTTCAACATATTTGATTGGCTCCTCAATCATGAGATGTACATCAAAAACTTTATCTGTACACTTTCTGCAGGACTCAACTACAGGAATTCCTATGGAAATATTCGGAACAAACATTCCATCCATTACATCCACGTGAACCCACTCTGCTCCCGCATTATCAATTAACTTTATTTCTTCTCCCAGTTTTGAGAAATCCGCTGACAATATTGATGGTGCTAATTTAATCATTACACTCGCACAAATCTGTGCTCTCCTCTCTAATATTTCTTTCTGTTTTTTAACTCATCGTAAAAACTTTTGTAATTTTCATATCTCTCTGAAGGAATCTTTCCTTCCTGCACCAGATTTTTAATTGCGCAATCCGGTTCACTTATATGAGCACAACCTGTAAATTTGCATTCTCCTATGTAAGGAACAAACTCAGGAAAACATTCTTCCAAAACTCTCTCATCCATACCCGGAACATTCAGTGATGTAAAACCCGGGGTATCAATCACATAGGTCATCTTATCAATGTAAAAAATCTCTGAATGCCTTGTGGTATGTTTTCCTCTTCCAATCTTTTTGCTAACCTCTCCTGTCTCCATTTTATAATCAAGAGCCAGCGCATTTAGCATGGAAGATTTGCCCACACCTGAAGGGCCTGCAAAAACTGTGGTCTTAGATGCAAGCTGCTCTTTCACTTTTGAAACACCCTCATCCTTCTCCACACTGGTGATGATTACTCTGTATCCTGCCTTTGAATAAATATCGGCAATTCTCTTAGTCTCCTCGTCATCAGAAATATCAGATTTGTTAAAACAGATTACTGTTTCAATATTCTGAAATTCCATCATCACAAGAAATCTGTCCAACAAATTCAGGTTAGGTTCGGGATCTTTTAATGCAAAGACCACCAAGGCCTGATCTACATTTGCCACAGCAGGTCTTATCAAATCGTTCTTTCTTTCAAGAACTTCTATGATATTCCCCTTTTTTTCTTCATCATCAATAATGTCTATTTTAACATTATCTCCCACAAGAGGTTTTATGCTTTTATTCCTGAAAACTCCTTTGGCCTTGCATTCATAAACTCCCTGTCCCTCTATGTGAACGTAGTAAAATCCTGCAATTCCTTTTATTATTTTTCCAGTCATCTTCCGCCTTTCATTGAATCAAACATTTACCTGATTTAATCCAACTTTCTATTGAAGTTCTATCTGTTTATCAATAACAACTGCATTATCTACGTACAGCTGAAGCGTTGCCGGTCCTGAATAACTCTCAGTAACCGTAAATGCGTAATCTCCAGGCCACGACTCCAATCTTGCATACGCCGGATCTACCGGAACTTTCTTGCCATCAACATAAATTGTAATAGCTCCCGACGTGAGATGTTCACCTGTTGCATCTATCATATCCTCAATTGCAAATGTATATGAAGCACTGTAGGTCTGTGTCTGTGAACTTGCATCTTCTGTAGGCTGTTCATCTGTAATATTCTCAACTGTCTCAGTCTCCGGATTCTCAGAACCAAGGCTCACTACCATTCCTACTGTGGAACCTGTAGGAAGTTGTGCTCCCGGTTTTGCAGTCATTCTTATAACTGTTCCTGCCTCATGAGTTTCACTGAACACTTCCTTGATAGGTCCGATTTTGAAACCCGCAGACTTAAGTGCTGACTCAGCCTTTTCTCTCGACTTTGTGGCAACACTTGGCACAGTGGCAAGTGTAATACCATCAACATTTGCCTCTTTTCCTCGGCTGACATTTAAAGTGATAACCGTACCTCTTGCCAGTTCAACTTTTCCGTCAGGATCATGAGACAAAACTGTGCCAATGGCACTTGTACTATATGAGTAAGCCACCTCAACCTCAAAACCTGCATTATTTAGTTCAAGTGTTGCGGCTTCAACATCTTTTCCTACAATTTTTTCAGGAATTTGAATACGTTCAGCTCCATTACTGATTGTGACAAAAATAGTAGAATTCTTTTCTACAATAGCATTTGGTTCTTCAGACTGTGCGCAGACAAATCCCTTTTCAACATTGTCATCAAACGCATAGTCATACTTGATTCCCAATTGTCTGCTGTGAAGAGTAGTTCTGGCATCCTCTTCACTCAATTCATATAAATTTGGAACCTGCGCAAGGGTAGGATCCAAAGTCTCTGTCTCCACATCTATATCTCTATCCGGTTCTTTTCCGTCAGAAAAGATTTTTGGTATCATTGCAACGGCAACTACAAGGAATACAAGCACTATTCCTATACCAACAAACATAAAGACTTTTTCCAATGTAGTAGGAGGTTCCTCGTAAAAAGGATCGTCCTTATCTTCAACATCATCTTTTTCCACTATCTGCTCAACCTTGCCTGCTCCATTTGCAATGGCAATCTTATCCTGATCTGTGAGAATAACTGTATCTGTCTTTTTCTCCTCATCAAGCTGAACAAAGTCATCATCCGGATTTAGAAGTGCTCTCTTAAGATCTGTAATCAGTGAAGAAATCTTGAGATATCTTCTATCCGGAACATTCTGAGTACATTTGAGAACAATTTTTTCAACGCTTACAGGAATATTTGGAAGTTCCTCGCTGAGTCTTGGAACGTGCTTTTGAATATGCTGAAGCGCAATTGTCACTGTGGAGTCTCCATCAAATGGCACATGTCCTGTGAGCATCTCATACATAGTAATACCAAGAGAATAAATATCACTCTTCTCATCAACAGGACCGTTGGATGCCTGTTCAGGAGAAATATAGTGAACTGATCCCATTGCATTGGTAGTATGTGTATTAACAGAAGTTGCTCTTGCGATACCAAAATCAGCAACCTTTACCTTACCATCTCTTGAAATAATTACATTCTGTGGTTTGATATCTCTATGTATAATATTATTGTTGTGAGCACATTCAATACCCTGAGCTACCTGAATAGAAATGCTGACAGCCTCTTTTACCGACAGTCTTTTCTTTCTGGCGATATACTGCTTTAAGGTAATTCCTTCAATAAGCTCCATAACTATATAGTACATACCTCTGTCCACACCAACATCGTAAACGCTTACGATGTTTGGATGTGCAAGTCCGGCAGCATTCTGTGCTTCCGCTCTGAATTTAGTAACAAAATTCTTGTCTTCACTAAATTCTGACTTGAGTACTTTTATAGCAACGAATCTGTTGAGCTTGTGGCATTTTGCCTTGTAAACATCCGACATTCCGCCGGAGCCGACCTTCTCAAGTATTTCGTATCTATTACTTAAAAACATACCTTTTCTTATCATAATCTTCCTCCTATTTCAGGTTCCAACAGAACTACTGATATATTATCTCTTCCGCCATTTTCATTGGCTTTATCAATTAGAATTCTAACTGCATCTCTAAGACTGCTGTTTCCATTGACAATCTTCTTTATATCATAGTCCTCAACCATATTGGAAAGACCATCCGAGCAAAGTAAAAGTTTATCCCCTCTCTCGATTTCAATCTGGAAAATGTCTGCTAAAACATTTCTCTCAACTCCCACTGCTCGCGTAATAATATTTTTCTTTGTGTGGGTTCTTGCAGCATCTCGCTCAAGCTCTCCCATATTTACCATCTCTTCAACCAGAGAATGGTCTCTTGTAATCTGGACAATATTATCGTTAATCAGGTACAGTCTGCTGTCCCCCACATTTGCAATATATACTCTGTTTTCTATAACAGATGCCACAACAAATGTAGTTCCCATCCCGTCAAAATCCGGGTTAGAGAGGGACATTTCAAAAACTGCATCATTTGCAATTTTGATTCCCGCATCGATAATATTTACAGGGTCTGTCATGTCAGTTGTTCTGACAAAATCAACAAAAAGCTCTACACCTTTTCTGGATGCAACGTCACCGGCTTTATGACCACCCATACCGTCTGCAACTATAAACAGATTAGGAAGCTTTCCGATTTTATCTTCAGACAAAAAAATAAAATCCTGATTTATTGATCTTTTAAGTCCAACATTTGTGTCTCCGAATGCGATCATTCTTTTCCTCCCTTCACTGTTCATCCATAAAACTTTTTCTTAATTGTCCACAGGCTCCGTTAATATCTCTGCCCATTTCCCTTCTTATCGTAACATTTATTTTATTTTTTTCAATAGTCTTTTGAAAAGCCAAAATCGCCGCCTTATCCGATTGCGTGTATTCTCTTTCCTCAATCGGATTGACAGGAATCAGATTAATGTGGCAATTCATTCCCGCCACCAGTCTTGACAATTTCTCGGCTTCTTCTTTCGTGTCATTTACTCCGGCAACCAGACTGTACTCAAATGTAAGTCTTCTTCCGGTCTTTTCAAAATAATACTGACAGGCATCAAGCACTTCCCTTATTGAATATTTATTTGCTATAGGAAGCAACTCTCTTCTTGTCTCATCATCTGAAGCGTGAAGTGACAATGCAAGAGTAATCTGAAGTCCCATATCAGCCATTTCTCTAATCTTTGGAACAAGTCCGCAGGTAGAAAGTGTAATATTTCTCTGGCTTAAGTTCTTTCCGTTCTTATCTGTGATAAGCTCGATAAACTTCATAACGTTATCAAAATTGTCGAGAGGTTCGCCACTTCCCATGAGAACAATATTCGATACCCTCTCATCTATATCCTTTTCAATCTCATAAATCTGAGACAAAAGCTCAGATGCCGTAAGATTTCTCTCCAGACCATTTAAGGTTGATGCACAGAATCTGCATCCCATTCTACAGCCTGCCTGGGTGGAAATACAAACTGAATTTCCATGATGATATCTCATAAGAACACTCTCAATAACGATTCCGTCATTCAGTGCAAACAAATATTTCTTAGTTCCGTCAATCTTTGACGTCAGCACTTTAACCGCCTTCACAGTTCTTATTTCATAGTTTTTTGAAAGTTTATTTCTCAAATCCTTGGAAATATTTGTCATTTCCTCAAACTCTGAAACCTTATCTACATGAAGCCATTTGTATATCTGCTTTGCCCTGAAGGCTTTCTCTCCAAGCCTAACCAGTTCCTCCTGCAATTCTATTAAGTTGTACGACTTAATATCCAACTTTTCCGCCATATCTATCCTCTGATGTTATTATCTTCTTCTGTTAGCAATCATAACAAGTCTTGCAAGCTGTAAAAAACCTGTTGCTGCAGACGCCACATAAGTAAGAGCTGCTGCTCTTAACACCTTTGCTGCCATCTTTGTTTCATCGTTACTAAGAATTCCATCATTCTTAAGTATTTTCAAAGCTCTGCTTGAAGCATTAAACTCAACCGGCAATGTTACAACCTGAAATAACACTGCGAATGAAAATGCAACAATACCGAGCTTTATCAAAAACATTGACATACTTCCGTAAAAGATAAGTCCCACTGCAATAAATACCCAGGATAATTTTGACCCGATATTGGCAGCCGGAAGAACTGCGGTTCTCCATTTAATTGGCTGATATCCTACATTGTGCTGTACCGCATGTCCACATTCGTGAGCCGCAACAGCAATTGAAGCCACACTGTTTCTTCCGTAAACGCTGTCCGAAAGATTAACTGTCTTATCTGTAGGATGGTAATGGTCTGTCAAATCTCCGGAAATATGATGTACGGAAACATCATAAATGCCCTGAGAGTTTAAGATTCTCTCTGCCACGTCTTTTCCTGTAATATTTCTGCTGCACATTACTCTCGAATATTTTTTAAATGTACTCTTTACATACGCAGATGCCGCAAGAGATAAAACCATTCCTATCAGTACAAGAATGTAGGATGGATCAAATCCTATTCTGTTGTAACTTCCATATCTTGTATATGCCAAAATACCATATTCTAATATTCCAAATCCCATAACTCTACCTCACTTTACTCTCCAAGTACAGTTCCGTTTTCTAAATTATAACCTCTCATAAAGTCACCGGCACTCATTCTCTTCTTGCCTTCTAACTGAACTTCATTCACTACAATTGCTTTCTCTTTGGCTGCTATGCAGAAATTATTTTTGGTAATTCCAAACACTGTTCCCGGCATTGCACCCTCAGCATTCTCAACAACATCTGCATCCCAGATTTTAAGAGTTTTTCCTGCAATCTTAGTAAATGCACTCGGCCATGGATTAAGACCTCTTATTAGCCTCTCAATGCTGTCTGCATCTAATTCTTTAAAATTAATAATGCCCATATCTTTTGAAAGCATTCCGGCATGAGTGGCTTTTTCCTCATCCTGCTTTGTAAAAGTAACTTTTTCGTCAAATATATTTTGAAGATTATCTGCAAGAAGCTTACCGCCCAATACACTGAGTTTTTCAAACAGGCTTCCACCCGTCTCTTTTGGATCAAGCTCCAGTGTCGCGATATCGATAATATCACCTGTGTCGACACCTTCATCCATCCTCATAATAGTTACTCCGCTCTCCTTCTCGCCGTCTATTACTGCCCACTGAATCGGAGCTGAGCCTCTGTATTTAGGAAGGATTGATGCGTGAACATTGATACATCCGTATTTTGGATAATCAAGAACTCTCTTTGGAAGAATCTGTCCGAAAGCTACAACCACAATTAGATCCGGCTTAACTTCATCAAGAATATCCATAAAGGACTCATCCTTAACTCTGTTTGGCTGAAAAACTTTAACTCCAAGCTCAATAGCCTTTTCCTTTACAGGTGTGTAAATAAGCTTTCCGCTTCTTCCCTTTGGCTTGTCAGGCTGTGTGACAACAGCCACAAGTTCATGTCCTGATTTTGCTATTTCTTCCAACGTACTAACCGCGAAGTCCGGTGTTCCCATAAACATAATTCTCATTTGTCAGGCACCTCTCTATAATAATTACTCTTCCTCGTCATCTTCCTGTATAAGATCTTCGTTGTTGATAAGTTCTCCCTCAACTCTGTCTACATAAACCACACCGTCAAGATGGTCTAATTCATGGCAGATAGCTCTTGCAAGAAGACCTTCTCCCTCAATAGTAATCTCATTCATCTCCTCATCGAGAGCTTTACAAACTACCTTTTCAGGTCTTGAAACCTTTCCTGATTTTCCGGGAACCGAAAGACATCCCTCATAGTCAAACTGAACTCCGTCACGGTCAACGATTTCAGGATTAATAAGAACAATTGGTCCCTCTCCCACATCTATTACTACGATTCTTTTTAATATACCAACCTGTGGAGCAGCAAGTCCAACGCCGTTTGCCTCATACATTGTATCAAGCATATCCTCGATAAGTATTTTAGTTCTGAGACTAACGTTTTTAACTTCCTTACATACCTTTCTGAGGCATGGATCTCCAAGTTCTCTGATATTTCTAATTGCCATAATTCCTCCTCATTAATAGTTGCCCTGTGGTGTGAAATCAAATGAAACATTTACATTTTCAAACACTCTGTCTGCCTCTATTAATTTTTCTAAATTATCTTTTATTTGTATTAAAACATTATTGTCAAAATGTTTTAAATAAATAACTTTTCTGTACACATCGTTTATTCTTGCAATGCCCGCATCCGCAGGTCCAATTATAGCCAACATCTTTTCATTTTGTTCATTTTTCAAACACTTTATTCTGCCACAAAGGATTTCAACAGCTTCATTTAACAATGAAGTGTCCTTTGAAGTGATAAGTATTGCTGTCATATGTGCCACCGGAGGATAGAGCATAAGTTTTCTGTACGCTATCTCCTCACTGTAAAATGATTCATAATTTTGCTCTTTTGAATAAACAATGCTGTAATTGTCCGGGTTGTAGGTCTGAATTACCACATCACCCTTTTTACTTCCTCTTCCGGCACGTCCCGCTGCCTGTGTCAGCAACTGGAACGTTCTCTCAGATGCTCTGTAATCAGAGGCGTAAAGGGACATATCTGCCGCAAGCACTCCCACCAGAGTAACATTTGGGAAGTCGTGTCCTTTTACAATCATCTGTGTTCCCACCAGAATATCTGCATCTCCGTTTGAAAAAGCAGATAAAATTTCTTCATGTCCTCCCTTTTTGGAAGTTGTGTCCATATCCATTCGAAGCACTCTCGCTGTAGGAAACAGTTTTTTAATTGCCATTTCCACCTTCTGAGTTCCGGTACCAAATCCGGCAATATATTTCGAACCACATTTTGGACAAAGTCTCGGAGTCTTAACCTCATATCCGCAATAATGGCAAATCAACTTTCCGTTATTGTGAGCTTTGAGGGAGACATCACAGTGTGGGCATTTCATAACACTTCCACACTCTCTGCAGGAAACAAAACCCGCATAGCCTCTTCTGTTAATAAAAAGCATTATCTGCTCTTTTCTCTCAAGTCTCTCAGCAATTAGTTTCTGAAGTTTAAAACTAAAAATTGATTTATTGCCCTGATGAAGTTCATCTCTAAGATCAACCACATGAACATCTGCAAGGTTTCCCTTCTCTCTTCCTGTAAGTTTGTGAAGGCTGTACTCCCCATTCATTGCTTTGTAGTAGGAATCAAGCGAAGGTGTTGCAGAACCTAACACAAGCACGGAGCCTGTAGTAATTGCAATATGTTCTGCCACTTCTCTTGCATTATATTTTGGAACTGAGTCACTCTTGTAAGAGCCCTCATGTTCTTCGTCGATAATAATAAGGCCCAAATTTGAAAAAGGTGTAAACAGTGCGGATCTTGGGCCAATCATTACAGAAACCTCACCTTTTTTTGCCCTCTCAAACTGATCATACCTCTCACCTTTTGAAAGTTTAGAGTTGATAATGGAAACCTTATCTTTAAATTTTCTGGTAAATCGCTTCACAGTCTGATAGGTAAGTGCAATCTCCGGAATGAGTACAATTGCTTGTTTACCATTGTTTATTGCTCCCTCAATGAGATCAATATACACTTCTGTCTTTCCACTTCCTGTAATTCCGTGGATAAGATGTACTCTGTCTTTTGTGTCCACATCCTCGCCGCTGTATACAGCTCCCATTGACTCCTTAATTGAATCTGCCACCTGTCTTTGCTGAGAGTTGAGCACAATATCATATTCCTCCTGCTCTTCGATATTCACAGGATTTCTGTACTCTGTCTCACTGACCACTCTGATAACGCCTTCCTCCATCATGGATTTAAGAGTTCCCGGAGTGATATTAAGTTTATCTGTGACAATACTCTTTGGAAGCATCTTCACTTCCTTTAACTCCTCAAGAAGTCTGAGTCTGGCGTTTGCTCTCTTCTTACGATAGGATGCCATTGTATCGCCAATCTCATCCCCCTCAATATTAAGAACAATAGTTTTTCTCTCCACATGCTTAATCTTGTCTTTGACAGGAATAACCGTCTTTAAAGCCCTGTTCATGGTGGAGCCGTATTCTGTTTTGATAAAGTGGGCAAGTTCTATAAGTCTGGATGTGACAATCTCCTTATCCCTTGAGACAGAATAAATTTCTTTCATCTTCTCAACGGGATAATCGGACTTATCTGTAATTTCTATTACAAATCCTGATATTTCCCTGTTTCCCACACCAAAAGGAACTCTCACAAAACTCCCCACCGAAATCACATCCTCCAATCTTTTTGGAACAATGTATCCAAAGGGTCTGTCCAGTTTTTCATGGGAAATATCAATAATTACATTTGCAAACATCATATATTTATCTGTCCTGAAGTTTTACACTTCTAAGGCAGTTTGCCATAAGCATTGTTACTGTCATAGGACCTACACCGCCAGGAACAGGTGTGATTGCATAAGCCTTTGGCTCAACCTGCTCGAAATCAACATCTCCACAAAGTTTGCCATCTTCCATTCTGTGGATTCCAACGTCAATAACTGTAGCTCCGTCTTTCACAAAATCTGCTGTGACAAATTTAGGCTTACCAATAGCAACGATAAGAATGTCTGCTCTCTTAGTAACTTCCTTTAAATCTTTTGTTCTTGAGTGACAAATTGTAACTGTGCAGTTTTCTTTAAGCATAAGCATAGACATAGGCTTTCCTACGATGTTACTTCTTCCGATTACCACACACTCTTTTCCCTCAAGTTCAATATTTGATCTCTTTAAGAGTTCAACGATACCTGCAGGAGTACATGGAAGGAATGTCTCCTTTCCAATCATCATCTTTCCTACATTATTTGGATGGAATCCGTCTACGTCCTTCTTACTGTCTATAGCATCGAGAATAATGTCCTCGTTGATGTGCTTTGGAAGTGGAAGCTGAACAAGAATTCCGTTAATCTCATCATCTTTGTTAAGTTTGTCGATAAGTGCAAGAAGTTCTTCCTCTGTAGTCTCCTCTCTGAGTTCGTAAGCTACAGAGTCAATTCCGATATACTCACAAGCTTTCTGTTTATTTCTAACGTAAACAGCTGAAGCAGGATCTTCTCCTACCTTTACAACAGCCATAGTTATTTTGATACCTCTGGCTTTGTATTTGTCTACCTCGATTTTTAATTCATCTTTAATCTCTGTAGATATTTTCTTTCCGTCAATAATAAATGCCATTATTTTCTCCTCTCTTTTTATCTATTACTCGTTTCAAGACATATACATTTTGAAACGGGCATACGTTACTTCATGAATACTCTATCACAATTATATAAATGTTTACTTAAACTATACATTTTGATACACAATTACGTATGTTTTTATAGTTTCTTAATTTTAGTACGTAATCCTCAGAACAATTTTACGTACCTTTTTGTAGTTTTTTGATTTTAGTACGTAATTCCCTGAACAATTTTACGTACCTTTTTGTAGTTTCTTGATTTTAGTACGTAATCTCCAGAAAACATTACGTACTTTTTGTTAAATTCTTGATTTTTGTACGTAATTCCCTGAACAATTTTACGTACCTTTTTGTAGTTTCTTAATTTTAGTACGTAATCTCCAGAAAACATTACGTACTTTTTGTTAAATTCTTGATTTTAGTACGTAATCTCCAGAAAACATTACGTACTTTTTGTTAAATTCTTGATTTTAGTACGTAATTCCCTGAACAATTTTACGTACCTTTTTGTAGTTTCTTAATTTTAGTACGTAATCTCCAGAAAACATTACGTACTTTTTGTTAAATTCTTGATTTTAGTACGTAATCCTCTGAACAATTTTACATACCTTTTGTTAGTTTCTTGATTTTTGTACGTAATCTTCTATCTTGTATCTTCGTTTCCACCAAATATACTTTATGAAAATTGTAATTTCTGAAAGCAACATATGCGTCATTTAAAACTGTTTTAGAATAATCCTGTAATTACGCCATCGTCTGTAACATCAATTCCGTATGCTGCAGGTGTCTTTGACAATCCAGGCATTGTCATAATGTTTCCTGTGATTGCAACCACGAAACCTGCTCCGGCTGATACATATACCTCTCTGATATTCACCTCAAAACCTGTAGGTCTTCCGAGTTTTGTCTGATCATCTGATAATGAGTACTGTGTTTTTGCCATACATACCGGAAGATTTCCGTATCCCATCTCTGTAATCTTTGCGAGAGCATTCTTTGCCTCTGCTGAATAAGTTACGCCGTCAGCTCCGTAAATCTTTGTGGCAACTGTCTCGATTTTTTCTTCAAGAGTTGCATCGTCCTCGTATAAGAACTTGAAGTTTGCAGGCTTCTCCTCAAGAGTCTTAATAACTTTATTGGCAAGGTCAATTCCGCCTTTTCCACCCTTCTCCCAAACTTCTGCAAGAGCGAATTCACAATCTCTCTCCTCACAGAAATTCTTAACGAAGTCTGTCTCTTCTTTTGTATCTGTAATAAATGAGTTAAGTGTTACCACTACAGGTACACCGTACTGCTGTAAATTTTCAATGTGCTTTTCAAGGTTTACAATACCTTTCTTTAAAGCCTCAACATTTGGCTCGCCAAGGTCTGCTTTTGCAACTCCTCCGTTGTACTTAAGCGCTCTGACTGTAGCTACAAGTACGATTGCATCAGGCTTAATTCCTGATTTTCTACACTTTATGTCGAGGAACTTCTCTGCACCAAGGTCTGCACCAAATCCTGCTTCTGTGACAACGATATCCGCCATCTTAAGAGCTGTCTTAGTAGCTTTTACAGAGTTACATCCGTGAGCAATATTTGCGAAAGGACCACCGTGAACAAGTGCAGGTGTGTGCTCTAATGTCTGAATAAGGTTAGGCTTGATAGCATCCTTTAAGAGGGCTGCCATTGAACCTACTGCATTGATTTCTTTTGCAGTTACAGGCTTACCGTCATATGTGTATGCCACAACGATTTTTCCAAGCTTATCCTTAAGGTCTGCCATATCATTTGCAAGACATAAGATGGCCATGATTTCAGATGCAACTGTGATAACAAAGTGGTCTTCTCTTACAACACCGTCCACTTTTCTTCCAAGTCCTACTACAATGTTTCTAAGTACTCTGTCGTTCATATCAACACATCTCTTCCAAACAACCTGGTTAGGGTCAATGCCAAGTACATTTCCCTGCTGAATATGATTGTCAAGAAGGGCTGCGAGAAGATTGTTTGCAGATGTAATAGCGTGGAAGTCACCTGTGAAGTGAAGATTCAAATCTTCCATAGGTACTACCTGTGCGTATCCGCCACCTGCAGCTCCACCCTTGATACCAAAACATGGTCCAAGTGATGGCTCTCTAAGTGCAATAATTGACTTCTTATTCAACTGTCCAAGAGCTTCTCCGAGACCAACTGTGATAGTAGTCTTTCCTTCACCTGCAGGTGTAGGGTTGATAGCTGTAACCAAAACAAGCTTTCCGTCTTTATTGTCTTTTATCTGATTCCAATATTCATTTGATATTTTTGCTTTGTACTTTCCGTATAATTCGAGATCATCCTCTGTAAGTCCGATTCTCTCTGCTACTTCTTTGATTGGAAGCATCTTTGCTTCCTGTGCAATCTGAATATCTGTCTTCATATCATTTCTCCTTTATATCCAATTATGAAAATTTTTCTTCAAATTCTTCAATACTCATAAGAACTCTTCTAGGTTTGTTAGTCTCTTCCTGACCCACAACTCCTGCATCGTAAAGTTGTTCCATAATACGTGCCGCTCTGTTGAAGCCCACTCTGAAGGAACGCTGAATCATACTGGTTGAACCCTTTTGTTTTTCAATTACAAGTCTTCCCGCATCGACAAAGTAGGCATCTCTTCCATCTGTTCCGCCTTCTTCACCCTCCTCGGTATCCGCCACCATGGCAGTTCCGATAGACTCGTCATAAACAACTTCACCGCTGTTATTCTTTAAAAATTCAACTGTGTTTTTAACTTCGTCATCTGACACAAATGCGCCTTGAAGTCTTACAGGTTTTACATATCCCGAAGGATAGAAAAGCATATCACCGTTTCCAAGGAGTTTCTCAGCACCATTCATATCAATGATTGTTCTAGAGTCAGTTCCCGAGGAAACTAACAATGCCACTCTCGATGGAATATTAGCTTTGATAAGACCTGTAACAACGTCTACGGACGGTCTTTGAGTTGCAATAACCAAATGTATGCCGGCAGCTCTTGCGAGCTGTGCAAGACGGCAAATTGCGTCCTCAACATCTTTAGCAGCAACCATCATAAGGTCTGCAAGCTCGTCGATAATAATAACAATCTGCGGAAGTTTTTCAGGCTTCTCATCACCCTCAAACTCTCCATTTTCAATTGCTTCATTGTATCCCTTCAGGTCTCTTGTACCTGTGGCTGCAAATTTCTTGTATCTGTCGGACATTTCTGCAACCGCCCAATTAAGAGCTCCCGCTGCTTTCTTTGGATCCGTAACAACCGGTGTCAAGAGATGAGGTATTCCGTTATATATACCAAACTCAACAACCTTTGGATCCACAATAAGAAGTTTTACTTCATCCGGAGTAGCTCTGTACAAAATACTCATGATAATCGAGTTGGTAAATACAGACTTTCCTGATCCTGTAGTTCCTGCCACAAGCATATGCGGCATCTTTGCTATATCTGCAACAATTACTTTTCCGGAGATGTCCTTACCTGCCGCAAAAGCAATTTTGGATTTGTTTTCTCTCAATTCCTTTGATTCAATCAAATCTTTGATATAAACTGTATCTCGTCCCTTGTTTGGCACCTCAATTCCCACTGCTGCTTTTCCCGGAATCGGCGCCTCTATACGAATGTCTGATGCTGCAAGATTCAGTTTAATATCATCTGTAAGAGATGTGATTTTTGATACCTTAGTACCTATCTCAGGCTGAAGTTCATATCTTGTAACAGATGGTCCCCTGGACACATTTGTAACTGTGACATTTACTCCAAACTGCTTTAAGATCATCTGAAGCTTACCGGCCGTTTCTAGAAGTTCTTCCTTAGATGTGCCGTGGGCACTTCCGGGATTCTTAGTGAGCAACTGATCGGTTCTTGGCTTCACATATCTCATCTTTTTCTTTCTAACCGGTTGTGGTGTAGCCACAAACTGCTGAACTTGCTGGCTTGTATCTGCCTTTGGCTTTTCAATCATATCGTCAGCATCGCCAATCTTTGCGGTAACATTTGCCGGATTAAGTGAAGTGCTCTGGTATGGATTTCTGGCCATGACCTTCTTTGCACTCTCACTGACCTCAATTCTTTCCTTCGGAGTAAATTCACCGTCGGTTGAATGATCCTCTTCTTTTGGTATATTTATCTGTGGATAAGTATTATTATTTTGAGAATTCACATCACTATTCTGATTTTTAGTACTGCTATTAAATTTGTTGTCGGTATTCTCAAAATATGTATACGGCTTTTCATCCCTTATTTCCACATGACCTGAAAAGGATGGTTCTATTCCTTCTATATTAATCTTTGGTGGTTCAATCTCATGAATATCATCAATACGCTCACCACTCTTCTTTTCATCGATAGTCAGTTCGCTGAAGTCAACTCCTGTCACTCTTGGAGCCGTTCTCATAGCCTCACGGCGTTTTCTCTCAAGTCTGTCCTGCTGTCTCTGTCTGTCTCTGATTTCTCTTGCCTGCGATTTATTCTGACGAATCTGTTCTCTGTACTGTCTGTACTGCTCTCTCTCAACTTCTCTGTCATCTCTGCCATCCCTGTAACCGGCAATCCACTTCACAATGGAATCCGAGAATAACAGTGCAAGCAATGCTATGGCAATAGCAATTGTAATGATAAGACCGCCAAGATCTGTAAACAGTTTTGACAAAAGCAAATATAACTCGCCTCCAAACAGACCTCCACCCATCTTAAATTTAGAGCAATCCAGCATCAATTCCCAGAAGAAATAATCTTTGAATTCATCTCTGTAAACCCATTGAAAAATAATACTAAGGCACAGGTACAGAACCGAGACTTCCACGCACACCGGAATTACTTTATCGTCTCCATACATTAGAGCTGCATACCAGATGACAAACAATAACAGTATAGGGAACAAATATGCCATAGTTCCAAACAGGGCAAACATTACATTTGAGAAAGCACTTCCCACGGGACCTAATATTCCAAAATTACATAAAAGAAGAAATACTGCAGCAAGCAGCGAGCCTATAAGCCACAAATCAAGAGTCTTTTTTATCTGCTCAGCACTGCGTCTGCTTCTTTTTTTAGTTCCACCGGTACGTCTTTTTGTATTCGATTTTCCTGTTCTCTTATTCTTTGTGTTAGCCACAAAAAAACCTCCTAATTAACTTTAATTACATTATAGGCAAATGCAACAATGCAAATTGTTCCTAAAACATAACAGTAATATGCAAAATATTTAAATTTCTTTCCTTTTACAAAGTCAAGCATCTTTTTGATACAAATGTAACCAACCACACCTGCAACAACAGCTCCGACAATATAATTAACATAGTCTAAAGTTCCAAGTCCCTCGCTTCCCATACCTTTAATTTTAAAAATGGCTGCGCCAATGATAGCCGGAATAGACATAATGAAAGAATACTTAACTGCAAAGTCACGTCTGAAACCACATACAAGTTCTGCCGTGATGGACGTTCCCGAGCGTGAAATACCAGGCAATGTGGCAATACCCTGAGCAATACCTACAAAAATAGCATTTGCATAGGATACCTTCTTAGGTGTCTTATCTCCATCAGGAAGATTATCAGAAATAAGAAGTAATGTAGCTGTAATCAAAAGACAAATACCCGGAACCAAGAGATTCTGGCCCGCCATCTCAATTACATCATTTCCAAAAAATCCGATAAGTCCTGTAGGAATAGTTGAAACTATAACTAACATTACAAACTTCCTGTATGCAGAATTGATAACTCTTTTATATCTGACATTATTGTATTTCTCGTCTGACGTTTTCCTAGAAAGCGACCAAACTAATTTCCTTAAAAACAATACAACGTTTGAGAAAGAATCAGCCAAAATGCCAATTCCTTCAAGGAACAGTTTCCAGATATCTCTCCAATAACAGATAAATACTGCAGCCAATGTTCCTATATGTAAAAAAATATCAAAAGAATTTCCTATCTCCTCCATTCCGAGAATCTGCTTAAAAATAGCAAGATGTCCCGAACTGCTGATAGGCAGGAACTCTGTAACTCCCTGTATAACCCCTAAGAAAATAGATTTCAATAATTCTAAAAACGCTTCCATATAATCCTCCTAATACCATCTAACCATAGATAATCCCATTTTACTATTAAATCCAAAGCATTTCAACCACAAAAAACAAGAGGAAACTGAATAGAAAAAGTCAGTTTCCTCTTGTTTTTAACTATTTTCATGTTCAAGAACTTCTTCAAAGGAAAGATTACCACCGAATAAATCAAGGGCACTCCCTATTGTGTAATCAATCATGCCTTTAGAAGATTCTTTGAAATCATCTATATTTTTAATAGAAGAAATACCTCCGGCGTATGTGATACCGCATTTGTCCGGATTGCTCTCCTTCCATTTTGAAAGCAGTTTTACCAGTTCTAAATCCATTCCACTGCCTTTACCCTCTACGTCCACACCATGAACCAGTAACTCGTCACAGTAGTTCGAGAGCAAGTTCAAGTTTTCTTCATTTAAAACTGTATCCGTAAACTTCTGCCATCTGTCTGTAACTATGTAATACAAGCCATCTTTCTTTCTACAGCTAAGATCAAGTACCACCTTGTCTTTAGACACCGCATCCACAAGTTTTGTGAGATTTTCCATGTTTACATGACCATCTTTAAAAACATAAGAGGTCACAATGACATGTGAAGCTCCCGCATCAATAAACTCTTTTGCATTGTCTGCAGTGATTCCGCCTCCAATCTGCATTCCGAAAGGATATGCTTTAAGAGCCGCCATAGCCTGTGACTTTGTAGCTTCATAGTATTCAGAATCCTTATGATTGAGAATGATAATATGACCGCCCTTAAGTCCTTTTTCCTTGTAGAGATTTGCAAAATACTCCCCGCCTTGGCTTGCGACAAAATTTTCTTTTGCATAATCCCCTTCATCCTTAAGGCTTCCACCCACTAACTGTTTAACTTTTCCGTTGTGAATATCAATACATGGTCTGAACATACCCTATCATAACTCCTCATTTATTATTTATTTAATGCCTGCTCAATATCAGCAATAATGTCATCTGCATTTTCAATACCTACAGACAATCTGATTAAGTCCGGTTTTACACCTGCTTCAAGAAGCTGCTCATCTGTCATCTGACGATGTGTATGGCTTGCAGGATGAAGCACGCAAGTTCTTGCGTCAGCAACATGTGTAACAATCTTAATAAACTCAAGATTATCCATAAATTTGATAGACTCTTCTCTTCCGCCCTTAAGGCCGAAAGCTATTACTCCACATGTACCGTTTGGCATATATTTCTTTGCAAGGTCATGATACTTATCACCTTCAAGACCTGCATATGTTACCCATGCAACTTTGTCATTGTTTTTTAAATATGTTGCAACCTTCAGTGCATTTTCACAGTGACGTGGCATTCTTAAGTGCAATGTCTCAAGACCAATATTAGTAAGGAACGCATTCATTGGAGACTGGATTGAGCCAAGGTCTCTCATAAGCTGAGCTGTAGCTTTTGTGATAAATGCTCCTTTTCCAAACTTCTCCGCATAAGTAAGTCCGTGGTATGACTCATCAGGAGTTGTAAGACCATGGAACTTATCTCCGTAAGCCATCCAGTCAAAGTTACCACTGTCAACGATACATCCGCCTACTGCCATTGCATGTCCATCCATATATTTTGTTGTTGAGTGTGTTACAATATCAGCTCCCCACTCAAAAGGTCTGCAGTTGATTGGTGTTGCAAATGTATTATCAACGATAAGGGGAACATTGTGAGCATGTGCAACTCTTGCGAATTTTTCAATATCAAGAACTGCTCCTGATGGGTTTGAGATTGTCTCACCAAACATTGCTTTAGTATTTTCCTTGAATGCTGCGTTTAACTCTTCCTCTGAAGCGTCAGGATCAACGAATGTTACCTCAATGCCGAATTTCTGTAAAGTTACGCCGAAAAGGTTAAATGTTCCTCCATAGATCTGTGTTGAACATACAAGATGATCTCCAGCCTCACAGATATTTGTAACTGCATAATTGTTTGCAGCCTGTCCTGATGATGTGAGCATTGCTGCAACACCGCCCTCTAACTCACAAATCTTTGCTGCAACGGCGTCATTTGTAGGGTTAGCAAGTCTTGTATAAAAATATCCTGTATCCTCTAAATCAAATAACTTACCCATCTGGTCAGATGTGTCATATTTAAATGTTGTTGATTGAAAAATAGGCAATACTCTAGGATCACCCTTCTGTGGATTCCATCCACCCTGAATACAAATTGTCTCTAAATTTTTCTTTGCCATTATTATTACCTCCGTTTATTATATCTTGCAATTAATCTTAAAGCGGACATTCTTAATCCACAATGCCTTCTTCAAACAACGGTGTCGAGAAATATCTCTCAGCTGTATCAGGAAGAACTGTCACTACAGTCTTTCCTTTTCCGAGTTTCTTTGCAAGTTTCAACGCCGCTGCCACATTTGTTCCTGATGAAATACCGCACATAAGCCCTTCAAGTCTGGCAAGATCTTTTGCTGTATTAATAGCCTCTTCATCTGTGACAATATATATTTCATCATATATTTCCTGATTTAAAATATCCGGAATAATACCATCACCGATTCCCATCTGAAGATGAGTTCCTATATCACCGCCTGCAAGTATTGCCGCATGCTCAGGCTCTACTGCCCAGATTTCAATATCCGGATACTGAGCCTTTAACACCTCTCCTATTCCGGTTATAGTTCCACCTGTTCCAATCCCTGAACAGAAACCGTGGATATCACCCTCGACCTGTTCCATTATCTCAAGCCCCGTGTGATGTTTGTGAGCTCTTGTATTATTCGGATTCTCAAACTGCTGAGGGACAAATACCCTCTCGTCTTCCTCTGCCATTTTTAGTGCTGTCTGCAAGCACTCGTCAATGCAGGCTCCGATATCACCGTGGTCGTGAATCAGTTTCACTGTTGCACCGTAATGCTCCACCAGTTTTCTTCTCTCTTCACTTACGGAATCCGGCATTATTATTATAGTTTTATATCCTTTTACAGCCCCCACAAGTGCCAGTCCTATTCCCTGGTTTCCGCTTGTAGGTTCCACAATTATAGTATCTTTATTTATAAGTCCATTCTTTTCAGCTGCGCGAATCATATTGTAGGCTGTTCTTGTTTTTATTGAGCCACCAACGTTTAATCCCTCAAATTTCACAAGCACTTCTGCCATATCATCATCAACCATTTTGTTAAGTCGGATAATAGGTGTATGCCCTATCGCCTGCAGCACGTTATCATATACCATTTTATTTCTCCTAAAACTAATCTTCTTTTTCTCTCTTTTCTGTATATTTATCTTCCTTATAATCTTTCAGACAAATATTTGAGCCGATAACTCCTGCACTGAATAGCACAAAAATAATTCCCATTACTATAAGATAAGTTTTTATACTTTTCATTCTCACAAAGAATATGACAAAAATCCAAGCAATGAATACCACAGTAGTAAACTTGTTCAGAAACTTGCCCAGTTTAATTTTATCCATTATTTTTTCCTCATCAGTGGTTAATTGTCACTGCATTGTAAAGACAGACACAAGGTACATTTGCACCTTGTGTCTGATTTTCTTTCATCCACTTTTCGTGAATTAGTTTCTGCTTACTGTTCGCAATCCTTGATTGAGAAGCTGATACGTCCCATCTTGTCTTTTCCAAGGCATTTACATTTAACTACATCTCCAAGTGTAAGAACGTCCTCAACATGATTGATTCTTTCCTTAGCAATCTTAGAAATGTGAACCATTCCCTCTTTGCCCGGAGCAAACTCGATGAAAGCACCAAACTCTTTGATACTTACAACTTTACCTTCAAAAATCATTCCCTCTTCGAAGTCTGTTGTAATAGTTTCGATGTATTTAACAGCCTTATCCATAGCTGCCTTTTCAACACCACAAACTGAAACTGCTCCGTCATCTGTGATATCAATTTTAACACCTGTCTCTTCGATAATGGCGTTGATTGTCTTACCTCTCTGTCCAACAACATCGCCAATCTTTGCAGGGTCAATCTGAATCTGGATAATCTTTGGTGCATACTCTCCTACTGTTGGTCTTGGCTCAGCGATTGCAGGCTTCATACATGTATCCATGATGTAAAGTCTTGCTTCTCTGGTTCTTCTGATAGCCTCCTCAACGATAGGTCTTGTAAGACCGTGAATCTTGATATCCATCTGGATAGCTGTGATACCTTCAGTTGTACCTGTTACCTTAAAGTCCATATCTCCGAAGAAATCTTCAAGACCCTGAATATCTGTAAGTACGATATAATCATCATCTGTCTCACCTGTAACAAGACCACATGAGATACCTGCAACCATAGCTTTGATTGGAACACCTGCTGCCATAAGTGACATACATGATGAACATGTAGAAGCCATTGATGTAGAACCGTTTGACTCAAATGTCTCTGATACAGTTCTGATTGAGTATGGGAACTCAGCTTCAGATGGAAGTACCGGCATAAGAGCTTTCTCAGCCAATGCTCCATGTCCGATTTCTCTACGTCCCGGTCCTCTTGAAGGCTTTGTCTCACCTACAGAGTATGATGGGAAGTTGTAGTGGTGCATATATCTCTTTGTTGTCTCATTTTCATCGAGACCGTCAATCTTCTGTGCTTCTGATAATGGTGCAAGAGTACATACGTTACAAATCTGTGTCTGTCCTCTTGTAAACATAGCAGAACCGTGAACTCTAGGAATGATGTCAACCTCAGCTGCAAGTGGTCTGATCTGGTCGATTGCTCTTCCGTCAGGACGCTTGTGATCCTTTAAGATCATCTTACGAACTGTCTTCTTCTGATACTGATAGATAGCTTCAGGAAGAACAGCAAGCCACTCTTCATTTTCAGCAAAAGCTTCTTCTAACTTTTCTGTAATCTGTCTGATATTTTCTTCTCTTACCTGCTTAACATCTGTAAATACTGCCTCTTCCATAGCTTCAGGAGTAACAATCTCCTTGATAGCAGCAAATAACTCTTCAGGTATAGCGCATGATTCATATTCATGTTTTGGCTTACCGCACTCAGCAACCATCTTATCGATGAAATCAATAATAGTCTGGTTAACATCGTGTGCCATATAGATAGCTTCAATCATTTTTGCTTCAGGAACAATGTTAGCACCTGCTTCAATCATGATAACTTTTTCTCTTGTTGATGCAACTGTAAGCTGTAAGTCTCCCTCTTTCCAAACTTTCTGGCTTGGGTTAACTACGAACTCACCGTCAACTAAACCAACCTGTGTCATAGCACATGGTCCGTCAAATGGGATATCAGAAATACATGTAGCAATAGCTGAACCAAGCATACCTACTAATTCAGGTCTGCACTCAGGATCAACAGCCATAACTAAGTTGTTAAGTGTAACATCATTTCTGTAATCCTTTGGAAATAAAGGTCTCATAGGACGGTCGATAACTCTTGATGTAAGAACCGCATTCTCTGAAGCCTTTCCTTCTCTCTTATTAAATCCACCAGGGATTTTTCCAACTGCGTACATCTTCTCTTCAAACTCAACTGAGAGTGGGAAAAAGTCAATTCCATCTCTTGGCTTGTCAGAAGCTGTAGCTGTAGATAAAACTGTAGTATCACCGTACTGAATAAAAGCAGCACCGTTTGCCTGTGCAGCAACTCTTCCTATATCAACACGAAGTGTTCTGCCGGCTAATTCCATTGTAAAAGTCTTAAACATAAATTACTCCTCTGTCACTTATTAAAAGCAACTTCTCCTTTTATTTTTTCTCCTGCATTAAATGCAAATTGTAAAACGGCATTCGCCGAAACTACTGAAAAACAAACAATAAACTTATTTACTTTTCAGTGGTCTCGGAAAATTCATAGTACACTAATCAGCCTCTTTTGTAGGTCTATTTTTACCGTTTGCACAATAGCACACGCAATCTATAATATTATACTAATTTACATAATAAAAAGCAAGGGCGAAATCGTCCTTGCTGCCTTCACTTAGTTATATTACTCATATATAATT
The DNA here is from genome assembly GCA_015057625.1 of Lachnospiraceae bacterium. Taxonomy (GTDB): domain Bacteria; phylum Bacillota; class Clostridia; order Lachnospirales; family Lachnospiraceae; genus SIG293. The sequence goes on along the minus strand of SVDZ01000013.1, from coordinate 66,159 downwards.
AACTCTTTTCCCAAAACTCAAATCCCCAACACAAAGAATGCCGCCAATGTACCAATCAATATAAAAGGTGCAAATTTCACTCCGTCTTTCATATTCTTTTTCTTTATAACCACAAGCACTCCGGAACATATCCCAGCCACAATGATGGAATAAAAAGTTGCAACAAACAATCCGCTTATTCCGAGGAAGGCTCCCATAACCGCAAACAGTTTAATGTCTCCCATACCGAACGCCTCTTCTGCAATTAACAGAATCAATACTGCCAAAGCAAACATAGCTACAACCGCAATCCCTTCCGATACCCACGTCATAAGCATCTTCTTTTCAAATATTATTTCCGGAATCAAAAACAGCAATCTCACTCCTGTTCCGTAAACCAAGAGTTTGTTTGGAATCCTATATTCTCTCAAATCATAAAATGTTGCCACAAGCAAAAGCGCAATCAGAAACAATCTCTCCATATCAAAGACAAGCGATTCATTTTCTCTGCTTCTGTAATATATTAGCGCCACTGCAGTTATCAAAAGCACTGCAAACATAAACGCTGAATACAGTTTTGCCTTTTTGCCCATCTTTTTGATAACATCTGCTTTTTGTGAAAATGTACTCTCTTCTTTTATTTCTTTGTATCTTAAGGCAATGATATTTGCCAAAAATAAAATCACCGCTTCTGAAATAAGTCCAATATAATAATGCACAATATTCCCCTTTCCTACAATGCGAACTAACCTTTTTTCACTTTATCACAGAGGAGGGCTTGGTTCAACATTTATGCCCCTAAAACAAGAAAAGCGCTGTACAAAAAGTACAACGCTTCTTTCATATAATTCATATAAATTACTTACGAATTCCTAATTTCTCGATAAGTGCTCTGTAGCCTTCAAGATCTGTCTTCTTTAAGTAATCAAGTAAACCTCTTCTCTTACCGATCATCTTGTACATACCACGTCTTGAGTGATGATCCTTCTGGTTTACCTTTAAGTGCTCTGTTAACTCTCTGATTCTGAAAGTTAAAATAGCAATCTGTACTTCTGGAGAACCTGTATCTTCAGGTGTTCTTCCGTACTCTTTGATGATTTCTGCTTTCTTAGCTGTTGTAATCATAACTGATTCCTCCTAAATAATTATTATAATATCGCCTATCACTTAAGCAAAGGTTGGAGTTTCCTATTACTTAGTGTAGGTTCACATACTCCGATATGATAACATAAAGAAATATGTTATGCAAGTATTTCTTTTGCATTTTTTATATCATTCTCAATCTGATTTTTCAATTCATCGACACCGGTAAATTTTTGTTCTTTTCTCATGAATTTTACAAATTCAATCTTAATAATCTTTCCGTAGATATCCCCTGAAAAATCAAATATATGGCTCTCAATTTTGATATTTCTGCCATCCTCCACCGTAGGATTAACTCCTACATTGCTGACTGCACCATACACCTTTCCATCCACGATAACCCTTGTGCAATAGGCGCCATTTGGCGGAAGTATCTTTTTACTGTCCGGAATAACATTTGCTGTGGGAATACCGATAGTTCTTCCAAGCTTTTTGCCCTCTTCAACTATTCCGATAACACTGAAGGAATGCCCAAGCATTTCATTTGCTTCTTCGATATTTCCCTCTGTAATCTTTTTTCTTATCTCAGTACTTCCTATATCAAAGTTGTGATACTGCTCTTTTTCAACTACCACCACCTCAAAATCATAGTACTTTGACAGTTTCTGCAAAAGCTTCACGTTTCCGGCTCCAAATTTTCCAAAAGTAAAATCCGGTCCACACACAAACACTCTCACATCAAGATGATCAACTAAAACATCCTTGACAAAAGCTTCAGGACTCAGATCAAGAAAATCCTTATCGAGAGGAAGTGAAATATAATAATCAATTCCTTTAGCCTCACACAAAAGCTGCTTTTCTTTTTCTGTGACAAGAGTCCTTGTCTTCATATTATTGATTACATCTATAGGCTTTGCCTCAAATGTCAAAACGACCTTATCTCTGTTTTCTGAGACCTTCGACAATACATCAAACAATTTTGCATGTCCTTTGTGAAGCCCGTCGAATTTTCCAACCGTCACAATGGTGCTATTCAATTTTACTTCTCTTATATTTGTCAGTATCTCCATGTCTATTCCTTGAATTTATTGTCAATTGAGATTTACAAAAACATCTTTACCGGCTTGTACACTTTGTCTTCACCGTCATACTTGTAAACTCCCACGAAATTGCCTTCATAATCATATACACGAATTTTTTGATTATGACTGTGGTTCATCTTAAGCAGCGTTGCGCTTGGTCCAAACTTGTTTCCATTGTAAATGAGCTTGCTGTTTTCTTTCGCTATTACACATTTAGAATATTCATTTAACATTTCATCTACAGGAACCAGTTTTTCCTGAAGTCTTCCTGAATCAAACAATTCTTTTATCTGATCAATGGTAAGACTCTCCTCCACATCAAATCTCTCTACACTTGAACGAAGGAGTTTTTCCATACACGCTCCACATCCAAGATCCTTTCCAATGTCATGACACAATGTTCTGATATATGTTCCTTTTGAACATTTTACTATCATCTCAACTCTTGGCAATTCGATATTTGTAATGGTAATATCTATAATCTTTACTCTTCTTGCAGGGCGGTCAACAGTCTTCCCTTTCCTTGCAAGTTCATAAAGCTTCTGACCATTTATTTTTATAGCTGAATACATTGGCGGAACCTGATCGTAATCGCCTATGTAACTCTTAATCACCTGAAACAATGTAGTCTCAGGTATCTTTAACACTTCACTCTCTTCCACACTGTTTAACACAGTTCCTGTGGCATCCTGTGTATCTGTCTCAACGCCTAAAAGCATTGTAGCTTTGTATACCTTGTCCTGTGCAGACAGCATATCGCAGAGTTTTGTTGCTTTTCCAAGACACACCGGCAACACACCAACCGCTTCAGGATCAAGAGTTCCCATGTGGCCTATCTTTTTTTGTTTCAAAACGCCTCTAAGTTTGGCCACAACATCAAATGACGTATAGCCAGGTTCCTTATAAACATTCAAAACTCCATCTATCATGTTATTAACCTTTCATTCCTTAACAAATTTCACGGATCTGCACTTCAAGTTTTGAAGTAACCTTGTCAATTATTTCCTCAGCTGTTCCATCTGTATCAAATCCGGCTGCGCGGATATGTCCTCCACCGCCAAACTCAACTGCAACTTTGCTCACATCCACATATGTATTGGACCTCATACTTACCTTGTAATGATTTGGTCCTAACTCGTACATAAATACTGCACATTCAACGCCCTGAATATTTCTAAGTTCGCTCACTACCGCATCCAAGTCATGATTAGTTACGCCGTAACGATCCATCAATTCTTTTGTGGCATATGAGTAAATGCATTTTCCATCCACAATTCTTTTGCTGTCAAGCATAAGCTTTGCTGTAATCTGCTGCTGCTCATATGATTTACTGTAGTAAGTCTTCTCCAACAATTCATTTACATCAATTCCCTTTTCCATGAGATTTGCTGCAACTCTCATTGTATTTGGAGAAGTGCTGCTATATCTAAAGCAGCCTGAATCATGAGCGATTCCCATATACATAGCCTTGGCTGTTGCAAGGTCTATACATTCATCATCCAACAAATCATAGAGAACCTCACATGCAGAGGAAGATTTTGGAAGAATATAATTAATATCCGCAAAACCTTTATTGCTGATATGATGATCCACACAGAGAGTTCTCTTTGCATTTTCAAAGAAAGGCTTATTAATTCCAAGTCTGTCTGTATCTCCCGAATCAAGAGCGATAAACAAATCAAACTCTGTTCCATCATATCCGGTTGTTATAATTTTATCTGTGTTATCTATCAATTTGAATTTGTCGTCGACATATTCAAGATACACTCTGACATCAACATCAGGAAAATTTTTGATTATATAATTGTATGTTCCAATGCAAGATCCAATACAGTCACCGTCAGGTCTTGTGTGACCTGTAATACCTACTGTTCTTGCATCACCAATTATCTCTTTTAATTTCTCCATACTGTTCTCTCCTGTCCGGCAAAGATTATTCTTCTGTATTTTCCTCCACCTCTTCATTTTCCTTATCATGAAGAGATTTTGTAACATCATCAATCATCTTTGACATCTTTACACCGTACTCAATTGATTCGTCAATAACGAATGAAATCTCCGGTGTATTTCTTAAGTTAATAGAGTGAGCAAGCTGTCTTCTGATATATCCTTCTGCACTCTTAAGTCCTGCAAGAGTATCAGCTTTTGCCTTGTCATCTCCCAAAACACTGATATAAGCCTTACAGTGTTTGAGGTCAGGTGCGACCTCAACAGCTGTAACACTTGTCATGATTCCAATTCTTGGATCTTTTATTTCACTTCGAATAATATTGCTTAATTCCTTTTGAACCTCGCCGTTAATTCGAGTATTTTTGATACTATTCTTTCTCATAGTCCATCCTATCTTGGCACTTCTACCATCTTATAAGCTTCTACCATATCGCCTTCTGCAATATCATTAAATTTCTCGAATACAAGACCACACTCGAAACCTGACTTAACTTCCTTAACATCATCTTTAAATCTCTTAAGTGAAGCAAGTGGTCCCTCGAAGATCTGCTCTCCTTCTCTTGTAATTCTAACCTCGCATCCTCTCTCAAAAATACCGTCAAGGACATATGAACCTGCGATATTTCCGATTCCTGATGCTTTGAATATCTGACGAATCTCTGCATGACCGATAATCTTTTCTTCGTAAACAGGATCAAGCATTCCCTTCATAGCCTTCTCTACATCTTCGATTGCACTGTAGATTACGCTGTAAAGTCTTACATCAACCTGTTCTCTGTCAGCTACATCCTGTGCCTGATTATCAGGTTTTACATTAAATCCGATAATGATAGCATTTGATGCTGATGCAAGAATTACGTCAGATTCATTAATGGCACCAACGCCACCGTGTATAACTTTAATTTCAACTTCTTCATTTGAAAGTTTAAGCATGCTCTGCTTGATAGCCTCAACAGAACCCTGAACGTCAGCCTTGATGATAAGGTTGAGTTCCTTAAGATTTCCTGCTTCAATCTGTGAGTTAAGATCATCAAGAGAAAGTCTGTATTTTGTTCCCTCAAGAAGTTTCTCTCTTCCCTCTTTGATGAATGTCTCAGCAAAGCTTCTTGCCTCATTTGCAGTCTCAGTAGATACTAATACCTCACCTGCGTTTGGTACACCGTTTAATCCAAGGATCTTAACAGGTGTTGAAGGTGTTGCAGATTTAACCTGTTTACCCTTGTCATCAACCATAGCTCTTACACGTCCGTAATTTGAACCTGCTGCCACATGATCTCCTACATGGAGTGTTCCCTTCTGAACAAGAACAGTTGCAACTGAACCTTTACCCTTATCAAGTTTAGCTTCAATAATAAGACCTCTTACAAGTCTGTTAGGATTAGCCTTAAGCTCTAATACGTCAGCCTGGAGAATTACCATCTCAAGCAATGTATCAATACCCTCTTTTGTATGAGCTGATACAGGTACCATAATAGTATTTCCACCCCAGTCTTCAGCTATAAGGCCGTACTCTGTAAGTTCCTGCTTAACTCTGTCAATATTTGCACCCGGCTTATCAATCTTGTTGATAGCAACAATTATTTCGATATCTGCTGCCTTGGCATGGTTAATAGCCTCGATTGTCTGTGGCATTACACCGTCGTCTGCCGCTACAACTAAGATAGCGATATCTGTAGACTGTGCACCACGCATACGCATTGCTGTAAATGCCTCATGTCCAGGTGTATCAAGGAATGTAATCTTCTCACCGTTAATCTCAACCATATAAGCACCGATATGCTGTGTGATACCGCCGGCTTCCTGTGAAATTACATTAGTTTCTTTAATTGCATCAAGAAGTGATGTTTTACCATGGTCAACGTGACCCATTACGCAGACTACAGGTGGTCTCTTAACTAATGTCTCTTCTGCGTCATCTTCTTCTTTTAATAATTCTTCAATTACATCAACCTTTTCTTCCTCTTCGCACATGATTTCAAATCCCATTGCGATTTCTTCTGCAGTTGCAAAATCAACCTCACTGTTTACTGTAACCATCTTTCCTTCGAGGAATAACTTTTTAATGATTGAAGAAGGCTGCATCTTCATCTTCTCTGCAAGTTCTCCGATTGTGAGTACTTCAGGAATAGAAATAACCTTAATTTCTTCTTTCTTTTCTTCTTTCTTTTTCTGTGGTTTCTGAAGCATGCTCTTATGCTGAAGCTGCATACCTCTACCATTCTTTCCGCCTCTCTGTCCATCTTCGTAGTTCTTTTTATTTCTGTCCTGCTTATCCTGGCGAAGTTTGTTTTCTCTTGCTTTTCTGTCCTTATCCTGCATTACAGTTTCAGCAACAGGTTCCTGCTGTCTTCTTCTGTCATTAGGTCTCTGATTTCTGTTATCAGAATTTCTGTCATTATTTCTGAAATCACCATTTCTGTCGTTGTTTCTGTTATCACGATTTCTAAAGTCACCGTTTCTGTCATTGTTTCTGTTGTCGCGGTTTCTAAAGTCACCGTTTCTGTCATTATTTCTGTTGTCGCGATTTCTGAAGTCACCGTTTCTGTCATTATTTCTGTTGTCGCGGTTTCTGAAATCACCGTTTCTGTCGTTATTTCTGTTGTCGCGGTTTCTAAAGTCACCGTTTCTGTCGTTATTTCTGTTGTCACGGTTTCTAAAGTCACTGTTTCTGTCGTTATTTCTGTTATCGCGGTTTCTGTTATCACGATTTCTGTTCTTATCAAAAGCAGGCTTTTCATCAACTACAGTATTAGCCTGTTTTGTTCCCTCAGTCTTGACATTTTCTTTAGGCTGAACATTTTTTTCTTCTGTTTTAACATTCTCAGTCTGTTCTTTTGTCTCAACCTTTGGCTCTACCTTAGTTTCAGTTTTAACTTCAGTTTTTATTTCTTCCTTTACTTCAACTTTTGGTTCAACCTTTGTCTCCACTACAGGTGTTACCTCAACTGCAGGCTTTTCTTCTTTCTTTTCTTCCTTCTTATCGAATCTTCCAAGAGCCTGAGCGAACTTTTCTTCCATATTAATTTTCTTTTTAGGTTCGTTCTGTACAGGTTTCTTTGCATGTTCGCCATCAGGACGTGGTCTTCTCTTTCTCTCTCCCTCTGGTCTTACAACACCTCTTGTTGTAATAATTCTCTTCGGCTTTACTTCTGCCTTAGCATCATCTTTTGCCTCGTCTTTATTATCTTCTTTTTTCTCTTCTTTAGTCTCAGCTTTAGCTTCAGCCTTCTTTTCTTCTTTAGGAGCCTTTTCTTTCTTTGGCTCTTCTTTCTCACTTACCTTTACAGTATCTGTATTATTAGAATATTTATTTCTTATATACTGTGCATCCTCATCTGAAATGGCACTCTGAGGTTTTAACTCAACGCCCTTTTCAAGCAATGCCTGGCAAATGTCCTTGCTCTGAATTCCTAATTCTTTTGCCAATTCATGAACTTTCATTTTTGCCATCTATTTACCTCCAAACTTAAATCTCATCTTGTTTCAATTTTTCAATAATGTTCTCTGAAAATCTTCCGTCGGTAACCGCTAAGGAAGCTCTCATAACACTACCTGTTACTTTTCCCAACTCTTCTTTATTTCCAACAATGAAGAATGGTACATTGTAAAATTCACATTTATTTTTAAATAACTTTTTTGTGTTGTCAGATGCGTCCGTCGCAACTATAACCAGTTTTGCTTTTTTCTCTTTTATGGCTTTCTCTGTTGCAAACTCTCCGGAAACAGTTCCTCTCGCCCTTGTGGCAAGCCCCACCATTGATAATCCTTTATTCATCTGCTCCACCTAATTCTTTCTCGAGAGCCTCATACACTTCATCCGGGATAGTCATTTTAAATGATCTCTCAAGTGCCTTGCTCTTCTTTGCCTGACAAAAGCATTCCATGGAATTACAAATATATGCGCCTCTTCCATTTTTCTTTCCTGTAACATCTACAAAAAATTCATTTTCTTTTGTCTTTATAATCCTGATAAGATCTTTTTTATTTTTCATTTCCCTGCAGCCTAAACACTGGCGCATAGGAACTTTCTTTGTCTGTCCCATTGAATTCCTCTCTACTCTTCTATATCTTCAATATCTTCAACGTCTTCTTCTGTTTCTTCCTCTTCAACGTCTTCGATTTCTTCATCTGAATCATCGTCAGCGTACTCATCGTACTCTTCCTCATCGTAGTACTCATCATCATCATAGTACTCGTCATCATCATAGTAATCATCATCATCGAAGATGTACTGAATCCCCTCTTCTTTAGCCTGACTCTCACTCTTGATGTCAATCTTGAATCCTGTAAGTTTTGCAGCAAGTCTTGCATTCTGTCCTTCCTTACCGATTGCAAGAGAAAGTTGGAAATCAGGAACAACTACAAGTGCAGTTTTCTCATCAGGATCAGCTAATACTGAAACAACCTTAGATGGGCTAAGGGCATTCTCAATGAGAATAGCAGGGTTTTCATTCCACTCGATAATATCAATTTTCTCGCCCTGGAGTTCTTCAACAACTGCATTTACTCTCGCACCGTTTACACCTACACATGCTCCGACAGCATCTACATTTGGATCTTTTGAGTAAACAGCCATCTTTGTTCTTGAACCTGCTTCACGGGAAATGTTCTTAATTTCAACAGTTCCGTCTTTAATCTCTGCAACTTCACTCTCAAATAATCTCTTAACAAGCCCAGGATGAGTACGTGAAATAAGAATCTTATTTCCTTTTCCGTTGTTAGGGTCTTTTCTGATTTCTGTAATATATACTTTAATTCTGTCTGTAGGTTTGAACTTTTCAGTAGCAACCTGTTCTCTCTCTGTGAGAACTACATCTAACTGTCCAAGCTTAATTCCGATACTTCTGTCGTTAACCTTCTGAACAATACCTGTAACGATATCCTGCTCCTTATCATCGAATGCAGAGTATATTGCTCTTCTCTCTTCTTCTCTGATTTTCTGTAAAATAGTCTGCTTTGCGTTTGATGCAGCAATACGTCCAAAATCTTTTGGATAAATTTCCACGTTTACTGTCTCTCCAAGATCAGCTTTTTTGTTTATCTCTTTTGCTTTTTCAACCGAAATCTGAGTGATTGGATTTTCTACATTCTCAACGATTTCTTTAACTGAGTAAACATGAAACTCACCGGTGACTCTGTCCATCACTACATTTACGTTTTCTGCTTTGTCATAATTTGTTTTGTATGCGCTGAGAAGAGATGTCTCAATCGCTTCAAATATAACTTCCTTATCAATACCTTTTTCTTTTTCTAACACATCAAGCGCCAAAATTAATTCGCTCTGCTTAGCCATTTTCCTTTATCCTCCTTATCTGTTTAGAAATCAATTGAAAGTCTGACAAGTGCAACTTCTTTCTTATTGAATTCCATTTCCTCACCAGATTCTGTCTCAATTGTAAATCCTTCATTGTTATATGACTTCAACAGTCCTACAAACTGTTTTTGTTTATTGATAGCTTTATACAGGAAAACTTCTACCTCTTCTCCTATACTACGCTCAAAATCCTTTTCCTTCTTAAGCGGTCTGCCAAGTCCCGGCGAACTCACTTCCAAAATATACGCATCACTGATGAAATCTTCTTCATCCAGCTTATCACTGAGAATTCTGCTGACTTTTTCAAGATCATCAATTGTGATACCACCCGGCTTATCAATGTAAGCTCTCAAATACCAATTACTGCCTTCTTTTACATACTCCACATCAACAATCTCAAAATCCCATTCAGCTACGATAGGCTCTAAGAGTTTTTCTGTGCGGCTTTCGTAATCTTCTCTCTTTGACATTCACATGCCTCCTTATTCAGTTTTAATTGTAAATACAACTAAAAAGAGTGGACTTCGTCGGTCCACTCTATCATTCAGTCTATATTTACCATACCAATATAACTCTATAATCACAAACTGTCAATAGGTATAGTATGTGAAACAAACGCATCGTCCTTAGAAAGTCTATACAATAACAATCTGAGACACGCATCGTTTTCTCTTCCTCGCATGCGCTTATTAGAAAATGCTCCTGCGCAACTCGTCCTTCGGACTCAAACAGCGCCCGCATTTTCAGCTAGCATGCTCGTCATAACGAAAGCCTCGCTATCGTCTCATCTCATTATTGCATAGCCTTTCCATATAACGATGCTGTGTTTCATAAAGTATACTTAGGGGAAACGAAGATACAAGATAGAGGATTACGTACTAAAATCAAGAAACTACAAAAAAGTACGTAATTGTGTTATCTGGATTACGTACTAAAATTAAGAAACTATAAAAAAGTACGTAATTGTGTCATCTGTATTACGTACTAAAATTAAGAAACTACAAAAAAGTACGTAATTGTGTTATCTGGATTACGTACTAAAATTAAGAAACTACAAAAAAGTACGTAATTGCGTTATCTGTATTACGTACTAAAATTAAGAAACTACAAAAAAGTACGTAATTGTGTTATCTGGATTACGTACTAAAATCAAGAAACTACAAAAAAGTACGTAATTGTGTTATCTGGATTACGTACTAAAATTAAGAAACTACAAAAAGTACGTAATTGTGTTATCTGGATTACGTACTAAAATTAAGAAACTACAAAAAAAGCATCGGTAAAACCGATGCTTTGAATAACAGCCTGTAGGGGAATCGAACCCCTGTTTCCGCCGTGAGAGGGCGGCGTCTTAACCGCTTGACCAACAGGCCTTATCAACAGTACTGTCATAGTATAAACAATAATTCCAAAAATTGCAAGCACTTTTTTTATTTTATTTTTAACTATTCAAAACCATGCAAAAAACAGGCGGCTCATGCTTAGATGAAAACCGCCTGTTTTCTATATTGAAATATTAAAATATGAATTGTTAAAGTCCAAATTTATCATCTTTCTTTTTAGTTTAAGCGGACTGAAGTTTCCTCAATCGGTATTTTAGGTATATATAATTTAGTGCCAATGCAACAAAAAAGGCTGAGACCTCCGCCAATGCGATAGCTGTAAATCCAATTCTCTCAACTAACAATACGCTCACCACCACTCTGGCCACAAGTTCTAACACACCGGAAATCATAGGAACAAATGTAAATCCCATCCCCTGAAGTGTTCCTCTGTATAAAAACAAAAGGCAGATAGTCCAATTCATTATTCCTCTGATAATAAGGTACCCTGCAGCAATCTCTATAATTTCAGAATCTGACAACATTATTCGAGCCAACATTCTTGGAGCAAATATCAAAAGTGCGCTTCCAATAGCGGCAATAATCAAGGATATCCTCAATGCACATCCGAGTCCCTCTTTTATTCTGTCTATTCTTCCCGCTCCATAGTTTTGTCCGGCGTAAGTATTCATGGTGAGACCTACTGCCGTGGACGGCTGAACTAAAAACTGACTAATTCTCATTGAGGCAGAATAGGCCGAAGTGCATAAAATACCAAGGGAATTCACAAAGTATTGTAAAAGAAGACAGCCAATTGCTGTTATTGAGTTCATGAATGCCACCGGCACTCCGATTTTAATTACATGCAATACCAATCCAAAATCAAATATAAAATCTTCTTTTTTAAGTTTGATAATATCAATATTTTTTAAATGAACAAAATTGTATATAAGGGAAAACAGCTGCGCAATAAGAGTTCCAAAAGCTGCTCCTTCCACTCCCATCCCAAAAGCAAAGATAAATAATATATCAAGACCCACATTAATAAAAGATGCTATTATAACAGCTCCTAAAGGTGTCTTGCTATCGCCCAGAGCATTAAGCATAGCACTTGAGCAATTGTACAAAAAAGTAAGGGGAAGTCCCAACAGTATTATGATTATGTACAACAGTGACTGTCCCATAATCTCCTCAGGTGTTTTGAGCAGGAACAATATATTCTTTATAAACACAAGACTTAAAATCATAATAGTTATTGTCACTAGGCCACATGCAAAAAATCCCATGGTAATTGTTTTTCTGAGTTTCTCATAATCTTTCGCACCAAAATTTTGTGACATCAGCACAGACATCCCACTGGAAAGTCCCATGATAAATCCAAAAATAAAAAACATGATGGAGCCGGTATTTCCAACTGCTGCAAGGGCGTAGTCATCAATTCCTTTTCCAACAATAATACTGTCCACTATACTATATAACTGCTGAAAAATAGTACTTCCCAAAACAGGGAGAAAATATGCTACTATTAACGCCATTGGAGCGCCGATTGTCATGTTTTTTGTGGATATGTTTGGTACCGTTTTCTTTTCTCTCATAATAACCTCATTTTTTGTTGTATTTTATCTTAAAATGTAATAAAATTTTATCATAGTCTTTAATATAAAAATAGATATTATTTTAGGTGATAATAGCATTTTTATATTATAATTTTAAGGAGGTATACAGTATGAAGTATTCAATTCAGGGTGATACTTTACCGGTTGCTATCTGTACATTAGATGCCGGTGAATCTGTCATCACAGAATCAGGGGCAATGTCATGGATGTCACCAAATATGAAGATGGACACAAAGGGTGGCGGAATCGGAAAAATGGTTGGACGTGCCTTTTCTGGAGAGTCAATTTTCCAGAACATTTATACCGCTCAGGGCGGAGAAGGAATGATCGCATTAGCATCAAGTTTTCCGGGATGCATCAAAGCATTTGAAATCACACCGGGAAATTCTATTATTTTACAGAAATCCGCATTTCTTGCAGGTGATTCAGGAGTAGAATTGTCAATCCACTTCAAGAAGAAACTCGGAGCCGGATTATTTGGCGGTGAAGGTTTCATCATGCAGAAGGTAAGCGGAACCGGAACAGTCCTCGCTGAGTTTGACGGTCATGTAGTAGAGTACGAATTAGAAGCAGGTCAGCAGCTCATTCTCGACACAGGATACCTTGCAGCTATGACAGAAGGTTGTTCTATGGATATCCAGACAGTACCAGGAATCAAAAATATGTTCCTCGGTGGTGAGGGAATCTTCAACACAGTTGTTACAGGTCCAGGACATGTTTGGGTACAGACAATGCCTATCTCAAACGTTGCAGCAGCTATCAGCCGCTACATTCCTACAGGAAACTAATTAATTGGTTATTTCAAATTAAATAATTAAATAAAAAAGAGCAAATGCTCTAAAAAAACTCCCTTCATTGCAGGAGCGTGAACCTCAAATTCACTTACTGCTCTGAAGGGAGTTTTTATTTTTAGTGGTATTCCTAGAATGCCGAGAGCATTCTTAAATAACCCTTACATAAAATCAAACAGCGACAACTGGTTACCGTCAGGAAGTCCCTCAAGAAGTCCTAAATCACTCATAGTCTCGACAACTGTTTTCGTAACTTTACTTCTCTCTCTGAAATCATCCTTCGAGAGGAATTCTCCTCCCTTTGCTGCTTCTTCCACACCGTCGGCAGCATTTTCACCCATACCCTCAATACTGTCAAGGGCAGGCATAAGCTTTCCGTCTATTATCTGGAATTCATGTGCCTTTGCAGTGTAGATATCTATAGGCATGAACTCAAAACCTCTTGCATACATCTCTCTGACAATATTCATATCCTTCAATGTATCCTCATCTTTTTTCGAGAGTTCGCCTTTCTCTTTTCTTCTGAGATGATCCTCAATATAATAATTCAGTTTTTCAGGTCCCTGACACATTATTTCATAATTAAACGCCTTTGCTCTGATACCAAAGAAGGCTGCATAATATGCTAATGGATAATAAACCTTATACCAGGCAACTCGAAGAGCCATCATAATATAAGCTGCCGCATGAGCCTTAGGGAACATGTACTTAATCTTTTTACATGAATCTATATACCACTCAGGCACCTCATGCTCTCTCATTGTCTCCTCATTTTCAGGAGTGAGCCCCTTACCTTTTCTAACCGCTTCCATTATTTTGAAGCTGACACCCGGCTCGATATTTTTTGAGATAAGATATGTCATAATATCATCTCGGGTACAGATTGCTGTGGAAATTGTTGCTAATCCTTGCTTAATAAGTTCCTGAGCATTTCCTGTCCAAACGTCTGTACCGTGGGACAGCCCGGAAATACGAACCAGATCACTGAACTGTTTAGGTTTAGCTTCCTCAAGCATTCGAAGAACGAAATCTGTTCCAAGTTCAGGAAGTCCCAAAGATCCAAGTTTTACTCCTCCAATTTGTTCCGGAGTGATACCTAAAGCTTCAGGGCTCTCAAAAAGAGACATTACTTTCTTATCATCAAAAGGAATCTTCTTTGCATCTGTATCTGTATATTTTTCAAGAGTTCGAATCATAGTCGGATCGTCGTGCCCAAGAATATCGAGTTTAAGAAGATTTGCGTCAATAGCATGGTACTCGAAATGTGTGGTAATGGACTTTGCCTCCATATCATTTGCAGGTTTTTGAATAGGTGTAAATTCGTATATTTCCTTATCCTTTGGAACTATAACAATACCACCCGGGTGCTGTCCCGTACTCTTTCTTATACCTGTACATTCATTTGCAATTCTCTCCACCTCACAGTGTCTCTTGGTCATATCATGTTCTTCAAAATAATTCTTAACATATCCGTATGCTGTCTTTTCTGCCACACCGGTAATGGTTCCTGCTCGATATGTGTGATCAAATCCAAACATTACACCTGTGTATCTGTGCGCTTCAGGCTGATTTTCACCTGAAAAGTTAAGATCAATATCAGGCTCTTTATCTCCGTAGAAACCAAGGAAGGTCTCAAATGGAATATCAAAGCCATCCTTTTTCATTGTCTCACCGCAGTTAGGACACTGCTTGTCCGGAAGGTCAAATCCTACACCTGCTCCCGAATTGATAATGTCCTCAGAATCAAATTCCGAATACTGACAATGCGGGCAGTAATAATGAGGTTTAAGAGGATTAACCTCTGTGATTCCTGACATTGTGGCTACAAATGAGGAACCAACGGATCCTCTCGATCCAACCAGATAACCGTCGTCATTGGAATGCTTAACCAAACGCTGTGCCATTATGTACATAACCGCGTATCCGTTACTGATAATAGAATTAAGTTCTTTATCTAAACGATTCTGAACATACTCAGGAAGCGGATCTCCGTACATACTGTGGGCTGTATTATAGCACATAGTACGAAGGTCCACATCGGAGTTCTCGATAACAGGCGGACATTTATCCGGATGAATCGGCGAGATATCCTCAATCATATCATTTATTCTTGCAGGATTATTGATTACAATATCTTCCGCCTCCTGACTGTCCAGATAATAAAACTCCGCAAGCATCTCTTCTGTAGTTCTAAGATACAAAGGCGGCTGAACATCAGCATCCTTGTATCCGTTTCCAAACTGTATAATTCGTCTGTAAACCTCATCCTCAGGATGAAGGAAGTGCACGTCACATGTTCCGACAACAAGTTTGTTAAACTTCTTTCCAAGAGCAATAATCTTTTTGTTTATATCAATTAAATCCTGCTCTGAATCAAGAAGAAATCTTTTTTTATTGTCTATCTCCGGATCTCCGGTTCTAAGCATAAACTGGTTATTTCCAAGAGGCTGTATCTCATAGTAATCATAAAATTCACAAAGTCTTGATATATCCTCATCACTCTTTCCGTGAAGAATCGCCTGGTACAGTTCTCCCGCCTCACAGGCACTTCCAATCATAAGCCCCTCTGACATTTCCAGATACTTACTCTTTAGAATTCTCGGTTTTCTGTAAAAGTTATTGAGATGAGAATCCGAAATAAGCTTATATAAATTTACTCTTCCTACATCATTCTTGCAAAGAATTATAGCGTGGTACGGATGGGCTTTCTTAATTCTGTTATCTGAGAGCTTTGCCTCTTTATTGATTGTATCTAAATCTAAAAGTTCCTGGTCCCTCAACATTGATAATAGTTTCAAAAATACAAGAGCTGTACACTCAGCATCCTCAACTGCTCTGTGGTGATTGATAAGCTGCACCTGCAAAGCCTTTGCAATAGAATCAAGGGTGTACTTACCAAGTCCCACTACTAAAAACTGGGACATTGCCACAGTATCAATAATGGTGTACTCCTTCTCTATCCCCATCTCTCTGCTTTTATTTTCAATGAAACTCATATCAAATCCGGCATTGTGGGCAACCATAATACATCCCTCGCAAAATTCAAGGAATTCCGGCAATACTTTATCAATAAGCGGAGCATCAATAACCATGTTGTCATTAATACCCGTAAGTTTTTCTATATTGAAAGGAATAGGCCTCTCAGGATTTACAAAAGTTGAGAACCTGTCGATTATTTTCCCTTCCTTAACCTTTACGGCACCAAACTCAATAATCTTGTCAGAAACAGGGCTAAGACCTGTAGTCTCTAGGTCAAACACAACATATGTGTCATCTATGCTCTGTCCCTTCGAATTAATAATCACATCCTGCAAATCGTCAACAAGATATGCTTCAACACCGTAAATAACTTTAAAGTCGAATTCTTTTTCCGCCTTCTTTGCAGCGCTCTTCAAGTCACAGTACTCATGCCATGCATCCGGGAATCCCTGAACTACACCGTGGTCTGTAATGGCAATGGCTTTGTGCCCCCAGTCATAGGCCTGCTTTACTATTTTTTTAACATCACTTACACCGTCCATATCACTCATCTTCGTATGACAGTGAAGTTCTATTCTCTTTCTTACCGCATTGTCCTGTCTGTAAACTCTGAAGTCTGTAGCCTTTCTGACACCAACAACAGACTGAATATTGATTCCTCTGTCATATGTATCGAACATAGCTACTCCCTTAATTCTGACAAACATCTTCTTTTTGATTTTCGAATTAAACTCTTCAAGAAGCTCATCCTTAAGGAAAATTTTTGCAGTTATTGTATCTGTGAAATCAGTGATGGTAATTGTAATAATAGTTCTCTCGCCTCTGATGGCTCTCTGATCAATATTTAGAATCTGACCTTTTATTACAACGCTTCCCATATCTGTGTATATATCTTTGATGTCGACTTCTTCATCGAATTCAAAATCTCTGCCGTATAGCACATCGGGATTATCACTTCTAGTAAGGCTCTGCATTGGAGCAGCACCCTCAAATCTGCCACTGCCAAAACTTCTTCCGCCGCCTCTGCTTTTGAATCCATTTCCTTTTGAAGTCTTTTCCGCAGTCTGTGAAGCTTGTGAAGTTTTTGAGGAATCCTGTACTTTTTCTTTTGCATCCTCATCATCCTGTGAAACCATATCCGAAACTTCTATTCCATGAAGTTTTGCGATTTTCTTCATTACATTTTCTGTCTCTATCTCAAGCTTCTTTTTATTTTCCTCGACATATCTGCCCTTTTGTCCTTCTTTTAAAACTATTCTGACTTCCACAGGCATACCAAATCTGTGGAGATATATTTCAGACAAAGTCTTTTTAATAAGTTCCTGCTTTGCCTCAGAGGCAATATTTGTCTCTAGCTGAAGACATATAACATTATCTCCCTCAAAAGAAAACTTAGCCTTTTTAAACATATTCGCCGCAAGAATTCCATGCTCTTTTATCTCCATAAAAAAGCTTTCTTTGTATATATCAAAAAGATTTTCCACCGTATACTGAGATGAAAGATTATATTCTTCGATAATTCGAAGATTTATATGCTTCCCCACTCTGAAATGGTCTGTCAGTTTTTTCTCCAAGTCGTAAATGGCAGACTTATCAATAAGTCTGCCGCTTCTAATATATACACGCATAGCCGTGTGATCTCTGTTTACAGTTATATTTTTAATTGTGACATTGCGAAGTAATTCCCTCATCACCTCATCCAATTCAAGATCGGGAAATACCTCTAAAAACAACTTTTCTTCCAATTCTAACCACTCCAATTATTAGTTTCACAATTCTTAATTATTCCAATTTTTGAGTTCCTCTTCCAAAACTTCAAGAAGCTTACTCTCTTCAACCTTCTTTACTATCTCACCTTTTTTGATGAGAAGTCCCTCGCCTTTTCCTCCGGCGATTCCTATATCAGCCTCTCTCGCCTCTCCAGGTCCGTTTACAACGCAACCCATTACAGCCACTTTAATATCGAGATCGTAGTTTGCAACCATCTCTTCAACTTTCTTTGCAAGTCCTATAAGATCAATCTGGGTTCTTCCGCATGTAGGACATGACACAACAGATATTCCACCTTTTCTAAGTCCCAAAGTTTTGAGAATAAGCTTTGCACTCTCAACCTCCTTGGTAGGCTCATCTGTAAGTGATACTCTGATGGTATCTCCGATTCCCTGATTTAGAATAAGTCCAAGCCCAATAGCAGACTTAATGTTTCCCGATGTAACTGTTCCCGACTCTGTTATTCCAACATGAAGAGGATAATTAGTCTTTGTGGCAATAAGCTCATGAGCTTTCACACACATCATTACATCAGAAGACTTTATACTAATAACTAAATTATCATATCCTAAATCTTCTATAATTTTCACTTTATCGAGAGCGCTCTCAACTATTCCCTCTGCAGTAACCTTTCCATATTTTTCAAGGATTGATTTTTCAAGAGAACCGCTGTTAACGCCCACTCTGATTGGTATATTTCTTTCTTTTGCCACTTCCACAACTGCTTTTACATTTTCGATACTTCCAATATTTCCCGGATTAATTCGAATTTTGTCTGCGCCGTTTTCCATAGCTGCAATGGCAAGTTTGTAGTCAAAATGAATGTCCGCAACAAGAGGAATACTTATCTGCTTTTTAATTTCCGCAATTGCTTTTGCTGCTTCCATTGTTGGAACTGCACATCTGATAATATCACAGCCTGCTTTTTCTAACTGTTTAATCTGATTTACAGTGGAAACCACATCCTCAGTTTTTGTATTTGTCATGGACTGAATAAGTATAGGATTTCCTCCACCTATTAATTTGTCACCAATTTTAATAACTTTTGTATTATCTCTGTACATACTTCCACCTCTAAACTTTAGTTAAAACAATTTACCCACATCATTGAAAATAAGGAATACCATGAATATCATCAATAAAACAAATCCGACAAAATGAATCATTCCCTCTTTTTCTCTGTCAATAGGCTTTCCTCTTAAAGCCTCAATAATAAAGAATAACAATCTTCCTCCGTCTAATGCCGGAATCGGGAGAAGATTCATAACTCCAAGGTTTGCGCTAAGCATAATAGCCATATTGAGCATTGTCATAATGGTCAGCATTATACCTTCTTTTTTTGCTGACTCGTAAGTATCTCCGATTGCTCCAACAATTCCTACAGGTCCCGACATTTCATCTTTATTTACTTTTCCTGTAACAAGCAACTTCAAGCTCTTAAGAACTGTGTCGGCATCATATTTAACTTCATTAAAACTGTATCTAACCACTCCAATTGGAGACTGTTTTATTCTTTTTGCTGTGTACTTAAAACCGTAGTTGTAAAGTGTTGTAACTTTAGGCTCTACTTCAAGTTCAATTTCCTTTTTATTACGCAAAACTGTAAGTTTCACAGCACTTCCATCTAAAGTATTCTCCTGGAAATATTTATTCAGATCTGCTCCGCTGTTTATTTTGGTTCCGTTAACACTTACAATAGTATCTCCTGAAACAGCTCCGGCTTTTGCCAGAGAGCTCTCTCTCATAACCACCACTTCAGCCGGATCTTCTGTTCCGGCATAAGACATTCCAAGAAGATATTTTTTCTCGCCCGGAGGTACATATTTGATAGTATGTTTCTTTCCGTCTCTCTTGTAGACCAGTTCAATTTCAGAACCATCCAGAGGCGAAAGATAATCATTTCTAAATAACTCTCTCGCTATTACCGCACTCTTACCGTCTACTTTGATAAGTTTATCTCCGTCTCTAAGTCCCTTTTCGTACAAAATACCCTGTGTATCAAGGTCATCTACATATGCAAGGTCAATACCCTCAAATCCGATAACAATAAGTGCCAATACCCATGCAAGAATAAAATTGAAGAAAGGTCCTGCAAAAACAACAGCCATTCTTGCCCAAACGGATTTCGAATTGAAGGAGCCCTCAACTACTGTATCCTGATCTTCTCCAAGCATTGCACATGAACCACCAAAAGGAAGAATTTTTATGGAATATTTAGTTTCACCTTTTCCCCAGCTTATGAGTCTTGGTCCCATACCAAGGGAAAATTCATTTACTACAATACCATTTTTCTTTGCAACAATAAAATGTCCAAATTCATGAAATATTACTAAAACACTGAATATTATTAATGCTATTACTATACTCAAATTTACCACCTACTCTCAATCATTTCATACACTGTCTGCTCGATTTCTAATATCTGTTCAAAATCAGGATTATCAATTTTTTTATGATTGTCCATACAATATCTGATAATATCCGTGATATCCAGATAATTTATTTTTCTGTCGAGGAACTTCTCGACTGCTTTTTCATTTGCCGCATTAAATACTGTAGGCATTGAACCTCCGATTTTTCCTGCCTCATAGGCATATGAGAGGCCTCTGAAATTTTCAGGGTCAGGAGCTTCAAAAGTAATACCTGCTATCTTTGCAAAATCTACTCTCTCTCCGCCTAAATACTTTCTGTCCGGATAATATAAAGCATACTGGATAGGAAGTCTCATATCGGGAGTTCCAAGCTGTGCAATAATGGCTCCGTCGTCAAACTGCACCATAGAATGAATAAGACTCTGTGGCTGAACGACTACCTGGATATCATCAAAATCCACATCAAAAAGCCATTTTGCCTCGATAACCTCTAGTCCTTTATTTACCATAGTGGAAGAATCAATAGTTATCTTTCTGCCCATAGACCAGTTAGGGTGCTTGAGCGCATCCTCTAATTTAACATTCTTCATCTGCTCTCTGGTTCTTCCTCTGAAAGGTCCGCCTGAGGCTGTAAGAAGAATCTTGTCTATCTGCTTTCTGTTTTCTCCGTTTAAAGATTGGAATATGGCACTGTGTTCACTGTCCACAGGCAAAATCTTTACTCCCATTTTATCTGCAAGCGGCATAATAATATGTCCGGCAGTTACAAGAGTTTCCTTATTGGCAAGAGCTATATCTTTTCCTGCTTTGATTGCCTCTATAGTAGGCCTAATGCCAATCATTCCAACAAAAGCAGTAACTACTATCTCTGCTTTTTCAATAACTGCTGTCTCTATAAGGCCATCCATTCCGGCAACTACTTTTGTCTCTAAATCTTTTATATTTTCTCTCAACTGTTTTGCCTTATCTTCATTAAAGACGCAGACAAGTTCCGGCTTAAACTCTCTGATTTGCTGTTCAAGCAATTCAATGTTTGAGCCTGCTGCCATGGCAACCACTTTGAGATCATCATTATTTCTGACTATATCAAGAGTCTGTGTTCCTATTGAACCTGTAGACCCTAAAACTGAAATATATTTCATTTTCACATAAAGCCTTTCGAATTTATATAAATTATTACAAATGAGTTATTCTACTGAAAAACATTCAATAAAAGCCAGATAATCGGTGCTACAAAAATCACACTGTCAAATCTGTCCATAATGCCGCCGTGGCCCGGAATCAATTTACCATAATCCTTGATATTATGATTTCTCTTAATTGCAGATGCAGCCAAATCTCCTGTCATTGCAATAAGACTTCCCACTGCGATAATTATAGGATAAGCAATTCTTGGATCAATTGCTCCGGATATATTTTCTCTGAACACGCTGGCATAAATAAAGCCAAGAACTGCAGCTCCAAGAACGCCTCCAACCGCTCCCTCAACTGATTTTTTAGGGCTCAAAACAGGAGACATCTTGTGTTTTCCGAATGCCACGCCAAAAACATAGGCGCAGGTGTCACTTCCCCATGAACAGAGGAAAATAAGCCATACATTGTAAAGACCGTTTTCAGATGTTCTCACCAAATAAATAAATGAGAGCATCGCTGCAACATAAATAACTCCAAACAGAGCTGCCATCACACTTTCTGTTTTTACCTTAGGAAATTTAAAAACATAAACCGCCATAAGTAAAACCACAAAAATAATAAAGAGTGCAAACTCATATTCAAGCATCTGCTGTCTCAACAATATGTAATAAACTACGGTACATAAATATCCCATAATTCCTATTATGTTTTTTTCAATGGAAAATACTCTGTTCATCTCAAAGAGTCCTATGAGTGAAATTGTTCCCACTGTAACCAAAAGAACATCTCCTCCTGTGATAATAGTGACCAATGCCATTAACACGAGTACTATTCCACTTAAAAGTCTCTCCACAAAGGATTTGTTCATAAACTTCTTTAATACCATTTTATTCGCTTACCTTTCCAAATCTTCTATCTCTCTCATTGAACTTAATTACAGCCTTCTCTAATTCTTCTCTGTCAAAATCAGGCCACAATACGTCTGTGAAATAAAATTCAGTGTAAGCAAGCTGCCATAGAAGATAATTAGAAAGTCGCTCCTCTCCACTGGTTCTGATCATCAAATCAGGATCCGGTAAATCACTTGTATCAAGATATGAAGATACCGTCTCTTCTGTAATGTCTTTTGAATTAATCTTTCCATCTTCGCAGTCTTTTGAAATCTTTCTGATTGCTCTGACAATTTCATCTCTGCTTCCGTAGTTAAGGGCGATTGTAAAATTAATTCCGTCATTGTTCTTTGAAGCCTCTTCTAACTCATTGATTCTGTCAATAATATCATTGTCAAGTCTGCTTCTCTCACCGATAACTCTAACTCTGATATTATTTTTATTAGCATTTTTAATACAGTCCTCAAGATAGTTTCTGAGAAGCTTCATAAGAGCTGAAACCTCCTGTTCAGGTCTGTTCCAGTTTTCTGTAGAAAAAGCATATACCGTAAGATATTTTATTCCTATATCGTGCGCTTCCTCGATGATATTCTCCACTGCCTTTGCTCCGGCTCTGTGTCCCATATTTCTTGGAAGCATTCTTTTCTTTGCCCATCTTCCGTTTCCATCCATGATAACTGCCACATGGTTTGGAATCTTCATACCTGTTAAATCGTATTTACCAGCCATAATTATCTCCATTCATAGTACGAACATAAGAGGAAACAAAACTGTTTCCTCTTATGATTAATTTCTTTATACTGTTAAAATTTCTTTTGACTTGTCTTCAACTGCTCCATCAATTTTTTCAACGAACTTGTCAGTAAGTTTCTGTACGTCATCTTCGTATGATTTTACTTCATCCTCTGATATTCCGTCTTCTTTTCCTTTTTTCTTAATTGCATCAATTGCATCTCTTCTGATGTTACGAACAGCAACCTTTGCAGCCTCTCCCTTTTTCTTAACATCCTTAACGAGTTCTTTTCTTCTCTCTTCTGTAAGTTCAGGGAAAACAAGTCTGATGCACTTACCGTCATTTGTAGGTGTAAGACCAAGATCAGACATAAGTAACGCTTTCTCAAGATCCTTTAAAACTGAAGCGTCCCATGGCTGAATAACTATCATTCTAGCCTCCGGAACTGAGATGTTACCAACCTGCTGAATCGGAGTAGGTGATCCATAATAATCAACCTGAATTCTGTCAAGGATGTGTGGATTTGCACGTCCTGCTCTTATAGTAGTATACTCACCCAATAAGTTCTCGTAAGATTTCTGCATCTTTTCTTCATAAGTCATAATAATTTCTTCCATAATAATAATCCTCTCATATAAAGTTTACTTTTATAAAATGAATACTAAACAGTAATTTTTGTTCCTATTTTTTCACCTGTTGCTGCTCTCATAATGCTGTTTTCCTCATTGAGTCCGAACAGTAACATAGGCATCTTATTTTCCATAGCAAGAACACTCGCTGCAAGGTCAATAACACCAAGTCTCTTATCGACAATCTCCTGAATAGAAAGTTCGTCGAACTTCTTAGCATCAGGGTTGACTGCAGGATCGCTGTCATAAACTCCATCGATTGCCTTAGCTCCAAGAATACAATCTGCCTCAATCTCTATAGCTCTTAATACCATAGTCATATCTGTTGAGAAATATGGATGTCCTGTACCACCTGCAAAGAAACATACCTTTCCACTCTCAAGACTTGCAACCGCTTCATCCTTCGAGAACAGCTTTGTCCATGTTCCGCAAAGAAACGGGGTGAACACTTCAGTTCCCATTCCTTCAGTTCTGAAGATTTCTGAAACATACATGCAGTTCATAATCGTAGCAAGCATCCCGATGCCGTCTGCCTTTGGTCTGTCTATCTTTTCGCTGGTACGTCCGCGCCAGAAGTTTCCGCCTCCGATAACAATGGCAACTTCAACTCCCTTTTCAGTAAGCTTCTTTACCTGCTTTGCCACCTGGACACAAGTTTCTTCGTCAAAACCTGTCTTCTTGCTTCCGGCTAACGCCTCTCCACTTAATTTAAGCAATACTCTCTTCATATTAATTCCTCTTTTTGTTTATCTATTTTAGTTCAAAACATGTTCTTAAAACACCGACTTATAGCATACCATATCTGAACAAAAAAAACAATTGAGAAATGATATACTTATTGCTTCAAAATGGCTATTTCAATGGTAAATGTGTTATCTTCCTTAGACGCCTTTGTATCTGCAAAAATATCACCTTTTACATCCTCGACCAATTTCTTAACATCATATAATCCAATTCCTCTTCTATCACCTTTGGTACTATATCCGTTTTCAAAGAATTTCGCTATCTGACTCTTTTCAAAATACTGACAGGAATTCTCAACCCGTACAATTATTTTTTCATTTGTTTCCTTAAGCGTAAACAAAACATCTTTTCCATCTGAGTTAACATTGCTTGCAGCCTCGACTGCATTATCAATCAGAACTCCCATTATATTTATTAAGTCATATTGTCTGAGCCTGCATTTCATATCTCCTATTGCAAGTTTTGGAACTATATTAACTCCACGATTCGAAACTTCAACAAATTTGTTGTACAAAAAACCGGTTATCACAGGGGACCCTCCGGTCTGAAGCATTTTATTAAACCTGTTTTCTTCAGAAATCACCTGCGTATATTCCTGTTGTTTTCTTCTCGCTTCCTCAATATCTTTTGCAACTACAGTAATTCCCATAATAGCATTAATGTGATTATCGAAGCTGTGCTGCTTTCTCCTGATTTCTCCAATCAGTTCGCTGTAAGTATCAGAATACACCTGCTCCATTTTAATCTCGTCCTTTTTATATTCTATTATCTTCTTTTCTTTTTGGAAAATATACACGACACAAAATGTCAAAAGAACAAACATTGCAATGCCAATTGCACTTATCGAGTTAATATATCGTCCTCTTTTAACGGTATATATCATAGCCGCCCCAACAGCCAATATCACCAGACACATAATTATATTCTCAAGAATTACTTCAACCAG
Organism: Lachnospiraceae bacterium; assembly: GCA_015057625.1. Lineage (GTDB taxonomy): Bacteria > Bacillota > Clostridia > Lachnospirales > Lachnospiraceae > SIG293. Next base: position 40,825 of record SVDZ01000013.1, on the reverse strand, counting down.
TATCTTTTTATCCACCAGATATTGTTTTCTAAATAAGACCATTACCAATATCATCACTAAAGAATTAACAAGCAATATACTTAAAGAATCATTATCCAAATCTCCAAACACGCCTGTAACAATTCCAATCAATGCCAGTTGGAGAACACTTATAAACACAATACAAAAAAGCCATTTAAAAAATGACTCCAAAACTTTTTTATTATTTAACAATAATACATACAAAAATGTAAGCGGATAAATAACCACTCCAAAAAATCTGAAATTATCGTACTCGTTAGCAACAGCAACTATCACAATATAACTTCCAAGAAAAGCTGCAGCAAGTTTATCAATCTCTATTTTCTTTCCGGAAATCTCTCTGAATGCTATCCACACTGTGATAATCTCTAACACGTTACATATTCTATCTACCATTATTAACGACCTCCGCAACATTTTTCTTCATGCGAAGTCCTATATTTATCTCCTCATCAATTCCATCAACTGTAATGATCCTATTTACAAAATCCGCAGTTTTAATATTTCTTTTATTTACAATACAATTTCTGTTGCACTGAACAAAATCTTCGGACAATTCCTCAGCCAGTTTTTTAATCGGCACATAAGGCATGGCAAACCTGTCATTTTTCATTTGCATAACCATCTTCTTACCCACAGTATTTATATACAATATCTCATTCTTATTAACGGAATAAATAATCCCGTCACTCTTAAACACATACTTCTCTTCACCGTGTCCCAATTTATACTCGAGAGTTTCTCTGATTACTTTTTTTACATTCTCGATATTGTACGGTTTTTCTATGAAACTGTAGCAATGCAATTCCTCATACGCCATCATCTTTGGATCTTCCAGCGAAGTCACCATCACTATGGGAACAAATTTATATTTATCAACATGTCTTATTTTTCTTATAAATTCTATTCCCGAAATATCTGCCTTATCTGCCGGATTAAGCACAACGTCCACCAGCATCATCTCTATGTCATACAACATGGAAATCTTTAATGCTTCCTCAAGACTATCCGCCAAATATACTTTTGCATTTTCGCACTCTTCCTCAACAATTGCTTTAAGCGCCTGCGCTGCAGTTATTTTATCCTCGACTATTAATATTTCCTTCATTATAAAACCCCACAAATATTTTTTATTTTTTCCCCTTCATTTTTTCAATAAGTTTAATGCTATTTTCTTCTCCAATCATTTCTGCAATTTCCAAAAGCATTATTGAAAGTCCCGACTCGGACATATTATGAATTTTTGCCAGCATTCTATCTAATTCATCTTTTTCATCAAAGAACAGCGTTCCAAGATCAACACCTGTCCCCTGATACAGTTTTATCAAAAACTCTGTGGACGGTGAACACTCCCCCCTCTCATTTTTCCCCCACGCCTCTTCCGACATATTAATCAATTCAGACATTTCTTTTTGTGTCTTGTTGTTTTTGCGCCTGATTTCCTTTAATTTTCTCTGATACCCCGTCAAATCAATTCCTTTGTAACCGGTACTGTTTTTATCCATTTTCACCTCGTTAATTAAGTTTATTTACTTATATTTCGTATTGATTTTAAGTACTGAAAACCGTCATAAAAAGGCAAAATAAGACAGGAAATCTATCTTACAAGATAGATTTCCTGTCTTATTTTTATCTTTTCCTCAGAAACAAGAATTTTTCCATTATTTTCTTTTTTCTAAAGAGTGTTATGTTGTTTCATTTCACTGCAATTACTTTCTCATTGCTGCTCTCTTTCTGAGAGTAGGATCAAGAATCTTCTTTCTGATTCTTAAATTTTCAGGAGTTATCTCTAATAATTCGTCTGTGTCAATAAACTCAAGAGACTGCTCAAGACTTAAAACTTTCTTAGGTGTAAGTTTTAACGCCTCATCAGATCCTGAAGCACGGGTATTAGTAAGCTGTTTCTTCTTACATACATTTACTTCGATATCTTCGGCACGTCCTGTCTGACCGATAACCATTCCGGCATAAACCTTCTCGCCGGGTCCGATAAACAATGTTCCTCTCTCCTGGGCATTGAACAGTCCGTATGTGATAGCTTCACCATTCTCAAATGCGATTAATGAACCTTGTTTTCTGTACTGGATTTCTCCCTTGAACGGACCATATCCCGCAAATACTGAGTTTAAAATACCGTTACCCTTTGTATCAGTCATAAACTCTCCTCTGTAACCGATAAGTCCTCTTGATGGAATAGAGAATTCAAGTCTTGTATATCCACCCTGTCCAGGAGCCATATTCTGAAGTTCACCTTTTCTCTGACTCAGTTTTTCAATTACAGATCCCGAGAATTCTTCCGGAACGTCAATGAACACCTGCTCCATAGGCTCAAGTTTCTTTCCGTTTTCATCTTCTTTGTAAATAACCTCAGCTTTACTTACGGCAAACTCATATCCTTCTCTTCTCATATTTTCGATAAGAACTGAAAGGTGAAGTTCTCCTCTTCCTGAAACCTTGTAACTCTCTGTGTTCTCTGTCTCCTCGACTCTCAAACTTACGTCAGTATTTAACTCTCTGAAAAGTCTGTCTCTCAAATGTCTTGAAGTTACAAATTTACCTTCCTGTCCTGCGAGTGGACTGTCATTAACCATAAACTGCATTGAGATTGTAGGCTCTGAAATTTTTTGGAAAGGAATTGCCTGTGGATTTTCAGGAGAACAGATTGTATCACCAATCTTAATATCAGAGATTCCTGAAACCGCTACGATTGCTCCCACAGTTGCTTCCTTAACTTCAACTTTATCAAGGCCATCAAACTCATATAATTTACTAATTTTAACTCTCTGAGATTTTTCAGGTTCATGGGCATTTACAATGACTGCGTCCTGATTAACCTTCAAAGTACCATTGTCAATTTTACCTACACCGATTCTTCCAACGTATTCATTGTAATCTATTGTACTTACAAGCATCTGTGCATCCGCATCAGGATCTCCTTCAGGTGCAGGAATGTAATTAATAATTGTCTCAAACAAAGGAACCATATCCTCTGGCATATCATTCAAATCGAGAACAGCATGTCCTGCCTTCGCAGACGCGTATACAAAAGGACACTCAAGCTGTTCTTCATTGGCATCAAGTTCAATAAACAACTCAAGAATTTCATCAATAACTTCTTCAGGTCTTGCCTCCGGTCTGTCAATCTTATTGATACAAACAATAACAGGGAGCTCAAGTTCCAATGCTTTTCTTAAAACGAACTTAGTCTGTGGCATTGCACCTTCGAAAGCATCTACTACAAGAATAACTCCGTTAACCATCTTAAGTACACGCTCAACCTCTCCACCGAAATCTGCATGTCCCGGAGTATCGATAATATTAATTTTTGTATTTTTATAAACTACCGCAGTGTTTTTTGAGAGGATTGTGATACCTCTTTCTCTCTCGATATCATTTGAATCCATTACTCTCTCAGCAACTTCCTGATTTTCTCTAAAGACACCGCTTTGCTTTAACAATTCATCTACAAGTGTTGTTTTTCCGTGATCTACGTGAGCAATAATTGCCACATTTCTTACATCTTCTCTTATCATTTTCCTATCCTTCTTTTGCTATTCATTAATAACTTCTTTGACTCCACTGTATTTTTGCAGTAAGCCACAGATATTATAAGCACATTCCATTTATTTTTTCAATCCCTTTTTGCGATTTGGAATTTTTGTAAACAAATAAGGATACACAAAAATACCAAAAAATAAAATGATAAAATACCTTACAAAGCCAAACACATAGAACTCTCTCTCCATTGGTTTAAGCAGAGTTTTTATCAGTAATATAATCACCACTCCAATTGCAACTCTCAACACTTTTTCCGAGACGCTTCCCTTTGAGGCATCAAATTTAAGATATTTATTTTCAAGATACCATCCAAACAAAAATCCAACTGCCGCCCCTGCAAACTTTATCAAATCCAAAATATGTTCTATAGCTGTATGATACATTCCCACTTGAATCACACACATCACAAGCATAGCAACCGGAATAACCAAAAGTACCGCAAGTATCTGTTCCATACTGAACTTGTATACGACTTTTTTGTCAATAGCATAATTGACTGCGTATGTTATTGCAAAGGATAAAACAAGTGCCACCGATACATCCATCGGAGAATGCACTCCAAGATACATTCTTGAAAATGCTATCAGTAAAATTATAATTAGCATTACAAACTGAACTACCTTTTTTCTTACATTGTAAGCAATCGCACCGTAAAGTGATGTTGCCCCCTGAGTATGTGCACTTGGAAATGAATAACCGGTAGCAGCTTCCTTAGCCCCCTCAACCGGCGTTATTGATTTACTAAGAATCCACGGACGGGGAATTTTAAAAATAATCTTTAATGTCTGAACCGCAACCCCCGACAGAAAAAATGAAAAACCAATTCTGTATCCAAACTTTCTATCCATACACCAGAAAATCACGCACATAACCATAACAACCACAGCTTCCTGCCCTATGGCTGAAAACATCAGATTTAATTTATCTCCCAAAGGGGTTCTTAGAGTCTGTAAATATTCTAAAACTTCCATAATCGACCTCTTTTAATTATTTATCTATTTCTAAATGTCATCTTCCTCATCATATTCCACGCTGGTTTCTTCAAGGAACCAACATTCTTCTCTGTCTCTAACTACCACCTTACCTGCCGTTGCTTCTGTGACATCGTTTATGAATTTATCACAGTTTTCCTTTCGGATTTTCAGAGTAACTTTCACCACATCAGTATATTCTTCCTCATGAATTTTTATGTTCATTTCAGCGATAATATACTGTATTTTTCCTATTCCGTTGTAATCGGTTGTGATGACGATTTCTTCTCCCAGAACTTTTTCTTTAATAATTGAAGCTTTTAGCCCTTCTTTTACCGCCTTACTGTAGGCTCTTACCAAACCTCCGGTTCCAAGGAGCACTCCTCCAAAATATCTTGTAACCACCACAACACAGTTGTGGATTCCTTCCTTTAACAATACATCAAGCATAGGTTTCCCTGCAGTTCCCCCCGGCTCTCCATCATCTGAAAACCTCTGAAGTTCATTGTTCTGCCCCACCACAAAGGCGTAGCAGTTATGTCTTGCATCCCAGTTTTCTTTTTTTATTTTTTCTATAAAAGCCACAGCTTCCTCACCATTTTCGACAGGAAGCAGATAAGCTATAAATCTGGACTTTTTTTCCACTATCTCGGCACTTCTGCCCTCGTACAGTATTTTATATGAATTTCCCATAATCACCTCTGGATTTCTATCATTTTCCGCATATTTATTTGACCTTAACAGACTTCATTTTACATTTTATTATCTTATTTTTCAATAGCGACAAATCTTTCACTAATTCTTCTTATTTATATAAGATATTTCTCTTTATTTAATTTTAGGTTTTTGTTATAATGTATTAGATGTTAGGAGGCTATGACAAAATGAATTTCAGTTACAAAAAAACAATGGACAAACAAAAGGAATTAGTGTCAAATCAGAACAAATTAGCTACACGTTCTCTTTTCTCACTCTTTAAATTTCTTTTATACACTATAATTCTTGCGGTTGTAACCGCAGGTTTTCTTGGCCTTGGCATGATAAAAGGACTTATAGATTCAGCTCCTTCTATCAACGAAGTATCTATAGTTCCATCCTCATATTCCACAACAGTGTATGACAAGGATAACAAATCTATGGCCAAGCTTGTAACTTCAGGTTCAAACAGAATCAAAATATCAATCAAAGATGTACCTGAATATTTAAAATGGGCATTTATAGATATCGAGGATGAACGTTTCTACGAACATAACGGTATTGACCTTCAGGGTATCGGACGTGCTATCTTCCAGGCGGTTATCAATAGAGGTTATCCTTCACAGGGTGGTAGTACTATTACTCAGCAGGTATTAAAAAACAACGTATTTACAGACTGGACTGAAGAGAACTCTCTCGGAGATTCCTTAAGAAGAAAGATTCAGGAGCAGTATCTGGCAGTTCAACTTGAAAAAGAAACATCAAAGGAAACCATCTTGGAGACATACCTAAACACCATCAACCTTGGTGCAAACACATTAGGAGTTCAGGCAGCTTCTCTTAGATATTTCAACAAAAACGTCAGCGACCTTTCCATTTCCGAATGTGCAATTATCGCTGCCATTACACAGAACCCAAGCGCAAACAATCCCATTACTCATCCTGAGAAAAACAAACAAAGACGTGACACCATTCTCGAATATATGAGAGACAACGGTCACATCACTCAGGAACAGTACGAGGAAGCTTTAGATGATTCAGTATATGACAAAATCCAGTCCGTTGATGCAAAAATCACAAAGAAAGACAACAGCACTTATTCTTACTTTGTAGATGAAGTAATCAATCAGGTTCTCGGTGATTTACAGGAACAGAAAGGCTACACATACACCCAGGCATACAACGCACTTTACAGTGGCGGACTTAAGGTATACAGCACTATGGATTCAGATATTCAGAAAATCTGTGATCAGGAATTGTCCGACGATTCCAACTATCCTTCAAATGTATACTGGTCTATCAACTGGGCATACACCGTTCTCCATGCAGACGGAAGTTCAGATAACTATTCAGAAAGCTATATAACTTACTATCATAAAACATTGTTGGGAGAATCCGCATTCAAGCTCATCTTCAACTCTAAAGAAGAGGCCAAAAAATGCGTTAAACAGTACAAAAAATATCTTCATCCAAAGGGACTGGCTGAAGGCGATCAGGAATTTGAGACATTGTACTACACTCCTCAGCCTCAGGTTTCATTTACAGTAATGGATCCTAAAACAGGTTATGTAAAAGCAATTGTAGGTGGACGCGGAAGCAAAAAAGTCAGTCTTTCATTAGACAGAGCTACTCAGTCAACAAGACAGCCGGGGTCAACCTTCAAGGTACTTTCTACTTATGCTCCTGCCATAGACACTATGGGTTATAACCTCAACACCAAGATTGTGGACGAGCCATTTAAATACAAAAACGGACGTCCTGTTAACAACTGGTATAAAGGTTACAGAGGATCAGTTACCGTTAAGAAAGCTATCGCAGATTCAATGAATGTATGTGCCGTTAAGGTACTCACAGATATTACACCAAAACTTGGTTTTGATTACCTTGAGAATTTTGGTCTCACCACATTAGTTTCGAGACGTACCGAAGAAGATGGTTCTGTTGTATCAGATATCCAACAGGCTCTTGCTCTCGGTGGTATTACAGACGGTGTTACTAACCTTGAAATGACAGCAGCTTACGCTACTATCGCAAACAAGGGTGTTTACACACGACCTGTATTCTATTCTCAGGTAGTCGATGAAGACGGACGTATTCTTCTCGACAACACTACTCCTACTACTCACACGGTTTTAAAGGAATCCACAGCAGATCTTCTCACAACTGCTATGGAAAGCGTTGTAACTGAAGGAACCGGACGTGCATGTAAGCTTGCAGGTTCTATGGCCGCAGCCGGAAAGACAGGAACCACTTCAAGTTCATACGACTTATGGTTCTGCGGATACACTCCATATCTTGCAGCTTCAATCTGGACAGGTTTTGATGAAAACAAAGATTTAGGTTGGGATCAAGCTTATCACGAAAGATTATGGGCAAAGATTATGAACCGAATCGACGAGAAAAAGGGATATGAAGACAAAAAATTTGAAAAGGGTGACGACGTGGTCGAACTGAAAATCTGTAATTCTTCAGGAAATATCGCCACTTCAAATTGTCCTTCAACACGAACAGAAACCTACAGTAAGGGAGATGAACCTACCAAGTATTGCACATACCATGGCGGTTCAAAAACAACTGACTCTTCCACTGAGAAGGCTACTACTTCCTCAAAGAAAAAGAAGAGTGAATAATGTTTCTACACAAAACAAAGGAGGAATTACTTTATGAGAAAAAGAATCACAAAATTAGCAGGAGTATCATTACTCTCATTATCACTTGCAGTTTCACCCCTCACTATTTCAGGGGTTATGGCAAAACCGGACCCATCCAGCGCGGAAACTATAGCCCGCGGGTACACATTTGAAGATCTTGTGTGGAGCGATGAATTTGACGGAGAAACCCTCGACACAGACACATGGAATTACGAACATGGAAATAATAACGGTTGGGGAAACAACGAGAAAGAAGAATACTCTTCTTCCCCTAAAAATGTTTACATCGCTGACATTCAGAGTGATGACAGACACACTACAGACGACGGAAAAGCATTAGCAATCCACGCCCAGAGAGAAACTGACGGAACATATACTTCAGGAAGAATTCAGACTTCTAAAAAGCAGGATTTCAAATACGGACGTATCGAAGCTGCCATCAAGTTTGACAACGGTATGCAAAGAGGTGTCTGGCCTGCATTCTGGATGCTTGGAGACAACGATCCTAAGGGATGGCCATATTGCGGTGAGATAGATATTATGGAACACGCAAACATCAGTGACGTAGTTAATTCAACACTCCATTGGAACATAGGCGATGAATACAATCATTGTTACGACGGCGGAAAATCTCGTACTATTCCATACGGAAGATCAATCGATGACTGGCACATTTACGCATTCGAATGGAATTCAGAAAGACTCACATTCTTTATTGATGATAAAGAAATCGGCACAATCAACGTAATGAGTTCAGCAAGCGACGAGTTCAACGGTCACGAATTCTTCTTTATTTTAAACGTGGCAATCGGCGGAAACTACATAGGTGGTGTTGAGCCATATTCTACATGGGAAGGCACAACTATGTATGTTGATTACATCCGTGTTTACCAGAACCAGTCAAAAACTCCGGGCGCTTCTTACACAGGAACTTGGAAAAAATCTTCAATTTGGGACAACATCGACAAACCTGTTAAGCCTGTTCTTGACACTAAAGTTTCGTACTACAGCGACAACAAAGTTGTTTCTACTGCTACTGTAACGAAGGGTAACTTATTAAAAGCGCCTTCACTTACAAAAGCAGGATATACTTTTGGCGGTTGGTACACATCTGCGGGCACAGCATTTAACTTCAATCAGCCTACTGATTTGGACACTCTTAACTTATATGCTAAGTGGAACAAAGTAAACGTTGCGAAACCTAAGATTTCATCTCTTAAGAGCAAGAAGAAAAAAACAGCCACAATTAAGATGTCCTCATCAGAAAAAGTTGCAGGTTACATTATCAAATACGGCACTAACAAAGCAGTAACAAAGAAAGTAAAAACAAAGTCTACTACAAAGAGTTCACTTACAATCAAATCACTTAAGTCTAAGAAGACATACTACTTCAAAATTCAAGCTTACAAAACAGATTCTGCCGGTAAGCAGGTAAAAAGTTCTTGGACAAAAGCTAAAAAAGTAAAAATTAAATAGTAAAGGAGTTAATGATGAATTTCAAAAACAAATTATCTATTTCTATTTGCGCCACATTATTAGTTGGATGTTTACTTACTCCTTCAGCCGCTACTTGCTCTGCAGATGATGACGGAGATAAAGTTACAAATCCATTTATAGAGCATTTCAGTACACAGACGCAGACGACAAAAAATCAGGACGGTGATATTGTTACAAATCCATACGGCGACCAGTTCAATGAAACGACCTCTGTTTCAGGAAATAACAACTCCGGTGGCAACAATGGTGGAAACAGCAATATTTCTGCTTCCGACCAGAAGAAAATCTCCTCTGTAAAATTAGCAAAAGCTAAGATTAAAAAGGCTAAACGAATTAAAAATACAGCGAAGATTAAGCTTAAAAAAGTTAAATACGCAACAGGATATCAAATTAAATATTCTACAAGCAAAAAATTCAAAAAGAAAGTTACCAAGAGTGTAACTACTACTAAACTTACAAAAAAGATCAAGAGACTCAAATCCGGAAAGAAATACTACGCAAAAGCAAGAGCTTACATCAAAGTTGCCGGAACAAAACACTACAGCAAATGGTCTAAAGTTAAAAAAATCAAATAAGAACAAAGTGTCGCTTGCGACACTTCGCGCGCGAGCGGATGCGTCAGCATAAAGACAGATGCGTTAGTGATTTGTAAATCACTAACGCATCTGTCTTTTTTTTAAACTGTTTATATGAATACTCTCTTCCTCGTGCTTATTTATCGTCCAAAAATACAGCTGGGGAATATAAATATCCCTGATAATTATCACAGCCAATATCATGGAGCATACTACGCTTCTCTTCTGAATCAACATACTCTGCCAATACTGTAAGCTGAAGTGAATTTGCAAGATTTACAATTGATAATATAATGTCTCTTGCATTCTTGCGGGTTAACAATCCTTTCACCAGTGATCCGTCTAATTTTATAATATCAAACAAACTATCCTGAAGATATTGAATTGATGTCTGGCCCATAGAAAAGTCATCAATAGCTAGAAGTAATCCCATTTCTCGCAATTCTCTCAATGCTTTTATGGTATCTTCGGTAAAAAAGATTTCTGACTGTTCTGTTACTTCTAAACAGATATTCATATCAGCAAATGGAGTTTTATCGTTAACACTCTTGCAGAACTGAATGTATCTTGGAGTAACTACTGTTGTTGCAGTTACATTGATTGATATCTTAATATTCTCTCCAAATCTGGCAAGCACTTCAGGTCTGTCTGATATAGCCTGCTCTACTATCTTTTCTTCCAGCTCAGCCAGGAATCCACCTTCCTCTGCCAGTTTTATAACCAGCGGAGGATAAATCACTCCAAGAACCGGATGTTCCCATCTCAGCAACGCTTCTGCTCCAATGCAATGTCCATCATAATGATACTGTGGCTGATAAGCTAATACAACCTGCCTTCTCAAACCGTATTTCATATCATTGCACAAATCTTTTGCAAAATCTCCATATACATTTTCCAACTCAGTCAAAGTAATCTTTGACATGGACTGCTCATTTTCTTTAAAGAATTTAATAAAAGACTCATAATTATCTTTTGCGCTTTCAAGCGCGGTTTTGTCCATGTAGCGTACAAACGGTGCATAAATCAATATTCCCACAATCACGTTAACCAGCTGTAAGATTGCTCCTGCAGCTGTGCCTGTGGCGTGATACCCTCCCATAAAAATAGGTGTAGTCCAGACAACCTCAGTTGTAATATGGGGAACAATTCCCGATGCTATGGCAAAGTAGGAAATAGTATATAATACTAATGGAGTAAGCAAAAATGGTACTAGCATTGTGATGTTAAATACAATAGGAAGCCCAAATACCATAAGTTCATTTATATTAAACACCATTGGAAACGCTGCAGCCAAACCTATTCCTCTTCTAACACGGCTTCGGGAAAATATAAAAATAGATATGAGAAGACAAATAGTTGCGCCACATCCACCTATAAAAACAAAACAATCAAAAAACTCCTTTGTCAAAATTGTTGATGGAGCTGTACCTGCAGCTACTGCTGCCTGATTCTCAGCAAGTCCCGGAACAAAATAAGTTTGCATAACTCCCTCAAGGGTGTCACTTCCGTGAATACCACAAAACCAAAGAAGAGATGTCACTATAACAAACATATATCCTTTAAAAAATCCAACTTCCCCTGATGAGAAAAGTCCGTTAAAGAAATTAATCATAAGTGAGCGACATGAATCCACCTTAAAAACAGTTATAATTATAATATTGGCAACAGAAAAAAAAGAAACAACTGCCATGATAGGGAATATAGTCGACAACATCTTGTTAAACGCCCTGTTAGCACCAATCAAGAATGGTGTTGTTTTTCTCGCACTCATAAAATTTGTTAGTTTAAAATACATAGCTGATGCACCAAGAGCTGTTACTATGGCAAGAAACATAGACTTCACACCCATATGCTCTATTCCAAAATCAGGTAAATAAATTCCTGTTACAATGAAAAAAGACACTATAGATGAGATAATCGCTCCACCCTCCTGGGTCTGAGATTTACCTTTTATCTTCATATAAGATCTGCTTACCGCATAAGTCATGTACACAGATAATATCCCCATAGTTCCCATGTATGACGTATCAAAAAGCTGTACCAAAATACCATCCTGAAATGTATTTATAAAATTTTGATAAGCTATGATAGGAAGGGTTTTAAAAATCAATGCAAACGCACCTATTAAAACTATAGGGGTAATATGTATGAGTGCATTGCGCACAGCCCGAACAATAGTAAGTCCTTCAACTCTACGAACAAAAGATTTTATTCCTATTTTTTTCTCCATATTGACCTCCGTTTCGTCACTTCGAGGTTACTTTTTTGGAAATCTCTTATATATGTATTTATGTATTTCCGCTCATTATAAATATAGTTAAATTATAAATCCAAAGCACATAAAAATCTATAAAAATGTTCCTTACTTTTTTTATTTTTCTTCCATTACTGCTGCTAAAAAAATATGTATAAAAATGTCTTCATCTCATAAAATTTATAGCAATTAATTCATTTTAAATGTATAATTATAGTATGTAATCCACTACAATTTTAATTCAGAAAAACTATTTATTTAAATGGGAGAGATGGATATGAAAGATGACTTAACTACTAAGAAAAGGTACAAGGAAGGTCTTGTATTTCAGGTTGCCATATTCTTTGTCATAGGTGTTCTCATAACCGGTCTTATGGCATATGGCATTTTACAAAGAGTATACAAGAGCGCTGTAACACATCAAAAGGAGACTCTCGCCTCCCAAATTTCCGAGGAAACAGAAAATATCATTAAGGATTACCCCGCATGGGAGTGGTTATTAAACTATTGGTACACCAATTCTGACACTCTCAATCTTGAGTATGATACCAGTGTTAAAACCAATGAAAAGGCAAAAGAATTTGTATCAAAACATAACGGTTTCATTTTATCCGATGCCACTATCCAGGATATAATTGCACTTCCGGCTGAGGATCAAAAAATGTACGCAGAGATTATGTACAACTGGATTTTAGCTTCATTTAACAGCATCACTGTAGCCTACAACACCAGCTATTTATATTGTGCATCAGTATCTGAAGATTACAATGATGTTATGTTTATTTTAAATGGTGCCAAGGGAGACAAGGTCCGCGGAACAGAATATGGACAGGCCTACATTCTCGGAGTTACAGTTCAAAGTAATGAAACTCAGAAACACTCTTCAAGTCAGGCAGTTGACAACGAAGACTACCTTGTAACCAACGGTGATTTCATTGACAAATATAACTACCTCACTTCTATTGGAAACCGCCACTATATTCTCGGTGTCACATTTGACTTAAAGGACTTCAATGAAGAGGTTTCTTCCCAGACAACAACCGGTGTAGGATTCTTTGTTTTACTCCAGATTCTTCTGTCAGTTTTATGTCTGGTATTGATTTATATCTTTAACATCAGGCCTTTAAAGATAGTTCAAAAGAGTGTACAAAAATACGGCGATAACAAAAACAGTGAGAAAGCAATCAATCACTTAGAGCGTATAAAATCCGGAAACGAGATTGAGGCTTTGGCTGACGATGTAGTTTCCATGATCAACTCTATCAATACATACATCAATGAAATAGCTACCATAAATGCAGAAAAAGAAAGAATTGCCGCTGAGCTCAATGTTGCTACCAGAATTCAGTCTGATATGCTTCCAAGCGTATTTCCTCCTTTCCCTAACAGAGCGGAACTGGATGTTTACGCAAGCATGAATCCTGCCAAAGAAGTGGGAGGCGATTTCTATGACTTCTTCTTCGTAGATGATAAACACATAGCTTTAGTTATGGCAGACGTATCGGGAAAAGGTGTTCCAGCCGCATTATTCATGGTTATTGCAAAGACTCTTATCAAAAACAGAATGAGCATGGGGGATACGCCTTCAGAAGCTTTAAAAAATGTTAATAACCAGCTTTGTGAAGGAAATGAATCAAGCCTATTCGTTACTGTATGGCTGGCTCTAATTGACTTAGAAACCGGCGAAGGCCTTGCTGCAAACGCAGGTCACGAACACCCGGCGATCAAGCGAAAAGATGGAAGTTTTGAACTTAGCAAATACAAACATTCTCCAGCTGTAGCAGTTATGGAAGGAATGAAATTCGATGAGCACTCATTCAAGCTTAATCCCGGCGATTGCCTGTTTGTATATACCGACGGTGTCACCGAAGCTCAAAACATAGATGCTGAGTTGTTTGGAGAAGACAGAATGCAGGATGCTCTTAACCAGTATAAAGACTGCAACATCAAGGACATAATTACAGGAATGAAACAAAGTCTGGATGCTTATGTTGGCGATGCCAATCAGTTTGACGACATTACTATGATGGCATTTGTATTAAATAAATATTATAAAGACGGGGAGGCATGATAACTATGAACAATAATAGAATTAGAGAATTTGACATTATAAAAGGTCTTGGAATTCTCAGCGTACTAGTTGGGCATCTTATATACAGAAACCCTGATACAGTAGCCGACTTTCTTGTTAACTCGGCAGCAAACGGTTTCATCGTTGTATTCTTTATTCTCTCTGCCTATGTGTATAATCCTGAAAAGAGAAGTATTAAAGATGAGTATATTAACAAGTTTAAAACTCTATTTCTTCCAACAATAGCATTGGCTGGTGGTGCTTCAGTTATAGGTGGTATCTACTGCTATTTCGTTCACCATTTCACCTTTGCACAGTGGGTTAGAAACCTCTCTTATACTTTTATAAGATTCGAGCTGTCAGACCTTATTTATCCAGATAGTTTTGATGCAGTTGAGGATGTTTTATATTTGGATTTATCTCCTACCTGGTTTATCTGGACTATGTGCTTTACATTTATCCTGTTTATTCCATTGGCCAAAGTATTACACAACAAAAAAACTCTTAACCTTATTTGTTGCATAGCACTCCTTTTTGTTGGAACTGTACTGTACGTCAATTTAAAACAGAGCCCATGGAATTTGGCACATGTACCAATTTACACCTCCATTATGTTGTTTTCTCAACTATTGAGGGAGTACGATATTACAAACAAAATTATTAGTTTAAAGCCATGGATATCCACTTTGACAACTATAGTATCTACAGCCATATATTTTGTATTGTTCTATTTCATTTTGGACACTCATATGTACGAAGGACAGCTAGGTGTTTTCCATGTTTACAAATTCGATCATTGGTATAAATATCACACACTTAACAATCCACTTATCGGAATGAGAGACACTCTTATTTGGACAGAGACTATCGTATTTTTTATTCAAGGTTTCCTTTGTATGTACATAGGTTTCAACATTGCCAGATTAATTAAGAATTCTCAGATTATTACTAATGCTATGGAATGGATTGGTAAAAGATCTTTAGACTTTTTGATACTACACTGCCTCTTCGGACTTGTATTTGTTGATTTGTTACACACCTACAACAGACCGGGCTTAAATTGGTACCTTCCAAACCTTACAACCACAATAGTAATCAAATCATACGTCACTGCTATCGGTGCACTAATCAGCTGTATAGTTTTTTGCATTATCAAAGACAAAATTAAAAATAAACTGTTTAGCAAAAATTAGCCGCTATGTTGATGACGTTAAGATTGCCAAAGAAATAATGGCATCCGGATGTAAAATAAAGAGAAACCTTGGTCGTAATGTACACACTTTGGTGTACCGAAGCGACCTGGTTTCTCTTTTTTATTTTGTATTACCGTATTAATAATTGGTTATATTTTTTGCAGCTCCACTTGCCTTCATTTCTATATAATTACATCTCCAAATTCAAACCTGATTACCTTGGAGAGATTATTGACATTTGTCTCTATCTGATGCCCTATCTTACCGGCACTAAACATTATGGTATCAAAATCATTTGCGGACTTTTGCACCACTGTCTTAAAAGTTTTTTTCATTCCTATGGGAGAACATCCTCCGTGAACGTACCCTGTCAAAGGCAGAAGTTCTTTGGCCTTAATCATATCAATGGATTTTTCCCCCACTGCTTTTGCTGCCTTTTTCAAATCAAGTTCCTCTTCCACCGGAATCATAAACACATAATAAGTTTTTGACTTTCCTACGGTAACAAGAGTTTTAAATACTCTTTCAGGATTCTGTCCAAGTCCGGCTGCCATCTCACTCCCAGATAAACCTTCCGCATTTTCAAGGCAGTGTGGCGTATACTGTATTTTCTTCTGAGATAGAATTCTCATTACATTAGTAGTTTCCATATAATACCTCTTATTATCCCTCCTGGGCTTCTACTGAACCTAGAATATAATTTATGAACTGACTTGCAGTTCTTCCTGAAATACCACCGTGACTGAGCTCCCATTTATTTGCCTCAGCCTTAAGTTCCTCATCAGACATGGTAACACCTGCTCTTCTGGCAAGTTCTATTACTATATTAAAGTATTCTTTCTGACTTGGTTTTGAATAATTGATTGTAACACCAAATCTATTTACAAGGGACAACTTTTCTTCAATAGTATCCGACTTATGCATACCGTTTTCAACCTTCACATCAGATCTGTCACTCCATGTTTCCTTGATAAGATGTCTTCTGTTACTTGTTGCATAAATAAGAATATTGTCAGGCTTAGTCTCTACTCCGCCCTCAATTACAGCTTTTAAGAACTTATACTCAATCTCAAATTCTTCAAAAGACAAATCATCCATATAAATAATAAATCTATAATTTCTGTTTTTTATTCTTGCAATGACCTCAGATAAATCTTTAAACTGGTGCTTGTATATTTCAATCATTCTAAGGCCTCTGTCATAATACTCATTGACAATAGCCTTAATACTGGTAGATTTACCAGTTCCGCTGTCACCAAATAAAAGTACATTATTTGCCTTTCTACCCTCTACAAAAGCTTCTGTGTTATCAACAAGTTTCTTCTTCTGAATCTCGTATCCGATAAGGTCAGACAATACCACCTTATCCATATTGTTGATAGGAAGAAATTTAACCTGATCCTTACCCTCAGCTATTCTAAACGCCTTATTGAGTCCAAACATTCCCACGCCGTAATCCTTGTAAAATGTGGTAACACAATCAAAAAACTCTTCTTCATCTTTGCAAAGTTCCAGTTTCTCACTAAGACTTCTGACTTTTTCACTGACATTTTGATTGTACATCAGTTCCTTCTTCTCAATTGATTTGTAAGCTGAAATTCTGCTGAAACAATCAATGCTCAACTTATTTTCAATATCTGAAAAATCATAATTGAAAAGTTCCATAAATGCTTTGAAATCATTCTTTGCAAAATAGTTTACACTGCCATCGCTGGCACCGACTTTCTCACAAGTAATACTGAATGGATTTTCATTTGTAATTAAAAGAAAAGTAAGATAATTATGCCAAAGATTTTTATCAAACGCATAATCTGTTGCCACCTCAAGAATTCTCTTTATCTGTGTGAACACTCTGATTCGAAGAGAATCAACGCTGTCCTGTCCATTCGATAAATCCTCAAATATACCACTAAGTTTCATAAGAATAGACTCTCTTGGCATATCCCCGTATATTAATAATTTAGAAACTATATGATTCATTTTCTTATCCTCTCTTATCTTTTTCTCATCTTTTATTCAGTACACCCTATGTAGCATATAAAAATTAGTTATAAGGCATTATTTCTATTTAAGAAAGCCTCTTCCCAATAGTCTTTCTTCTCTTCATAGATTGCATTTAGCCAATCGATAACTTTATCTCTCGCCTCATCATCAAAATCAAATTCTTTTGATATCTTTTTTTCCTCCGGAGTGTTTGCGAAATTATTAGGTTCCGGAAAAACGTAAGCTGTAAGTTTTCCTTCCTCAAAAGACTTCACAAAAAACCGCATTCCTCTTTGGCTTCCTGAAAAGCCTGCCTTTGAAAGACCACCTATAGGCATTCCCATTTTTGTAATCATTGTCTCTCCTCACTACCGTCCGAATTTGTTCGGACCTGCATTAATCTATTTCGTCATTATCCAAATCCAACAGTAATTATACCACTGCTCATTTTATAAAACAATAAAAGCGCCAGTCACATAAAAATGTGACGGGCGCATTATCATTCATCATTGCATGTTTTGGATTAGCAAACACCCTGAGCAAGCATAGCCTCAGCTACTTTTTCGAATCCGGCAATGTTAGCACCTACTACGTAGTTACCTTCGAAACCGTATCTCTTAGCAGCATCATCAATGTTGTGGTAGATGTTAATCATAATCTGCTGTAACTTGCTGTCAACTTCTTCGAATGTCCAAGAAAGTCTCTCTGAGTTCTGTGACATTTCAAGAGCTGATGTTGCAACACCACCTGCGTTTGCAGCCTTACCACCAACGAACCAAACTCCGTTCTCCTGTAAGTACTCTGTAGCATCGATAGTTGTAGGCATGTTAGCACCTTCACATACACACTTACATCCGTTAGCTACTAACTGCTTAGCATCATCGATAAGTAATTCGTTCTGTGTAGCACATGGAAGAGCGATATCACACTTAATCTGCCATACTCCACGTCCTTCATGGTACTCTGCTGATGGTCTGGCAGCTGCGTACTCTGTAAGTCTAGCTCTCTTAACTTCTTTTACTTCCTTAAGAAGTTCAACATCGATTCCTTCCGGATCATAAATCCAACCTGTAGAATCAGAACATGTAACAACCTTTGCACCCATCTGGTGTGCTTTCTGGATAGCGTAAATAGCAACGTTACCTGCACCTGAAACTACTACTGTCTTACCTTCCATAGACTCGCCATGGCATTTTAATAATTCCTGTGTTAAGTAAAGTAATCCGTAACCTGTAGCCTCTGTTCTTGCAAGAGATCCACCGTATGTAAGTCCCTTACCTGTAAGAACTCCTTCGTATAATCCACGGATTCTCTTGTACTGTCCGAACATGAAACCGATTTCTCTAGCACCTGTTCCGATATCACCAGCTGGTACGTCTGTGTCAGCTCCGATATACTTGCAAAGCTCTGTCATAAAGCTCTGGCAGAATGCCATAATTTCTCTATCTGATTTACCCTTAGGATCGAAATCAGAACCACCTTTACCACCACCGATTGGAAGGCTTGTAAGTGAGTTCTTGAAGATCTGCTCGAAACCTAAGAACTTGATAATACCAAGGTTTACTGATGGGTGAAGTCTTAAACCACCCTTGTATGGTCCGATTGCTGAGTTAAACTGAACTCTGTAACCTGTGTTAACCTGAACCTGTCCCTTATCATCTACCCAAGGTACTCTGAACTTGAACTGTCTTTCAGGCTCACAAATTCTCTCAAGTAATGCTTCCTTTCTGTAAAGGTCTTCGTTCTTGTCGATAACAGGTCTTAATGAATTTAATACTTCATCTACTGCCTGTAAGAACTCAGGTTCACTTGCATTTTTCTCGTGTACTTTTGCTAATACTTCATCAACGTATGACATCATTGATCCTCCTTAAAAATAACATATTTTACTTAACCTCAGGTTCTGCAATCGTCTACGAACCCAATTAGGGATAGTATAACAGCAATAATTAATTATTTCAAGTTTAAATAGGTTTAAACTTTCTTTTTTAAGGTTAACCGATACATTTACCTTGTTTTATTAATTATCAACTATTTATCGAATGCCTATGAGGTTTGTCCTATTTATTAGAGCATTATCGCTTTAACGCTTTAAATCAACGCTCCATTTTTTATTTTATCAGAAAATCAACATTATTTAATACCTTTATTATATTTTTAATAAAATTAAGTTTGAGTTTATTTCTACTTGGTATATTAAATTATCATATTTATTTTATTTTGTGTTTCCCTAATTTTATTAATCATCCAGTCGTAATGTGAATATTCACCTTATTTAGGCATTTTAGACTTAGAAAAAATCGAAACTACATAACCAAATATCAAAGCCGCCGATATTCCAACGGAACTTGAGGTAAATCCTCCTCTGAACAATCCTAAAAATCCGTCTTTATCAACAGCTTCTTTCATCCCTTTGTACAGATTATTGCCAAATCCCAGTAATGGCACTGTTGCTCCTGCTCCCGCCCATTTTGAAAATGGTTCATACACACCAATTGCTCCAAGTACCACACCTAAACAAACCAGACTTACCATAATTCTTCCAGGCATAAGTTTGGTTTTATCTATAAATATCTGTACAATTGCACAAATAATACCACCTACTACAAATGCTTTCAAAAATACCATATTCTACCTCTTAAATGATTCTTTATTACTCTTTTTTAAACTCAACTGTGCTGACTTTTTTATTTCGATTAGTTTATTCCCAATTAGTTTCCCGATAAATTACACTGCTTCTATACTAACCAAATGCGCAATTCCCGGAACACTCAAGCCTTCATTAAAACTCACAGGTGACATTAACGCTCCCGTTGGAATAAACAATATTTTCTTCCACTGTCCATTTTTAAGTTGTCTGAAGATAAGCGAAGTCAAAACCGTGGCTGAACATCCGCATCCACTGCCGCCTGCATGAGTATCCTGCTTATTAGCATCAAAAATTTCTATACCGCAATCCATATGTTTCGAAGAGATATCATATCCCTTATCCTTCAGCAAATCTATGAGTATCTTCTGACCAATTACCCCGAGATCTCCCGTTATTATCTTGTCATAATCTTTCGGTGAAGTATCAAAATCTTCAAAATGTCTGCAGATTGTATCTGCTGCCGCCGGTGCCATACACGCCCCCATATTCTGAGAATCTTTCAATCCAAAATCAACAACTTTCCCTGTGGTTATTCCCTTTATCTTTGCAATTGTCTTTTCACTTTTCTTATTTGTCAATAGCACTGCTCCGCAACCTGTAACTGTCCAGGTGGCTGAATATGGTCTTTGATTCGCGTACTCAAGAGGGAACCTGAAAGTTTTTTCTGCGCTTGCGAAATGACTTGATGCTAAAGCAATTACTTTATCCGCACAACCTGACGAGATAAGAACCCCACCAACACCGAGCCCTTCCCCCATAGTGGAGCAGGCACCATACAAGCCTATAAGGGGAATATTGTATTTCTTTACTCCAAATGTCGTTGCAATCAACTGTCCCAGCAAATCTCCACCTAGAATATATCTGATTTCTTCTTCCGTCACTCCCGATTTCTCCATTAACTTTTCAACTGCTTTTGACTGTATCATACTCTCAGCCTTCTCCCAGGAATCTTCTCCCACCATTGCATCAGATTCAATCACATCGAAAAGATGCCCCAGTGGTCCATCACCTTCTTTACTTCCTACAACCGATGCTCCATGTTCAATGAACACATCATTCTCAAAAAACAAACTTGCCTTCCCCTTTTTCATCAATCAACACTCCTTAATAATATTTCTAAACACTTATTCTTGGTATTAGTATTTCTAAAAAAGCAATTGTTTATTCTTTTTCAAAATGAATAGTTTTATGGAATGGACGCATAGTACCGAAAAGTCTATATAATAATCTGTGACGATAGCGAATGTTTTGAATCTTGAAAGCCGCCAGTAGCATCACATAATATATGAGCAAAGCGGAGATGCAACATGGATTGATAAATTGAAATCTATGTCGTACGCAAAATTATCTTAAAACAAGAAAAATGCAACATACATTTAAAAATCTCATTTTATGTTGTACGCGACAATTTTTTGAAGCAAAAAACGTACAACATATATTTAAAAATCTTGTTCTATGTTGTACGCGACAATTTTTTGAAGCAAAAAACGTACAACACAGATTCAAGAATTTTGTTCCATGAGGTATTCGCAAATTATAGTTAACATAAAGCTTACTTCACAGACTATAATTGATTATCTTCGCTTTATCATTTAAAATAGAATCTATCAATATAATGCATTCGAATATACGAATAGCGAAGGTATTTTATGAATAACGGATGCATTTGACAGAGCAAAAAAACTCAAAAAACAACCAATAAAGGAAATGAAGAAGGATAATATGAAGAAGGATAATATGAAGAAAAATACTATAAAAAACAAAAAACTCATCAATTATTGTTGTATACCTATTGTTGCTGTTCTTATAATTGTAGCAATAATATACCTGGCAAAACTATCTAACCTGTTTATCTCGGCTAAAGACAAAAAGCTTGTGGAAAAAGCCCACGTTTATGTACTCAACAATGGCGGTGGAATGTCAACTCATAATTCACCAAATCGTATTCTACTCTCTTTTGGTTATGATGGTGTAGATATCCCTTTGCCTGGCAAATTTGACATTATCTTGTACAGAAAAGAAAAGGGTGGTTCCTACAAAATACAAAAAATCATTAAGAACGTTACACGAGAAAAAATGGAGAACGAAACAATAGAATATTTGGACACGGAGGTATCTCCAAAAACAGAATATTTATATAGAACAAGAATCCTAATATCTTCTCCATTCGAAAAAGCCTACTCGAAATTTAGTGAAGAAATCGAGGCTTACACTTGTAACTATACAGGAATATACAGTGTTGAGTGTCTGACTAAGGATGGCGATATTAAAAATTCAAAGTCACCTTATGAAATAACCATAAGAATAAAAAATAACGATCCTAATAACGGCAGAACAGTTATCTCTACTGATAATCTTCAATACTATGTATCAGACACACCGACAATACCGGATGAAATCAGCCAGACTGTTTGCAATTACGATACCGGTAAACATAGCAATGACTTAGTAGCCTCCCTTAATTTTACAGAATATAGTACAGACAATAGCAATTGGAACTCAATTCCTTACAGCGAAAACAATACCAATTGGGATTTCAGCCCAAAAGAAGGAATAGAACTTCCGGAAACAGACTGGCTATATCTCAAAGGCACTATCAGCACTTATGACGATTCTCCATTTCATTTCTATGACGGAATTGACGATTCAAAGACATGTGGCATTAAGAATTTTTGTCAGGCAATATATTACTTCGGCACAAAAGTTATTCCAAGAGAAGAAATGACCTGTGATTTAAATTTCAATACAAATACAGGTTTTGCCGAAATGGGCAAACCAGAAGGTTGGGATCAGGATTATTATTAGAGGCAATCCGCCTTACGTAGCGTATACAAAATGAGAGAAGACTCCCACTATATTCACATAGTGGAAGTCTTCTCTTGTTTGTTATCTGATTACAGTACATAATCTCTATCAACTGTAACTACTGTGTAATAATGACTGTCATATTTATTGACAACTTCCTGAATCTTTTGTTTTAATTCATCGGGTTCCATCTCAACTGTATACGGAAGAACTACATCAAAAATCAAATTGGTGTGTGTTTCTCCTGTAACCATTCTGAAATCATGAATCGAAAGATTTTCGTCTATTTTTTCTACTAACTCTTTTACTATTTTTCTGGTACTCTTAACTACTTCATTGTTCACTTCAATAGGATCCATATGAATAACAGCGTCACAATTTAATTTATCTTTCAATTCCTTCTCCACTCTGTCTATCATATCATGGATAACAAATATATCTCCATCTCCCGGAACCTCTGTATGAAGTGAAATCATCACTCGGCCCGGGCCGTAATCGTGAACCACCAGATCGTGAATTCCGACAATCCCATCATGAGCCATAACTATCTCAACAATTTGATCAACAAACTCTCTTTTTGGCGGTTGTCCAAGCAATGGTGAAATTGTATCCGATGCCACTTCGTAACCGGCTTTTAAAATAAACAAAGCCACAATCAAACCACACCATCCATCCACATTTATTCCTACATATTTGCTGATAAGAGCCGCTATCAAAACAACTGATGTAGCTCCCACATCACTTATACTGTCAACTGCTGTAGCCTTCATGGCTGCAGAATTTATCTTTCCTCCAATGGCGTTGTTATAGTAAAACATATATAGTTTAACCATAATTGACATTATCAAAACAACAAATGTCACCGTCTCTATATCCACTGCAGTAGGATGAAATATTTTTACCACTGAACTTCTGGCAAGTTCAAATCCCATCAAAATAATAAGTACTGCCACTCCAAGTCCGGATATGTACTCTATTCTTCCATGTCCAAAAGGATGTTCAATATCAGGTTTCTTCCCCGATAATCTAAATCCCACCAAAGTAATAATAGATGAACCTGCATCTGAAAGGTTGTTAAAAGCATCTGCCTGAATTGCGATTGATCCACTCAAATTACCTATTACAAATTTTCCTAAAAACAACAATATATTAAGCAATATTCCAACGATACTACACAGAGTACCATATGCTTTTCTTTTCACATCTTCTTTGTCGGTTTTGATAAACATTTTTGCCAATAAACTAATCATATTATACTCCCTGTTTTTTTATTTCACTTCCACCTCTTATACTTTAAGTGTCAGTCATCTAATATATCACATCAACTATGTATTTTAAACACTACTATTATAATATTTTCACACTGTTTTGTAAAACGCAAAAAGGGACCATTACCCGAAAGTAACAGTCCCTTGAAAGGGTGACAATTAATTCACTTCTTTTATATTGCTGCCAATTAGTTCACCTGAATGAATTTCCACTGCTGATTTGCCTGTGCTAAATAATCCCACTGATGAACATTTCCGCCGGCTGCTGTAGACCATCCCTCAACATCAAGCGCTTTGTTGCTGTACTTGTTGATAAAGAATGTGTATCCATTATCTATTCCTGTGAGATACCATCTCTGATTATCTGTGTTATTGTTATCCCACATAATAGCATTTCCGCCATTGTCTTTTGACCATCCACCCATATCAAGTGCTCTTCCACTCAATGCACTTGTGATAACGTATGTTGAGTCACTGCTGTTGAATGATACCATCCACTTCTGAGCATTAGTTCCGTTATCTGTCCACTGCTGAACGTTTGCTCCGTTGTCAGGACTTCCTCCTGAAACATCAAGGCAAAGTCCGCTGTGACGGTTAACAATCTTGTAAAGAGCCTTTTCTACTTTGATTGATGATACTCTGTCATTCCAGTCATTTCCAACATAAGATGTATCACCGTTAACTACCTTTGTAGCTCCACTGAAGTTGTCATCTGCGTACATTGTTACTTTGTATCCCCAAGGAACCTTGATTGATGATAAGTCATCATTTCTGAATCCCTTTGCCTGTAATGAAGCAAGGTTGTAATTACCAAGTCCTAATGAAGCTGATCTTCCGCCATAATTAGCATCCTGATAAATGTAAACATCACCTGATGCAGAGTTAGAAGGCTGTGAGCCTGAATTGTTATTATTATTGTTGTTGTTATTTCCCGAATTACCATCTACTGCATTTCCGATATTAGATGTGTAATTAAGATTATCCTGATATACTCTTACGTAATCAACTTTCAATTCCTGAGGGAATCTGCTGTTGTCAACAGAGAATCCAGGCCAGTTACCTCCAACTGCAACATTGAATAATAAGAAGAACTTGTTGTGGAATTCTTCTGTGCTGCCTGTTGAATTTGTAATGTTGATTTCGTAGTACATGTTACCGTCAACATACATTCTTATGAACTGGCTGTCCCAGTCACATACATATGTGTGGTACTGTGTTATATCAAAGTTGCCTGTGCTTCTTCCGTACTCTGCATGTCCGTTGGAATCCCAGTGGCATGTTCCGTACACTTTGTTTTCTGCATTGATTGCTTCCATAATATCAATCTCACCACATCTTGGCCAACCTACAGATCCGATATTCTGTCCTAACATCCAGAATGCAGGCCAGATACCCTGTCCTGAAGGAATTGCCATTCTACATTCGATATGTCCGTACTGGAAGTAGAATTTGTCCTGTGTTTTCAATCTGGCTGAAGTATAGTTATATCCGTTATATGACTCGTTTCTTGCTCTGATGTGTAATGAGCCGTCAGATACATAAACATTTTCCGAACGGTTTGTGTAATATTCAAGCTCATTGTTTCCCCATCCACCGGAGCCGTTTCCGATTTCGCATGTCCACTTATTTGTGTTAAGAGAACTTCCGTTGAACTCATCACTAAAAATAAGTGTAGAATTGGCTGTTGCCGCTGCATCAACTTTCTGTGAATTTGAAATAGTTGTTGTGATTGTCATTGTAGAACACAATGCCACTGCTGAAAGAACTGCTACTGCTTTTTTTGCGCAGCTCAACCCCTTAAGACTAGATAATCTCATTAATTTACCCCTCCTAAAATAAATGATTTTAATAATAAGTTTTTGTTCCGTCACCCCATTGACCTAACTCAGATTGTAACAATATACACAATTCTAAACAAGTACTCATTTTTTATTTATGCACATTCACCACACTCTGTATATTTTTCTCGACATTTTAACGTTTTTATATTACTTTTCTCTTTATTTTTTGTATAAAATCACTCCATTTCTCGAATAACATCACTTTATTTCCATTATTTACAAATAAATATCAACTTTTTTTTTGAGCTAAAAATAAAAAATGACGACCTATAGGTCGCCATTTTTGTTTAGCTTTCGTGAATCATTTTGTTGTGTTATTTACTGTTCTCTGCTAATTCTCTATTTTTCATTTTGTAATAATCCTGAGTCATATCTAAATAATGTGTATGAGGATTGATAAAGCGCTGTTCTTCTTCCCATATTTCATTGGCAAGCTGCTCTTTTACATAGTTTCTAATCTCCTCAAGAGTTGGCACATTATACACAAGTTTACCATTTTCAAATATCTTTACCTGAAGTTCTTTTGCTGTGCAGTTTGTGTATGTAATATTCTTCCATGGCATTGTAGGAGCAACAACTCTGTAGTCACCTGAGAGGTCTACTTTCTCTTCTGCCATAGCAAGAAGATCCGCTTTCGCTTTTCCTGTCTCATCATAAATTCTATATACTTTCTTCAAGCCCGGATTTGTGATTTTCTCAACATTTCCGGAAATCTTAATTCTTGGAGAGAATTTGCCATTTTCCTCCACTGCTGCAATTTTATATACTGCCCCAAGAAGCGAAATAGGCTCGTCATCATATGCACTAGGCGCGCCTGTAATGAGACGTTCTCCCACACCATAGCTGTCAATCTTTGCCCCCTGGTTGTTAAGGGAAGTAATTGTATGTTCATCAAGACTGTTAGAAACGATAATCTTGCAGTCTTCCATTCCTGCCTCATCAAGCATCTTTCGCGTCTGAATAGAAAGGTAAGCCAAGTCTCCACTGTCAATTCTGATTCCCTTTAATCTCTTGCCCATTGGCTCAAGCACTTCTTTAGCAACTTTAATTGCATTTGGAATTCCTGATTTAAGAGTGTCATAAGTGTCAACGAGAAATACTGAACTGTCCGGATAATTAAGCGCATAATTTTTAAAAGCCTCGTACTCATCCTTGTAATACATAATAAAGCTGTGAGCCATGGTTCCGCTGACAGGAATATTGAACATCTGTCCTGCAAGCACTGTAGCTGTTCCCACTGCTCCTCCAATATAAGCAGCTCTTGCACCGTATACCGCCGCATCCATATTGTGAGCTCGTCTTGCCCCAAAATCAGATACTGCTTTGTCCCCTGCTGCCTTAACAATACGCTGTGTTTTTGTGGCAACTAATGACTGGTGATTTACCTGTGCAAGAATCGCTGTCTCTACAAGCTGGGCATCAATCAACGGTGCCACAACAGTGATAAGGGGTTCATTTGGATACATTACTGTTCCTTCAGGAAATGCATACATATCACCCTTGAATTTAAAATTTCTAAGATACAAAAGAAAATCTTTTGTAAAAATGCCAAGACTGTCAAGATAACTAATATCCTCATCATCAAAATGTAAATCGTTAATGTACTCAATAATCTGCTCAAGTCCTGCAAAAATGCCAAAACCTCCTCCAAAAGGATTTCTTCTGTAGAACACATCGAAGGCCACCTTCGCATTTGTATCCTGATCATTAAAATAGCCATTTGCCATAGTGAGTTCATAAAGATCCATCACCATGGATAAATTTCTTTTGTCAAACTGTTTCATAACATCCTCCTTTATATTAAGTACCCCCACCTTCACTTTGTTTAGGGGAGGGGGACATCTACTTCCTAGTTATAAAATATTTCAGTTGCTCTATCCAATATTCCATTCATCTTTGCAATAACAATACCGTAATTTGTAAAAGGTACATTCTGATCTATTGCAATGTTCATTCTGCTTATCACTTCTCTCTCGTTAAGCATGCACGCTCCACAGTGAATTACAAGGGCGTACCCTCTCAAATCTTCAGGGTACTCTCTTCCGGAGCAGGTATCGATTTTCAATTCTTTCCCGGTATATTTCGTTAACCAGTTTGGTATCTTTACCGTTCCAATATCCTCGCACTGCCTGTGATGTGTGCACCCCTCACAAATAAGAATTCGATCACCATCCTTCACCCCGTCGATAGCTTTAGTTCCTTCTAATGCGGTATCAAGAAATCCCTTGTACCTGGCCATCAATATAGAAAATGAAGTGAGTTTAATATCCTTTGGAACTATCTTATCCACTTCTTTAAATGCCTGACTGTCAGTAATAACCAATGCGACTTTTTTATCCACAGCATCTATGGTTAATTTAAGATTATCCGGTGTGCAAACCATAGTAATCGCTCCACCATCCAACAAATCTCTGATAGTCTGCTGCTGCGGAAGAATAATTCTTCCTTTTGGTGCCGCAGAATCAATAGGAACCACAAGTATTACTATATCTTTCTCTTTCACCAAATCAGAAACTATGTAATGCTCCTTTTTATCTACATTGCACTTCTCAATAACTTTCTGCTTAAGGTCATCAATGCCTTCACCTGTTATCGCTGAAATTGAAACTATGTTATTTGAATTTAATTCCTTTAATGAAGATTGTTCATTATACTTTATTTCTTTTGAACTTGCGAAAATGTTGTACTCTGATTCTTCATACAAATCAAGTTTATTTACAGCAATTACAAAAGGAATCTTCCTCTGCCCAAAAAGTTGAATAACTCTTTTATCGCACTCAGTGAGTCCTACCGTTCCATCCACCACCAAAACTGCCACATCAACTTTTCTTAAAACTTCTTTTGTCTTTTTGACTCTGAGTTCTCCAAGTTCTCCCTCATCATCAAATCCCGGCGTATCCACAATCATAACCGGACCCACAGGAAGGAGCTCCATTGCCTTGTACACCGGATCAGTTGTAGTTCCCTTTGTATCTGAAACAACAGCTAACTGCTGCCCCGTAAATTTATTGACAACACTTGACTTACCGGCATTTCTCATTCCGAAGAAGCCAATGTGTGTTCTTTCTGCTGAAGGTGTTGAATTCAAATCCATAAAAACTCCTCTGTTTAAAACCTAAAATCTCTGATTCCCTGCTCTATTTTTGCAAGATGATCCTTTGCAATTTCTCTAACTCTCTCTTTAGGAATTCTCTCTAATTCTGCTTTGATGAGCGACTCTCCCAGTGCTTTTGTATCTTCTTTAGCATAATCCATAAGATATTCTTTAAGTGTCATAAGTGCATTCGGATGACAACAGTTAAGTATCTGACCGTTTTTGCACAGACTCATAAATCTGTCTCCTGTTCTTCCCTCTCTATAACATGCTGTACAGAATGATGGTATGTATCCAAGCTCCATAAGCCACTTAACCACCTCGTCAAGTGTTCTCTGATCAGAGACATCAAATTGCTCTGTGTCTGTAGGTCTTTCTTCCTCGGTGTATCCTCCCACGGAAGTTCTTGAACCTCCGGAAACTTGCGACACTCCAAGTTTTAATACTTTTTCTCTGACTTCTTCACTCTCTCTTGTAGAGATAATCATCCCCGTATATGGAACTGCAATTCTGATTGTGGCGCAAATCTTCTCAAATATTTCATCACTAATTCCATTGTCAAACTGAGTCGGATCAATATCTGCTGCCTTTTTAATTCTTGGCACGCTGATAGTGTGTGGTCCCACTCCGTGAACTGCCTCTAAATGTTCTGCATGCATCAAAAGTCCTGCGAACTCATATTTGTATCCCTCAAGACCAAATAAAACTCCAAGACCCACATCATCGATTCCCGCTTCCATAGCTCTGTCCATGGCCTCGGTATGATAATCATAATTGTGCTTTGGTCCTGTAGGATGAAGTTCCTCGTAACTTTTTTTATTGTAAGTTTCCTGGAACAAAATATAAGTTCCTATCTCAGCATCCTTAAGCATCTTATATTCTTCAACCGAAGTAGCTGCAATGTTTACATTAACTCTTCTGATTGCTCCGTTTTTGTGTTTTACACTGTAGATTGTTTTTATACAGTCAATTATGTACTCAATCGGATTGTTTACCGGATCCTCTCCCGCCTCAATGGCAAGGCGCTTATGACCCATATCCTGCAAAGCTATTACTTCCTTTTCCACTTCCTCCATAGAAAGTTTTTTTCTTGGAATCTCTTTATTTTTCAAATGATACGGACAATAAACACAACCGTTAACACAATAATTTGAAAGATAAAGCGGTGCAAAAATAACAATGCGATTACCGTAATATGCAAGTTTTATTTCCTCTGCAAGTTTGTACATTCGCTCTACAACTTCAGGAATATCACAGGCTAAAAGCACTGAAGCTTCCCTGTGACTGAGTCCCTGACACACCACACTGTCACCCTGCTTTTTAGGTGAAGCCTTCTCCAAAATGCTGTTTATCAATTCTATATTATTTTTATTAGCTTCCGCATAAGCAATTGTATCTAAGATTTCTTTATCATTGATAAAATCCTCTGCATGCATTGATTTTTTGTCGTACATATTTATTACTTCCTTATTATGTCTATATAATGTGCATTTGTTTTTTCAAATCTAGCCATTCACTTTGCTGTCCCCTCGTGACACAACAATTTTATATCCTACACTTTCGACCCTTCTCTTCAAGCAATTAACACACTCAGCCGCTTCCTCTCCGGTACAGATTTTATTGTCATAGAGAGAATACTTGTCTCTGACATTAGTCGGCGACAAATTTGGCATCACTACATTGGCTCCAACCATAAGCCCCCTCTCTCTTCCATCAGGCGCAACTGTTCCAAGAGCCGTCGTGGCCGGAATAAGTGCCTTCCGACATGTCAACCTAAGCAACGCTATCATCTTTAGAGTCATTTCAAGTGTCCCATTTTCAAACTCGGAAAAAGGCGTATCCTTATGAGAAATGAAGGGACCAATCCCAATCATATGGGGATTAAAGTTTTGAATAAACTGCATATCTTTTGCAAGACATTCAGTCGTCTGGTAGGGACTTCCAACCATAAAACCACAGCCCACCTGATATCCTATTTTCATCAAATCCTGCAGGCAGCGCATCCTATTGTAAAAGTCCATTTCCTTTGGATGCAATTTGGCGTAATGATCACAGTCCGCAGTCTCATGTCTTAAAAGATATCTGTCAGCACCTGCCTCAAACCATCTCAGGTAATCATCATAATCTTTTTCGCCTAACGACAGGGTTACAGCACAATCAGAATATTTGCTTTTTATTGTTTTCACAAGTGCTTCCACTCGATTAGTGTCAAAGCTAAGATCCTCTCCACCTTGAAGCACAAATGTCCTAAATCCCAAGTCATATCCATTGTCAACGCACTCTAAAATCAAATCATCCGTCAGCCTGTATCTATCAACAGCATTGTTATCTCTTCTGATTCCGCAGTAAGTACAGTTGTTTTTACAGTAGTTTGAAATCTCAATAAGTCCTCGTATGAAAACTTCTTTGCCGTAATATTTTTCTCTCACAGCCACTGCTTTTTCATAAAGATATGTAGTGTCGTATTTTTCTTCAATTAGTCTAATCCATTCATCAATTGACAGGCTATGCCCATCAGCAAGCCTGTCAATTAAATCTTTTATTTGTATGTCCAATAATATTCTCCAATTAAATGCTAATCAATTCATATTCCTTAACACCGATTCCCATATCTGCTGCCACATCAATAGTGTGCTCACCATTTCTTGTAGTAACCCTCTCCATAAAATGGTCTCTGCCCACGTCCTGACTTGCCATTACTAAGTCGATGCACGCTCTGTCTATTGCCACAGGGTCTGTAGAAATCAATATTCCTATATCCTTCAGGCAAGGATCCTCTGCAACGGCACAACAGTCACAGTCAACCGACATATTTGCCATAACATTTATGTAGACGATATTGTCGTGGAAATGATCAACTACAGCAGAAGCAGCCTCCGCCATTGACTCAAGAAATGCATTCTGTTCCGGCAAATCCTCCCACAAAACGTTCATATCTTCAGCTTTAGTATATTTACCTGCAGAATGGATGTTAACTTTCCCTGCAGATGAAGCGCATCCGATGGACAACTGTTTTAAAGCTCCGCCGTATCCACCCATTGGATGTCCTTTAAAATGAGATAGCACCAGCATCGAATCGTAATTGAGGAAATTTTTCCCCATAATGTCCGACTTGAGATGCTTTGCATTTCGCTTAATAGGAATTTCAATATCCGGTCCCTCTTCATCCATAAGGTCCACATCAAAATACGCGTTCCAATCGTGCTTTTCCAACAATCTCAAATGCTTCGCAGAAGAATTTCTCTCTCCCTCATATGCAGTGTTGCACTCAACTACAGTTCCACCTACATAATCAATTATTTCTTTCCAGAATTCAGGTTTTAAATAGTTTTGATTTCCTTCTTCTCCGGAATGTACTTTAATCGCAATATTACCCTCCAGTTTTTTTCCGAGCATATTGTATAACTTAACAATATTTTCCGGAGTAATATCTTTTGTAAAATAAATTTTTGATACTGATCCCATAATCGCCCTCCTGTTCTTATATTAAGTTTGTTTTCACTCACCAGCACATATAAGCATATATTTATAATACCACGAAAAGCACTTTAATATCACAATTTTTTATTTATCGAATTAGAATAAACTGATATCCCCTGCGAGTAGATATATTATTCCAAAAATCCAAGAGCTAAAAATCCCATACAATATTACCGGCCCTGCTATGGAAAATATTCTCACACCAACTCCATACACTTGCCCTTCAACGCCGAATTCCACTGCCGGCGCTGCTACCGAATTTGCAAATCCTGTGATTGGCACGAGTGCTCCCGCTCCTCCAATTTTTCCTATTACCGGATATACATTCAATGCCGTGAGAATTACACTTTCAAGAATGAGAATAATAGTTGTGTAAGCCGCTGCATCCTCCTGGCCCACTCCCATAGCCTTAAACACTTCCAATATAACCTGGCCCATGAGGCAAATGCTTCCGCCCACCACAAATGCCCAAAACATATTTTTAGACAGGCTGGTAGTTGGAGTTACGCCCTTAACATAGTCGCTATATTTTTGGCCAAAGACTGTCTCCTCACTGTTTTCATTTTTATTTATACCACTATCCATATTATTGCTCATATTGACCTCTTCCTTTTTTGATACTGTTACATTTTTTTGAGAATGTTGCTGTCGATTTTTCTCAAATTGAAAAAAACTGTAAAAGTATTCCTGCCACTTTTCCCAATGCAACAAATAATATTATAAAACTCATTCCCTTTCGCAATTTTACCCTTCTGGAAAAAATGGCTGTTGCATTTAAAACTTCTGCCAAGGCAACCGCAAGACATCCTGTGAATATTCCAAAGAAAAACGCGAATGTCCCAATTGCCGCAACACCCACATATCTTTCAAAAATTCCGGATGAAAAAATCGAGCGTAAATTCACTTTATAAACATACAAAAAGTTAAAAATACACCCTCCAAGTATTACAAAATCCTCATACACTCGAACATATTTGCCGGTATGCGTTTTTCCTGCCAAACGGGACATAAGCTTAGTTGATGTAATTAGCGCAAACACTCCGGCCGAAATTATTATTCCTCCCGCCATACCAATGGCTGCCAATAATAAGTAATTCATTTTACATCCATTCTCCTGTCATTTCTTTGGCGTCCCTCAATCAAAGCCTTGTTAATACTCTCCTCATAGTCTCTCATCTCAACCTCAATAGGTGTAGGATCTTTTGACAGTTTTCTTGCACCGAAATGATTATAAAAAACTGTTATCCCAACAAATATTCCTAAAGCATAAAATAGTTTAATAATCTGTTCTCCCAAATTTTCATCAGCAACTGTGGATCTGGCGATATTGGCAAACAGACTCTCAACATCCACATCATTGTTGAATGACATTATAGAAAAACCGGCTCCGCAAAAAAGAATAAAGCAAATAAACACAACCTTAATAAACTCAAATAACCCATGGGGTTTTTGCCGTTTCTTTATCTCGACAACACATTCCGTCTCACCTATATTTGAAATTTCAACTGTGGGAAACTTTTTTTCCGCCATCTCGATAATTTTTATTGCTGTAACTATATACCGCTGTCCCGTTTCAGGTTTCTCATCCATCACATTCATAGATGCAAATTTCTCCATTATCCCTATGTTTTTACACCATACTGAAGCAATATCAGAAACTCTAACCTTTTGCTCTGTCACTTCTGCGCTCTTTTCCATTTTCAAATAAAGGGTATCACTCATTTAAATTAAAGTCGCCTCCACACTCTTTTCAGTCTCACTGCTTTTGTAGTAACAGCCCACAGCAACAACAAAAACAAGAAACAAAAGTGTCAGAGAAAAACATATAACCTTTTTCATATTCCTCACCTCCAAAGACTCTGTACCTGAACTCTGTTCAAGACTAATAGCATTTGCTTAATTGAAACAAATTATAACTATAACAATAGCATTCCACAAATTCTGAGAAATATTCACGTATTCACCGGTACTTTTTTATTATCCTTCTCACATTCTCCCAGTGCATCCCGGCGTAGCTTCAACAATATTCTTTTCTCCATTCTAGACACCTGCACCTGTGAAGTTCCTATCTCCACCGCCACCTGAGTCTGCGTCATATTTTCAAAATACCTCATCCTGATAATTTTCTTTTCAAAGTCATTTAACCTGCTAATCAACTGTTCCACCAGAAGTCTGTTTATCAATATTTCATTTTCATTTTTGTCATCCTCTAGTTTATCTTCCAGACTTATATCTCCACTGTCTCCCCGATATATAACTTTATTTAAGGACTCAACTTCACTCTTTGCCTCAGTGGCAACAACAATTTCTTCCGGCGACAGTCCCGTACTCAAAGATATTTCTTCCAACGTGGGATCCTGTCCGTTTTTTTGTCTCAATTTTTCCGTGCAATTAAAAATTGCAATCTGATTTTCCTTAATGGTCCTGCTTATTTTTATTATTCCGTCATCTCTCAAAAATCTTCGTATTTCTCCGGTTATCATTGGCACTGCGTAAGTTGAAAATTTAACTCCGAAAGAATTGTCAAATTTATCAATCGCTTTTATTAGACCAATACAGCCTAGTTGAATTAAATCTTCCATTTCTAAGCCCCGCCCCGTAAATCGTCTGACCACGGTATAGACGAGACCCATATTTTCTTCAACAACTTTTTCGCGAAAATAACTATTACCCTTTTGAGCATTCATGATCAGTTCCAATGTCTCCACATTCAGACCTCTCATTCTGCCCACGTCTGCCTATTCTCTTTTTCATAGTAACTGTAGTTCCGTATCCTTTTGAAGATTGGACATCTAAATCATCCATAAACACATCCATAAACATAAATCCCATTCCTGCCCTTCCTTCAAAAGGCTTGGTAGTATAAAGAGGTTCCATTGCTTTCTCCACATTCTCTATACCCACTCCGTTATCTTTGATTGTAACTATAATCAAATCATCTCGCCTTTCGCATTTTAGGAATACCGTCCCCTTAAATTTTTCATAACCGTGGATTATTGAATTTGTCACAGCCTCCGACACCGCAGTTTTCACATCATTTATCTCGTCAAGTGTAGGATTCAATGGCAATATAAAACTCGCCACTGCCATCCTCGCCAGCGACTCATTGTTTGAAATACTGTCAAATTCCATTCTCATCATATTTCTATGTACTCTATTATCTCCATAATTATCTCCCATATTCGCAACTATCCTCCAACAATTTTTTCACACCTGATATTTCAAACATTCTCTCTATATTTTTATTCATATTTTTAAGTGTCAGTCTTCCTCCAAAACGTTTAATAATCTTATACCTTCCAATGACTATTCCGATTCCGGAACTATCCATAAATGCTGTGTTTTCAAAATCAATAGTCATATTTTTTATATTATTTTTTGCAATATAAATATCAGAATATTCAATAATAACTGACGCTGAATGATGGTCAATTTCATGGGGTGCATAAATAATCAATGTATCCCCCTTAATTTCATATTGTGTAGTCATAAAACCTCCCTGTTATTCACTTGTAGAGTGGTCGGTATTCCACTCAATTTTCATTTTGCTCATCGTAGATAGCAAAAGAGGAGACCTCTCGGTCTCCTCTTTCGTACATAACATAAACTTAATCATCTTCGCTTGTAACCTGCTTTCTGGCATCTTCGTAATACTCTGAGCCAGGGAAGTTGTTAACAATCTTTTGGAACATTTCCTGGGCTTTCTTAGTCTTTCCATTCTGACTGTAAACCCAACCAAGACGATAATAAGCTTCATCATTTGAACCATCCGCAGCGATAGCTTTCTGGTACCACTCGATACATTCTTCTATATCACCGCGATTCTGTGCTGCTTTTGCATTATTGAAATACGTAGTAGCAAGTTCATCTGCAAGTTCTGTATTCATTTTTTCTAAAAGAGCATCAAACGCCTTGGAATTCATCTTTATTGATTCATCGATTTTTCCAAGATACTCTATACTCTTTGTATATTCTTCATCAATATAACTCTCGACTGCCCTAAGTAAATTTGAATAATTATCAACTGTAGAACCTGTCTTACCCTTATAATTTTCCAAATTTTCCTGTGCTTCATTCTTCTCTGCTTCCAAATCATCAACCTGTCTTTGCAGTTCCGAAATGGTAGAATTTTTGATTGCAATCTTCTGCTCGTAATCTGTCTTCACATCTGAAGCGAGGTCAGCTGAATGAGAAAGTCTGGCCGGTGTTACAATGAAATAAACCAGACACGCACCAAGCACAAGACCAAGCGCAATATGAAGTATGGTCTGAGCACTTGAGAATGCTTCCCTGAAACTGTTCTTTGGAATAATAACATCATTTCCGCTTAAGTACTCTCTGTCAAGAATCAATCCTCTGTTTGCACGTCTTCTTCTGTTGCGTTCTTCAGGATCATTCTTTCTCTCATCATCTATGCACTTGTTAATTTCTCTCAAGTAATTAGTGCTTAAGGCATTGCACTTGTCAATCTTTAATGCCTTCAAGATAGACTTTTTAGCTCTCTCGTACTCACCCTGCTTTAAATATAAAAGAGCAAGCAGCTGATGACCTTTTACAAGGTTTGGATTCTGTGTGAGAATCTTTTTAAGCTGGATAATCGCCATATCCTCGGTTCCGTTTTGTGCATAAGCAAGTGCAACATTAAACTTTCTGATAGTGTGATTGAGTTCGTCCATCTTGTTCTTGTCTGCCTGAATAGCGGCAAGATACTTTTCAGCTCCGTTATTGTCCTGCTGAATATTGAGACTGACTACCCACTCTCTGAACGCCTGCACTGTCTCTCCCATCTCGAAATAAACGAGACCTAAAAGATTTCTGGCATCAATCTGTCTTTTATTGAGCTTGATACAGCGGTTAAGTGCATCTGCTGCACCTGACAAGTCTCTGTTCTGAGCCTTGATAAGTCCCGCATTGTAATAAGCATTAGACAGTTTAACTATTCTTTTGTATATACTTACATCCATCCCACAATGACTACAATAATCACTGTTAGTCAGAATATTACCACAATTAAAACAAATCATAATATACCATCCCTGTTAACTATTTAGCGCCTCTGATTTCATTAAGCATTTCTACTAAAATATCAGTGATATCTGAAACATGGCTATTGTAAATAGCATCTTCTGCATCATCTATCTCTAGACTTGGATGAAATTTTTTTACTTCTTCTTCGAAATTTAACATATTAATCTCCAATCTATATACATATCATTATTAATGAAATATCCATATTTAAATACTCATTCTGTAAATAATGAAAATCTGCTTTTAAAGCATATATCAGATGGAAATAATTCTCCATCTGATATACATAATAACGATTAGAAAACTAAAAAGCAACAACAAACTTTTTTTTGACAAAAAGATTTATTACTTCTTAAGATTTGCCAACTGTGCTTTAACCTGTTCCATCATCTGAGTATATTTTGCCTGTTTTTCTTTTTCCTCATTGATTTTCTTTTCAGGAGCTTTGCTAACAAATTTTTCATTGCTTAACATTCCGTTAACTCTTGCAAGTTCTTTCTCAAGTCTTGCGACTTCCTTTTCAAGTCTCTCGATTTCTTTCTCGATATCAACAAGTTCAGCAAATGGCATATATATTACTGCATTTGGAATTACAACAGATACTGCATCATCATCAATTCCTGCCTTATCATTCTGAATAACTACTTCTGATGCACTGCCAAGTGTGGCAAAGAATACTTTACCGTTTTCGAAAATGCTTCTTGTATCGGCATCATCTGAAACAACAAAAACTTTTGCCTTCTTGCTTGGCTTAACATTCATTTCAGCTCTTGTATTTCTGATAAGTCTAACCGCTTCCTTGATAGTCTCAACAGCTTTTTCCTCTGAAGCGAAAACAAATTCTTCTGTGTATTTTGGCCATTCAGAAATCATAATTGACTCTTCCTCATCCTGTAATGTACAGAAGATTTCTTCTGTAACGAATGGCATGTATGGGTGAAGCATCTTAAGTGCATCTATAAGAACTTTCTTTAATGTCCAAAGTGCTGCGTTCTTTGTATCGTCTTCGTCATTGTAAAGACGCGGTTTAACCATCTCAATGTACCAGTCACAGAACTCTTCCCAGATGAATTCATAAATCTTATCTGCTGCGATACCAAGTTCATATTTATCAAGGTTTTCTGTAACATCTTTTGCAAGAGTATTTACCTTAGATAAAATCCACTTATCTGCATCTGTAAGATTAGAAGGCTTGTTATTTAAATCAATTCCTTCCTCAGGCATATTCATCATAATGAAACGTGAAGCATTCCAAACTTTATTTGCAAAGTTTCTGCTAGCTTCAATTCTCTCCCAATAGAAACGCATATCGTTACCAGGAGCATTACCTGTAATAAGTGTAAATCTAAGTGCGTCTGCACCAAACTTATCAATAACCTCTAATGGATCAATACCATTTCCAAGAGACTTACTCATCTTACGTCCCTGTGAATCTCTAACAAGACCGTGAATTAATACTGTATCAAACGGAACTTCTCCTGTGTGCTCTAAGCCTGAGAACATCATTCTCATTACCCAGAAAGGAATGATATCATATCCTGTTACAAGTGTACTTGTTGGATAGAAATAATCCATCTCCTCTGTCTTGTTTGGCCAGCCAAGTGTTGAGAATGGCCATAATGCTGATGAGAACCATGTATCAAGTGTGTCTGGATCCTGTCTCATTTCTTTTCCACATTTTGGACATACAGCCTTGTCGTCTTTTGTAACAACCATCTCACCGCAGTCATCACAGTAGAATGCAGGAATCTGATGTCCCCACCAAAGCTGTCTTGAAATACACCAGTCACGAATGTTCTCTAACCAGTGGAAATATGTCTTGTCAAAGTATCCGGGAACAAACTTAGTGTCACCTTTCTTAACTGCTTCAATAGCAGGTTTTGCAAGTTCTTCCATTTTAACGAACCACTGTTTTGAAACTCTTGGCTCGATTGTAGTGTGACATCTGTAACATGTTCCTACGTTATGATCATGGTCTTCAATCTTAACGAGAGCACCCTCTGCCTCTAAATCTTCAACGATAGCTTTTCTTGCCTCGTAACGATCCATTCCGGCATACTTTGGATAATCCTCAGTAATCTTTGCATCATCCGTCATTACATTGATAATAGGAAGGTTATGTCTCAAACCAACTTCAAAATCGTTAGGGTCATGTGCAGGAGTAATCTTAACTACACCTGTACCAAAATCAATACCTACATAATCATCAGCAACAACCGGAATCTCTCTTCCAACAATTGGAAGGATAACTGTTTTTCCGATGATATCTT
Source organism: Lachnospiraceae bacterium (assembly GCA_015057625.1). GTDB lineage: Bacteria > Bacillota > Clostridia > Lachnospirales > Lachnospiraceae > SIG293. The sequence goes on along the minus strand of SVDZ01000013.1, from coordinate 919 downwards.
TGTATCTGTCATCATTTGGGTTTACTGCGATAGCTGTATCACCAAGCAATGTCTCCGGTCTTGTTGTAGCAAGCTCAACATATCCGCTTCCATCAGCAAGTTTGTATCTTAAGTGCCAGAACTTACCAGCCTGATCCTCGTACTCAACCTCTGCGTCAGAAATTGATGTAAGACAATGAGGACACCAGTTGATAATTCTCTCACCCTTATAAATCTGTCCTTTGTTGTAGAGATTTACAAATACTTCTTTAACAGCTTCATTACAGCCTTCATCCATAGTAAATCTCTCTCTGTCCCAATCACATGAAGAACCAATTTTCTTAAGCTGGGATACAATACGTCCACCGTACTGTTTCTTCCACTCCCAAGCTCTCTCTAAGAATCCATCTCTTCCGATATCTTCTTTAGAGATTCCTTCTTCTCTCATCTTCTCAACAATCTTAGCCTCTGTTGCGATAGATGCGTGGTCTGTTCCCGGGAGCCACAAAGTCTCAAATCCTTGCATTCTCTTAAATCTGATTAAGATATCCTGCATAGTGTTATCAAGGGCATGTCCCATATGAAGCTGACCTGTGATATTTGGTGGTGGCATCACAATAGTAAATGGCTTCTTACTTCTGTTTACTTCTGCGTGAAAATACTTCTTCTCCTGCCACTTACTGTAAAGTCTGTCTTCAATTTCGGCAGGATTATAATTTTTTTCCAATTCCTTCATCTTACTCTCCTCTTTTCTTATGATGATGCTATGTTTCGAAAACCATACTTTTTAAAACTATATTTTACCATTTTACCTTCCATTTAAGTTTTTTCTTGCATTGGAAGGTAAGGTAAATTTGTTAATATGTTATCAATTACCTTCCAAACTAATATATTTACCATTTGGTAGGTAAATTAAGTTTGTCATAATTTTGTCAATTAC
>SVDZ01000012.1 GCA_015057625.1 Lachnospiraceae bacterium | reverse complement strand
GGTAGGTAAATGATGCATATCCTATCTCATTTTCGCACAGATCTTATCATGACAATTCTGTGTTTCATAATGTATACGTTTTGAACCGTGAAATACAGTTGCTTTCGGGAATACGTAAAGAGCAATTATGTGAATGGATTTCGAAAAACGATTGAGACAAACTTCGAAGGATTTCGATAAAAGAAGGATGATTCGCTGTCAAATTTCGAGGATTACAAGTCCTCGAAATTTAGTGCAAGTGACAGAGTTTTCATCAAGAAAACTCTGGAAATTTGCACGGGCGAGAATCATACTTCTTTTGAGGAATAATCCTTCAAGTTTCGTCGAACTGTTTTGAGAAAACATTTATATAATTGTGACCTAGTATTCTGAAAGCAACGTATGGTCGTTTCAAAAAGTATAGGTTGTGAAACATATGGATAAAAAAACAGACCGGGTAACCGGTCTGTTTTTTTATCGGTACCATTATAAAGGGCGATTTTCTCGCGGTACCACCTTTATATTTACTCATCTTATCCTGTAACGGGGACGACTCGTCACTGACTACTGATTTCATCAGTGCTGCTCCAAAGCTACCTTCACAGATACTTCTCCTGATGGTCTTTCAGCCGGTGAACCATCTCTCTTTTAGGCAGGTTGTCTGCTACTCCTCTTTTTCTTAGCATTTATTATATATGCACTTTCGTTTTAAAAGTACTATTCAATATGATATAGATTTTCCTATCTTTTGTCAAGAAGTTAATGATTCTACTTCTCCCCATAAATCACTTTACTATATCCCGGTTTCAACTTACTAAGAATGTTATCATACAATGCATTGTGCATCTGAACATTTGACATTTGACTAGATTTATATAATTTTTCTGCCAAATCAAAGAATGAAAACTCAGCACACTCTCCATAGTAGAAACTTCCGTCAGCAAGTTTGATGTACGGTCTTACATATATCTCATCCATATACATTGCTGAATTTGCAAAAGGCTCGTCAAACAACATTGTCATAACATATTTGTCATTTGTTTCGTAGTTGAAGTTGTCAGTATCTGAGTCAATAAACATTGATGCAGTGTTTCCTTTTTCTGTCGCCTTGTAACTATACACATCCTCACATGAAGAACCCACATAAACATCATAGTCATCACAGTACTTCTTAAGTCCGTATACAAGACCTCTCTCAACTACCTTCTCTTCACAGAAAACCTTTGGATAAACATATATCGTTCTCACTCCATAATTGAAAGGATTAATCTGAAATCCATCTACATAAACATCATATGTCGTATCCAATCCATCCGGTATAACTACAAACTCATTTCCATTTTCCATAGCATATTGATAACCGGCCTGCTCATACTTTCCGTAAATTGTGACATTTGAGTTTACACATCCCTCACCCATAGTAGTTACTGAAGATGGAATAATTATCTCTTCAACATTATCAAAATACTGGAAAACTCCTTCACCGATTTCCTCAACACCCGGAAGAATTTTTATAACTCTCTCTGTTGAAGCCGGATTGTAAAGAACCAGTTTTTTCATGTCTTTTGTGTAAACACTGTTTTTATATACAACAAAATTTTCATTGTCCTTATCTACTGTAATGTTCTTAAGTGACGGACAGTGATAAAAAGTATTTGGCTGAATAGATTCAAGATTTTTTGGTAAATTTATAGTCTTTAACGAAGCACAATCTGCAAATGATGCTGTTCCTAATGTCTTTAATGAATCAGGTAAAACAACACTTTCTAACGCAAGACTCCTGTCAAAGGATGCTGTTCCTATTTCCTCTAAGCCCTCCGGAAGTACAATTCTCTCAAGAGCCTCCATTCCAAGAAAATGATAATCACGAATAGATTTTGTTGATTGTAATGTTAATTCCTTAAGTTTACTACAATCTGCGGAAATAGGTCCGCCTTCTCCTAAAAGTTGTCCTCTAATGACCATACTCTCAAGGGCTTCACAACCTGCAAAAGTATAAACACCTATATATTTAACACTTTCAGGAATATCGATTTTCTTAAGTTTCAAACATCCCGTAAATGCATTTGTTCCAATTCTTGTATACCCTTCCGGTATTGTCATCTCTTCTACTGAGGTACAAAAAAATGCATATTCCCCAACAAATGGCTCAGTGGTTCCCTCATCCAAAGGAATCTCACTCTCATAAAATTCTACCTTCGAAAGATTTGGATCACTGTAAAATGTTCTGTTACAAATCAACATATTGTCTGGAATTTTTACAGATTTAAGATTTGTACAAAAACTAAATGATTCATTACCTGAAACCTTACATGTGTCAGGAATAATTATATTTTCAATAGATGAACAGTACGAAAAAGCCTTCTCTCCAATTTCCTTAAGTCCATCATAGAAATCAATATTTTTAAGGCTGCTACAGTTGTAAAAAACCCCTTCTCCTATTTTCTCTAGGCTGTCAGGTAAAACGACAGTCTTGAGATTGTAATCGTTTGCCAATGAATATCTACCAAGCTCTTTGATTCCGTCTAAAAATTCCACAGTTTCGATATTATCACCCATAATTCTTCCAACTGATTTAACACATCCCGGAATTATTACTTTTTTTACATCATCATTATATATACTGTTAATTTCCACTACTGTTTTTCCGTTAATACTTTCAGGAATCTCCAGTGTCTCTCCAAAATCTGCATCTCCAACCAGATATTCTATTTTTACACTGTCATCATCCACATATGAATAACAAAAATAATCATTATAATAATACTCTGTGTCTCCATAAACATTTCCTGTCGGAACGCTTGCAAAAAGAACTGTCGTCATAAGCATTAATGAAGCTATCTTCTTACTCACAAAACCAACATTAATTCTTCCAATTGTTTTTCTCATTGTTTTTCTCATTGTTTTTCTCTCATCTTTCCTTTTTTCTCATTATTCATTTTATAAAATGTAGAATTTCTCTTTCATTCTTAAGAGTTGATTTCTACAAAATATTCATCTCTGCAATTCTTAACATAATTTTCCCTGTCAATCTTATCCCAATTGACATTGACATGAGCTTTGACAGACACTATCTCTGTTCTGAGTCTGTTAATTGTAATGTCCTGAATCTTGTACTGGGACTGATCAAGGCTCAATCTCTGCTCATTGCCATCCATCAAATCTGCTTTGATAACATTTTCCAAGGAACGAATATTGGATGAAAGTTTGTAGGCGCTTCTAAAGCAAGATGCTGCAGTTGCGTACTCAAACATACGAGTGTAAGCCACTCCCAGGTTATTGTACACATCGCCGTAAAACTCATCACCAAGTTCATTACTTCTTCCTTTGTTTAATATGTTTTTGTAGAATACAATGGCAAGATTATATTTGTGGTTATTCATAAGCAAATCTGCCTTTGCCTTAACTCTCTCCGCAGATGATTTTGAGTTTAACATCACAAGATGCCTCTCTAATTCCTCTACTTCTTTTGAGGAATAGTATCCACTGTTTTTAACTACAAAAGAAATCTTTTCCCCGAGATTTCCACCTCTGTCTGCAAGATGTTTAAGTCCATCCGCAATAGACTTCTGCTCCAATGTCTCCTCAAGATAATCAATAAGAGCATCCGAGAAAAATTTTTCTTCTACAAGATAAAGATAGTTGTAAAGATAATAGCTAAGTTCTTCTACGGAATATATATTTTTATTTATTTCTTTTATGAAATATGGTTTCTGTGCCTGCATTGTGCACAACATCAATCCACTCATAATTACACTTCTCCTTCATATCTTGCAACTGCGCCTGATGATTGGAAGAAATCTCCAAATCCAATGTCTTTAATTTCTACTACAAATTTTGATTCCTCAACATAAGCAAGACTCACTTCGACACGAACTGTCTTATTATCTCGCTTCGGAAAATCAGCAAGACTGATATAAAACTTTTTAATTTCCCTCGTTGCAGGGTAATACATTTCAAAATTTGCCCTGTCCACATTGTCAAGAATGCACTGTGTCTTAGCTCCTGCCTGATACCAGTGAACTCCCGCTTTGGAAAGTTTAACCTTTGTCTCACTTCCCCTGTGAATCACTTCCATCAAGACATTTACCTTTGTTCTTCCCTTACACGAAATAACGTAGTTGTTGAGAGTTGTGTAGAAAAATAATTCTCTTGCAGCGTAAATTGCTCCCTTTACAATAAGATTATTACCTGCAAATATTCTTCTGTTACTGTATATCGCATCAATTGTCTTTGTGTACCATCCCTCTTTCATAAAGCCGGGACCATTCAGATAAATTGCGGATACAACATTTTCGTCTATCTCTTTTTTCAACATGTCACACAGTATTCTGTCAGTAGTTGTACAACCTTCTTCTGTGTCAAGATTTTCGTATTTCAACTGATCGGAAACATCGATTTTCTTAACGTCCACGGTATGGGGCTCACGACCTTTTGTGACAAACATCTTTCTGATAACCGCAGAGCTTTCATTGAAATCTACCATTATTACCGAGTTAATCCAAATGTCTTTGTTCTGGTTGAGAATATAATAAGCAAAACTCTCTGCGTGATTAATTATTCTGACATTTTCATTTTCATATCCCAGTGCAGTTGTTGCGCTGTAAATAATCTGCATTACATTTTCATCAGGATCATCAACGGAAATAATAATATTTCTGATAAGCACACCGTTAACTTTATTGATAACGAGTTTGATAACTCCCTCTAAATACTTTGCTATTATTTCTTCCCATTTATAGAATTCTCCGGCAATTTTAATTCCGGGAGTTTTTCTGATTTTTTCCGGAAGCTTATCTATAAAAACTCCGTTTTCAACTTTTGATCTGTTGACAGCCTCTGTTCCTATAGCCCACTCTCTGATATCTGTATTGTAAAAAACTGCTGTAGGCATTAAATATTCTTCTCCCATATCGGAAAATTTTAACGCCTTTGGCTCATTTGTATCACCCAATACTGAGACCTGTGTGTAATCATTTGAAAAATCAATTCCAAGTACAATTCCTTTATTCACAATCTGCCTCCTAAAGTATCTTAAATAATTGTTCTGATGCTGCCTTGTTAAATTCGTAATTCTTCATCATTTCCACAAGAGCATCTTCCCTCTCCAGTTCATCACAAATCAACATACCGTTAATCTGTCCGAATTTATTATCTGTGTTGTAATCTTCCTTATTGTTAAGATGTATACACTGCTCACTGGTGTGTGTAATCTCCTCATTATTTCTGTCAATAATAGTGTATACAACCTTATCTCCGTAAAACATTGTAAGCTGTTTTAAGAAAATTCCAGGGAATACCGAACGCATCTCCTCTGTATAAGTTTTGCCAACATTTCCTTCTTTATCATGAACAGAATACATGATAAAGACTTTATTTTTCGGATTAGTTCTGTAATCAATAATGGTCTTATCCATAATACTGTATGGCATCTTGAACCACTTGTTGAACTTCTTATAAAACTCAAAAACAATATTGAGTTCCGCCAGATCATAAATTAAATTCTTGCAAAGTTCTACTCTGTCGGAATCAATTTCTTCCTTAGTGGTAATGTAGCCAAGATATGCCATCTTACATACCTCTGACACCTTAACCTCACGTCTGATATCACTCTCAAGGAGATCAAACAACTTATCATCCACCTTATCACCTTTAACGAAATTATTGAAACAAGTGTATGTGTAGAATGCTTTTCGGATATTTCTTCCTCCGTCATTTTCACAGAAGGATACAAATATATCCAGCATTCTCTCCTCTGATCTTCCCTCAAAAATCATCTGGACAATCAGTCGTTCTTCAAAGCTGATATCATTGATTCCTTTGTTCTTGCAGGCTATTAACATATCATACATCTCATCTGTCGGTCCCACATAATACTTCTGAAGGTAAGTTAATGTAACCACATTGGAAATGCCTTTTAAGAAAAGATATCTGCAAAGGGCAAGTATCTTTGAATCCTCAGTGGCTTCATTTTCTCTGATAGAATCATTTACATATTTAAGTATCAGTTCATCCTTAATTCTATGTGGACCGTACTTATTGATAAGAGCTCCGCTCTCTGCAAATTTGAATCTGTTTATGAGAAGTTCAATAAGCTTGTATCTCTTCTCAAAACTCAACTCATCAATCTTTATTGAGAGAAGTGCATCTGTAAGTTCACCGCCGTCTAAGTTTTCATCACAGTAATCAATGATGAATTCTGCTATGTCATGTTTGTAATATTTGTTGATAAGTTCATGGTTCCATACCTTCAATAACAGACTTCCCTTATTCTTGTATCTGGATGGTTTTTCCATACACTTATTGACATTTTCTATTTCGATAAAGTCATTGTCTGTCTTCTCACTTATAGCCTTTAAGTGTCTGATTGAAAGCATCTGTTTCATTTTATATTTGATATTTGCAATTCTTCTTCCTCTGTTGTCCACAAAAAGGAGTATCGGATTGTCAGTATAAATCGTTACCACAGCTCTTTTATTTCTGATTGCCACCTGCTCATAACCTTCCACTTCCTTATGGCAAATGAGCACATCAGTAATGTTTTCATTTGTCACTGTAAGCTCGTAGGAATTCATAAGCATTGGGATGTAATTTTTCATTTCTCCCTCAACTTCAAAGTCAGGGGTAATGATATCTTTATATACAATGACGAGGTCTTCATTGATATTTCCGTCGAGAAGATTGTTTATTACATACTTCTCCATAGAATCCTTGAAGTTCTCATACTCTGCTGCAAGTTCCTTCTTGTTTGCAATGATGTCAGCAAACAGATATGCCTGATACTCTCCAAGGGATGAAGAGTCATATCCAAAATACATATAAACTGAAGGCCTGAAAATCTCATACCCCTTATGGCTGATTGTATAAACATAGTACTCCATAAGTTCGGCAAGTTTTATATCAGCCTCGACGCCTCTGTCATACCAGATGAAATCTTCAGGATTCTTTCTTCCTGCATTAATCATCATTCGACAAATTCCTGTTAAGACATCATTAGACTTGTTATATTTGTAGATATTCATAAGTATTCGTGTGAGAAGTCCGTTTGCTCTTTTTTCTCTCTCGATAAGCAGCATAAACTGTCTCACAAGCTTATCTGAAACAATACCTTTCTTTGCTCCGAAATTGAGAACCTGAAGTTCAAATGGATTGATAATCCTAAGAAGCGCAGGCTGTTCATTTAATACCGAAATAGCCTCGAAATACATTACAGGACTGGTGCATCCTTTGTTGTACTGCTCCTTAATCAATGTATATTTAAGACTTGGATTCTGTGTATATCTGTCATCTAGATATAAAATCATCCACAAAAGTCCCCACTTGTCATATCCGTTTTCAAAGTAAGTTTTTATTTCTTTTCTGACATCCTCTGTGAATGCGGAATTCTTTTTATAGATGGTTTTCAAATAAAGATAATAACAGTAATATTCTATTTTTTCAGCATCCTGTGAATTGAGCATATTCCCCAGTTTTGTCAGATTGGTAACTGTAGCATCCTTGTCTCCTGAGAGAATTGACATCTGAGCCTTTAATAAACTTGCAATCATATCTCTGCTATTTTTGTGAAGCATGCTATCTGCCACATTGTTCATGGCATCAATCCACTCTCTTCCCTTAGTCTTGCCACATCTGAAATCGATATAGGAATCCATAATTTTAAGGATATCTCTTTTAGATGCAATATATTCAGTAACATCGTCAGGTGTATTGTTGATTACAATATCATACTTGAGTGTCTGAGATGTAGTTTTTAAAGTAATAACCGCTCTGTTTTCACCCTGATGCAAAAGCTTATGACTGATAAGGTAAGGATACTCATATGTATTTCCCACGAAATCATCATTTGTTATTTTTTCTTTCGCGTTGTGAATAAAGTTTCCTTCTACCTCAACATCTATTTCCACATAGCCTACACAGCTTCTGGTAATCTGGAATACATCACCATAGGCCTCTGTTATGTTCTCATATACTTTTTTAGTCTTTGCAAGAGAGAGAACTACAGGTTCCTTCAATCCAACCTTAACTAGAAACTCTTCCATGGCAATTTCTCTGTTGTGATTTTTGATAAGCTGGTTATAAAGAATACACTTGTACTTATCATCTTTTAAAAGGTCATGTTTAAATCCTTTTGAGAGAAATAACTTTAATGCTTCCTCGTAATCAAAGGAAACCAATTTCATAAAATCATCAAGATTTCTGACTTCGCCCATCGATGTGTTTATTACTATTGGCTCAATATAAACAATGCATGGAATTTTCTTTTCTCCTGCATTTGTTGTGCAGACAATCCAAGCCTCAAACTTTGTTTCAGGCTCTAAATACTTGGCATCAACACTGATTCTTATTTTATTGTTCTTGCCAAAGAACTGATCATTTAATATTTCTATTCTTGAATCAGTTGAGTAAACCACACCCTTACAGTCTCTGTCATTGGTTGTATCAAGACTGATTTCAAAGGTCTTTTTCTCCCCGGCTGTCACTGTCAGGTCCAAAGACTTATCGGACATTTCAGCTGTAGGAGTAATATATTCAACATTTCCATTCGCTAATTTTTCAATTAAAGACTTCAATTAAATACCTCTCATTAATACTAAATATATGTTATTAATTTTCATCAATACTAATTATCTATTTGTGATGACTATGATTCATTGCTATTATTTTTCATTATGGAATCTCTATAATCAATAATTTCCGCCTCATAACCCATTCTGTCAGGATGATAGAATTTCACATCCTCCATTCCGTCAGGCAAATACTGCTGCTTAACATAATGGTTTGGATAATCATGGGCGTACTTGTATCCCTGTCCATGTCCCAATTTGGCTGCGCCACCGTAGTGAGCATCCTGAAGATGCACCGGCACTTTTACGGATGTGTTATTTTTCACACTGTCCATTGCCTCTCCGATTGCACAAACTGCAGAGTTGGATTTTGGCGCAGTAGCAACATAGATTACCGCCTCAGATAAAATAATCTGAGACTCAGGCATACCAATCATATGAACTGCGTTTGCCGCCGATACCGCAACGGTGAGAGCATTTGGATCTGCAAGTCCCACATCTTCCGCTGCACAAATCATAATTCTTCTGGCAATAAAATCAACACTCTCTCCTGCGTACAGCATCTTTGCAAGATAATAAACTGCCGCATCAGGATCTGACCCTCTCATACTCTTTATAAATGCTGAGATAGTGTCATAGTGATTGTCGCCTGTCTTATCATATCCAACGGCTCTTCTCTGAATACATTCCTGAGCCACATCGAGTGTGATGTGGATAAAGCCATCCTCACTCTTGTCCGTTGTAAGAACACCAAGTTCAATGGCATTGAGGGCTTTTCTAGCATCACCGTTTGAAATATCTGCAAGGAACTCTGCCGCATCATCATCTATCTTTGCATTGTAAACTCCCATTCCCTTTTCATTGTCATAGACAGCTCTCTCAATAAGAGTCTTTATATTATCTTTTGAAAGAGGTTTGAGTTCAAAGATAATGGAGCGGGAAATAAGAGCTCCGTTAACTTCAAAGTAAGGATTCTCAGTTGTGGCTCCAATCAGTACAATGGTTCCATCTTCCACATGTGGAAGCAGAAAATCCTGCTGACTCTTGTTGAATCTGTGAATCTCGTCTATGAAAAGAATAGTCTTCTTCCCATACATACCAAGTGTCTGCTTTGCAGATTCCACAACCTCTTCCATATCTTTCTTTCCCGATACAGTGGCGTTTAACTGCTTGAACTCTGCACTGGTAGTGTTTGCAATAACCTTTGCAATGGTCGTCTTTCCCGTCCCCGGAGGTCCGTAAAAAATAACCGACCCTAACTTATCAGCTTTGATAGCTCTGTATAATAATTTTCCTTCACCAAGGATGTGCTCCTGCCCTACCACTTCATCAATAGTCGTTGGTCTGAGTCTGCTGGCAAGAGGCGACTCTTTCTCCATGGTGTTTGCTCTCATATATTCAAATAAATCCATTGGTAATCTCCCAAAATAATAAACTGCGAATAAATAGTCGCATCCTTTTCTATCATATCACAATGCGATATCAATGTGTATAGTGAAATTAAGTTCCTTCTAAATAATAACAGAGGCTGTTGTGCTAACGTCAGTTAGCACAACAGCCTCTAAAACCTTATCTCTATCTGCTATAACTCTTTGTATGGTATGTTGCATTTTCTTTTTATTAATTCAACGTCACTATCCGTCCAAAATTTATTATGTTTTAACGGAAGTCCTTTGTAATATGGCAATCTTAATTTTCTTTACGTCACATTTTACTTTAAAGAAAATTTTTTTGTTTTAATAAAGACTATTTTATATTTACCTTTCTTTAATTTCTTACCAAAATAATTCTTCCATTTAATCTTTATTACCTTATTTTCATTTGGTAAAATCTGTATGGTTTTCGCAAAAAATACATTTTCATTAAAATATATTTTTTTCCACTCACCTTTAACTTTCTTTTTTAGAACAAATTTTTGTGAAATATATATACTATTGCTTCGCCTGTTTTTTACATTTAATTTGACATAACTGCTTGTTGCATCCATAACATCAACATCTACTTTTTTAATATTCGAAGCTTCTGCTCTTTCTGCACCAAACGTAATAAACAATATTGCTACAATCAAAAACGTTAATCTTTTCATAATAATTTTTAACGTGATCCCATTATAGAAAATAAAACCACATCTTCCCTCCAATCTTATCACTATTAACAAAGATATACTTTGTATGTTACTATATTTTATTATATATTACTATAATTTATTATAAATAGAAGAATCAGAGCATTTTAAGATTAATAAAAAACTTAAAATGCTCTGATTCTTCTTATTTTCAATTATCGTAACTATTATATTACGCTTCCGCTTTATTCAATTATTATTTTTAAAAATCTAGCCACTTTTCCGGCATTTCTCGCAACTTTTGCTACTCTTTCATATTAAAACTTTGACTGAAACTTAGGACATGTATGACAAGCTTTAGTTTTTAAGTTGTTTTTTTCACTACAAGCCCTAAATTCATTTGGATCAAATTCAAATTTATTTATGTTTTTTGGTGTTAATAAAGAACTGGATGGATCCCACCAATTTTTACAAAAAACGCAATTTCTTACTTTTGGTATATCTGTTTTACTAATAATTCTTTTCATTGTCATCTCCTCCATCAATAGTTTTTATAATTTTTATCACCATTTTTAATTATCAACCCTCTTTCAATCATAGCTTTGTAAAATCCTGCCCGTCTAAAACCACTTGAATTTTCAAAATAATGGATTAAACTTTCTTTGTCCATGCTCATCCCTTCTCTATAAGCCTCTTCCTTATTTTCCATTTCTATATTCACTTGATTAAGTAGAGCTTTCCCAAATTTCGATAATCCTTCAAATAATCCCATATTATGTCTCCTTTCTATCTATTCAATGCACCTTCGATATTAAATAGCATCTGTGCCAGTTTTCCTTGAAGTTCTGATTTTTTTTCATTTATTAATTTGTTCATTCTCTTTCTTCCAAACAATCCATTATCTGTATAATCCAAACTATTGATATAATCAAAAAAATCATTACATTCCTGTGCCAGATTAATCTTGACTTTTGGCTTTAATAGTATCTCTCCCAATAAACTATTATTGAAGATAGTATCCGTTACCTCTTTTGTCACCTCCCATTTCGCCATAAAGCAGTCTATGTCATCTGATAAATTCATTGCCATATCATCATTGCTCAACATCGCAGCTACCAAAAGAGAATACTGCCAGATATCATAAGGCGACTCTCCTTTATTAACTTTTGGATCTAATGTGTTCAAATAATTATATGCTTGAATTATACTTTCTTGGCATAATATTAACATCTCATCAATCTCTTCATTTGATGCAGTATTAATATTATTAATTAAATTATCAAAAAAATCATTTGCAAAATTATCAAAACTCTCGTTCATTGTTTGTTTAATCACACTTATAAAGTCCATACTTCCACCTCCGATAATATTCCTTTGCGATTATTACAAATAAACTATACTTCTTCTAAACTCGTAACATAAATCTTCAGACGAATGCATAGAATTCGAACTATCCTTCTCACACATTCCTCTGCATATACTATAATTTGCCTCTCCTGTCCTAGTATTTATATCCGGTTCGTTTCCAATCCAATATTTGCAAAAGATACATTTATTGTCTGCTCTTGAATTTGATTTCATATCTTAAAATCCCTCATAAAAAAATAAGAGGGCAGTTTCCGCCCTCTCTCTTAAAATTATTTCCAGCCTGCTACTTCTCCCTTAACAAAAATAGTTGCTTTATGGCATTTACTACATCTCTTTGTCGCATTGCTCATATCTGATACTGTACCTAAAGCTGCCCCACAATAAGCACATACCGCTGGAACCATTTTGAAATGCGCCAAACTAAAATAATCTTTCATATTTTGCTCCTTTCCGAGTCATTTTTCACTGACTCAATACGTTCATTCATTATATTAGGATTATACCATGCCGAATAAACTTTTTTTTTCACAAACTGACCCCTTTTCTATGAACTAAAAAACACACCCTTATCGGATGTGTTTTATAATATTCTAATATTCTGTCACTCTACTATTTCTCCAAAATTAAAAGTTTTTCCCGAATCTTTATTAGAATTGCCATTATCGTTACTGCTATCTAATTTATTATTGTTATTATTCTGGCTGCTTGTCTTTACCTTTGTCGTTATTTCTTCCCTGGCAGATGTTGTGGCACTCTCCTTTTTTGCTCCCTTGCTAACAGTAAGTACTATTTTTGCTCCTGTTACCACCTTTGTTCCGGCAGATATGCTTTGTTCTACAATTCTGCCCTTTTTAACGGAACTGCTGTACTTTGAGACTTTTTCAACTTGAAATCCTGCACTGCTCAACTGTTCATATACCTCGGAATACTTTTTATTCTTATATTCAGCCACCTCGACTATGCTTTCTGCCACAGTATTCTGCTCATCACTTACAAAAAAGGAGGTAATCTCTGTCGCTTCTTTTATTCCCTGTGATTCTGAAATATCATTATCACCTGTTTCACTTATTGCCTGACTTTCAAAAACATTTTCCATGTCACTCTTCTTTTTTGCAAATGCCAAAAATACAATTCCTAAAATTATGGCAACTGCAATGACTCCTGTATAAGCCCATTTCTTTAGACCGTTATTTATCTTTTTTGATATCGTCTCTATACTGTGCTCACCAAAACTAATACTCACCTTCATATTATCTTCAAGGTTATCAACAAGTCCATCTTCTTTTGCTGATACAGTATCTTCCATCTTCACTACAGGCTCAAATCCTATATATTCTTGGAGTTCAGTCTCTTCTAATTCACTCTTTGCATTCTCGAAATCTTCCAAAAACTCCGTAACTGTTTTATATCTGTTTTGTGGTTCCGAAACCGCTTTAAGGATAATCTTTGCCACATTATCCGGTGCACATAACGGAGCTTTCAACTCTTCATATTTCATGCGCTGATAGAACGCTCTATCCTCATCGTTGTTATTATATTCATTAGGATAATCCGGATAAAACGGAAATCTGCTCTTATTGAACAGATAATATAACAATATGCCTAGAGAATATATATCCACTGTGTAATTATACTTTTCTTTTCCACTATACACTTCAGGTGCTATATAATGAGGTGTTCCCTTAATTGTGTTTGCCCTTGTCATTGTATCAAGCCTTTTTGACACGCCAAAATCTCCAAGTTTAAACTTGCCATCCTTAGACACAAATACATTGTTCAACTTTACATCACGATGCATGATTTTATTCTCATGACATATCTTTAGAGCTTTGGCTATAGAAATACCTATATCAACAGCATTGGCAACTGTCATATTATTGCTCTGCAACCACTTATCCAATGGTGTGAGATATTCCATAAGTATATATATGTTATATTTATGTTTTCCAATCTCCTCTACATCATTTTCATAGTATGACACGATGTTATGATTGTCCTTTTCAGACAACATGGAAAACACTCTGATTTCATCAACAACTCTATCCAATTCCAGTTTGAAATATCTGTCTGCCTTCTCGTAGTCGCCACCCATGGAATTGAGGACTTCAGTGTACTGGTTTTCTTTTGGAAGAGTCACTACTTTCAAAGCTCTATTCGCATTTCCTACGATATTATTTTTCTCAACCCGATATACATTTCCAAATCCGCCCGTTCCAATTATCTCTATAATCTTGTATCCTAATATTGTTCTGCCTATAATGGATTCCACTGTTTTCTCCCATCGTATTACTTTCTAGTCATTTTCTTTACTTTGGACCAACTGCTGTACACTTTTTTCTTATTTACTATGGCAAATGTTCTTGCACGAAAATAATATGTCGCGCCCTTTTTCAATTCATCAACTGCTGCCTGTACTCCTGTTGCTCCTTTTTCTTTTTTCGATTTTTTTATTTTCATTGATGTATGAATTACTTTGTATTTCTTGAAACCACTTTCTTTGCTCTTCATGGCAACCTCAATACCCACACTATTATCAGGTATCGTTCCCCACTTCACATTCCATACTTTGCCTTTTATCCCCACAATTAATTTTGGTCTGTCCGGCTTACCTTTTATTTTTACAGATTTTGCCTCTGACAAGACTGTCTTTCCATTATTATTTAAAGCTTCAACCTTATAGTAATATATCTTGCCGGCCTTAACATTTTTGTCGATATATGATTCTTTGCTTACATCAGCTACTTTCTTATACATACCTTTCTTTTTAGACTTTCTGTATAACCTATACACTTTTACCGATGTCAATTTATTCCAACTGATTTTAGCAGAATGATAATTAATCTCTGATATTTTTTTAATCTTTATTTTTTCATTCTTATTATTCATCACTTCAGTTTTCTTTTCCTGTGTCGTTGGTCCTTCTGTTGCAATCTTTTCTGTAGTAGTCTGTACTTTTGTAGTTATCATTTCTGTCGTTATTTTTTCCTTCGTCGTCGGTACTTCTGTCGTAATCTTTTCTGTAGTCACCGTTTCTGCAATCGTCGGTACTTCTGTAGTCACCGTTTCTGTAGTAACTATCTCAATTTTCGGTTTTACAGCATAGACGGCCAATTCATCTATTTGCATCACCCCTTTACCATGAGACTGTCTATCTTCTAAAGTCACTTTGATATATCTCGCTCTTTGATTCTGAAGATAATGAATCTTGTCAGTTCTGAATCCAAAAGGAGCCCAATCACACATAATAGGAACCATTTGTTCATAACTGACACCATCCAACGACAATTGCACATTATACCCGTCAATTTGGGTTTTGTCTCTCCACCATATTGTGAGTTGATTTATTATATACTCTTCCTTCAAATCAACAGTAATATATGATCCGTGTACCAAATCTTCGTAGTAATATGTTTCAATATTACCGTCAAACATACACTTCCTAATATCAAATAATACCGATGACATCATGCTATTATGAGTCTGTGCAGCGAGTGCCTCATTGATGTCAATATTTGCATAATCAGTATAAACCACACCATCTGCTTCTAATGAATTATAGTATTTTTCTCTCCACGCACTCACCTTTATATCTGCCTTTTCTTCACTGAACATTTTAGTATATTTGCTGCTATAATATTCATCTTCCTCAATTACATCTATTGGAGTAAATGGAATATCATTATCTCTGGCAAATTCTTCTATAGGCGAAGAAGCATATCCGTATATCATTGTTAAGGAATCTGTAATACTGTCACAATTTGATGAACCAATATTTCCATAACCATACACATACAATGTTGATATATTATCACATTTAAATAAGCAATCTAACCATATCATTGAATCTTCATATATAACAGCCTTTGTTAAAGATGCGTCATTATCAAGGATGTGATTATTCCACATAAATATTTTTCTTGGAAATTCAAATTCCCTCAATGACCTACAGTTTGCAAAAGAATAATCTCCTATTCTCTCAACATGTTTCGGTATGTCTATCTCCTTCAGGGAAATACATCCTTCAAAGGCATATTGTTCAATCACTGTAAGTTCAGGTGATAATCTTACGCTTTCAAGAGCCGTACACCCTTCAAATGTTCGCTCTCCTATTGTTCGTATTAAATCAGGTAGTTCTATTTCAATAAGGGATTTACAATCCCTAAATGCAGAGTTTCCCAATACTGTCAAATTGCCTGGCAGTTCTATTTCGACAAGAGACGTACATCCTTCAAGCGCACTTTCTCCAACTTCCGTTATCAAATTCGGCAATACCAATTCTGTTAATGATGTACACCCTTTAAATGCTGCATCTCCAACGATTCTAATATTAGGTGACATTACAACTTCTTTTATACTTGTACAATCGACAAACGCACAATTTCCAATCTCCTCCACACTGTCTTCTAATATTATTGTTTCTGCATAAAAATCTTTTGTACCATCTATTTCATCGTTTTCTTTTTCCAATAAACCGTCCGGGACTTTCTCCATCGGAAGATATAATCTCTTTAATAATTTTGAATCTTGAAATACATTACTTCCCATTTCTTTGATATTCTTTGAAAAGTGAACTTCTCTCAATTTTGTACATTCTCTAAATGCACAATCTTCTACATACTGAACTGTATCTTCCATATATACTTTTTCCAGTTCTCCAAATTCCCAGAACATATATTGAGGTATTCTTTCCATTTTCAGTGTCACTTCTTTTAGATTAGTGCAATAGGCGAAAGGACAATAATCTACTCTTTTAAGTCCCTTTGAAAACTCAACACTTTGAAGACTATGACAGTGCTCAAAACAATACTCCTCCAAATGTTCCACCGAATCAGACATTATTATCGTAGTGCAATTGGTACAAGATGCCAAGACTTCATTCGAGATACTTGTTATTCCATCTGCAATAACAATTTGTCGAATTAAATTCTTTATCTCGTCTATCTCCGTCTGGTCGTGTATGTCATATTCATCATAATCTCCTACCACACTCGAATGACCTTGGTCATCTATTATGGTCTCAACTTCATCTTTGATATGTTCTTCTCTATATTGGACCATGTCCCAATGAGAGGGCATATTTCCGCTTCCAAATACAGTCAGTGTCCCATCTTCCGTGAGCTGATAGGAGAACGTATCAGTAAGCATTCCTTCTTTGATTATGGAACTCTCTTCTGCTTTTACTGTTATAACTATTGGAATCTCAGAAAAAAGAAAGGCAATTGTCAGTATATATGCAGTTATCTTCTTATACAAAATCATAATATCCTCCAATTCTTTCCCTAACATCATCTCAACTATCCGGACTTATAACGGACTAACTCTAATTCGTTTTAGTTTAAAATCTCCAAAACACTGTTTCACTCACCTTTTTGTAAATTGTTTTTTAGAAAAAGTTTCACTATTTCATCATCTTCATCAAACTCCAAAGACTTTAGCGTTTCTTTTACGTAATACTCCACGTCTTCTCTAACTTCCCCTGAATTCTTCAGTCCCACCAGTTCTTCCAAAAGATTATTGCATTGTTCCTTAATTTGTGGATTTTCCGTATATTTGGATACGAGAACTGCATGATCAATCTGATAATATGGATTGGATACATCCAGGTTTGCAAGAATAAACATGTATACACACTCGATTTTATCCTTTGCACACAATTTCTCCATATTAGCATACTCAAGCATCTTGTTAATCTCAGACATGGACATATTTAAAACAATCCCCAACCATATCAATTTGTCTCTATTTGGTACCTCGCCTTTATTTCTCAAATTGGATAGCATCTTCTCAAAACCTTTGTTCAATTCTTTGCCCTTGACAAGACTATGGTATGACCCATCCATGTTTTCAGCCTTTACAAACGCCGAAATATAATCTAACAACTTGTAGTAGCTATTCATAAACTCAACTTCATTTTCCTTGATAAATTGTATGAACTGTTCATCGTCATCCAATTCAGTGATGACCTTTTCCATATCCAAAGTAGCATTCTGCGAGTTATGAAGGAAATGCCTCTTATTTTTTTGATTCACATATTTAATAAAAATTTCTTTCTTTTTTTGAAACTCATCGTATGCATTAACAGACTCATCCTCAGGATAATGGGTTATTTCATATATTGCTATCGCATCTTCTAAAGATTTGGCATATAGTTTTGGATACTTACCATACCTTTGCAATATATAATTCATCTCGCCAATATTGCATCGAAGCCCCATTCCAAATCTGAAAAATGCTTCCCTGCTCTTTGGTACTTTGTTGGCAGTCCCCCAGGACTTAATCGTATTTTTACTGAATCCACATATAGCCCCCAATTTGCCATAAGATAATCCATTTTTAATCATTATCTCATTGATATAATCTCTCCATCTCGAATAATAAGGACTATATTTATCCAATATCTCTTTTAACTCATCTATCTCTTCACAATTAATAACCTGTTCGTATATCTCAACCGTTCTTATATATTTCATATGTACCTCTTTATTCTTTCAAACATTCGTTTTGCAGTTTCATTCCCTCTTTGCTTAGATTTCTTATACCAGTACTTTGCTTTTTTTAGGTCTCTTTCAACACCTTTTCCTGTCTGATAGGCAATCCCTAGATTGAGTTGAGCAATACTGTCATTCAGTCTGGCCGCTCTCTCAAGATACTCTATAGCTTTTCCTATATTTTTATCTACGCCATCCCCCTTTTGGTACATATGCGCAAGATTATTGAGAGCTTTAGCATTGTCCTTTTCTGCAGCTTTTAAATACCAGTAAATTGCCTGCTCACAATTTTTTGGAACACCTTTTCCACTCTCATACATACATCCTAAATTATACCATACAATTGGATTATCTTCTTTGGCATGTTCCATATTTTTCCTAAATTTATCCAAATACTGTTTTTCTTTTAATTCAACTTCATTTTTCTTTTCAATACAGCTGTTTTCCAACTCTTTAATTGTATTTCCCACATTAGCAATATCAATTTTCAAATCAAGAATCCCCGCCATCTTATGAATCATCATCTTAATCTCATTCACATGATTATCAATAGCTATTTCATTTTTTACAATGTCATAAAGCAACAATTTGGCTTCTCCATCTTCATTGATACATATTTCTTCATTATTTATGTAGAGATTGATATCAGGAAAATGTTGTTCTACATATCCTAAACATTTACACACATTTATTATCTGTTCTAAGAGATTTATCGCTCTCCTTTCTTTGGTGACATCATCTATACTGTCATTATCTAAAAGTGACCTAATAAGTGGCACTGTATATTCCATAACTATATAGACATAACATCCGGAATAGTTGTCCGTATTATCTCCTATTACATTTTCGTACTCTATCAATTCACCTTTAACATAATAATCCGAATTCCTCCTGCTGTCTTCAAACAACTCATGCAACAAATCTTTCTTTTTGTCTTCTCTGTTTTCAAAACATGTTGAAAACAACGTCTTTTTTATATTTTTTCTATCCTTAATGAGATACAGTTCACCACCGCTACTCCAAGATAATTTTTCTATTATTTCATACTTGTCTGACTTAGAAATATATTCTTTTGTTTTTTCTTCTAATCTTCTGTATAGTTGCATTCTATCTCCTGATCATTATTCTTATTTTTTGTTATAATTCATTACAATATGGCACATTATTCCTCATAATAATACTATACCAAAAAACAGTGTATTTTTTTCACAAACTGACCCTTTTGATTATCATAACTGTTTGGAAAACAGAAAAATAAAATAAAGTGGCTAAGAACCTCTTCCTTTCCACCCCATTGTGAAAACCCTCATTTTATGGTAAAATCTAGAAATGCGATTGCATTTTTCACTATCAATGCAATCGCAATTTTGAACAGGAGGATTATACTATGCCATTTAAGTCAGAAATGCTTGAGGATGAAATATCTCCACAGATTAATAAGTACGCTGATGTCTGCATCAGCAATTCCTGCATCGATCCTGACCTTTACGGTAAATATGATGTAAAGAGAGGACTTAGAGATTCCAACGGAAAGGGAGTTCTCACAGGACTTACTGAGATTGGTGATGTTCATTCCTATGATAATATTGACGGAAAATCCGTTCCTTGCGAGGGTAAACTTTTTTACCGTGGATATGATATAGAAGAAATCGTTGAAGATTTTTCTTCAAACGGTAGATTTGGTTTCGAGGAGGTTACATATCTTTTAATTTTTGGAGAACTTCCTACAAAACAGAAATTAGATAAATTCAATGTACAGTTAGCTGAGTACAGAGAACTTCCAATCAGTTTTGTCAGAGATGTAATTATGAAAGCTCCATCTCCTGACATTATGAATGTTCTTGCAAGAAGTGTTCTTACACTCTACTCATATGATGCACTTGGTGATGACACTTCAATTCCAAACGTACTTCGCCAGTGCCTTACATTGATTGCGAGAGTTCCACTCATTTCAGTGTACGGACATCTTACTTACCAACACTACTATGGTAGAGAGAGTCTTCATATCAACAATCCTGATCCGGAATTATCTACAGCTGAAAACATTTTAAGACTTTTAAGACCGGACAGCCAGTATACAGATTTCGAAGCTAAGGTTCTTGATCTTTGTTTGGTTCTTCACGCAGAGCACGGCGGTGGTAACAATTCTACATTTACCACTCACGTTGTTTCTTCTACAGGAACTGATACTTACTCTGCCATTGCCGCTTCACTTTGTTCCCTCAAAGGTCCAAAGCACGGCGGAGCCAACATCAAAGTTAAGAAGATGTTTGACCATATGAAAGAAACTATCAGCCACTGGGATGATGAAGAAGAGGTTATGGATTACCTTATGGCACTCCTTGATAAGAAGCTCTACGACAAGAAGGGACTTATCTATGGTATCGGTCATGCAGTTTACTCGATTTCAGATCCACGTGCTAAGATTTTGAAAAAGTACGCGAAAGAATTATCTATTCAGAAAAACTGTGAAAAGGAATTTGCTCTCTATGAGACAGTTGAAAGACTTGCTCCTGAAGCAATTTACAGAGTTCACAAGGTGAATAAAAATGTCAGTGCAAATGTAGATTTCTACAGCGGATTTGTTTACACAAGTCTCGGACTTCCTGACGAACTCTTCACTCCTATGTTTGCCTCTGCAAGAATGGCAGGTTGGAGCGCTCACAGAATTGAAGAATTAATCAATGACGGAAAAATCATCCGTCCGGCTTACAAGAATGTGGCAAAACGTGCACCATTCAAACCAATTGATGAGAGATAAACTCTCTGAAATATCGTGTTGAAAAATCATATTACATTTTTTATAAAGGAGTTAACATGAAATATTTAATTATGTTTATTATATCAATGGTTCCGTTGATTGAATTAAGAGGCGCTGTACCATACGGTCTTGGCATGAATCTCAATCCGCTTTGGGTATACGCCATCTGCATATTCGGTAATATGCTTCCGGTACCATTTATCTATTTCTTTGCAAGAAAAGTTTTAGAGTGGGGTAAAGACAAACCAATTATCGGCGGCTTCTTTACATTCTGCCTTGAAAAGGGCGAAAAGGGCGGTCAGAAATTACAGGAGAAAGCAGGCCGCGGACTTTTCGTTGCACTCTTTCTTTTTGTAGGTATTCCACTTCCGGGAACAGGTGCATGGACAGGAACTCTTGCAGCAAGCATTCTTGACATGGATTTCAAATCAAGTATTGCAGCTTGTATGTGCGGAGTAATTCTTGCAGGTATTATTATGGGACTCGCTTCCATGGGACTATTCTCATTGATTGGTCTTGCATAAATTTATCAGATGTGAGTATTGTTACGAGGTATTAATTATGAGTATTCCAAAAGATCCTGTGATGCTTTTAAGCTATGTAAATACGCAGCTTAGAGATTTTTATCCATCACTTGAAGAAATGTGCAAGGGACTTGATATCAATCAAGATGAACTTGTAGAAAAATTAAAAACAATCTCTTACGTTTACGATGAGAATTTAAATAAGTTTATATAACAAAGCATAAAGTGGCAGTTGCATTAACGCAACCGCCACTTTTATTTTGCATTTTCTCTTACAAGATTTATTATTCCGGAAGTCTTACCATCAGTTCGTCGTTCTCCACATCAAACACAATCTCGTCTCCCATGTTGATTTTTCCTTCAAGGATAACCTTTGCTGCAAGAGTCTCAACACTCTTCTGAAGATATCTCTTAAGAGGTCTCGCACCGTATGCAGGATCATATCCGTGATCTGCTACATATTTCTTTGCAGCATCTGTAAGGCTAATTGATATATTTCTGTCATCAAGTCTCTTGTTGAGATTCTTGATAATGAGATCAACAATGCCGCTGATATTATCTCTTGTGAGAGGCTTGAACATGATTATCTCATCCAATCTGTTAAGGAACTCAGGTCTGAAATAATTCTTTAAATCGTTCATTACCATATCACTGTTTTCTTCTTTGATATTTCCCTCATCATCAATTCCCTCAAGCAGATAACTTGATCCGATATTTGATGTCATGATAAGGATTGTATTCTTAAAATCAACTGTCCTTCCCTGTGAGTCAGTGATACGTCCGTCATCCAATACCTGCAGAAGAATATTGAACACATCCGGATGAGCTTTTTCCACCTCATCAAACAATACTACAGAATAAGGTTTTCTTCTTACTGCCTCTGTAAGCTGTCCTCCCTCGTCATAACCAACATATCCCGGAGGTGCTCCGATAAGTCTTGATACCGAATGTTTCTCCATGTACTCAGTCATATCAATTCTGACAATGTTCTGCTCATCGTCAAACAGGCTCTCGGCCAATGCCTTTGCAAGTTCTGTTTTACCTACACCTGTAGGTCCAAGGAACAGGAATGAACCAATAGGTTTTCCCGGGTCCTTAATTCCTGCTTTGGAACGGATAATTGACTCTGTTACTTTCATAACCGCATCATCCTGTCCCACTACTCTCTTATGAAGCTGTTCATCAAGATGAAGTGTTTTGTTTCTCTCTGTCTCAGTAAGTTTTGCAACAGGGATTCCTGTCCATCTTGAGATAATCTTTGAGATTTCCTCATCTGTAACATTCTGTCTCACAAGTGATAACTCTTTGCTCTTTACAATGGCTTCCTCTGCTTCCAGTTCTTTTGTCAAAGCAGGTAACTTTCCATACTGTAGTTCTGCTGCTTTTTCAAGATCATAATTCTGCTGAGCCATTTTAATCTGATTGTTAACTTCTTCTATCTCTTCTCTGATTTTTTGTAATTTTTCAACTGAGTTCTTTTCATTTTCCCACTGAGCCTTCTTGTTGTTAAACTCATCCTTTGTCTCTGCAAGTTCCTTCTGAAGTTCTTCAAGTCTCTCCTGACTTAAAGCATCACTTTCCTTTTTAAGAGCTGCCTCCTCAATCTGAAGCTGCAATACCTTACGTCTCAGTTCATCCACTTCTGCAGGCATCGAGTCAAGTTCTGTCTTGATAGAAGCACAAGCCTCGTCTACAAGGTCAATTGCCTTGTCAGGAAGGAATCTGTCAGTAATGTATCTGTCTGACAATGTAGCCGCACTTACTAACGCTCCGTCTGTAATCTTAACGCCGTGGAATACTTCGTATCTCTCCTTAAGTCCTCTTAAGATAGAGATAGTATCTTCCACTGATGGTTCATTTACCAATACAGGCTGGAATCTTCTCTCTAAAGCTTTATCCTTCTCGATGTACTGTCTGTACTCATCAAGTGTAGTAGCACCGATACAGTGAAGCTCACCTCTTGCAAGCATAGGTTTTAACATATTGCCTGCATCCATGGCACCATCTGTCTTTCCTGCCCCTACAATAGTGTGAAGTTCGTCAATAAATAAGATAATCTCTCCATCACTGTTCTTAACATCCTCAAGAACAGCCTTGAGTCTTTCCTCGAACTCACCTCTGTATTTTGCACCTGCAACCAATGCTCCAAGGTCCAATGAATAAATCTTTTTATCTTTAAGTGTGTCCGGAACATCACCTGCTACAATACGCTGTGCCAGTCCCTCAACTGCTGCTGTCTTACCAACACCAGGCTCACCGATAAGCACCGGATTATTCTTAGTCTTTCTTGAGAGAATTCTGATTACATTTCTAATTTCTGCATCTCTTCCAATAACCGGGTCAAGCTTCTGAGTTCTTGCCTTTTCAACAAGATCCTGTGAATACTTAGCAAGGGCATCGTATGTTCCCTCGGGATTATCTGTGGTAACTCTCTGGTTTCCTCTTACTTTTGAAAGAGCTGTTAAAAATCTCTCCCTGTTGATTCCGTACTCTGCCAAAAAACTCTTAACTTCTTTATTTGGTTTTTCGATAATGCAAAGGAAAAGATGTTCAACAGAAACATACTCATCTCCCATCTTCTTTGCCTCATCCTCAGCGCAGATAAGTACATCATTGAGTGCCTGACTGATGTGTCTGGTTCCTCCCTGAACCTTCGGATACTTATCAATATATTCTTTGGCTCTGTTTGTAAAATGAGCCAGATCAATTTCCATCTTTTCAATTAGTTTTGCAATAAGACTATCTTCAATAGTCAGAAGGCTATAAATCAAATGTTCCTGATCTACTACCTGATTTCCATACTCTGCCGCCAGTTTTTCACTGTTGTTAACTGACTGTAATGAGTTCTGTGTAAATTTCGCCAAGTTCATAACGCACTCCCCTTTCTCACATCTGATTGTTCTTTATCCACTTCTATATTTATGGATTGAGAACATCTAACATCAATTATACTAGATTATAAATAAGTTACAAGAAATTTATTTGTTCTATACTAAATAGAACATCTATAATTAAATTATACCACTTATCGATATTTGTCAAGACTTTCGAATTAATGAATTTTCATCTGCGCATTTCTGCAATCCGCCGGAGGCTTATAACTGAGAAGGAGATTGGCCCCCTACTCAGTAAATTTTCTTACCCCCACCTTCACTTTGTTTAGATGAGGGGGACATCTACTTCTCAGTTATATGGCAATTACCTTCAAAACAAGATATTCTTCTGTTTTGACGGTATGCATGATTTGTTAACAATTTGGCAATTACCTTCCAAATTATAGTTTTATTTGTTTTGAAGGTAATTCGTCCCCAACATAGTCAACAAGTTTTACCTTCTAAATATATAAATCAGTTACTCTGATGGTAAATGACAATTTCTTAACAAGTATCCAATACCTTCCAACATAGTAAATCAGTTATTCTGATGGTAATTGACAATTTCTTAACAAGTACCCAATACCTTCCAACATAGTAAATCAGTTATTTTGATGGTAAATGACATATTAATAACAAACTTTGTATACCGTCAGATTCAAAATGCTCTCTGTATTCTTACACAAGCACATATTTTCACTTGGCTCGTGGCGGATATCAAAAAGGAGCTATGCACTAAAACTAATTAGCACATCGCTCCTGATATTTCACCTGTCGTTTTATAAATTATGCGAGAAACTCCTCAAGTGCCTCGTACAATTTCTCCATCTCCTCATCGGTTCCGATAGAGATTCTTAAGTGATTGTTAATCCTTGGCTTGTTCCAATATCTTACATAAATATCCTTACTCTTTAAGAATTCAAAGATATCTTTTGCCTCAGCACTGACATGTGTTACAAAGAGGAAGTTAGTCTTTGAATCAGTTCCCTCAAAACCAAGTTCTGCAAGTCTCAACTTTGCATGCTCTCTTGTGGCAACCATCTTATCTCTGATTTCTTTAAAGTATTCATCATCATTGATTGCCTCAACTCCTGCCAAAATTGCAGGTTGGTTCATTGTGTAAGAATTGTATGCAAACTTTACATTTTGCATTGCTGTTATTAATTCCTCACTTCCAATAGCAAAGCCTATTCTTGCTCCAGCCATGGCTCTCGACTTTGAAAATGTTCTTGTTACAAGTAAATTGTCATATTTATCCAAAAGATCCAGCGCAGTTACTGTTCCAAAATCAGCATAAGCCTCATCAACTATAACTATTGAATCCTGATTAGCTTTAATCACATCCTCTATAGCTGACAATGACATTTCAATTCCTGTCGGAGCATTTGGATTTGCAAAAATAATACCTCCGTTTGGAATGTTGTAATCTGCAATATTGATTTTGAAATCATCGTCAACAGGTATTGTCTTATATGGTATTCTGAATAAATCTGCCCAAACATCATAGAAGGAATATGTAATGTCAGGGAAGAGTATCGGTTTGTCTGAATTAAAGAATGTAAGAAATGCCATTCCAATTACATCATCAGAACCAACTCCCACGAATACCTGCTTCTCATCAACATTGTGGTAAGCCGCGATTGCCTTTACAAGTGGTCCCACGTCCGGTGAAGGATATAATCTCAAAAGATCTGTGTTGAAGTTCTTCAATATCTCATCAACCTTTGGTGATGGCGGATAAGGACATTCATTTGTGTTAAGTTTTACCATATTAGGTTTGTTAGGCTGTTCACCCGGTGTATATGGTGTGACTTTTCTGATATACTTTTCCCATTCTCTCATAACTTTGCCTCATTCTTTCTAAGTATTTGATTGCTTCTTCTTAACTTTATCAGTAAATTTTTATTCAAACAACAAACTGGTGTTATTATTTTATAAAATAGTGCCATTCTTGCTCAATACTTCCGGAAACCCTTATGTATTCCAACATATTACATCACTCAGCTGCTTTAAAAAGTTTCACAAGTACAAAATGCCAGACGCACAGTGAAATTATAATCGC
Source organism: Lachnospiraceae bacterium (assembly GCA_015057625.1). GTDB lineage: Bacteria > Bacillota > Clostridia > Lachnospirales > Lachnospiraceae > SIG293. The sequence continues at coordinate 86,480 of SVDZ01000012.1, read as the reverse complement.
AGTAATTGCTCCTGATGTATCGATAAAAACATCTCTTATCCTCGCACTTCTTCCTGCAACAAATCCCTGATGAATCTCATCAGATACCGCGTATATTAAGCAGAATAGTGCATCTGCAATGAGCCATTTATAATTTTTTCTGACTTTTTCGAATGTCATAAAAAGCAGGAATATTAGTCCGGCTAATATTTCATATTCTCCAAAGTGTCCTATTTTTCTTACCACAAAACTAATTTGATTCCACAGTTCTTCCTGCCTGTATGTAGGCATTTCCTCATATTCTTTCACATATATCTCAATAACCTTTCCGGTTATTAGATCACTGGTGGACTGAGATACCTCTCCCTCTTCAGCTGAAAAACCAAATATTGTCATTGTCCAAAAAATAATTGCTGCAACGAGAATCCCCCTTGCAGCAATTATGATATAGTTACGCATTTACCGCATGTCCTTTTTTCTTAATCACATCTATAATACTGTCTACACACTTTTCTGCAAGTTCATCTGTTGTAGCCTCAACCATAACTCTCATAACAGGTTCAGTACCACTCTCTCTTAAGATAACACGTCCGTTATTGCCAAGCTTTTCTTCAACAGCTTTTACTACTGCCTGAACATCCTCATCTGCTCTTGTCTCAGGCTTGCTGTCAACTCTGACATTCTTAAGGCACTGTGGATAAATAGTAACAGGGCTTGCCAAATCTGACATTTTCTTTTTGCTCTCAAGCATAACTTCCATAAGCTTGATAGATGTAAGTATTCCATCGCCTGTTGTAGCGTACTTGCTGAAAATAATATGACCTGACTGCTCTCCACCAAGTCTGTATCCGTTTTTGTTCATACATTCGTATACGTACTTATCACCAACATCTGTCTTCTCATATTTGATTCCGACAGCGTCAAACGCCTTGTAAAGACCAAGGTTTGACATAATAGTTGTCACAACTGTGTCATTGGCAAGTTCGCCATGCTTCTGAAGATACACACCGCAAATATAGAGAATTAAATCTCCGTCAACAATCTGACCTTTGTCATCAATACAGAGACATCTGTCAGCATCTCCATCGTAAGCAAAGCCTATATCAAGTTTTTTCTCCTTAACAAATTTCTGAAGCACTTCGATATGTGTCGAACCGCAGTTCATATTGATGTTTGTTCCGTCAGGTTCATTGTTTATAACGTAAGTCTCTGCTCCAAGTGCATCAAATACACTCTTTGCTATAGACCATGCACTACCGTTTGAGCAGTCAAGACCAACCTTAACATTTCTGAATGATGTAGTGGCAAGAGTCATAAGATACCCCATATATCTGTTTCTTCCTGCGAAGTAGTCAATAGTCTTTCCGATTTTGTCTGTAGTAGCATATGGAATGCTATCCATATCACCGTCAATATATTCTTCAATCTTATCAATGACTTCCTGCTCCATCTTTTCGCCATCGCCATTGATAAGTTTAATTCCATTGTCATAGAATGGATTGTGACTTGCAGAAATCATAATACCGCAATCAAAATCCTCTGTTCTTACTACATAAGATACACTTGGTGTAGTAGTAACATGTAAAAGGTATACATCTGCTCCCGAAGCTGTAAGTCCTGCTGAAAGAGCATCCTCAAACATATAACTGCTTCGTCTTGTATCCTTTCCGATTGCAACTGAACACTTATGATATCTTCCATAGTACCAGCCTAAAAATCTTCCTACTTTAAATGCATGCATAGCTGTAAGATTGACATTTGCTTCTCCTCTGAAGCCGTCTGTTCCAAAGTATTTTCCCATGTTTATAATTACCTTTCTCTCTAAAAAAAGAGCCTTTCCTCGTCCTTGCGTTAATCCTTAAATTCTCCCAAATAAGATTAATCGCTATTATTTAATAACTGCTCCCATAAACCACAAAGCAGTCTCATACATTATAATATATTATTGAAAAATTATCCACCATATCAGAACATAAAAATAACACCCTGCGACCAAACAGGGTGTTATTTTTAGATATTTAGATATTTAGACGAACCTCAGAACAATCATTTTCCTCAATTCTTCTGATAAAATTATACAATGATTCGTCATACAATTTCAAGTATTATTTACAATTTGAATCAATATTACACACATATTTCACATTTTAGACACAAATTGCTATACTAATTATTTTTCTTCTTTTGAAATCAATTCTACATATCCACAGTTTTCGTCACCGCAGGCCAATTTATTTCCTTTTTCCACCATAAAGCCTCCACACTCAGGACACTTTTTAGCTGATGGTTTCTGCCATGACATAAAGTTACACTCCGGATAATCAATACATCCGTAGAACTTTCTTCCCTTCTTCGTTTTCTTGATCACGACTTCCTTTCCACAGTCAGGACAAGGAACTCCGATTTTCTCAAGGTAAGGTTTTGTATTCTTACATTCAGGGAATCCCGGACATGCTAAGAACTTTCCGTGAGGTCCGTATTTGACTACCATCTGTCTTCCACATTCTTCACAGATTTCATCTGAAACCTCATCTGCAATTTCAATTTTTTCAAGTTCTTCTTCCGCATTGTCTACAGCATCCTTTAAATCAGGATAGAAATTCTTTACTACTGTTTTCCATGAAACGAGTCCTTCCTCAACACTGTCGAGAAGAGATTCCATATTTGCTGTAAAACTTGTATCTACAATAACAGGGAAAGCTGTCTTCATAACTGAGTTAACTGCTTCTCCAAGCTCTGTAACATATAAATTCTTCTTTTCCTTTGTAATATATCTTCTTCCGAGAATCGTAGTGATAGTAGGAGCATATGTACTTGGTCTTCCGATTCCAAGTTCCTCCATAGCCTTTACAAGAGCTGCTTCTGTAAAATGTGCAGGCGGCTGTGTAAAGTGCTGATTCTCTTCGAATTTTTCAAATTCAAGGACTGAATCTTTGGTTAATTTGTTGACTATGTTATTTGCCTCAACCTTTTCAGTTTCACTGTCTACGTACACAGACATAAATCCGTCAAAACCAATCTTTGATGCTGAAGCTGTGAACACATAATTCTTTGCGCTGATCTTAACAGATGTAGTATCATAAACTGCATTTTCCATTCTGCTGGCAGCAAATCTCTTCCAGATAAGCTGATATAATCTGAATAAATCTCTGTTAAGTTCATCTTTAAGCATCAACGGTGTGAGTGTGATATCTGTAGGACGAATTGCCTCGTGAGCATCCTGAATTTTCTTCCCGTTGTTCTTTTCTTTGATAACCTTTGCTACATAGTTATCTCCGTATGTTTCTTTAATATATACTTCTGCCTGCTCTGCTGCAGTATCTGATATTCTTGTAGAATCAGTACGAAGGTAAGTAATAAGACCGATAGTTCCTCTTCCTTTAATATCCACACCTTCATATAACTGCTGAGCAAGTCTCATAGTCTTTTGAGTTGAGAAGTTGAGGACCTTTGACGCTTCCTGCTGAAGTGTTGAAGTGATAAACGGAACAGGAGCTTTCTTAACTCTTGTACCTGTCTTAATATCAGCCACTTCAAATTTGCTTCCTTTTAATTCCTTGATAATGCTGTCTAACTGAGCTTTTCCCTCAATCTCCATCTTACCGTCTTTTGTGCCATAGAAACTTACTACTAATGGTTTCTTTTCACCTTTTACGTTAAGTACTGCATCCATATCCCAATATTCTTTTGGAATGAAAGCATTGATTTCATCTTCTCTGTCGCACAATATTCTAAGTGCAACTGACTGAACACGTCCTGCACTTAAGCCCCTTTTTATCTTGCTCCATAAAAGTGGACTAATGCTGTAACCCACCATTCTGTCAAGAACTCTTCTAGCCTGCTGAGCATCAACTCTGTCCATATCTATCTTTCTAGGTTCTTTGAGAGACGCCTTAACTGCCGGCTTCGTAATCTCATTGAATGTAATTCTCTTAGTCTTCTTATCGTCAAGTTTTAATGCGTTTGCAAGATGCCATGAAATAGCCTCTCCCTCACGGTCCGGGTCAGTTGCGAGAAATACTTTATCTGCTTTTTTGACCATTCTTCTAAGTTCTGCTAACTTATCGCCCTTGCCTCTGATGGTTATGTACTTTGGTTCAAAATCATTATCAAAGTCAACTCCCATTGTGCTCTTTGGCAAATCTCTAACATGACCGTTTGATGCAACTACTTCATAATTGCTTCCTAAAAACTTTTTAATTGTTTTCACCTTTGCAGGTGATTCCACGATAACTAAATATTTTGCCATCTCAATACTCCTGTCCCGTGAAGTTATTTTGTTCTAGCATAGTGATTTTGGTATACTTCCTCAACCAATCCCATCAATTGCAGTTTTGTTAATAACTCCATTATTTTTTCATATTCCAAACGGGTTTCTTCTATTATAGTTTGTACACTGACCGGGTGCAAACCTAACTCAATATACACCAACAATAAATCTTTTTCAAGATTTTTTTTACTTAAAGCAGAAATTTTACATTTTGTTTTCTTGCTAATACCATAATTTTGCAATATGTCCGAAGGCTCTGTAAGTACCATTGCGCCTGACTTTATCAACCTGTTACAACCTTCACTTAGAACATCTCCCACTCTTCCCGGAACTGCAAAAACATCTTTGCCCTGTTCAAGAGCATACTCCACCGTAATAAGTGATCCGCTTTTTTCTTTTGCCTCCACTACCACCACGGCATCTGACATTCCGCTGATTATCCTGTTTCTCAGTGGAAAATTCCAGGAAAGAGGTTTTGTTCCACATGGATATTCCGAAATAATACCGCCACAGTAACTAATAATATCCCTGTACAATTCTATATTTTCTGTAGGATAGCATATATCCACTCCACATCCAAGAACTGCAAAAGTAGGTTTCTTGATCTCAACTGCTCCCAAATGACTATATGTATCTATTCCTCTTGCCATACCACTGATAATTGAGATGTCATTTTCTGACAACTCCCTTCCCAGATTCTTTGCAATATTTCTTCCGTAATTGCTGCAAACTCTCGAGCCTACAACTGCCACCAGTAATGTATTATCTGCCGGAAGCCTTCCTTTATAATACAGATGAAAAGGACAATCCTGATATGCTCTAAGACTACTCGGAAACTCTTCATGTTCAGCCGAAACAAAGTTCACTTCCTTTGCTTTCAAATCATCTTTAATTCTATCTAATGATACTTTCTCCAAATTATTTTGAAGTATCTTTTTTTCGTATTCTGTAAAATCCGCACTGCCTAAGATTTCTTTATCTGACATTTTGTATATTATTTCAGGTTCCCCGCAATTGTCAAGGATTTTCTTTTCAAGTTTATTATTTCCTTCTGTTATTTCTGCCAGCCAAAGCCACAAATCTTCCCTGTCAATTTTTTCCTCAATATCCCTTATATCAATCTCCTCCTCGCTTAATTATCATTGTTAACTTTACTTTTTTATTTTTGTTATTTTATTTTTGTTATTTTATTTTTACTTTTCCATTCTTATCTTCTTATTCTTAATTTTTAATTCTATATGCCATAGCCTCATATATATGCCTTGTCGATATTTCCTTATCTCCACATAAATCAGCTATAGTTCTAGACACTTTGATTACCCTGTGATAGGATCTGACACTCATATTCATATTTTCAAAAATATCTTTCATCAATGCTGTTTCTTTTTTACCCAGCGGACAATAATCTTTTATCTGTCTCCCGTCTAACTGACTGTTGTAATTTATGTTCAAATCACGGTATCGCTCCTTTTGTATCTCAACAGCCGCCTCCACTCTTTTTCTTATTTCTCCGGAGCTTTCCGACTTTTCTCTGCTATTTAGTTCAACATATCTAACCGGTAAAACATGCACGCATAAATCTATTCTGTCCATAATGGGGCCACTTATCCTTCCCATATATTTTTTCACTTCTATCTCCGAACATTTACACTTGGTACGGTCGGGATAATAGCCACACTTGCAGGGATTACTTGCTCCTAAAAATATAAAATCAGACGGGAATACATACTTACCACCCATTCTGGAAATAGATATGCATCTGTCTTCAAGGGGCTGGCGCAAAAGTTCAATCGTCCGGCTCTGAAATTCAGGAAGCTCATCAAAAAACAAAACACCTCTGTGTGCCAATGTAAACTCTCCCGGTTTTGGATTTAATCCTCCACCGGTAAGGGATGTCAGACTTGCCGTGTGATGGGGACTTCTAAAAGGTCTTAAGAGTGGTTTTCCTTCTTCCAACATCCCCGCCACACTGTATATCCCTGCCACCTCAAGTTTTTCCTCTTCTGACATGGCAGGCATAATCGATGGCATACACTTTGCTATCATAGTCTTGCCTGCCCCCGGTGTTCCAATCATGAGCATATTGTGCATTCCCGCTGCTGTAATTTCCGCAGCTCTTTTTGCCACAACCTGCCCTAAAACATCCGCAAAATCATACTCAAAATTATCTCCTACCCCTGATTTAATTTCTCTGATTCCATCAAATTGTTGAAACTCATTTGACACTAATCCTAAAACCAGTTCATTTAAATTACAGACAGGTATAATTTCAATACCGGATGCCAGTGTACACTCACTCAAATTATCCTCAGGTATAAAACATCTCTTCATCCCCTGTTCCATAGCCTTTAAAACTATAGGCAGAACGCCGTTTACCCTGACTGTATGGCCGTCCAAGCCAAGCTCTCCGATAAACATAGCTTCCGCCACATTTTCCTCCGGAATAACGCCTATGCAGGTCAGAATAGATATAGCAATGGGCAAATCAAAATAGGTTCCCATCTTTCTTAAATCTGCTGGCGCAAGATTAATCGTTATTCTCTTTGGTGGAATTGTGAAACCTGAATTTTTCAATGCTGTTCGGACTCGTTCCCTGGCCTCTCTCACTTCAGATGACAACAGCCCCACCATATCAAAGGACGGTAATCCGTCTCCTATATCCGTCTCAACTGTAACAATACATGCTTCAATTCCATGTATCGTAGCACTTTTTACATTTGTAACCATAAACCCTCCATTTGTCTCATACAATATATATAATTATTTATCACTTTTTGTATGAGTTGTCAAAGGCTTTTTTTAATTTTATAAGTGCTCTTTTTTCAATTCTGCTCACATAACTTCTGGATATATTGTAATATCTGCCTATTTCTTTTTGTGTCATTGTTTTTCCTTCTTCAAGGCCATATCTTTTACTCACAATTTCCCTTTCTCTCGGTGTCAGGTACTTTGCCATATAACTCTTTAATTTATTAATATTTTCACTATTTTCAACTTTTAAAAATACATCCGAATTTTTTTCCTCAATAATGTCAATAAGATTAATTGTATTTCCTTCTTTATCAGTACCAATTGGTTCATTTAAAGATATATCTCTGCTTTTCTTTTTCTCACTTCTATACATCATTAATATTTCATTTTCTATGCATCTTGCCGCATAAGTTGCAAGTTTATTGCCCTTGTCTGGATTATAGGTGTTTATAGCTTTTATAAGTCCTATAGTGCCTACTGATATCAAATCTTCCATATCTTTTTCATCTTTCGAATATCGTTTAACAACGTGGGCTACAAGTCTCAGATTCCTCTCAATCAATATGTCTTTAGCTGTCTTGTCTCCCTTCCCCATCAGTTCAAGATATTTTTTCTCTTCATCAGCTGATAACGGTTCTTCAAAAATAAACATAAAAGGCACCCTTCGACATATAATACATTATATGTCAAAGAGTGCCTTTTAATACGAATCCTCTATTATTCAGGACAATAAACTGTTATCCCATTTACTTTTTTATCCTTGTAGTCATAATACATAAATACTGCTCCTTTATTATCTTCGGATTTTACAATTATTCCCACATGTTTTTTAAGTTCTATTGTTTCTGCCACAAATACACCCAGTGAATTATTTCCGTTATAATATCCCACATCGTACAATGTTTCCATCCTTGCAATCTTGTGAAAGCCATAGGAAATATTATGTGATATTAAAGGTGCTTTTTTTACGATATTGAAGGAAACCAAATGAGTCTCTGTCTCATTAACAATGTCATAAAACTTCTTTGACCCCTTAAGACTTGTGAACTGTTTAAACAAATCTTCCTTTGCCTTTTCCTTTTCACTTTCTATATCAAGTTCATTTCCCTTGTCCACTATTACTGAATATATTTTTCTATCCTTGTTAATGTACACTTTGATTTCACTATCGCCCATTTCAAAAGTATTAATATATTCATTTTCGGATATTTGGCAAAAACTATTTGCAACACTGTAATCATATCCCAGCGAACCGATTGTGAGATTAATGTAGTTTAATAGATCGTTGTCAACTTTTGTCTTATCTTTATCTCTCCAATCAAATATTTCCCAAAAATTCGCGGTGGTCACACTTATCTTGTTATCATTATCAGAATAAGAAACATTATTTACTTCTTCAGTTAAATACAGTTTACTCGATATTTCTCTGCTTGACAGCAACCGTACCACAATAAAACTTGTAGTAAGAATCATAAACGCAATAAATACTGTTAAAATAAAGAACCAGATATCCTTAACTTTTTTTCTATCCATAATTACTCATCCCCCTTTACCAACGGGAAGGTAACTACCATATCTGTTCCTTCACCTACAACGCTTTGTATATCAAGTGTTCCATGATGCAGGTTAATAATCTTATTACAAAGTGCAAGCCCAAGGCCTGCACCGCCGTTCTTTCTAGAGCGGGACTTATCAACCATATAGAAAGGTTCAAGAATTTTCTTTATTTCTTCCTGTTTGATACCAATTCCGAAATCTCTTACCTCTACGATAACTCTCTCGTCCCGTGTATGCATCTTAAATTCTATTTTTCCGCCTTTTTCCGTAACTTTTCTGGCATTATCCAATAGGTTGTAAAAAAGAGATTTAATAAGATCTGCATCAGCATTTATCATAGCCTCACACAGTTCAACTTCAAGATTGATATCTTCCTTCTCAAGAACCATCTTTTCTGTCTCAATTATTTCTTTTGCCACCTCATAAAGGTCTACTTGCTGAGTAATGATAATATCATCCTGTACGCTTACAAGCTCTAACAGTTTTCCTGACATTCCCTTTAGTCTGAGAGCTTCTCTGTATATGTAGCCTGAGTATTCATTTACCTGTTCTGCTGTAAGATTAGGATTAATCTGAAGAATATCAGCAAAACCGAGAATTCCCGTAAGAGGCGTCTTCATCTCATGAGCCATGTTTCCGATAAACATTCTTCTGCTCTCTGCCACCTCACCGAGACGTTCCATATTATCTTTAATATTTTCAGCCATCAGATTTACGTCATCACCTAGTTCTTTAATCTCAGGGCTTCCCTTAATGGTGACAATCTGATCATAGTTTCCGTCTGCTATCTGATGCACATAGTCCTGAAGCTGTTTTATAGGTTTAAGGGTACGTCTGAGAATAAAGAGAAGTGCAAAACCTGCAAGTAAACCTATGAGCATAGTCATATTACGCAGTCTGGTAGTCTGTGTTTTGTAAACATCAAAAATACCGGTTACATCCAGACTTGTTCCAAATTCAATATCTCTTCCGCCCACAATACTTTTGGATCCCATAATCAGAAAATATTCGTGCGAAGACTGTACTATTTCATAATTTGTAGAATCAAAATTGAATAGTTCTTCGCTATTTGAAACATTACGATATCTTCCGTTTGTTCTGACAAAATCCTTGTCAAGAGCTACCTTTATACCAAAACGTGCCTCCGATTTTTCCTCAATTATGCTTTGAACAATACTCTCATAGGATTTGTAGTTTGGCATTATCTTGATGTATTGCCTGTTTTCCACTTCTATATTACAGGCACTGCTGATTTTATTATTAAGTTCATAAAAAAACTGTTCGTGAGTAGATGCATTATCCTGTATTTCTCTGTCAAGCTGTGTTGTCAGCTGATTATTAATAATATATAAGCCGCCAAGAGGTACAGAAAAAGCCACGACCAGCAATGACACTATAAAAACTCTTTGCCATATTTTCATATGCTAATCAACCTTCTTTAAACAATAGCCTACTTTTGGAATAGTGAGAAGCTCCTGCTGAAGTCCCAGCTTCTTTCTAATCTGCTGAATATGAGTATCCACAGTTCTTGTCTCTCCCTGGAAATCATATCCCCATATTTCAGACAACAACCTCTCTTTTCTTACAACAATCTCCTGATGTTTTACAAAAAATACAAAAAGATCAAACTCCTTTGGTGTGAGCGACTTGCTCACTCCGTCAATTAAAATCTGATGCATATTTGTATTGATTTCAACATTCTTATAGCAGATTATCTCATCACCGCTCTGCTGAAATCTTCTGAATACAACTTCGATTCTGGCAAGAAGTTCCATCGGATCAAAAGGTTTTAGTATGTAGTCTTCGGCACCGAGTTTAAGTCCTTTTACTCTGTCTGTAACGTCCTGCTTTGCTGTAATGAATATTACAGGAATATTCATAGCCTTAATTTTTTCCATAACTGTAAATCCGTCCATTCCCGGAAGCATTACATCAAGCAGTATCAAATCATACTTTTCTTTCTGAACCATAACAAGAACATCAAGCCCGTTATTACAAACATCACAACTGTAATTTCCCATACTTAAAGTTACTTCAATCAGTTTCGCTATACTGTCCTCGTCTTCAACAACCAATATTTTTTGCATATACATACCCCTTATTCTTTCTCGTTTTTTATTTCCTTCATTCTCAATATGTCATATCTGTCAAGTTCAATTCCTAAATTTATAAATAACTGCTGCTTTGGATGTGGTGCACTTTCCATCTCCTCACCGCTCTCATTTTTAATTGATAATACCTTTACTTCAATATTTCTTCCGTCCGGTTTCATCACCTCAATGGTATCCCCTACACAGAATTTATTTCGCTGTTCAATATGATACTCATTGTCACCGGTTTTTTCGCCTACAATACCGAGATAAACGTAGTCTCTCTCGTATACATTATTGTCATAAATCTGAGCTGTCTCATCCGGCTTTCCAAAGAAAAATCCTGTAGTGTACTGTCTGTATGTACACTGAGAAATCATCTCTTTGAACTTTGGAATATTGGATTTATATTTTTCTTCAGACTCAAAATAATCATCGATAGCCAGTCTGTATGTTCTCGCCACAGTCGCCACATAGAGGGCTGTTTTCATTCTTCCCTCTATCTTAAAGCTGTCAATTCCCGCATCCACAAGTTCAGGAATATGTTCAATCATACACAAATCTTTTGAGTTGAAGATATATGTTCCTCTCTCATTTTCAAATACAGGCATGTACTCTCCCGGGCGCTGCTCCTCCACAACTGCATATTTCCATCTGCAAGGATGTGTACAAGCTCCCTTATTGGCATCTCTGCCTGTCATAAAGCTTGATAAAAGACATCTTCCTGAATATGAAATACACATAGCTCCGTGAATAAAAGTCTCTATCTCCAAATCATCAGGAATATTTTGTCTGATTTCTTTTATCTCCTTAAGTGACAATTCTCTGGCAGACACAACTCTCTTTGCTCCAAGTCCGTACCAGAAATTGTATGTACCGTAGTTTGTGTTATTTGCCTGAGTACTGATATGTATCTCTGTATCCGGAAGCATCTCCTTTGCTATTGTAAAAATAGCCGGATCAGAAATGATGAGAGCATCCATCTTAACTTCTTTTAAATCATTAAAATAATCCCTTACTGCCGCCAAATCACTGTTGTGTGCCAGTACATTTGCTGTGACAAATACACGAACATTATGTTCATGGGCAAACTTAACGCCCTCCGCCATCTCTTCTATGGAAAAGTTCTTAGCTTTTGCTCTGAGTCCAAAGACTTCTCCCCCAATATATACTGCATCTGCTCCGTAGATAACTGCAGTCTTTAATACTTCTAAACTGCTGGCCGGAACCAATAATTCTGGTTTTCTCATCATTTCTCCTAACACTTTACTTTTTTACGCTCATAGTTATGCCATCGCCAATTGGCACAATTGTTGTCTCAAGTTCAGGCATATTCTTTACCTGATACATATATTCTCTCATCCTAGTATGAATCGTTCTGTCTCTTCTTCTGGTGGCAAATTTTGACTCCACCAGGTCTCCCTCCTGAAGAACATTATCCGAAATGAGAATTCCTCCTTTTTTGAGTAATCTCATAACTTCCGGAAGGAAATTAATATACTGAGCTTTTGCTGCATCCATAAAAATAAAATCATACTCACCTGAGAGCCCTTTCATTATTTCCAAAGCATCTCCCTCAAGCAAGGTTATAACATCACTTTTTCCTGCAGCCTCTATATTTTTCTTTGCCTCAATTATTCTCGGCTCATAATTTTCAATTGTTGTTATCTTAGCATCTTCATCTAAACATTCACTCATTAAAATGGCTGAGTACGCAACTGCAGTACCCAGCTCTAAAATCTTCTTTGGTCTTGATATATTAAGCATTACCCTAAGGAAGCTCTCCATCTCTTTTCGTATAATGGGAACACCGTTTTCTATAGCTTCCCTCTCAATCTGTTCTAATAATGGGGTGTTTGCCTTATCAAGTGAATGAATGTAAGTGACTATTCTGTCATTTACTATCATCTTAACTCCTGTAATAATTATGTGGTGGGGCTACTGTCCGACAGCAGAGTCATCAAACCCTTCTTCAGGAATTTCTTCCTCTTCAGGTATAGGACCTGCCTCAATAGTTTTAATTATCTTATCTCCAGAGTCGGATGTATTGAATTTGTACATTCCGGGCTGAACACTTTTTACTTCATATATAATAGTCTGGATGTAAAAAACTATACTGTTTCTTACTATTCCATCCTCTTCCAGTTCTTCTCCCAACTGCCTTAAGGAAGTGCCTGCGCTCACCTCAACTGTCATTTCAGTTCCGGGTGCTTCTTCCACACCTTCCTTTGAGAATATTTCTGTTCCTAAATGGAATGCTGCAAGTGAACAATATAAGAGTATTATCACCGCCACTGAATACACAAAAAACTTTGTTACAGTTCTAAGCGGACTGCTTCCATTTCTATATTTTTTGCTCATAGCTGTTATTAATCAACCTCCATAATAATTGGAAGAATCATAGGATTTCTTCTCATTCTCTTCCAGAGAGACTCACTCAGGCTTTCCTTGACAATAGTCTTAATCTTGCCCCAGTCTGTAGTAGGATTTCTAAGGCAATCCTCAAGTGCAAGACTGACAATTTCCTTTGCATCCTCGATCAATGTCTCAGACTCTCTTACATATACAAAACCTCTTGTCACAATATCAGGTCCTGCCAAAAGTCTGTTTGTATATTTTTCTAATGTGAGTACCACAATGATAATTCCGTTTTCAGCGAGATTCTGTCTGTCTCTAAGTACGATATTACCTACATCTCCTACTCCAAGACCGTCTACAAGAATACTTCCTGAAGGAACCTTACCTGCAACCTTTGCCTCATCCTTATCAAGTTCAAGAACATCTCCTGATGAGAGGAGGAAAATATTTTCAGGTGGGATACCCATACTTTCTGCGAGCTGACCGTGAACAAGAAGATGTCTGTATTCACCATGTGCCGGGATTGCGTATTTAGGCTTAACAAGAGCATAAATAAGCTTAATTTCTTCCTGACATGCGTGTCCTGAAACGTGAGTATCTTCAAAGATAACCTCTGCTCCCTTCATGGCAAGCTCGTTGATAACCTTTGAAACTGCCTTCTCATTTCCCGGGATTGGAGATGAACTGAATACCACAGTGTCATTAGGTTTGATAGTAACCTTTCTGTGAATTGATGCTGCCATTCTCGAAAGTGCAGCCATAGATTCACCCTGGCTTCCTGTAGTAATCAATACCAACTGCTCATCCGTATAATTCTTCATCTCATCTATACTGATAAGTGTATTCTCAGGAATCTTTAAATATTCAAGTTCCGCAGCTTTGTTGATGATATTTACCATACTTCTACCCTCAACAATAACCTTACGGCCATACTTATCTGCCGAGTTGATAATCTGCTGAACTCTGTCTACGTTTGACGCAAACGTTGCTATAATAATTCGAGTCTTTGTGTGCTCTGCAAAAATGTGATCAAATGTCTTTCCTACAGTTCTCTCAGAAGGAGTAAAACCTGTTCTCAAAGCATTTGTACTATCACAGATAAGGGCGAGTACCCCTTTCTTTCCAAGTTCCGCAAATCTTGCAAGATCAATTGCATCACCGAAAACCGGTGTGTAATCAACCTTAAAGTCTCCTGTGTGAACTACAATACCAACAGGTGTAGTGATTGCAAAAGCTGCCGCATCAGCAATACTGTGGTTAGTCTTAATGAATTCAACCTTGAAAGGTCCCTTTGTAACCGCCTGTCCGTATTTAACTATTTTTCTCTTAACAACCTTCATAAGTTCATGCTCTTCAAGCTTACCTTCGATAATACCCATGGTAAGTTTTGTAGCATAAATAGGTGCATTTATATCTTTTAATACATAAGGAATAGCTCCTATATGATCTTCATGTCCGTGTGTAATGAAAAATGCTTTAACTTTGTCCGCATTTTCTTTTAAATATGTGATGTCCGGAATAACAAGGTCAATACCCAGCATGTCATCGTCAGGGAATGATAAACCGCAATCAACTACAATTATACTGTCTTCATACTCGAATGCAGTCATATTCATACCAATCTGTTCAAGACCACCAAGAGGTATTATTTTTAATTTACTTTCTGACTCTGTTTTAGTTCCTGCCATATACTATTTTTCCTCCTATCTTAAAAAACAGGCGTGCAAAAAAAACACGCCCCTAAACTACTCTGGTATAATATCAAAATCGTCAAGCATCTGCTCGAATACTTTTCCTATGTATTCGATTTCGCTCTCATCTGTAACCAACTCCAAAACAGCATCTCCATCTTCATCAACGCTGACATCTTTGAAAATGTATGCTTCTGCTTCCTCACTATCATCGTCAACAGCCTCTGTCGCAAGGAAATAATTAACTCCATTTATCTTTGTCTCTTCAATAATGGCGAACTCTACTTCTTCGCCTGTCTCTTCATCTGTCATAACTACTACTTCGTATTCAAATTCTTCCTGCATAATAATCCTCTCAAAAATTAATTGTTTGTATTGGAAATACTGTCTAAGTATCCCTGCAAAATAATAGTCGCCGCAATCTTATCAACATACTGATCTCTGTCCTCGCGTCTGACTCCGGCTTCCATCATAGTTCTCTGTGCTTCAACTGTGGTTAATCTTTCATCCCACATAATAATCTCAAGTCCGGTTCTTCTCTTTAACATCTCTGCAAACTCTTCAGTTTTCGCCACCCTGTCTCCTAAAGTGTTATTCATGTTTTTAGGATAACCAAGAACAATCTTTTCAACTTGATATTCTTCGATAATCTGCTCAATTCTGGCAAGAGTTTTTCTTAATTTATTTTCTGACTGTCTGCGCACAATTTCTAACCCCTGTGCAGTAATACCCAGAGGATCACTTACAGCCACGCCGACTGTCTTAGAACCAAAATCTAATCCTATTATTCTCATTATTCTTTACCACTCAATTTGTTGTCGATATAGTATCTTACTGTCTCCTCGATCAACTCATCTCTCTCAACCTTACGAATAAGACTTCTGGCATTCATATGGCTGGTAATATAAGTCGGATCACCTGACATAATATATCCAACTATCTGATTTACAGGATTATATCCTTTTTCCTGCAGAGCGCTATACACAAGTTTTAAAACTTCTGCTGCGTCATATGTCTTGTCTTCAGGCACTTTAAAATACTGTGTATTGCTTAAATCCATTCTTTATCCCGTCCTTGTGTACAATGTTTTTAACGCCCTCTGAAATCATAGATTTCCTACATTAGCGTTATATATTTACAATTTTAATATAAAAGTTAAACTCTAGCAAGTATTATTTCTTTATTTAGAGGGTTTTCAAGGGTAACATTCACTATTTTTCCACTTAAATCTTCCTCAGCCTTCACCGCCACCTTTATATACTCTTTTGTGTGTCCCACATAATAATTCACACCATCTATTACTACAGGCTCTTCAAACAGTACCGGGCACTCAGTTCCCAGGAAGGCTTCTCTGTATTTTTCAGTTAGTTTTTCACCAACTTCAATAAGGCTGTCGCTTCTTCTTGCCTTAATGGAATCATTTACCTGATTGTCCATCTTGGCTGCAACTGTTCCGTTTCTCATTGAATACTTGAATACATGAAGTTCTGCAAATCCCACTTTCTTTACAAAATCCTCAGTAATCTGATACTCTTCTTCTGTCTCCTGCGGAAATCCCACTATTACGTCAGTAGTAAATGCAGGGTTATCATAATATTTTCTTATTAATTCACATCTCTCAAAATACTCAGCACTTGTATATTTTCTGTTCATGCGCTTAAGCACGGTATCACATCCGCTCTGCATTGAAAGATGAAAATGCGGGCAAACAGATTTGCATTTTGAAATTCTGCTCACAAAATCTTCTGTCACTATTCTCGGTTCCAACGAGCCCAGTCTTATTCTTTCAACTCCTTCAATACCGTCAACCATTTCAATAACATCAACAAAATTCTTTTCCTCATAACTGTATGAACTTAAATGAATTCCCGTAAAGACAAACTCTTTGTATCCTTTGGCCGCCAATTTTTCAACTTCACTTCTAATGCTGTCCATACTTCTACTTCTAATTCTTCCCCTTGCGTAAGGAATTATACAATAAGAGCAGAACTGATTACATCCATCCTGAATTTTAATGTAGGCTCTGGTGTGTTCTGTGACTGTGGACATTTCAAAATCTTCATACGTATCATCCTGACCGATATCAATAACTGCTTCAAACTTATTGTGGTCCTTTAAATATTCTTCAACTATCTCAACAATGTCTTTCTTTTTGTTATTGCCCACAATTACATCGACAGCGTCATCTTTCTCCAGTTGTTCTGCCGCTACCTGGGCATAGCATCCCACTGCCACAACAACTGCCTCGTTATTCATTTTTTTTGCTCTGTGAAGCATCTGTCTGGATTTTCTGTCCGCAATGTTTGTTACTGAACAGGTATTTATTATATATATATCTGCAGCATCAGAAAAATCCACAATCTCATATCCCTTTTTCTCAAACAACTGCTTCATGGCATCTGTTTCATAAGCATTTACTTTACATCCAAGGTTATGTAATGCAACCTTCATATTCTCTCCTCTTTTAACACGTTTTTTCCACTTATTCTTATGTTATTTTTTACCGAAAAAACTCTGCAAACTGTTCTTATTTTATACTCTGTGTGTATTGACTTTTATCCCTCTCGTGATATGATAAAAGCAGATGAAAAATCAATAAAAATTAAAGAGAGGTAATATAATGAAAACAGTTTCAATCAGTTTAAATTCTATCGATAAAGTTAAAGCATTTGTTAATGAAATCACAAAATTTGACAGTGATTTCGATTTAGTATCAGGTCGTTATGTTATCGACGCAAAATCTATTATGGGCATCTTCAGTTTAGATCTTGCAAAACCTATCGAACTCAACATTCACAGTGAGACAGAGGTTGATGCAATCTTAGAAGCATTAAAGCCATACATAGTATAATATAACACCTAAACCATTTTAGGCATTACAACTTTATTATTATAAAGAAATACTCCCGGTAAGTCAAACTTACCGGGAGTATTCTTTATATTTAAACTTATTCTGTTTCAGTTTCTATTTGAGTTTCTGTTACTAACTCCTGGTTTGTTTCAGTTTCAGTTTCAGTTTCATTCTCACTATCTGCTATCGCTTCAGAATCACTATCTGCCGTGTCGTCAATCTGACCTTCTGTTTCTGGACTAGTCTCGATAGGTATGTTATCAAGATTACCCGGAATATAGATAAAATAATATTCAAGACTTGGGTCTTCTTTGATTATATCTTCTATATTCTTTATTCCGCTGATATCACTACTATCCTGTTCATCACCGGTTTTATTTACATTCATCTCATCTCTGTTGCAAAGTTCATCTATAGCTTTTGCAATGTCTTTGATTCCTTTGTCAACTTCGTCTTCAGATAGAAATTCATAACTGTCTAAAAGATTGTCGATTTTATCGGATATAGTATCCAATTCTTCCACCGTTTTTGACTCATATTCTTCAGCGCTCTTCTTTATCTCATCGCTGAAATCTCTGTCTTTAACTTCTTTTACTTCGTCTTTTATGACATTTTTAACTTTGTCAACTGACTTTCCCATCTCGTCGATGGTTTTCTTTTTCTCTTCCTTTGACGAGTTATTTTTGTAAACATCGGCAATGTCAGACATCTCAAGACTTCTCTTGAGCGTTCTCACATTCGCACTCGACGCCTGACTATTTATTTCGTTGCTTGTCTGTGGTGTAGCTAAAGCGTTATTTCCATACATACTAGGGGCATAAGAAACAATAAACGCCACCAGAATAACTGATAACACTGCAACAATAGGCTTAAATCTTCTGTTATTAAACATATTTTTCCTCATTCATCCATATCATTGATTTACAATGAACTATCTACTCTACTTCAATTATCTCCACAGTATTGATTGCATCCTCAATCATTCTGTCAATTTCCTCGCTAAGACGTGTCTCTGACTTCTTGATAATGTTGATATTAGGTTTTGTCACCGGATGTTTTGCGACAAAAGTTGTACAACAATCTTCATATGGAAGTATTGATGTCTCATAAGTATCTATCTTTAATGCTATGTCAACGATGTCCTGTTTATCAAATGCAATTACAGGTCTGTATACAGGAAGTGTACAAACTTCATTGGTTGCCGCAAGGGATTGTGTAGTCTGACTTGCCACCTGTCCAATACTCTCTCCTGTAATCAGTCCAAGTGAACCCTCCTGCTTTGCAAAGTGCTCTGCAATCTTCATCATATATCTTCTCATGATGATTGTGAGCTGCTCGTGAGGGCATTTATCATAAATGTACATCTGTATTTCAGTAAAGTTTACTACAAAAAGTTTGATAGGTCCAGAATATTTTGATACCTTCTTTGCAAGATCCACTACTTTCTGCTTTGCTCTCTCTGATGTGTATGGTGGTGCGTGGAAATAAACCGCATCAATCTGCACTCCACGTTTTGAAATCATATATCCCGCTACAGGACTGTCAATTCCACCTGAGAGTAACAATGTAGCCTTTCCTGCTGTTCCAACAGGCATTCCACCCGGACCTGGAATTATTCTTGAGTAAATATTTATTTTATTTCTGATTTCGATATTAATTTCTATTTCAGGATTATGAACATCTACTTTCATATCAGGGAATGCATCTAAAATTCTCGCTCCCATTTCCACATTTATTTCCATGGAATCAAGAGGATAATTTTTTCTGCTTCTTCTTGCAAGTACTTTGAAAGTCTTGTTCTTATCAGGATACTCTGCATCAATGTACTTGATAACCTGCTCTGCAAGATCATCAAATCCGTTGTCCTCAATTTGAACCAGAGGACAGATACCCACAATACCAAACACGTGTGAAAGGGCATCCACTGCCTCATCAAAATCAAAATCACTCTGAGCATTTGCGTATATTCTACCTGACTCTTTGTGTACTTCAAAATCTCCGTCAATTTTGCCAAGGGCAATTTTTGCCTGACGAACCAAAGCATCTTCAAATAAGAATCTGTTTTTTCCTTTTATTCCTATCTCGGCATATTTTATCAAAAATGATTTGTACATAACATCCTACTTTCTTACATATTTTTTCAACACAGGAAGGAGTTCATTTATACATTCAAGACAATAATCCACTTCTTCCTCTGTATTATTTGCGCTAAAACTAAACCGCACTGTTGATTCTAACAGATTATCGTCAATTTTCATAGCCCTTAATGTTCTGCTTATAGCAGGTTTGTTTGAAGAACATGCTGAACCGGCTGAAATATACACGCCTTTGTCCTCTAATGCATGAAGCATAACCTCACTTCTCACATTAAGAAAGCTTGCACTGACAATGTGAGGCGCCGACTCATTTCCCTTCTTGCTGTTTACTGTGACACCTTCCATTTTTTCAAGGCCGTCAATCAGTCTGTCCTTAAGGGCAGTCATTTTTTCTACATTTGTATTAAGATTGTCGTACGCTTCTTTTGCAGCCTCGCCAAGCCCGGCAATTCCCGGAACATTTTCAGTGCCGGAGCGCATTCCCATCTGCTGCCCGCCACCTAAAATCAACGGCTTAACTTTTGTTTTATTTTTGATGTATATAAAACCTGTTCCTTTTGGTCCGTGAATTTTGTGTCCGCTTACAGTCACAAAATCCGCCTTGCACTTCTTAGGTTTTATTTCCATTTTTCCAAACGCCTGAATCGCATCTATATGATAGAGGGTTTTAGGATTTTTTTCTTTTACAATAGCGCCAATCTCTTCCATAGGCTGAATTGCTCCCACCTCATTGTTGACACCCATAATCGAAACCAAAATAGTATCATCGTCCACTTCATTTTTAAGTGCTTCTAAATCGATTACACCGTTTTTGTCTACAGGAAGGTACACAACTTCAAATCCTTCATCCTCAAGATATTTCATAGGATTTGAAACTGATGCATGTTCAATTGAGGATGTGATGATTTTGTTGCCGTTACGCTTATTTGCCATAACGCTTCCAATAATAGCTAAGTTGTTTCCCTCTGTTCCACCGGATGTAAAATATATTTCTTTTTCATCAACTTTCATAATGGAAGCGATTTTCTTTTTTGCATCCTTTATATAATCTTCCGCCTTAACTCCGGCTAAATGCATTGAAGAGGGATTTCCGTAATCTTCAATCATCGCTTTTAAAACTATATCTTTTACTTTTTCTGAAACCACTGTTGTTGCGGAATTATCAAAATATACTATCATCTATTCCTCCATTGCGTACATGAGCACTGACATAAGTGCCATTCCTGCTGTCTCAGTTCTTAATATTCTCCTTCCAAGAGTAACGCTTTTTGCTCCAATCTCAAGGGCCTTGCTTACCTCCTCCGGAGCAAATCCACCCTCAGGACCGATAAACACAGCCACTCTGTCACCCGGCTCTATGGAATCTACTACTTTTCTTGTGAATTCCATATTTTCAGCTTCCTCATACGGAATAATGACCTTATCAAAATCTTTTGCCATATTCAAAGCTTCGCCAAAGGTTAAAACATCGCCCACCTGCGGCACAATGCCTCTCTTTGACTGTTTTGCAGCACTCTCCGATATTGCGTTCCATCTTGCCACCTTTGCTTTAGCCTTCTTTGCATCAAGCTTTACAATGGCGCGCTTTGTGGAAACCGGTACAATGCTGTAGGCTCCAAGTTCCACCATCTTCTGAATGATGGTCTCCATCTTATCACCTTTTGGGAGTCCCTGGAAAAGTGTGACTTTAATGGACAATTCCCTAGATGGACCTTCTACGTCAACAATCTTTGCAAATACTCTGTCCTCCTCAATCTCAGATATCTCGCAAATATACTCTCTGTCCTCTCCATCACTGAGAAGAACCGTCTCTCCGATTTTCATTCTGAGAACATTTTTAATGTGATTAACGTCAGCACCTTCAACAATTATTTTATCTTCTAATATATTTTCTTTACTAACAAAAAATCTGTACATACTTTTTCTTTCTATAATAAATATCTATAACTTAGCACCTGCTTTTAGTTATGTAATAATCAGCAGATTCCTTTATTTTTTCTTAGCAATAACCGCTCTCCAGTCACCCATCTTCTTAACTTCAACAAGTTCAAGTCTGTCATTATTTTTAATGGCATTTACCACCTCATCCTCTTTCATATAGATGATACCGGATGAGATAAAGTATGCTCCATTTTTCATAAGTTTGTCAACCATTGCTGACATAGGAACAATAACGTCTGCAAGGATATTTGCCACAACCACATCATAATATTCAAGACCGATTTCTTTTTGCATATCCTCGTCATCAATAATATTTCCCTGCATTAGTTTTACATCATCCATAGAAATATTATTAACCTTGAAGTTATCGATAGACGCCTCAATCGCTGCCGGGTCAATATCTGTCATCCCCACATCAGATGCTCCAAGCTTCTTTGCAACCATTGACAAAATACCGCTGCCACATCCAAGATCACAAACCTTCTCGCCACCTTTAATATAGTTACAAAGTTCAGTAATACAAAGCTGAGTAGTCTCGTGCTTTCCTGTACCGAATGCAGTTCCAGGGTCTATCTCAATCATATTGAGGTCTTTGTACTGCTCATCATATTCTTCCCATGTAGGCTTAATGTAAAAATCAGCCACTGTAAAAGATTTGAAGTACTGCTTCCAGTTATTTACCCAATCGATATCCTCTGTAGTATCTTTCTCAATTGAGCCCTCACCTACATCAAGAAAAGAGGATGCACTCTTAAGTTCCTCTCTGAGTCTCTCAAGAATCTCTTCATCATCAGAGCCCTCATCTGTATAGAAACTTATGTAGGCAGTTCCGTCATCATCCGGAATGTCGGGAAGATAATCAGCAAACATAGCCTTTCTCTCCTCCTCTGTAATATGGACATTGTCCTCTACTTCAATTCCGTTAATTCCAAGTTCCATAAGAACTCCACTGACAAAATCTTCTGCCATGGTGGTAGTCTTAAGTCTATATTTATTCCACTTCATATTTACATCCTCTCCTGCGTTTTATGATGTATCGTTTTACCATCCACTTAAGAATTATTTTATGTTTGAAGGTAAAGAATATTTGTTAATTGTTTGTCATTTATTTGATAAATGTTTGTCATTTACCTTCAAAACCAGGGATTCTTGGTTTTGGTAGGTAATTGCTATTTGTTAAATATTTGTCATTTACCTTCCAAACTAGGGATTCTTGGTTTTAGTAGGTAATTACTATTTGTTAATTATTTGTCATTTACCTTCTAAACTAACAATTCCATCATTTAGATGGTAATTGGTGTCTTGTGCTTTTGTTTCCATTTACCTTCCAAACCAACAATTCTTCAATTTAGATGGTAATTAGCGTCTTGTGCTTTTGTTGCCACATACCTTCCAAACCAACAATTCCCTCATTTAGATGGTAATTGGTGCCTTAGTTCTTTTTTGCCACATACCTTCCAAATCAACAATTCTTCCACTTGGATGGTATTTTCACATTTAGTTATATTTTTCAAGTGACAAGTTAACAAGATATTCGCACAAACTTGGGAAGTCCATTCCAATTGCCTGTGCTTCCTGCGGAATAAGGCTTGTTGCTGTCATTCCAGGTAATGTATTTACCTCAAGGCAGTACATATTGTCATCTTTGTCCATCATAATATCAACTCTCACGTATGGACTGCATCCTATAGCAGAACTTGCATCCTCAGCGATTTTTTGCATTTTTTCTGTCTGCTCTTTTGTGAGGTTTGCAGGGCATTCATCTGATGTTGCTCCTGGAAGATATTTGTTTTTGTAATCGTACCAACCTGAATTAACAATTATCTCTACGATTGGAAGTGCTTTATTATTTACAACACCAACCGAAAATTCTCTTCCTTCAATATATTCTTCAATAAGAATCTTGTCATCATACTTATAACATTCAGCAATAGCTGCCTGATATTCTTCTTCTGTTTTTACAAGAACTACTCCCACGCTTGAACCTCCGTTACAAGCTTTTACAACTACAGGAATCTTTAATGAGTAGTCAGAAAGATCTGTGCTGTCTCCTTTATAAATCCATACGCTCTTTGCTGTAGGTACATTCTGAGATTTAAATACCTGTTTTGTAAGTCCCTTATCCATTCCAATTGCACTGGCAAGGTATCCTGAACCTGTATATTTAATTCCAAACAAATCAAATGCCGCCTGACACTTTCCGTTTTCTCCGTTTTCTCCGTGAAGAGCCATGAATACTATATCAGCTTTCTTACATACTTCTAAAACATTTTCCCCGAAGAACTCTCTTCTTGTCTTAACTAATTCAGGTACTTTTTCTGAGAAACTGCTGATTATATCTCTTTCATTTTCCAAATCATAATTATTCGCTGCTTTTTCAAACACGTCAGCGTCAGTTCCTTTAAATACATCCACCATAACTGCATTGTGACCTTTTGTTCTCAATGCCTCGCAAACGTTATATCCTGATTTAATTGAAACTTCTCTCTCTGTGCTTGTTCCTGCGCACAATACAACTATATTCATGAGCTATACCTCCATAATATCTAACTTTTTATTCCCTGTCCAAAATGCAGGCTATTTAAGCCACGCCTTAAAGTATACCCCTTTTTGTCTGATTTAACAATGAAATATAAAATAATATGTTATAATATTTACTGTTAAGTATAAATTATCAGGAGGATACTGTTTATGAAAATAATATTAGAAACTATGAAACCCCTATGCTTTATTCTTTTATTATTGTTCGGAAATTTGTTATTCACAAATATAGTTAGCGCCTATGAAATGGGAGTATACGAAAACGCACTGTCTTCATTCGTTTCTTCCGACGAATATATTCACATTCCATCTCACAATGGTACAAAAATCATCACCAAAATCGGAGTCGGTTGTTTTTATGATAATGACACTTACGTTGGTATAACAATTCCGGATACAGTTACCACCATTGAGGATTATGCATTTTATTCCTGCAATAACCTCAAAGAAATCGCAATTCCTGAAAGCGTAACATTCATAAGCAACTGTGCTTTCGAAAACACTTCTGTCGAAACTATTTACTGTAAAGAAGGATCTTATGCCTACAATTTTGCATTGGAAAACAATTATCACACCGAAGATATTTCCCTGCTCCAATCCAAAATCACTTTCGACATCTCAAAAGTCGAAACTAATGCTAATCAAAAATTTAACCTTGATTACACTGTATCTGATTCTTCAATCCCGGTATCTTCAGTAAAATATCAATACAATCAAAACATTGCACAAAGTTCTTTAGATTCTTTCTATGCAACAAATACCGGAATATACTATATAACTGCTTACTACAAAATGTATTACTGTCAGACCAAGATTTTGGTTTACCCTTCCAAACCAACTGATGTAAGTTACGAGCGTTTTGGAAATTGTATTGATCTTGACTGGGATAATGACACATACTGTTCAGGTTACAATATCTACAGAAGCATTTATCCGGACAAGGGATTTACATATATTGATAAAAATGCTTGGAGCTATTACTACGATTATGACATTTCCACATTGGTTACTTTTTATTACAGAATAGAGCCATACGTTATGGTGGGCGACGAAATGCTCAAAGGAGAATATGAAAGTATCTCTGCCTATACTGAATATAAAATAGAAATTTCTGATTTTAACTACAGCACTCCAAAAACCAATTCCATCACTTTGGAATGGTGGACATCCGACAATTTTGACGGATTTTTTGTATTCAGAAGTAATGACGGAGGTTCAACTTTCGTTCAAATTCAAGACATTAAAAAGACCTCGCACTATAGTTACGAATATACTGACAACGCACTTACTCTTGGCAGAGAATACCAGTATAAAATTTGTGCTTACACAACTTTCCACAACGAGAAAGTAATTATTATGACAACGGATACCTTGTTTGCCCGTTCACGCCTTGGCACTACTATTATAAAGAAGGCTTCTTCGCCTAAAAAGGGAACCAATGAAATCACTTGGAAACCTGTGTCAAAAGCCCAAGGCTACATTATTTATTTTTCAACTTCAAGGAATAAAGGTTATAAAAAATTAAAGACAGTAAGTTCTAATTCAAAACTCAAATTCAAGCATAAGAAATTGAAAAACGGAACTCTATATTACTACAAAATTGTTGCTTATGCTGTAGTTGACGGAAATACTGTCACAAGTGATGATTCACAGCCTTATGAAAAGTATTGCGACTATTTTTCTCACGCACACGAATCATATTACGACAAGTACAAAAGAATATTCGGAAAGAAACGTTCATATTATTCTTCCAATAAACAGGCTATGAAGCATATGACAAAAATCAAAATCAAGGTATGGGACAGAAGGGCAAATGGTAAAAAGTACACAAGAACCTTTTATCTCACCGTACACAAGAACATTGCTCCTTCACTTAAGCAGATGTTCAGGGAAATATACAAAAGCAAAGAGCGTTTTCCTATCCACGATATAGGTTGCTACAGTTGGCGTACAAACAACCCTAATTCACAGCACTGTGTGGGACTTGCTCTGGACATAAACGCAAATGAAAATTACATGATAGACAACGGCAAAGTACTTGCGGGTTCTTTCTGGAAGCCAAAGAAGAATCCATATTCTATTCCTAAAAAATGTGAACTGGTAAAAATCTTGAAGAAATACGGATTCACCCGTGGTTTTTGGGGAAGCAGAAAAGACTATATGCACTTCTCATATTTTGGAACCTAAATAAAGTAAAACCACAAAAAACCATGCGACGAAAAGCATAGGTGAGCCGTTCTAAAGGATAGTTATATATAAAGAAACAGACCTTCGTTGGCAGCATCCAACGAAGGTCTGTTTTTAATTTTTTATTTTTTAAAAAACTTCTTCTTATTAGTCTCTTTTTCTCCTGAAGATGCTGACTCAAGTGTGTTCCCGCAAAGTGCATCAAATGCCTTCAAAGCTTCTTTCTGCTCATGGTTTAACTTCTCAGGGACTCTTACTACCAATGTGGTGTACTGGTCTCCTCTGATTTCTTTATTTCTAAGACTAGGAACACCTTTTCCTTTGAGTCTGATTCTTGTTCCTGTCTGTGTACCAGGTTTAATTGGGAATAATACGTCTCCGTCAACTGTCTTAACTCTGATGTCTCCACCGATTGCAGCCTGCGCAAATGAGATTGAGCATGTTGAGTAAAGTGTTGTTCCCTCTCTCTCAAAGTTAGGATCTCTTGCAATTCTAACTTCAACAAGCAAATCACCTCTAGAGCCGCCGTTCTTTCCAGGTTCACCCTTCTCACGGATTCTGATACTCTGTCCGTCGTCAATTCCGGCAGGTATTGAAACAGAGATAGTCTTCTTGTTAGTTACATATCCTGTTCCGTAACAATCCACACATTTATCCTTAATCATCTTTCCTGTACCGTTACACTCAGGACAAGTCTGAACATTCTGCATTGTTCCAAAGAAACTCTGCTGAGTAAATACTACCTGTCCACGGCCTCCACACTTTGTACAGGTTACAGGAGATGTTCCAGGTTTTGCACCTGTTCCGTTACATGTCTTACATTCATCTTTCAAGTTAAGTGTAAGTTCCTTGTCACATCCTCTGATGGATTCATCAAATGTAATTCGAACTCCCGCTCTTACATTCGCACCCGGCATAGGTCCGTTAGGATTTCTTCTGCTTCTTGAGCTAAATCCTCCGCCAAAGAAGTCGCCAAAGATATCACCAAAAATATCGCCAAAGTCCATATTGTTGAAATCAAAGCCACCGGCTCCACCGGCACCGCCCTCAAAGGCTGCATGACCGAACTGGTCGTACTGTCTTCTCTTGTCAGCATCACTGAGTACCGCATAAGCTTCTGAAGCTTCCTTAAACTTTGCTTCAGCTTCCTTATCTCCCGGATGCGCGTCCGGATGGTACTTTTTAGCCAATGCTCTGTAGGCCTTTTTCAGTGTTGCATCGTCTGCGTTTTTATCAACACCAAGAACCTCATAATAATCTCTTTTATCTGCCATTATTACATCCTCTTATATATCCTGCAAAACCCGTGTATGGAAATGCATACACGGGATTGCGTTATTGGTTAATTAATTAAACTTCTTATTAAACTTCTTTGTAATCGCCGTCAACAACGTTGTCATCGTTTGGTGCTGACTGTGTCTGACCTGCTCCTGCTCCCTGGAAACCGCTCATGTCAGGACCTGCACCCTGAGCACCTGCTGCTCCCTGAGCCTGCTCATACATCTTAGCAAATAACTGCTGAGCGCTGTTCATTAATTTCTCTTTACCGCTCTTTAATGCTTCAATCTGCTCATCTGTCATAGAATCAGGATTTGATTCCTCAACAGTTTTCTTTAATGCATCAAGATCAGCCTGAACTGCTGCCTTCTCTGAAGCATCAAGCTTGTCGCCCGCTTCATCTAAAGCTTTCTGTGTCTGGAATACCATTGAGTCAGCTTCGTTTCTTGCGTCAATGCCTTCCTTACGTTTCTTATCCTGAGCTTCAAACTCAGCTGCTTCCTTAACTGCCTTCTCGATATCATCGTCAGACATATTAGATCCTGAAGTGATTGTGATGTGCTGTTCCTTACCTGTTCCAAGGTCCTTAGCTGAAACATTTACAATACCGTTTGCATCGATATCAAATGTAACTTCAATCTGTGGAACACCTCTCTGTGCCGGAGGAATACCATCAAGTCTGAACTGTCCTAATGACTTGTTATCTCTTGCAAACTGTCTTTCACCCTGAACAACGTTGATATCAACTGCTGTCTGGTTATCAGCTGCTGTAGAGAAAATCTGGCTCTTCTTTGTAGGGATAGTTGTGTTTCTCTCGATAAGTCTTGTAGCAACACCACCCATTGTCTCGATTGATAATGAAAGTGGAGTAACATCAAGAAGAAGGATATCGCCTGCACCGGCATCTCCTGCTAACTTACCACCCTGGATTGAAGCACCGATTGCTACGCATTCATCTGGGTTAAGTGATTTTGATGGCTCATGTCCTGTAAGCATTTTAACCTTATCCTGAACTGCAGGAATACGTGTAGAACCACCTACTAATAATACCTTGCTAAGTTCTGAAGCAGTCATTCCTGCATCCTTTAATGCATTCTGAACAGGAATAGCTGTTCTCTCAACTAAATCACTTGTAAGTTCATCAAATTTTGCTCTTGTGAGGTTCATATCAAAGTGCTTTGGTCCCTCAGCTGTAGCTGTGATGAATGGAAGGTTGATATTTGTAGTTGTAGCTGTTGAAAGTTCTTTCTTAGCTTTCTCAGCTGCTTCCTTAATTCTCTGTAATGCCATCTTATCTGTTGAAAGGTCAACACCTTCCTGATTCTTGAACTCTGCGATCATGTAATCTGCAACCTTCTGGTCGAAGTCATCACCACCGAGCTTGTTGTCACCGTTTGTTGCAAGAACTTCGATAACACCGTCACCGATTTCAATGATTGATACGTCGAATGTACCACCACCTAAATCGTATACCATAATCTTCTGCTCATTTTCATTGTCAAGACCGTAAGCTAAAGCTGCAGCTGTAGGCTCGTTGATAATTCTCTTAACATCAAGACCTGCGATCTTACCTGCATCCTTTGTTGCCTGTCTCTGTGCATCGTTGAAGTAAGCAGGAACTGTGATAACTGCCTCTGTTACTTTTTCACCAAGGTATGCTTCTGCGTCAGCTTTTAACTTCTGAAGAATCATAGCTGAAATTTCCTGTGGTGTGTAGTTCTTGTCATCGATTGCAACCTTGTAATCTGTTCCCATATGTCTCTTGATTGATGAGATTGTCTTTTCAGCATTTGTAACTGCCTGACGTTTTGCTGTCTCACCTACAAGTCTCTCACCTGTCTTTGAAAATGCAACTACTGATGGAGTAGTTCTAATTCCTTCTGCGTTTGCGATAACTACAGGCTTACCACCTTCCATTACAGCAACACATGAGTTTGTTGTTCCCAAATCAATACCTATGATTTTGCCCATTTTTAATTTCCTCCTAATTTCTTAATATGTTTTTTCCTTTGATTGCATCAGTTGTTTCAGTGCAATCTCTAATAAATGGATTATTATCTGTTTATTATGTGTTATACTACACAGTCGCTAATTAGCTACCTTTACCATACTGTGTCTTACCACTGTACCTCTGTAAGTATATCCTTTCTGAAACTCTTCGGCTATGACGTTCTCACCAAGCTCTTCGTCATCAATATGCATTACCGCATTGTGAAGCTCCGGATCAAATTCACAACCTTCAGTCTGAATCACCTCAACTCCCATATCTGTGAGAGCCGATTCACACTGCTTGTAAATCATTGACATTCCCTGTCCAACAGGTGAATTCAAATCTTCCTCAGACAATGCTGCAAGTCCTCTCTCAAAGTTATCCATAATAGGAAGTAACTTTTCAATAACTGATTTTGCTCCAAGTTCAAACTGCATTGCCTTTTCTTTATCAGTTCTGTTTCTGAAGTTTTGGAACTCTGCCATAAGTCTTTGATGCTTATCTGTAAGTTCTTCAAGCATCTCATCCTTCTTATCCTTTTTCTTACCAAATAATTTCTTTTTATTCCCTTCAGAATCTTCTGTTTCCTCATTAGCAGTTTCTTCTGTCTCTTCTACTGCCTCGTCATTTGCACCTGCATCTGCTGATACTGTTTCATCATTTGTTTCTTCTGTGGACTCTACAGTTTCTTCTGTATTAGCCTCTTCAGTTGCATCGTCAAATACTTCTTCCATATTTTCTTTGCTCATGACTAATCCTTTCTATTCATCTTTTTTTCTAAAGCTGTCTGCCAATTGTTTTTTGACAACTCTAAGCGTCTCAACAACTTTCTCATAGTCCATACGTCTCGGTCCAATAACACCGATGGTACCTTTGATGCCATCTTCTAATTCGTAAGTTGCCGTGACTACACTGCAGTCCTTCATGTTCTGAATCGGAGTTTCATTTCCTATATAGACCTGAATTCCCGTCTCAGTCTCAACTTCGTTGATAAGACTTTCCAGTGGTTGTTTTTCTTCAAACGCAGAAAGGAATCCGCTGGCACGCTCCGTGTCGCTTAATTCAGGATACTTGAAAATATTTGTTGCTCCTGAAGTGTAGATTTCCAAATCATCATTTACTTTAATTGCATCAGTAACTGCGTTTATCACTTCATCAACTAATGCTGAATTCTCACCTGCTGCCTGAGCCATTTTCTGAATCAGGGCAAGGTTGATATCCTCAAGTGTAAGACCTGCAAGATTTGTATTTATCAGCATATTTAATTTGAGAAGTTCTTCGTTATCGATACCCTTTATATTGATAATTTTGTTGCTGATAAGATTTCCTTCAGATACAACTACACAGAGAAGCTGTTCTTCACCAAGGGCAGATATCTGAATAAATTTAATTTTTGAACCCTTGTGCTTAGGTGTAGTAACCATAGCTGCATAATTGGTATCAGTGGCAAGCATCTTTGCCATATTCTTAAGAAGGGTTTCTACCTTATCAACTTTTTCAATAAGGATATCTTCTCTCTGCTCGAGAGTTTTTTCTCTCTCATCAAGTTCAGCAATCTTTTCAGACATCATATTGTCAACATATAGCCTGTATCCCTTGTCTGTAGGGATTCGACCCGCTGAAGTATGAGGCTGAATAATGTAGCCCATCTCCTCTAAGTCTGACATCTCATTTCTGATAGTGGCTGAACTCAAGTTTAGATCTGTGTACTTGGAAATAGTTCTGGAACCTACCGGTTCACCTGTTTCCAAATAGTTACGAATAACAGCTTGAAGAATCTTTATCTTTCTTTCACTAAGTTCCAAAACATCTCTCCTTTCTTTTATTAGCACTCAGTTTATTCGAGTGCTAACATCTATGAATAAGATAACACTGTTAACTTGCTTTGTCAACAGTGTTATTCTCTAATAATTTCTTTATTTAATATATTTGTCTCAATTTTTAGTTCTTATTTTCATTTTTTATTATCTGTTCATTAAGACTTCCGGTTCTATAACCTGACATATCTACAGCAACATAGGAAAATCCAATCTCCTTAAGCTTGCTTGCAACTTGCTGTCTCACTCCCTCTTCCATAAGTTTGCTGATTTCTTCAGTGCTCACCTCGATTCTTGCAAGTTTATCATGCATCCTCACTCTCAACTGGCCAAAACCTAAATCAAACAGCAGTTGTTCTGCCTGATCAATCATAGAAAGTTTTTCCTCTGTGATTATTTCACCGTAAGGAATTCTTGTGGCAAGACAGGCAAGTGATGGTTTCTCCCAAGTCCAAAGATTTAATTCTTTTGAGACATCTCTGATATCCTTCTTCGTAAATCCACACTCCTTTAACGGACTTAAAACTCCAAGCTCTATAATCGCCTTCATCCCCGGTCTGTAATCACCCTCATCATCTATATTTGTTCCCTCTAACACATTATTTATACCATTTCTTTTTGCAGTATCTATTATTCTGCTAAATAATGATTTCTTACATATATAACATCTATTAGGGGGATTCTGTGAAAAGCCTTCTATATCAAATTCATTCACAGCTATAATCTCATGTCTGATATTTTCTTTTTGGCAGAACTCATCTGACTCTTTCTTTTCCCTCTTAGCCATAGTCTTTCCATTGACAGTAATCGCCATAACATTGTCATAGCCCAAAGTGTCTCTGGCTACTTTTAATAAGAATGTGGAATCAACACCACCTGAGTATGCAACTGCGACTCTTTCCAGTTTCTTCATATAGTTAATTAGATTATGATATTTTTGTTTTTGTGTATCTTTCATAGACAGTTTGCCTCCTGGAATTTTTTATATTTTACCACTTATGCTTTTTATGTTCTAGTTTATTTATAGGACATTTATTTCATAAAAAAATGGAACAGGGCTAAAAAGCCCCGTCCCATTTCGTAATTTCTCTATATTTTTCCTTTTATATTAGTACTAATCACTAATATAATTAGTATGGTTTTACTAACATTTTTCTGTAGTCAAATGGAATCTCTACATATGAAGGATCACATACCTTCAAAATACTGTTATATAAGAATGAATGTCCAAGTTCATTTGTCATCATCTCTCTTGTGTAGAGTTTCTCTGCAATATCCTTAATTACAACAGGCTTGATATCACTGTAAATAACAGCGCCGTTCTTAAGCTTTGCATAAGCTCTTACATAAAGTTCTGATGTGAGGAAGGATTTTGTCTTAATTAATTCCATTGTCATAGCGTAACTTGAAGTTGAAGTTTTGCCTCCGTAATTCTTGTCAAGCTTTCCGTTTGCAGTAGCTGCAATATCATAAACATATGAGTTTGATGAACCAACTACCATATCGCTCTGTGGTACATAAGAAGCTACTCCGTAAACCATTCCAACACTGCTTACTTCACTCTTTGGATCATCAACTGTGTAAACAGTTCTGAATCCATTAGCCACAGCACTAATCTGGAATCCGTTAACAGTCATTTTTGCGCTTGTGTTAACTGCTGTTGTTGGCACTTCAGTAGTAGTCTCTGTTGGTTTCTGAGTTGGATTCTCTGTTGGTGCCTCCTCATTACCGCCATCATTCTGATCTGTAATAAATGATCTGTTAAGTCTTGCAATTTCAGCATTTACTTCTTTTGTCTGCGAAAATCCGTTTAATTTGAAATTCTTTAATGCTGAGAAGCAACACTTCATCATTCCTGTAAACTCAACTGTTCCGTTATTTGGCAATCCGCTTGAAGAAGTAAGTGTAACTTCGTTCATTGCGTAATTGAAATCTCTAACCGAATATGTTCCTCCCCATGAACTTGTAAAGTTCGATGATTTTGGAAGAAGGAAGCTGAATGTAAATCCTGAAGGAATATCGCTTCCGCTTCTGTTTGTAACTTTAATCGAATATGTATAGTTTGGATGATCGTACTTTCCTGCACTTAAATCCACATCAAAGTTCATTGTCTTATTTGTGTAATCAATATCAGAAGTTACCTGAGATGGTCCTGCTGCCTTAAACTGATTGTAGAACATTGTTGTGAGTGTATCACCTACTTCGTATTTTCCTGTCGCTGTATTGTAATCATAATCTCCGTGCATTACCCAGATAAGTACACCACCAAGATTCTGATTCTTTACGTAGTTAATTCTCTCCTGAACTGAATCTGTATCCTCAAATGTAAGGAAAGCTCCATTACTTGCATTGTAAATATGTGGAACCTTTCCTACAGGATCCCAGTATTTTTTATAGTTAGAATTTGTCTTCATTAAGTTCATTACATGCCAAAGTGGGTTAGCACCTGCTGCAACTTCGTTTCCGTTTGCATCAAGATCGCACCAGAGATTAAGGCCGTCTGTTGCATTTGTAAGAGGATTTCCTGAAGAACCGTGAAGTCCGTTTGTTCCTCCTGATACATTTGCCCAACCTCTTGTGTAATAAGGTACACCCATAAGAATCTTTTCTGACTGTACTTTACCTCTGTAGAACTTGTAAGACCAGTCAAATCCAAGAGTCTTAACATCCATGTTTGCTGTTTCGCCATCTGCAGGATCAGGATAAATGTTTGCCTGATTCTCTACGTAGTTGTTCCAACCACCATGATAGTCGTATGACATTACTGATACAAAATCAAGATAGTCAAGGAAGTCTGAGTTAGTCTGTCCTCCAAGTACCCACGAAGATGCAGAAACCGCACTTGTAAGCCAGTAGTACTTTCCATCCTGTTTTGCAGCTGTTGATAAATCTTCACTTAAAATCTTAATAAACTGAGCATATCTGTTTGCAATACCAGGTCTGATAGACTCTGTAAAGTCTGTGTAGTTACCTGAAAGAGGTGTCTCTGATGGGAACTCAAAGTCGATATCAATTCCATCAAATCCATATTTTCTGATAAATGCAACTGCTGACTTACTGAACTTTCTCATTGAAGCTTCGTTCTGTGTTGCATACCAGAGACCCTCTGATGCACCCCAACCACCTGTTGAGATGAGAACTGTAACATTTGGATACATCTTCTTTAATGTATGCATAATGTTGAACTGTCCGTAATATCCTAAAGATTCATCCATCTTAATAGCTTTTCCTTTGTGGATGAATGTATTGTCATCAAATCTATTCTGAATATCGTTTGCGACATCTCCGCATTCAATTTCGCATGTGTTTTTATTTACAACACCGAATGCATACTGAACGTGTGTGAGAACATCCCACTGAAGGTCTGCAATATTGAAATGCTCGTGAGCATCTGAACCGATTGCATAATTTGGGAAATATCCTACTACTTTTTTGTTATAGTATGATTTTGGATATTTTACACCGAAAGGATTGGTTCCAACCTTTGGATCTAAACCTTCACTAGGGCTCTCAATATCTCCGCCCTGATACTGTGTCTCGCCTCCGTTATTCTGAGTCTCTCCACCACCTACATTTGAAATAAACTTCCAAACACTTGCCTTTCCCGGTGTTTCTCCCTGAGTCCACCATTGTGCCTCATAAATTGCTCCATTGTACTCTACCTGCTTGCCGCCTGTATATACTGCAGTGCTGCTCCACTGTTCTGCTGCCATAACAGACACAAATCTAAATGGTGCAGACACACCACCTGCTGTAAATGTAGTTGCAACCATAATTGCAATCATAGAACCTGCAACTGTTTTTCTTAATCCCCTCGCAAAATTCAATCTCATCGTTAACCTCCCTTAAACCGAATGAATCTAATTGTTTCAAATAACTATTAACATTTAACAATTGCTTTGCTTTGAATATTAAATTATTCCGTACTCAAAATCTCCTATATTATAACCCCGTTTTTTTTAAATAGGAATTTCTGAAATTGGCTAATTTTGCTTTTTCAAACCAAAAAAATACAAATATCAATTTTTTTGCCTCCAAACTGATATTTGTATTTCTACTCATTTTCTCACTTTATTTTATAGAAGAAACTCCGACAAAACCATATTGCTCACATCTATTCCTCTCTTTGTAAGCCTTATAAATCCGTCCTCTTCTTCTATCATTTTTTTATTAGTCAGATCGTCAATAACATCACCATATACTTTTTCTATATCCTTGCCAAAGCTTTCTCTGAATTGTTCTTTACTTATGCCCTCCATCATTCTGAGTCCCAAGAACATAAATTCTTCCATCTCATCATTCTCTGATAATTCCAAAATATTGGTTCTTGTTTTTGATATCAATTCTTCTATTTTGACATTTCCATCAGCCTTTTCAATAGTTTCTTCATTGAGATATCCATCTGTTTTTTCATATTCACTCCATATTTTTATGTAGTCTGACACATCATCAATATTGTTATAGCGAAGATTGCCAAGCAATGAGGCGGCACCTATTCCAAATCCCAGATAATTTTTTCTCTGCCAATAGCCCACATTGTGTCTGCACCTGTGAGATTTATCCACGGCATAATTTGAAATTTCATATCTGTGATATCCTGCCTCTTTAAGAATCTGCTCTGTGAGTTCATACATCTCACGTTCAGTATCTTCATCAGGAAGAATGTCTTCTCCACGGCGATTCGCCTTCTCCACCTCTTCTTTAAGCGGAGTCCCATCCTCTACTATCAGACTATAAGCTGAAATGTGTTTTGGCATAAGCCGGACTATTTCCCTAACAGTTTTCTCATAGGATTCTTTGGTCTGATATGGAAGGGCCGACATAATATCGATGTTAATATTTTCAAAGCCGCATTCCATTGCCCAATTATAAGTATCAAGAAAATCCTCGTATGTATGGATTCGCCCAAGTTCTGTCAGTTCACTGTCATTGGCACTTTGAAGTCCTATACTTAATCGATTAATTCCTGATTTTCTGTATGAGCTAAGCTTATCTTGGTCCACAGTTTTTGGGTTTACCTCTATGGTAATTTCAGGACTGTCAAACTCAAACTCATTTCTCACCGTGCTCAATATCTCTGCCATATCACCGGCTTCTAACACTGATGGTGTTCCACCGCCGATAAAAATACTGTCCACCTTCAATTGCTTTTTCGACAATATTTTTCCATATGCCTTTATTTCATTGATAAGAGCTTTCACATATTTTTCCTTTGTTTCATCGTCGGCCGGCGCAGATAAAAAATCACAATATCTGCATTTCCTTACGCAAAAAGGAATATGAATATATATTTCTAAATTATTCTTCATCAAGTTTAAGCACTGACATAAACGCCTGCTGTGGAATCTCAACATTTCCAACCTGACGCATACGTTTCTTTCCTTCCTTCTGCTTTTCAAGAAGCTTTTTCTTTCTTGAAATATCACCACCGTAACATTTTGCAAGAACGTCTTTTCTCATGGCCTTAACAGTTTCTCTGGCAATTACCTTGTTTCCGATTGCCGCCTGAATAGGCACTTCAAACATCTGTCTTGGAATCTCTTTCTTTAGCTTCTCACACATCTTCTTCCCACGCTCGTAAGCTGTGTCTGCATGAACAATAAATGAAAGCGCATCCACTTCTTCTTTATTGATAAGGATATCAAGCTTAACAAGTTCTGCTTTCTCATATCCCTTCATCTCATAATCAAAGGAAGCATATCCTCTTGAACGTGACTTGAGGGCATCAAAGAAATCATAAATAATTTCGTTGAGTGGAAGATCATATTTAATCATCGCTCTGGCGCCATTGTCTACATATTCCATGCTGATGTACACGCCACGTCTCTGCTGGCAAAGTTCCATAATGGCACCGATAAATTCTGTTGTAACCATAATCTCTGCTCTGACCACAGGCTCTTCCATATAAAGAATCTCTGACGGATCAGGAAGATTGGTTGGATTTGTAAGTTCTATTACTTCACCGTTTGTCTTGTATACTTTATAAATAACTGAAGGAGCTGTTGTTACAAGATCGAGATTGTACTCTCTCTCAAGTCTCTCCTGAATAATCTCTAAATGTAAAAGTCCAAGGAATCCGCATCTGAAACCAAAACCAAGAGCTATTGAAGTCTCAGGTTCATAGTTAAGTGCAGCAT
Organism: Lachnospiraceae bacterium; assembly: GCA_015057625.1. Taxonomy (GTDB): domain Bacteria; phylum Bacillota; class Clostridia; order Lachnospirales; family Lachnospiraceae; genus SIG293. Next base: position 48,946 of record SVDZ01000012.1, on the reverse strand, counting down.
CATTAAGCTGAAGTTTTTCCAAAGCATCTCTGAGGTCAGGATACTTTGCTCCGTCCGCAGGATACATTCCACAGTAAACCATTGAGTTTACTTTTTTATAACCCGGAAGTGGTTCCGCACATGGATTATCAAGATTTGTGATTGTATCACCCACACTTGTATCCTTAACATTTTTGATGCTGGCTGTAATGTAACCAACCATTCCCGCTGACAACTCGTCGCAAGGAATAAACTGCCCTGCACCAAAATATCCTACTTCCACTACATTTGCAGTAGCTCCTGTAGCCATCATTTTAATATTCATGCCAGGCTTAACTGTTCCCTCTTTGACACGGCAAAATACAATAACACCCTTATAGGAATCATAAATGCTATCAAAGATAAGCGCCTGAAGCGGAGCATTCTTATCGCCAACAGGTGATGGCACCTTATGAACAATCGCCTCTAAAACTTCTTCTATATTAAGACCTGTCTTTGCTGAAATACAAGGTGCATCCTGTGCCTCGATTCCAATAACATCCTCGATTTCTTCCTTAACTCTTTCAGGATCCGCACTAGGCAAATCAATCTTGTTAATAACAGGGAACACTTCAAGGTCGTGGTCAAGTGCAAGATAAACATTTGCAAGTGTCTGAGCCTCAACACCCTGAGCCGCATCAACAACTAATACTGCGCCATCACAGGCAGCTAAACTTCTTGAAACCTCATAATTGAAATCCACATGTCCCGGAGTATCAATGAGATTGAAGATATACTCCTCACCATCCTGTGCCTTGTAAACAGTTCTTACCGTCTGCGCTTTGATAGTGATTCCTCTCTCCCTCTCAAGATCCATATTGTCAAGAACCTGGGCCTGCATTTCTCTGCTGGTAAGAAGTCCTGTCTTTTCAATGATTCTGTCAGCCAATGTAGACTTACCGTGATCAATATGTGCTATAATACAAAAATTTCTAATTTTACTCTGATCTATATTTCCCAAACTAAATTCTCCTTTTTTATTATCTATTCATATTAAACTGACACGCAGCTTCCCTGCACTCATATAGCATCCGTCCATATCGGCGCTTATTGCTATTGTTTAAAACAGATATTGTTTAAAACAGATATTGTTTAAAACAGTATAATTTTTAAGCAATAAAAAGGTAGCAGATAACTGAGGCAACAATCTGGAAGGCTAAAAATCTGTAAACCACCTGAGTATCTGACCATCCTTTGTTTTTTCTCATTTCATCATGGATAGGTGTTCTTGTATTCTTTAAAATACTGATTTTCAAAAATCTTAATAAGAAGATTTTAACCAAGCCCAATCCACCATCTATTATAAGAAGCAACGCAAGTCCTACAAAACTGATTGGATGTCCTGACTTCATTGCTATAAGTGCGATAAAGAATCCGATAGCTCTAGAGCCTGCATCTCCCATAAGCATTGTACTCGGTGATGTGTTGAAATAAAGATATGCAAGCAGAACTCCTACCATAAGGAAAATATAATTCTTGTAATCCCCTAACTGCACAGGAAAAATTACTGCAAACGAAAACAATGTCACAATGCTGAGAGAAGAACAAAGTCCGTCAACTCCATCTGAACAGTTAGTTACGTTGATACTCACCCATAGTAATACAATGGCGAGAAACCCAAAAAGTATCGGATTAATATGAAATACATTTCCAAATACTGTAATATCTGTACTGTTATTTTTGATGAATACTATTACTGTAACAAGACTTATTACAAAATCGATAAGTCCTTTCTTATAATCACTCCATGGAATCTTTGACATGTCATCTAAATATCCGCTGAGCATCATGGCAAACAAAAGTATTGCATAAATCACATATTCTTTTGTTACAGGTATAAACAAAATACTTGAAAAAATGAAGCAGGCAACCATAATAATTCCCACTCCTCTGATTTTTCCTTTTGACAGTTCTCCGTTAACTGCGAACTCTCTCCCCTGATCCTGTGGCAAAAACTTAAATTCACATTTTAACATTGCAAGTGTGGAAACACACGCGAATAATATCCCTATAATTATAACCTGATATTGTTCTACAACATTATTTAATAATCCTACTAGCATGAATAATCTCCTTGGTATTCCTAAAAATATGTGTGGGAATAATAATCACACCCTTTTAATTATAAATAAGGATATAATTCCCACAACAAATTATAAACGGTGTTTTCATTTTAGTCACTATGCAAATTAACTTTTTATGATTTTTTTTATTATTAAAACCACAATATGATGTGTATAATAACACAATATGATGTATTTTTTACAAAATTTAATATTTTTTTAATATTTTCTGTCGTGGCTTCTGAATCGTTTTTTGTCCTTATTTTACTTGTTTTTATAAATTTCAATTTCTCTTATTTGTACTACAATATGTTGTGTTAATAAAAATAATCAATCAATATGTGGTAGACATCTATCTCTTATAATGTTATAATGAAGTGCAGAAAAAAGGATGAAATTATTTTTTCAATATAAAGGAGTATTCAAATGCAGAAGGTTATTAAAAGAGACGGTCGAAGAACGGCTTATGACCGTAACAAAATTGTATCAGCCATTCAAAAAGCAAATGACGAGGTTGAGTCTTCTGAAAAAATCAGCGAAGATAAGATTTATAATATTCTCGCTTCTATCGAAAACCGTGGTTACGAAGAGATGGCGGTTGAAGATATTCAGGATATTATTGAGCAAAAGCTCATGGCAGAGAAGAAATTTGTTCTTGCCAAAACTTATATTATCTACCGCTACAACAGAGAGTTAGTTAGAAAGGCAAACACTACTGACGATTCTATTTTAGCTCTTATCGGTAACACTAATAAAGATGTTATGGAAGAGAATTCAAACAAGAATGCTGTTATAGCTTCAACACAGCGTGACCTTATTGCCGGCGAGGTATCAAGAGATCTTACAAAGAGACTTCTTCTCCCTGAAAAGATTTCTAAGGCTCACGAAGATGGAATTCTTCATTTCCATGATTCAGATTATTATTTACAGCCTATTTTTAACTGCTGTCTGATTAATATTTCAGATATGTTAGATAATGGCACCGTTATCAACGGAAAGCTTATCGAAAGTCCTAAGAGTTTCCAGGTTGCATGTACTGTAACTACACAGATTATCGCTTCTGTTGCAAGTTCCCAGTACGGTGGTCAGTCTGTTGATATCAGACATCTTGGAAAATACTTGAGAAAGAGTCGTGACAAATATACTAAACACTACCTTGAAAAATATGGTAGTGAAATGGATCCTAAACTCATCGAGCAGTTTGTAAATGACAGAGTTTACGACGAATTAAAATCCGGTGTTCAGACTATTCAGTATCAGATTAACACTCTGATGACTACAAACGGTCAGTCACCATTCGTTACACTCTTCCTCAACATCGATGAAAATGATGAGTATGCAGATGAAGTTGCACTCATTGTTCAGGAGATTTTAAGACAGCGTATCGAGGGAATCAAAAATGAAAAAGGTGTTTATGTTACACCTGCTTTCCCTAAACTTATATATGTTCTTGATGAACACAACTGCTTAAAAGGCGGCAAGTACGACTACATCACGAAGATGGCTGTACAGTGTTCTGCTAAGAGGATGTATCCTGATTACATCTCTGCAAAGAAGATGAGAGAAAATTATGAAGGTGAAGTATTCTCATGTATGGGTTGCCGTTCTTTCCTCTCAAACTGGAAAGATGAAAACGGAAACTTCAAATGGGAAGGACGTTTCAATCAGGGCGTTGTAAGTCTTAACCTTCCACAGATTGGTATTATTTCAGGACAGGATGAAGAAAAGTTCTGGCCATTGCTTGAAGAGAGACTTTCGCTCTGTTTCGAAGCACTTATGTGCAGACATCGTGCTCTTGAGGGCGTATTATCAGATGTAAGTCCTATTCATTGGCAGTACGGAGCTATTGCCCGTCTTGATAAGGGTGAGAAGATTGACAAACTTCTTCATAACGGTTACTCAACCATCTCACTCGGATATATTGGTTTATACGAAGTTACAAAGCTTGTTAAAGGTGTAAGCCACACAGATCCAAAAGGTACAGATTTTGCTTTAAGAGTTATGAAACGTCTTCGTCAGGCATGTGACTCATGGAAGGCAAACACTGGACTTGGATTTGGTCTTTATGGAACTCCTGCCGAATCATTGTGCTACAGATTTGCAAGAATCGACAAAGAAAAGTTTGGTTCCATTGAAGATGTTACGGACAAAGGGTATTATACAAACTCATATCATGTTGACGTACGTGAAAAGATTGACGCTTTCAGCAAATTTACTTTTGAAAGCCAATTCCAGAACATCTCCTCTGGAGGAGCAATCTCATACGTAGAGATACCTAATATGAGACATAATATTGAGGCTTTAGAAGAACTTGTTAAGTTCATCTACGACAACATTCAGTACGCTGAGTTCAACACCAAATCAGACTACTGTCACGAATGTGGTTTTGATGGTGAGATCATTGTTAATGAGGATGGCGAGTGGGAATGTCCACAGTGCCATAACAAGGATCACTCAAAAATGAATGTAACTCGTAGAACATGTGGTTATCTTGGGGAAAATTTCTGGAACGTAGGTAAGACCAAAGAAATTTCATCCAGAGTACTTCATATCTAAGACCTATAATTATATTGGAATTTAACCGTCCTCATCCAATATAATTCAGATGGTGTAGAACCACTTTTCTTCTCTTTACAGTGGTTTTGCACCATCTTTTTTCGCAATTATCAGGGAACACTCTCGCCGTTTTTTTGTTGCAAAGTGTGCGTCAGCTTTACTTATTTTGAGGACTATTAACATCAGAAAGGATTGTGGATTGTTATGAATTATGCAGATATAAAAGAATATGATGTTGCCAACGGTCCCGGCATTAGAGTTTCAATTTTCGTAAGCGGTTGTAATCATGCATGTCCCGGCTGTTTCAATCAAGAGGCCTGGGATTTCAACTACGGCAATCCGTTTACTCAAAAAGAATTTGATTTCATATTAGACAAGCTTAGTTTTGAACATTACAAAGGAATATCATTTCTCGGAGGCGAGCCTTTCGAATACGTCAACCAGGAGGGTCTTCTCCCATTGGCAAAGGCAATCAAGGAAAAGTATCCTGAAAAAACCATATGGTGCTACACAGGCTTTTCTTTTGACACGGACATTCTCGAAAAGATGTGTCCGAAATGGCCACTCACTCAAGAATTTCTCTCTTATATAGACGTAATCGTTGACGGGAAATTTATTGAGGCAAAAAAAGATTTAAATTTAAAATTCAGAGGTTCATCAAACCAGCGAATTATATTAGTTAAAGAATCATTAGAAAAAGGAGAAATCGTACTATGGCAGTAAAAGTTAACATCAAAAAATTAAATCCTGAGGCTATCATCCCAACATACGGTTCTGATATGGCTGCAGGAGCAGATTTATATGCATGTATGGGCCAAGACACAGTAATCGCTCCGGGTGAGACTGTTTTTGTTAAAACTGGGGTTGCTCTTGAAGTTCCTGAAGGCTATGCAGGATTAATCTATGCACGTTCAGGTCTTGCCTGCAAGCAGGGGCTTGCTCCGGCCAATAAGGTTGGTGTAGTTGATGCAGACTACAGAGGTGAGATTATTGTAGCTTTACACAACCACTCAAATGAGCCAAAAACAGTTGTTGACAAAGAGCGTATCGCTCAGTTTGTTATCACTCCATTTCTCACTGCAGATTTCAACGAAGTTGAAGAGTTAGATGACACTGAGAGAGGGGAAAAGGGATTTGGTTCAACAGGAAGAAAGTAATAACATTTTACAGTAATAGTATTTTACATTATTTTTTTCCTAATGTCATATGTATAAGCATTGCAAGAGGCTCGCAGGCATTCTTTACTTCTGCAAAAGTATTTGTCTGTGCTCCCATTTCAATAAGCATACACTGTGGCATCAAATCAAGATTATATTGGTAAGCATTTATATAATTATGGCGGGTGAAGTTTGGATAATACGCTTCAGCCGCCATTTTCATTTGCAACGAAAGTGCTAAGTTATCTTTAAGATTCGGATTATACAGATAATCTATATCTCCTCCTGCCCTAAATCGGGACATTCCATTAAAAAACATAATCTGTGCTGTGGGCTTTCCGTTTATTTTTGTTACAAGGCGCACCCCCTCTTTAACTCCGTCTCTATGTATATCAAGAATAAGACTAATAGAGGGATTGTCCTTGAGGATTTTCTTAACTCCTCTTCTAGATTGGTCGTAAGCTTTATTTCGATCAAGTTTTCCATTTACCACATCATAGGTTGTCTTGTCATGAATGACATTATATCCAAACTGTTCTCGAAGTATTGTCGCCAGATAATCTCCCACCCCCAGAATACTTTTTTCTGATTTTCCCTTTGTGTCGGAAAATTCTTCCTGTGAATGAGTATGATAAATTAATATTTGAGCTTTACTCCCATCTCCTTTTATCTTATACTTCTTTTCCATTGCTTTATTATAATTAAGATCACTCTCTTTAATAGATGTCGCAGCAGAAACGGTATAAAACTTTTTTATCAGATTATCAAAAGAAATCTTGTCTGTAGAATTGTAAATATGCCCTATGCTTTTTGGTTCATCCACATATTTTATTATTTTTGAATTTGCCTTCAGCGCTGCAGCCGCTTTTTTACCCCCATCTCGCTTGTTCTCTCTCTGTTTGTCGCCACTTCGATTATCATCGTTTTGATTATTATTATGTCCGTTTCCTTTATCATTATTGTCTTGTTTTTCTCTCTCAACCATTTTTATATATTGCTCATTTTCAACCGCCATTTTTAGTTGAAGGTCATTGTCCTCTTCTTCTAATAAATTGCTCACATATATGCTATCCCGCTTTTGCTCCTTCTCTCCTTTTTTCATAACTCTTTCAATGACATTCGAACATAAGACCTTCTTAATTCTTTCCGGGAAAGAAAGCTCATTTTCAGACATTGATCTTATTGCTCCAACATCTGTAACTTTCACCATCACACTGCCATAAATCTTATTAATAAAATCGACACCGCTTTGCTTTAAGTTACCAAACCGTTCATCTTTTGATATTATTCCCAAACAATACAGTACAATGTACAGACAAAGAACTACTATTATAACTGTCACCAAATGCTCGAAAGTTCTTTTCCTAATCAGGCCTTTTCTTTTTTTCCAAAGCACCACACGCACCTGCTTACTACCAAAAACTCTCTGCATCAAACCCACCTCCAACACACTACATTATATTCATATCCGGCCTAAATTATGATTATAATCATCTGGAGGATTTCACATTTCATAAAGTATACTTTTTGAAACGGGCATACGTTGCTTTCAGAATACTAGGTCGCAATTATATAAATGTTTTCTCAAAACAGTTCGACGAAACTTGAAGGATTATTCCTCAAAAGAAGTATGGTTCTCGTCCGTGCAAATTTCCAGAGTTTTCTTGATGAAAACTCTGTCACTTGCACTAAATTTCGAGGACCTGTAATCCTCGAAATTTGACAGCGAATCATCCTTCTTTTATCGAAATCCTTCGAAGTTTGTCTCAATCGTTTTTCGAAATACATTCACATAATTGCTCTTTACGTATTCCCGAAAGCAACTGTAATTCACGTTTCATAAAGTATAGTTTATGAAACACAGAATCGTCACGGGAAAGGCTATGCAATAATAATCTGAGACACGCATCGTTTTCACAAATAATACTTTTAGAAACTATATTTTACCATTTTACCTTCCATTTAAGTTTTTTCTTGCATTGGAAGGTAAGGTAAATTTGTTAATTTGTTATCAATTACCTTCCAAACTAATATATTTACCATTTGGTAGGTAAATTAAGTTTGTCATAATTTTGTCAATTACCATCAAAACTAACAAATATCTTATTTAGTAGGTAATTCTTTTGCCAAGCCATTATTGCAACATACCTTCCAAACTAACAATTCTCACATTTGGAAGGTAATTCTCATGCCAAGCTATTTTTGTAACATACCTTCCAAACTAATAAATCTTTCAATTGGTAGGTAAATGATGCATATCGTATCTCATTTTCGCACAGATATTATCATCACAATTCTGTGTTTCATAAAGTATGATATTTGGTACAAACATACTGTGATTGTGGATATAAGATATGGAATTATTTATCTAGCGCACAGGCTTCATTAATGGCCGTTGAAAAAATATAGGTTAGGCATTCTATCACTTCATCAATATCTTTGGGCGTTACATACATTTTTCCAACTCCCCCTGACATCACATCTTCTATCAAATCATACTTTTCTTTAGACGTTAATATTTCAAATGTCTTGGTAACATTGCGCATCTGCTCATAGTTTCCAAGGTAGTCCAGCAATTGATTCAACGTGTCGTGCACAATAGTTACACTATTTATAACTGTCGGGGCTCCCAGTGCAACTACAGGAATTCCGATTGTATCGCTGTTGAGTCCTATCCTGTGATTTCCAACTCCGGAGCCAGGAACAATTCCTGTATCCGTAAACTGTATTGTTCTGGTAATCCTTGATACATTTCTTGCCGCAAGTGAATCAACCGCAAGGATTAAATCCGGCTTTTCTTCCTTACAAACTCCCCTAACAATATTAAAGCTTTCCACACCTGTCCTTCCACAAACTCCCGGCACTATGCAACACACTCTATCTGTAATTGATATTTTTTCTACTACCTTTGGTCCTAATGAATCCGGTGTAGCCTTATCATTTCCAAGCCCGACTACCATTATCTTTTTAGGAACAATAGTTTTTAGTTTTTCCACCAAAACATCTTTCAACGTATCCGCTATATTCTTTGCGTTTTCAAAGGGATTGCTGTATTCAAGCGTTACATAGCACCCTTTTGGCTTATTCATCTTTTTAGAGCCATAATCGGTTGTTATTTCCATAGTAGTAACATTACAGGCATTTCCTACCCTTTTCTTTTTCAAAACAACACCGTCTATTTCTACATTCTTTTCAAATCGCTCTCTCTCTTCTATTGCAAGATCAGTCTGAATATGGTCTCTCATAAATCCTCCTTTTTACATGACCCTATTCAATTAGTATGTACACGAAATATCACTATATTCACTTGGCGCGCAAACACAAAAAAACACCGGCAATAATGCCGGTGTTTTTTATTTCACGTCACAAAATTATGCGATTGTGTTAACTAACTTAGCTAATCTAGAAACTTTTCTAGCTGCATTATTCTTATGGTATACACCCTTTGTGCAAGCCATGTCGATAGCCTTTGTAGCTGCAACTAATTCTTTTGTTGCTAACTCTTTATCATTGTTAGCTACTGCTGCTTCAACTTTCTTGATGCAAGTCTTAACTGCAGTCTTGATTGATTTGTTTCTTTCGTTTCTAGTACGTGCTACGATAATTCTTTTCTTTGCTGACTTAATGTTAGCCATTTTGTCCACCTCCGTGAAAAATATAATTTTTCATGATTCCTTTGAGAGAGATTCGGAATCATCCTGTAACTCATCTGTGCCATAGGATTTCGCGGACTGTTGGCACAGACACAAGATATATTTTACATTTTATCTCACTACTTGTCAATAGAAACCTTGGAACTGTACTTTACTAACAGCAATTCAATTCCCATGTTTTTATCCATCTTGCTGTTTTTGAACATCTCATCTATTTCTACACTGTCACGCAAGCCATTTTTTAATTCTGCCAGCGTAAAGTTCTTACTCTGTCTTATAGTCTTTCCCACTATAAAACTCTGCACTCCCATTGCCTGCGCAATCTGTGCCTGTCCCATTCCTCTGGCACTCAAATCTTTTGCCTGAATCATAAGATTAAACTGTCTGATAATCATAAATAATATTCTTTCAGGCGGTTCCTTTGATTCAATTAATTCATAATAGCACTCCAAAGTTTTCTTGCTATCCTTAGCAGAAATTGCATCTATCATATCAAAGATTTTCACTGACAATTGTGTCGTACAAATCACATCAATATCTGACTTTTCAATAATCTCCCTGCTACCGCAGTAATCCACAAGCTTCTCGATTTCATTTGAAAGCAATTCCATATCTGTTCCAACTTTGCCAAGAAGATATGTCATATTATTTTGTGTAATCTTCTTGTTGTGAGAATTGATGATCTTTGCTGCCCAAATCGCAAGGGATTTTTCATCCTGTCTTCCCATCTCACAAACATATCCTGCTGCCTTTACGGCCTTGAACATCTTGCTTCTCTTATCCACTTCTGATTCCACAAATAATATAACCGTGGTCTCCGGAATATTTTTGACATACTCTGCCAATTTTTCCTGACTGCTTTTGAAGAACCCGCTATCCTCAATCACCAACAATTTATAATCGGCAAAAAACGGCATAGTCTCTGCCATATCGATTACTTCATTTACATCTATGCCTTTTCCTTCATAGAAGCTTTTGTTCATAGTGTCATCGCCGGCAATAGCTTCAATCAGCGAATGCTTATATCGCCTCTTCAGATATTCCTCTTCGCCAAACAATAAATATGTTCTTTTAAAATTTCTATCTTTTATATCTTGATTTATTGATTTCATAAAAAGAATCCTTTCGGTTTTAACACTGTTGATTATAACACAACAATTCTTCAAAAACTATACATTTCAACTGATGCCAGATAACACATTTAATTGATTTTTCTTCTCATCTCCCCTCTACTTCACCACAACTTGGCCATCCACACTTGTCACAATTATTCTTCCCCCGGCAGCCTCCAGCCTGTCAATCAACTCCTTATGAGGGTGTCCATATCTGTTTCTGTCGCCACAGGAAATCAGGTACACATTTGCTCTTATTCTTTCAAGAATCTCCATTGAGGTTGAATTTTTCGATCCATGATGTGCCACCTTAAGCACATCATATTTGTTGTGAAGCTTATCCAAAAACAACTCTTCACACTCCATTGGAATATCTCCTGTAAACAGATATCTTTTTTCATTTTGTTTTATATCAAGAACAAGTGAATGATTATTCTCTTCTTCACTTTGAAAATCCGGTGACGGATGGAGACATGTCACACTTAGGGAGCTACTTTTTAAAGTATCCCCACTCTTAAAATACATTACCTTACTCTCATCAATTTGCTTTAGCACCTGCCCGATTTTACCATTCTTATCCAAGGTTTTTGGCAAAACTATTTTATCCACCTTAATTGAATCAGGCATTTTGTCATCTAACATTTCACACACCCCGGAAATATGATCATCATCACCGTGTGTCAAAAACACATAATCAAGTTTTGTAATTCTTCTGGCATTAAGAGCCGACTTTATTCTGTATTTATAGAGATTATCCACATCACTGCTTCCGCAATCTATCATTATGTTTGCAGCTTTATCCAACACTAGGATGCAATCTCCCTGTCCAACATTGTTCAAGATAATCTCATCCTTCTCTTTTCCGTGGCAAAGTAAATAGGGAAGAATCAAATATGCAAAAACAACACCTATCCATTTCCACCTCCTGTTTACCCTCTTCTCCTCATCTCTGCTCGCTTTAGATTCTTCTTTTTTCAACCGATTAAATCTGCTTATGCCAATAAAAACCACGAAGATTATCATATAATAAATAACTATCTGATATTCATCAGGCTTCCCTGTTACAAACACATTTCCCGGAATTACGGTCGCACCTCGACAAATTTTTGAGAATAACCGGAGTAATTTTGTTACCGGAGCTAAAAGTACATTTCCTGCCTGTTTTGGAATTAACGGAATCATTCCTGCAATTAATCCGCCAAATGACATCATCAATATCAATGTCATACACGGAACTACCATTACATTTATAATTAATGAAAAACGCGATATCTGATAATAATTAAAAATCAATATAGGCATGGTGACAAAATTGATAGCAAGTCCTGCCACAAGTCCCTTACAACAAATCACCTTTACATCACATATTACACATATCATTTTGTCTTCAATTCTCTTTTTCTTTTTAATCTTTGAGGGAGCATAATACTTCATACCATCCACTCCCATAAATTCACTTAACAACGGCAAAATCCACACTATTGCCCCAACTGCGCCGACAGACATTTGGAAAGAAAAATTCATTATGATGAAAGGGTTAAAAATGCACATTACTATTACAGCAAAGGCTATTGCATTTGCCATATCATATTTTCTTCCAAGTGCATTTGCCAGAAGATAAAAAGCAAACATAACCATTGCTCTCTCTGCCGATACCTGCTCTCCTGTCATTACTACAAAAGCAATGACGACGCCAAAGGATGCAAATCCTGATAGCACAAATCTGAATCTGAGGCGCAGCAATTTAAACACTGCGATTCCAATAGCAGTTATATGAAGGCCTGAGATGGCAATTATGTGGCTTATTCCTCCGAGCATATAGTCATTTTTGATCTCATCATCTAAATCTCCTTTATACCCTGTAATCATTGCAGTAATAACATACTTTTCTTTGCATTCCGGCCTTATATTTCTTATAGTGATTATAATCTTTTCCCTAAAATCAAAAAGTATTTCTTTTACGACATTTGACCGTCCTTTTTTACATTCAGAATAATTCTCTCTCAAATAACAATATACCCCCAATGTTTTATAATAAAATCTCATATCCTGATTGCCGTAATTGGCACTCTCCTCAAAATTTTTAAGTGTCCCTTTAACTAAGATTTTATTCCCCGGTTTATAATATGAAGGCCTGTCTGAATACACAATCAGTTGTTTAACCCTGACTTTATTACTTATAATCACATTCTTTAAATAGTATCTGACGCCGGAGTCTGTTTCCTCTTCCCTTGAAAATATTCCCTCCGCACTCACTTCCCCCTGCAATCCACTTATTTTATCAATCCTGCTTAATTCATTCTTATAGTTAATGCTTCCACAAAAAAACAGCAAAAAAATCACAGCGAAAAAGATTGTTTTCTTCTTCACTGTGATTTTTTGCACTAAAATATAAGAAATACAAAGTACAAACAAAATACAATGCATTCCCAACATGGCATCTACCTCTCCAAGTATCAAGGCCGGCATAACAAACAAAACCGGTCTCTTTTCAGCCATATTATTACCTCATTTTTCTAATATAATATTCTTATTTTATTATCCTATTCTACTATTTATTTGCCACATTAATCTGTTTATTCTATCACCATCTTTTCATTACTCTGTATCATCATTTTTCTCAACATAGTCAAGATTTCTGGTAAATGCATCCGCAAGAGAAATGGTTCCGTGATATGTCGCTCCCACCTCTCCGATTACAATTACCTGAACCTTGTGAATGTAAGATAATTCAGAAAGGGAATTAACTATTGAATAAATAACCAGTTCATCGGGAACTGTAACCTGCTCTGTCAGGAAATTCTCAGCGAAAGTTACATAACAGATATTATCCATAGTCTTTACGCTGACCACATTTACATTCTCTGAAAGAGTTCTGATGTAACCCTGTTTTTCTCCCGGTCCTTCTATCAATTTATTGATAATAAACTGTTCTTTAGACATATTCAAGCCGTAATCTGCGTTGAATTTGAAAGGTACCAGTTTAGTTCCCTGGGAGTTGGCAAAATAAATAGTAAAATCATCTTTATGATTGCCGTTTTGATTATTGTCCAGATTGTCTGCAAAATCAACTGCAGACATATTTCCATAAACTTCACCTGTAGATTTTGTGAGGGGCTGTCCGTCTACTGAAATTGAGACATAACTGACATTCTCAAGCTGGGTAAGTGTAAGAACTATTGCAGCTCTTGTCAAAACCTCTCTTGCTCTATTCATCGACAAATAGTCTGTACTAAAAGCCATAGACAACACACCATCTTCTAATGTGTAATCTTTCAATGTAACCTCACTTGGAATAGCTTTTACAATATCAACATTGTCAGTATTTAATTGAAGTTTCCCGATAACTTCCTCCACCTGTTTTTTTGAATTTTTAGCCTTCACTTTATATTCTCTTGGAACAAGCTTTGTCTCTGTTTTATCTACATAATAAATATACGTGGCATTTTTTTTGTAACTATCCGTGTCCTTATCACAACCTGTAGTTGAAACAAAAACGCAAACCATACATAATATAAGCGACCACAGACAAACAAATCTGTTAATAGTCATTATAATAATTCCTCCTGTCAACAAATAGATATTGTTATCCGATGTATTTAAGTGGAACTCTTACTGTAAATGTAGTCCCCTCATTTTCCGCACTGTGAACCTTTATAATTCCTTTGTGCATAACAACAATACGTTTAGTAATTGCAAGTCCTAATCCTGTTCCTCCGGTTTCTCTTGATCTTGCCTTGTCCACTCTAAAGAATCTCTCAAATATCTTTTCCTGATCATCCTCGGCAATACCAATTCCGGAATCCTGAACCTTAATATAAAAATACTGGTGGTCAGCATTGAGGGAAACTCTTACCCATCCATCGTTAATATTATATTTTATTGCATTTTCTACAAGATTTGAAATTACGATAGTAAATTTAACTTCATCTACTTCTGCCACTACCGGTCTGAATGACTCAAATACCACTTCGATATTTTTCAGTGCAGCGATAGGTCTGAGTCTCTTCAGTGTAAGTTCCACCATGTCATTAATATTGCATGGGGCAATATTGATATCTGCATCCTCTTTATCCATTCTTACAAGAGACAATAAATCTGTGATAATATCATTTTCTCTGTCAATTTCTTTTCCTATATCTGTGAGGAATTCCTGATACAATTCTTCAGGTACATCTTCCTGGCCAATCAACGAATCCGCCAAAACCTTCATAGATGTGATAGGTGTTTTAAGCTCGTGAGATACGTTCGATACAAACTCCTGTCTTGACTTTTCCTGTTCACCAAGTTTATCCAGAAGATGATTGATACCTTCACCTATCTGCCTAATTTCAGTGTATCCTGCTATTTCAATAGTCTTTCCTGTATCACCAGCCGTAATTTCCTGCAAAGTTTTTTCTGCATTTTTAAATGGAATAGAAATATACTTTGAAATGAGTGCCGCTAATAAAAGTGCAATTACGAAAACTATTGCATCAATAGATATCGCAGTGGAAACAAGACTCTGACTAAATGTTTCCGCATCTTCTGTAGAATATCTGGTATACAATGCGCCAACCATCTTTGCAGGCTCTTCGTTACTTTCACTGTCCGGTTTACTCTCGACAATAACAATAGGCATAGCAAATTCGAGATAATGGTCCTCTTCATTGTAAAGAGACACACTATCCCCTGCCATGCTTCTAAAAACTAATTCAGATACGCTGGTTTTGTTTTCATCGAGCGCAAATGTATCAGTTACTATAATAAAATCCGTATTGATAATTTCAATTCGACCGTCATAACCGTTGGCCAATCTGTTAAGTTCCGCTTTTACAAGGGATGAATCCAATGTATCCATATAATTTTCACTTAAGATACAGTTCCTTAACATAGTATTTTGAGCCTGAAGTTTGGTTATTTTCTGGTCAATATAATCTTTCTTCGTAATATTTAATAAAAATAGATTGCCAAGAACAACAGGTATAAGTAATACAACAAATATAGTGATAAACATCTGAACTCTGATACTATATATAAAATCAAATATAGCAAACTTTTTCCCTGTTTTCTTATTTCTGTTTATTTTTTTATTATTCATTGCAATATATCCTTACTTATCCCTGGTAATAGTATCCCATTCCCCACTTTGTGTGAACATACTTTGGATTTGCAGGATCTTCTTCAATCTTTTCTCTTAATCTTCTTATATGAACATCAACTGTTCTAAGATCACCGTTATACTTAGAACCCCAAACAAGATTCATAAGTTTTTCTCTGCTGTAAATCTTTCCCGGGTTAGTAGCTAAAAGTTCCATCATATCAAACTCTTTAGTTGTGAGATTAATTTCATTTCCGCAGATATAAATTCTCTTTCCCTCGATGTCAAGCTTAAGGTCTCCATTTTCAATAATAGTCTGCTTTTCTTCTTCCTTCTTAGACTTTCTGTTATTTCTTCTGATAATAGCCTTAATTCTTGCCTTAACCTCAAGAATGTTAAATGGCTTCGTAATGTAATCATCTGCACCGTACTCAAGGCCAAGAATCTTGTCCATATCATCTCCCTTAGCAGTAAGCATGATAATAGGCATATCCGAAAATTCTCTGATTTGCTGACACACTTCAAATCCGTTATATACAGGAAGCATTACATCCAGCAAAACAATATCATATTCTTTTTGTTTTGCCATCTCAACAGCCTCTCCGCCATCATATGCACAATCAACCTCCATACCATCCTGCTGAAGGCTAAACTTAATCCCCTTTACAATCAACTTTTCATCATCTACAACTAAAACCTTATTTGCCATCTTCTATACCAACTTTCTATACTATAACCTCAAACTATTATATATTCTTTAATTTTATCAAAAACTGCATCTCCGATTCCTGACACATTTTTTATATCTTCTATAGACTTAAATAAGCCTTTGCTTCTTCTGTATTCAACAATGGACGATGCTTTATTCTCTCCTATTCCCGCAAGAGAACATAACTCTTCCTCTGAAGCTGTATTAATATTAATCAAATCTGAAGTCTTTGATTTGCCTTCACAGGCTGCACCCTCTGAAGACTTTTTGTACTGTTTCTTCGATAGTATCCTTATATGAGTTCCATCTTCTAACTTTGAAGCCAAATTGACACACTCTTCTGAAGCTTTTGATGTAAAACCGCCTGCGAGTTCCACAACCCTAATCAGTCTTTCATCCTTTTTTATCTGATATACTCCGGGATTTTTCACACATCCGGTTATATAGACATAAATAAGATTATTATTCTTAACACTGTCGGATGTTTCAATTTGCTCTTTATTTTGGTATGTTTCATCGCAGGAAATAAGTTCTTCTTCTCTCATTTGACATCCTGCAAGTTGTAATACCAGAAACACAATAATTATATTGTAAAAAAAATATCTTCTAATCATAATATCTCCTATCCGGAGCTTCTCTATGATTAAAGCCATTGCGTCTGTTATCATTTTACAAAAATTAATTAAAAATGACAATATGGGAATTTTGCCGAGATTTTCAATAAAATAGTAGTCTTCATTGTAAATTTTTTGCACTTCAAAATTACAAGTGGCTGTCGCACCGGCGACAGCCACTTTCTTTTATTATGATAATGCGATTCTAAGGATACGAATCATCTCATCTACATCCTGTTTTGTAATTACAAGTGGTGGTACCATTCTAAGTACATCACTTCCTGCAGATATAACAATAAGTCCATTTTCTAAACATTTATTAATTGTCTCACTAGGTGGTGTTGTAAGTACAAGTCCCTGCATCAATCCTTTTCCTCTTCTTGCAGTTACATTGTCAAAATCTTCCACAATCTTGTCTAACTGCTCCTCAAGGTATGCACTTACCTCCACAACATTTTCAAGAATATTACTCTTTTCAAATATATCAAATACTTTTGACACTGCTGCTGTTGCAAGTGGATTACCACCGTATGTAGTTCCGTGATCTCCCGGAACAAGACTATCGCAAGTCTTTTCACCTGCAACAAAAGCTCCAACCGGAATACCACATCCTAAAGCTTTTGCCATAGTTACAATATCAGGTTTGATTCCATACTGCTCATAAGCAAGCATAGTACCTGTTCTTCCCATACCGCACTGAATTTCATCACAAATCATAACAATATCTTTTTCATCACAAATCTTTCTGATTTCCTTGATAAAGCTTTCTTCAGCCGGATAGATTCCGCCTTCTCCCTGTACAGTTTCCATAATAATTGCACAGGTCTTGTCATTTATAAGACTCTTAACACTATCAATATCATTATAAGTTGCAAATCTAACCACACCGCCCATAGGACCAAAAGGCTCTCTATATTTCTTTGTACCTGTAACCGACAAAGCTCCAAGGGATCTTCCGTGGAAAGAATGCTCCATGGCAATAATCTCATGATCAGTGTGACCATCTCTGATATAAGCGTATTTTTTTGCCATCTTAATAGCACCTTCAATAGCCTCTGTTCCACTGTTTGTAAAGAATACTTTCTTTAAACCGGTAACATCAACTACTTTTTTAGCCGCCATAGATGCCGGTTCGTTATAGAAAAGGTTTGATGTATGAATCAATTTATCAACCTGATTTTTAATTGCATCATTGAACTCTTTGTTGTTGTATCCAAGCGCAAATACCGCAATACCTGCAGCAAAATCAAGATACTCTTTCCCGTCAACATCATAGAGATGAACTCCGTCACCTTTTTCAAGTACAATTTTAAATTTATTATATGTATGAACAAGATACTGCTCTGCGATATCAATATATTCTTTAGAAGTCATATTGATTTCCTCCTTTTATTCCTATTTTAAATACCATTTACTCACATCTGATATATTAGTTGTTTTCAATATAATATTTTTCCTGGTCGTCAGCTAAGAGTGCTGTACCGATACCTTTGTTAGTAAAGATTTCAAGCAAAAGACAATGTGGAATTCTTCCGTCAAGAATATGCACTCTTGAAACGCCTCTCTCAATAGCTGCGATACAGTTTCTGATTTTTGGAAGCATACCACCTTGGATAGTGCCGTCTTCAATAAGCTTTTCCGCCTCTGATACAGTCATCTCTGAAATAACTGATGTAGAGTCATCCTTGTCTTTATATACTCCCTCTGTATCTGTGAGGAATGCAAGTTTTTCTGCCTTTACAGCCTCTGCAATTGCACTTGCCGCATCATCTGCATTGATATTATACCCGTGGAACTCATCATCCAAACCGATTGGACAAACAATCGGGAGAAAATCTTTCTCAATAAGATCTAGGAGAATATCCGGTCTTACTTCCGTCACTTCTCCAACATATCCGATATCCTGTCCCTCTGAAAGTTTCTTTTTAACCTTCAAAAGTCCACCGTCCTTACCACTGATACCAATAGCTTTAACTCCAAGTTCCTGCACTATCTGAACTAACTGCTTATTAACTTTGTTGAGAACCATCTCTGCAACCTCAAGAGTATCCTCATCTGTAACTCTAAGACCGTTAATAAACTTAGCCTCCATACCAAGCTTATTGACAAATCCGCTGATGGCCTTTCCTCCGCCATGAACAATAATAGGTTTAAATCCAACAAGTTTTAAAAGAGTAATATCCTGAATAACATTCTGCATAAAGTTGTCATCAAGCATAGCACTTCCGCCGTATTTAATTACAATAATCTTTCTGTTAAATCTCTGGATATAAGGCAATGCCTCAATAAGCACATCTCCTTTTTCAATCCATTTGTCCATCTCAAGTTCTTTAGAACCTTTCATTATCATTTTTTCTTCCTTCTTTCCTTAAATGTTTTAGCCTGACTACTCAATTACAATATGAATATCTCTATCCAAATCAACTACTGGTTTTACGTAATTTATACTCTCAATTTTTTCAATACCTTTTTTAATAATGTTAGATATATTTTCATTATTCCATTTTGTTCTGTCACTCATGGATATTTTCTTAATTGTGATTGTTCCTGATTCCCTATCCTCCACCGCTGCAATAACTGCAATCACATCTTTTATCTTTGCAGCATAATACTCAACTCCACTGTTAATGGATAACGGTAATTTCTTTTTGTATTTGTATACCTTTATTTCCTTGAATTCATTATACGCATTGACTATAGGATCAAGTACATGTTCTCTGCTCAATACTTTTTTTTCTGCTTTTATTGAAATATCCTTTGCCAAATCCTCGTCGGAGAATTCCAACAGAAAGTCTATCTCTTCTACTGCCGATGCTAGATTAACTGTAAGATTTTCCTTATATTCAAGCAACTGTTTACAATTCTCATCAAGAAATAGAAGATGATACCATGTATCCGGTAATTTTGTATATTCCTCAATTAGTGTCTCGTCTAAAACATTTCTCAAATTATTCAGATACAAATCGTATTCTTCTGAGAAAAATAAATGTATTCCCTGCCTTGCGATATTCTCTGCTGCAGTATCAACATTTGACACTTTTCCAACTTTATTTGGAATGTATAAAACCTCTAAATATTTGTACTGTCTTTCATTTTTCTTGACAACTGTCACTCGCCACATTTCGTCGCCAATCATCAGACAATAATACTCTTCTTTGTCATAATAACCTTGCTGAAAAAGAATGATATTTTGTTTTTCGTCCCACAAATAGATATTATTTTTGGCACTGTACTCACATTCCTGTCCAAGAATTCCTCTTATAAATAATCTTTTATAGATAGCAAGTATTTTGTTTCGCATTTCCTCGTCCATACTGCGAAATTCAAAATTCGCTGTCTGTGGCATTTCCTTCTCCGCATTTTTCCTTTGAATACTATCTAATAATCCCATTAATTCTCCCTCTTAATTTGATACTGTGCAGATTAATTAGCTTCTGTAATCTGCGTTAATAGATACATATTCGTGTGTAAGATCACAGCCCCAAGCTGTAGCTTCTTTGTCCCCCATCTTAACGTCTGCTGTCACTGTCACTTCACACTCTGACAATATCTTTGTAGCAAAATCCTCATCATAATCAGTTGGTACCCCATCCTCAACTATCTTAAGCTTTCCGGCTTTGCTCTCAAAATATAAATCAACACTGTCAGGATCAAGCTCTGTCTCGGCATAACCCAGTGCACACATAATTCTTCCACAGTTTGAATCGTGTCCGCAAATCATAGCCTTAACAAGGCTTGATGTGACTACAGATTTTGCCAGAATCTTTGCCTGCTCTGTAGTCTTTGCTCCAACTATCTTAACTTCAAGTAATGCTGTTGCACCCTCTCCATCACCTGCAATGTTTTTGCAAAGGAAAACATTTACCTGATGAAGTGCTTCAACAAATTTGATATAATCATCATTTTTCTCAGTAATTTCTTCATTTCCGGCAGCCTTGTTTGCCATAAGAAGAACCGTATCGTTTGTAGATGTATCACCATCCACCGATACCATATTGAAAGTATCCTTAATATCTTCACTTAATGCTTCCTGAAGAAGTTCCTGCGAAATATTAATATCTGTTGTGATAAATCCCAACATAGTGCACATGTTTGGGTGAATCATTCCGGAACCTTTACACATTCCGCCCACAACAACTTTCTTTCCACCTATCTCAAATTCATAAGCAATTTCCTTTGGTCTTGTATCTGTAGTCATAATCGCAACTGCAGCATCATGTCCCGACTCTAAATCATCCGCAAGCTTTGGTGCAAGAGCGTTGATACCATCACAAATTTTGTCCATAGGAAGCTGTGCTCCGATAACTCCTGTTGATGCAACCAATACACTCTCTTTTGAAATGCCAAGCGCGTTAGCTGTAGCATCTGCCATCTGCTCACAGTAATCCATTCCCTGCTTTCCTGTACATGCATTTGCAACTCCGCTGTTACACACAACTGCCTGTGCAACCTTACAATCATATACGATATGCTGATCCCATTTTACAGGTGCCGCTTTCACTTTGTTTGTAGTAAAAGTACCTGCAACTGCACAGGGATTATCGCTGTAAATCATTGCCATATCTGTCTTTGTAGAGCTTGCCTTAATCCCCGCTCTGACAGATGCAGCCTTAAAACCTTTTGCGGCTGTAACTCCACCTTCTATTTTAATCATCTTACTCCTCCTGCCCTAATCATATGCTTTCTATTTTATATGCCAATTGTGTATTTTCTGTTTCACAACGTATACCTTTTGAAACAATCCCCTGCTTAAGATTCAGTCTTTTACCGTATACCTGCAAATGTTTTTTCTGAAACGCAAACAAGCACTAAGGTTATATCTTCAAAAGAATATTAATTCCTCGCCCGCATACATACGCGGGTTCTCTTGATGACAACCCGCGTCGAATGCTAAATTTCGAGGACTTGTAATCCTCGAAATTTGACTCGGATTAATCTTCTTTTATCAGATAACCTTAAAGTACTTGTTTCAATGTTATCAGAAAAAACATTTGCAGGTATACGGTATCAATCCTGAATCTTGCGCAGATATACGTTTCATAAAGTATACTTTTAGAAACTATATTTTACCATTTTACCTTCCATTTAATTTTTTCTTGCATTGGAAGGTAAGGTAAATTTGTTAATTTGTTATCAATTACCTTCCAAACTAATATATTTACCATTTGGTAGGTAAATTAAGTTTGTCATAATTTTGTCAATTACCATCAAAACTAACAAATATCTTATTTAGTAGGTAATTCTTTTGCCTAGCTATTTTTGTAACATACCTTCCAAACTAATAAATCTCACATTTAGTAGGTATTTCTTTTGCCAAGCTATTTTTGCAACATACCTTCCAAACTAATAAATCTCACATTTAGTAGGTAATTCTCATGCCAAGCTATTTTTGCAACATACCTTCCAAACTAACAAATACCTTATTTGGAAGGTAAATGATGCATATCTCATTTTCGCACAGATCTTATCATGACAATTCTGTGTTTCATAATGTATACTCTCTGAAATGTCGCATAGTTTTCAAGGTGTTCGCATTTCATAAACTATACTTTTGAACCGTGAATTACAGTTGCTTTCAGGAATACGTAAAGAGCAATTATGTGAATGGATTTCGAAAAACGATTGAGACAAACTTAGAAGGATTTCGATAAAAGAAGGATGATTCGCTGTCAAATTTCGAGGATTACAGGTCCTCGAAATTTAGTGCAAGTGACAGAGTTTTCATCAAGAAAACTCTGGAAATTTGCACGGACGAGAATCATACTTCTTTTGAGGAATAATCCTTCAAGTTTCGTCGAACTGTTTTGAGAAAACATTTATATAATTGTGACCTAGTATTCTGAAAGCAACGTATGCCCGTTTCAAAAGGTGTACTTTATGGGAACATTGGAATCTGGTTTAATCCTTCGTTCTCCGCAAGTCCGAAGAGAATGTTCATGTTCTGAACTGCCTGTCCTGCTGCTCCTTTGATAAGATTGTCAAGTGCTCCCATCATAATGATGCGACCTGTTCTCTCATCGATTTTGAAGTTAACATCAACATAATTACTTCCTTCAACCCATCTTGTCTCAGGGCATACATCCTTTTCAAGAACTCGAACAAACTGTTCATCTTTGTAGTACTTATCGTAGCAGGCTTTAACCTGTTCGTATGTAACTTTCTCTTTTAAGTTTGCATATGCAGTCACTAAAATACCTCTCTGCATTGGAACAAGGTGTGGTGTAAAGTTAATCACAACTTCCTCACCTGCTGCATATCCAAGCTGTTCTTCTATTTCAGGAGTGTGTCTGTGTGTAGTCACTCCGTATGCTTTAATATTTTCATTTACTTCACAGAAAAGATTTGGCACCTTTGCTCCTCTTCCTGCTCCTGAAGTTCCTGATTTAGCATCTACAATAATAGACTTAGGATCGATAAGTCCTTCTTTAACTAATGGATAAATAGTAAGAATGCTGCATGTAGTATAACAACCCGGATTTGCAATAAGTCTTGCTCCCTTAACCTTATCTCTGTTAATTTCACAGAGTCCGTATACAGCCTCTTCAATAAACTGTGGGCTCTTATGTTCAATTCCATACCACTTTTCATATACATTTACATCTTTAATTCTAAAGTCTGCACTCAAATCTACTATTTTAACTTTTTTAAGTATTTCTTCATTTACTAATGAACCGCAAAGTCCCTGAGGTGTAGCAGTGAAAATAACATCTACTGCCTCTGCAAGTTCATCCATATTATCATCGAGACACTTTGCATCAACTATCTGAAACATATTGGCAAATACGTCAGCATATTTCTTATCAATATAGCTTCTTGAACCATACCATACAACCTCAGCCTCTTTATGCTGTGTAATCAGTCTTACAATTTCCGCTCCCGCATATCCTGTAGAGCCAATAATACCTACCTTGATCATTTTGAAGTCCTCCAATTTTAAATGCTCTTTATATGAAGAAAAAGGGTACTAGTTCCCCATTCTTCGCATAAAAACCTAACTATAATTCTAATCAAAAATCAATTAGAATTCAACTATAATCGAAATTATACACGTTTTTTGCATATTATGCAAGTTTTGTTTATTTTATGCATTGTTTTTCAAGTTTTTTTATTTATTTCTTGCATTTTATTCATTACTAGTGTATCATTATGAATGATTAGTTGAATTATTTCTATCTATATAGAACAAATTCATTTTTATTTTTACGATACGGAGGTCATTATTTATGAAAGAAAAAGTTATCTTAGCCTACTCTGGCGGACTTGACACAACAGCCATTATTCCTTGGCTCAAAGAAAATTATGATTATGAAGTTATCTGCTGCTGCATCGACTGTGGACAGGCTGATGAATTAGATGGTCTTGAGGAAAGAGCTAAATACTCAGGAGCAACTAAGTTATATATTGAAGATATTACAGATGAATTCTGTGATGACTATATTGTTCCTTGTGTTCAGGCAGGTGCAGTATACGAAAATAAATACTTACTCGGAACTTCAATGGCTAGACCGGGTATTGCAAAAAGATTAGTTGAAATTGCAAGAAAAGAAGGCGCTACAGCAATCTGCCACGGTGCTACAGGTAAAGGAAATGATCAGATTCGTTTCGAGCTTGGTATCAAAGCTTTAGCTCCTGACCTTAAGATTATCGCAGCTTGGAGAGATGACAAGTGGACAATGGATTCACGTGAATCTGAAATTGAATACTGTAAGGCACACGGTATCGACCTTCCATTCTCTGCCGATCAGTCTTATAGCCGTGACCGTAACCTTTGGCATATCAGCCATGAGGGTCTTGAGCTTGAAGATCCTGCAAACGAGCCAGACTATGATCACCTTTTAGTATTAGGTGTATCTCCTGAGAAAGCTCCTGATGAAGGCGAATATGTTACTATGACATTTGAAAAAGGTGTTCCTACATCAGTTAACGGTGAGAAGATGAAAGTTTCTGATATCATCCGCAAGTTAAACAAACTCGGTGGAAAGCATGGTATTGGTATCGTTGATATCGTTGAGAACCGTGTAGTTGGTATGAAGTCACGTGGTGTTTACGAGACTCCTGGTGGAACAATTCTCATGGAAGCTCATGCACAGCTTGAAGAGTTAGTACTTGACCGTGCTACAATGGAAGTTAAGAAAGATATGGGCAACAAGATGGCTCAGATCGTATACGAAGGAAAATGGTTCACACCACTCCGTGAAGCAGTTCAGGCATTTGTTGAATCAACACAGGAATATGTTACAGGTGAAGTTAAATTCAAACTTTACAAAGGTAACATCATCAAAGCTGGTACTACTTCTCCATATTCATTATATTCAGAAAGTCTTGCATCATTCACAACAGGTGAATTATATGATCATCATGATGCTGAAGGATTTATCACATTATTTGGTCTTCCACTTAAGGTTCGCGCAATAAAATATGCTGCAGCTGAGAAGGATAACAAATAAATTAATTCTATAATAAACAAAAGTGGCTGTCGCTAATGCGACAGCCACTTTTTATTATCTTTTAGATTTTGAATTATTATTACCAACCATCTTATTGTATTTTTTCATAAGCTTTTCTCTATTTATGAATCCAAGTAACACAAAAAGACTTAAAAGTGAAAGTACAAATCCCGGCCAGAAACCTACAGGTGTGTAAGCAAGTTCAACTTTATGCTCACCCTTTGGCATATAGAAGCCCATGAGTGAATCTAAAGCTACTGACGAAACCTTTACTTTCTTTCCGTCAACATATACTTTCCATCCTTTATCAAATGGAATTGACATAAACATCATACCATCATTTTCAGCAGATACTGTTCCGCTAAGATATGCATCTTTAGCTTTTTCAATATGAAGCGTCTGCGAATTCAGTATTGCATGAGCCTTCTCAAAAGCTTCCATATCAAATGCGTAAGCATGCATTCCTGAGATAGTCGAACCGTCTCCGGCTGTTACTGTCACTGTACTACCCATAGCAACGTCACCAACATAACAAATATAGTTCTGGTTAGTTGAACTGTAGTTCTTTGTAGATGAGTTACCATCAGGTGTTGAAATATTAACTGTAAGGTTCTCAGATGATGTCGGAACGAAGAAATAAATGTCCATTGTCTGCTGTCCCTGAGCTGGTGTATAATTGTCATCCTCATCAAGAGCATACTCTGTACTTATTGTTCCCACTCCGTCTGTCACAAGTCTGTGGAATACGCAGGCGTCAGTTCCTGTTGTTGTCTTAACAAAACTGTTCTGCGCAATAAATGGATTTCCATTTCCAAGTGTCTGAGACCATAACGACATTGCACTGCTGTTTACCATAAATCCCATTGGTAAAGAATAGTTATTTTTATAGAGTGTAAGCGTTCTGTTATTTCCTGAACCATCAAGATAATTTTCACTTGATACGGACTGGAATATTTTAGGAAGTGAAACATCTCCTCCTGTATATTCATATTTTATTCCAAACATTGCTGCAGTGACAGGTGTATGTCCGTAATATGAGTATGCATTAAACGAAGTCTGCATACCAACTGCATCATAGAACTCCTGAATTGCCGCCGATGATACAGATGAGAATGTGGAAATACTGTTATATCTAAAGAGTGCTCCGTCGTTTCTTGTTCTGTGATTTTCCTCTTCAGTTCTATAGAAAATCTCCCCATCTTCTTTTGCATCTGTCTTTGCCACTTCATTTAATTTTTTAAATGCCTCGTTACTTTCATTGTAAGCTTTTCTACTTGTCATTGAAACAAGTCCTGTAGTATGCATATTATAAGTCATCTCTAAAAACGAAGCTAGAATAAGGAGATAAATAATAAATCCTCTGATATTTTCAGCATTTCTATACATAAATATAATTACCAAATAAATAACGATAAATAACAAACTATAGTAAATAATCTTGGTAATATCAGTATGTACTTCTGTTTCAAGATTTCCGAAGAACTCTGCATTTTTGAACATTTCCTCAAGAATAAGCAGCAATCCCACAACTCCGGCAAAAACACCAACAATCTGTCTGCTAGTATATTCTTTTATATGTAGTACTGCTTCATATCCCATAGTCACTACCAAAAATACATATATGAACGATTCCCTGCAAGGAAGACTGTTAGGGAAGTGGAATCCATGCCAGATAAAGTTTGGAATATTAAAACTAAAACTGAAAAGCATAATTGCCAACAGTATCGCTTTTCCCACACGTTCCTTAACTTTGATACCTGTACACATAAAGAATAACGGAATAAGTAAAAACATTGCCACTGAACAGTAAATGTTAGGGTCGTGTGGATATTTTAAATCCGCTACAGGTATGTTCATAAGAGATCTGAATGCCATATATAAAACTGAATAATATTTTTCAAGTTTTTCCGGGAATGTTGCACCCGCCGAGCGTGTGGTCTGAAGGTTAAAATATTCAGGTAAAATAACCATCATAGCTAACCCACCGCCAACTAAAGAATATACAAAGTACTGAATTCGTATAGGCATCAAATATTTTTCTTTTGCTCTGCTGTCTGAATACTCCTCAGGAATATCAATTGTAAACATTAAGTAAAAGAAATATATTACACTGAAAATACAAATCATTATTCCAATGTAATAATTTGAGAATATGGCTAATCCCAAAGATATTCCGTACATTAACCCCTTTTTCTCATATGCTAATTTTTCTAATCCTAAAACGACAAATGGAAATAAATACAAACAATCAAGCCACATAATGTTCCAATTGAATGCAACAAAATAAGCTGACAACGCATATGCCATTCCAAAAAGTGCTGTTACCATTGTTTTCTTGCCAAATTTCTTGCTTAGATAATAAGTTACTGAAAATGATGCAAGTCCCATTTTTATTATGATAAAAATGGCAACAATATCAACAATCTTGCCCGGCCATACAAGTAAAAAAAGGTTAAGGGGACTTGAAAGATAATATGCCGCAATGGCAATAAAATTCATTCCTCCTCCAATTTCCCAAGTATAGAACAGACTTCTATGATTTTGTAATTTTTCCTGCAATATATAAAGGTAAGGTGTATACTGATGATAATTGTCTGATCTTAAATACATCGCCTCACCGAATGGGTAAACTCCTTTAGCACGATATACCAAAATCATATCAATGACAGGAATGAGAAATGATACAATGTATATCAAATTATCAGAGAACCATTTACTAATGTTAATTTTCTTATTCATCTTTTTTTCTCGCTTTCATATTTATTTTCGTATTCAGCACTAAATTTAATTTTACTAAAAATATAAGAAAATGTAAACGAAAACCTAGCAACTTTTGGCGAAACAGAGTATAATGGTCAGTGTATTTTTTATTATTAATAACAAAGGTAATAGGTATTATTATGAACAAGCGTATTTTTTTTGTGACTGTATCATGTTTAATAACCCTCGCCCTTGTAATTGGCGGTATTTTTTATATTCAGTCAGAAGAGCACAAAGACGTGAGCAGTTATTTCATTAAGGGAGTTAAGCCTCTTACCACTTCAAGCGGTGAAAACTTTCAAAACGATCAGGTCAGCAAAGCAAACAAGCGTAATCAGGCTGCCATCAAAAAACGTGGAACCATAAAGCACGGAACATATGACAATTTTGTTTTCGTAGGGGATTCCCGCTACAGAGGAATGGATTATCTGGCTGCAACCAACGATACTTTCATTTGCGAAAGTGGACGCGGTTATGACTATCTTCTTGAACAGATGTACAATATTCAAGTTGCATGTTCCAAACCAAACACCGCCCTTATAGTTGGACTTGGTGTTAATGACAAGGGTGGAAATGCAGACAAATACATTCAGACTTTGGGAGAGATGGCAAACTCTCTTGACTGTACAATTTATTACATGTTAGTCAACCCAGTGGACGAAGAAATGGAAGCAAAATACGGTTATGATGTCACAAATGCATCTTTAGATGCGTTTAATGCAACTTTAATCGATGGTTTAGATAGAAAGATTGGAATAATCGATACAAACTCGTACCTTTGGGACAACGGTTTCACTACACAGGATGGAATTCATTACACCAATGAAACCTACGAGGTTATCTACGATTATATAAAACAGAGTTTAACTACATAAAAATCAAATTTTCTTTAATTTCAAGAACGCCTCAGCGTTCTTGAATAATAAAAAAAGGAACTGTTTTGAAAAGCCCCCTGTCAAGTAGACAGGGGGCTTTTCATTTTCACAGTTCCTTTTTTTATTATTCTTCCTCTTCTAAGAGAGTATTGTAATAAACAAACAATTCAGTGTTTGCAACTTTTTTGTCATTGGAAAGTTTTATCTCTTCAATTGCATTTTTGTTGATATCATTTCCGTTGTCTTTTATAAACTTATCATACATTGCACTAAAGTTTTTTATTTTATTATCAACGATAATCTGCTCTTTATTTTTCTGTGTGGCACCCTCAACATAAGTGCTGACACACTGCACCAGATAAACACCGTCATTTTGTTCAACCACGGAGCCTATCTCATCATCATTTAATTCAAATGCCGCCAATTCATAAGGTTGCTTTGCCTCATTCTTTTTGAGATTGAGTTCTACTTCCTTCTTGTCGCTCAATTTATTTGCCTGAACAAGGAAATCCTGATAACCATTCTCGACCTGCTTCTTTACATGATTCAATTCTTCTATGGCTGTTTTTGAATCAGTCTTAGAAGTATCTATAAAGATGCGTCTTATTGCTATCACTCTTGCATCCTCATCACTGATTGAATCGCTTACAGCATCTGTATTTCTTTTATAGAGCTTATCGGCGAGATAATAATTTGTGTATACTTTTTCCACTACATCTGTCGATGTCTTCGTGTATGCAATTTCATTCTGATTAAGAGTTGCCACATAATCTGAAGCAGCTTTTGCTATTTTTTTCTTCTCGCTCTCTGTAACCGTAATGCCATTCTTCTTTGCGAGAGCTGCCATGGAGTAAATAACAGAAATGTTGTTCTGCGCCTTCTCCATAATAAAGTCTCCCACAGTGTCTTCTCCCATTTTCTGCTCCCAGTCAACACTGCCACCAAAATCTTTTTTATATTCATTTTGCATATTCATAAGAACTATTTTCAGTTCATCTACCGAGCAAATATTTTCACCCACTCTGAAGGCCTCATCCTTTGACAAGCCTGCAACCTTTCCAATAAGTGGTGTATCTGTTTTTATTTCACATCCTGTAAAGCTCACGCACACACCCATTAAACATAGTGTTGCGATGGCTCTGTTAATATATTTTTTCATATGTCCATCCTACATTCTTAATACGTCATCGATAATTGTCTCTACATCAGGGGCAATATGTTTTGCAGCATTTCTTATGTCAGGATGTGCATCCTGCATAGCATAACTAAAATATGAACGTGCAAACATCTCTATATCATTGTAATTGTCACCAAAAGTCATAGTGTCTTCCATACTAATCTGGTACAATCTCTGGATTGTCTCAACTGCAAATCCCTTGTTTACTCCAGGAGCTGTGAAATCTATCCATTCTCTTCCCGAGATAGCTATCTGAGCCTTTGCTCCCCATTTTTTGAAGAAGTAATCAACCATATCCTGTGTAACCCCACCATTCTGGCGCACAGAGATTTTTGTAATCTCCTCTCTAACCTGGTAGAGTTCATCAACCTCGATTGCATCTTCATACTGCATATTGGTTTTCATATAATTTTTGAAGACCAAATTTTTGGCAGGAATATAAGAAGCCTTTTCACCTGTAACAAAGCAATCGCATCCATCCTGAGCTTTAACATCCTTGACAATATCAATAGCAAGTCTTCTGTCTATAGGCTGCTTGTAGACGACTTCATCATCAAAAATTGCAACTGCTCCGTTATTTGTTATATACAAAATATCATTTTTAACAGGTCCAAATAGTTTTTTTAATTCATCATAATTTCTTCCACTTGCAACGCCAAAAAGAACACCTTTCTCCTTAAGTTCAGGAATTTGCTCAAGAATTCTTTCTGACACCTGATTACTCTCATCTTGAATAAGAGTACCATCCACATCACTTATAATAAATCTTATCATTAAAACTCCTCTATCTTGTTACGGATACAATATTTGAATATGCACTGTAAATGCGCTTTCCGCCGGAATACTTGTATGATCTAACCTTATAGTTATATGTTTCTCCCGGAGTAAGATTACTTTCTGTACGAGTAAGAGTATCAACACCTTTTACCAACTTCACCGTATACTTACTTTCAGCAGAAGATTTTCTGTAAATAGCGTATCCGTCAGCTTTTTTTGATTTTTTCCAACTTAAAACGGCCTTATCTGTGTCTAAAAGTTCAACGCTTACTGATGTCTTTGGAGGTGCCGCCTTTTTTATAAGAGGCTTCGACTTAATTCCAATTACATCTTTTCCATTGACTGTTACATAAGCGGCAATCTTATATTTATACTTTACGCCGGTTGTAAGTTTTTTATTAGTATAAGAATTCTTTGTTGTTTTTGCAACAGATTTATACTTTCCATTTGAGTTTAATCTGTATACTTTATATCCGGTCACTCCGCTAACAGCATTCCATGCTATTTTTATTTTGGTAGGCGAAGTATTTTTCAGTTTAATTCCTGTCACTTTTCCCGGTCTTACATATACTGTACAAGTATCTTTCTTCTTTCCATCAGCGGATGTGGCAGTTATTGTAGCACTTCCCACAGCCTTTCCGGTCACTACGCCATCCTTAACAGTAGCAACTTTTGTATCGGAAGATTTCCATATAATGCTCTTGTTTGTTGCATCACTCGGTGAAACTGTTGCATTGAGTGTTGTCATCGCACCAACTCCAACCTTCACGGAAGATTTATCTAGCTTAACTGATTTGACAGGTTTCTCTACTACAACAACACATTTTCCCACTACTCCACCAATATCCGCAGTACATGTGATTGTGGTTGAGCCGTATCCCACTGATTTAACCAAACCTGTTGATGATACAGTGGCAACCTTAGTATTGTTAGAACTCCATGTTACTTTCTTATTAGTAGTGCTTGTTGGATAAACGGTTGCAGTAAGCTGGAATGACTTTGATAATTCCATGTTTATTCTTGTATTTGAGAGAACAACTCCCTTCTGAAGAACATTGATTGCCATTGCACTGAAATTTCCACCTTTAGTGTAAGCTCTAACTGTAGTGGTTCCTTCTTTTAATCCTTTGACATTTCCGTTAGCATCCACTGTCAAAATGGACGGGTCATCCACCTCATAGTATGCAGTTTCATTATTTCCAATAGCCTTATCTATAGAAGTAGATATACCTTTGATAACTGTAAGCTCCGGATTCAAATCGATATAGTATGCCGATACATATCCTTCTAATGTGGTTCCGTTTTTGTTTATTCTGATTTTGTACCAGTATGGATTATTGAGCCATCTTGAACCGTCATAAACTATATCTGTCTGTGCGCATTCTATTATGTTGCACAAATCATTTGTGGAAAGTTTTCCCACAATATTATCCTTCTCTCCCACAGATGTAGTGTGAGGTGTACTTCTGACGTTGACATTGGCTGTAGCCACTCCACTCTTATTTGCAGAGCCTATTCTGATACTTGTTTTTTCATCAGGCATATTATTGTATACAGGAATAATAAATGATTTCTTTAATCCTGCTATGCCTATTTTTTTGTATGTGTTCATGGTTGTTATTGATTCTGAAGCACATCCGTAAACACTAGTCATATACTGATGTTCATAGAGTTTTGACGCTTTTGACTGAACATTAAATCTTTGAAAATAACTGGTGTCCTGCCCCACTTTAATGTACTGTTCCGCGATATACAAAGCTCCACCGCTTATGGCTTTTGCAGGATTGTCCCACGGTCTTTGATAAGTAGTCTTATTTTCACTACCTCCTTTTGCCCATCTCAATCCTTTAGATACCGGATCCGCACTGTCGCTTGCCCCGATATTATAAAAGTTATATATTCCCGGATATGTGGCATGTGCACCGTTTACACTGGCTCCTGCCCCCATTCCTGCATAGGAAGCGTTTTTAGTAGATCCAACCTCTAACAAACTCTTTGATGCAAGATAGTAAGGGCTCACTCCTGCAGCTTTTCCTGCTGCCATAAACTGCTCTGAATATTTTGTTTTTGGATTGTAGGTTTTGTAAGTCTTTGATGAAGTAAGATATGCCATATTTACATTGCTCATAAATGAACCTGCAAGTACTGACTCAACTCCCGTCTGTGTGTGTATTGAAGAATCATAAGATAACTGTTCAAACATACATATATTAGAATCATTCAGGAAATTTCTCGGATCCATAAAGTATGCCACTGTATTCTTTGATGCACCAACCCATCTTCCGCTGTCATGGTAAATATAGGTTCCTGTTGAAGCATTATAGTTTTCACTTGATCTGCTCTTTAACGTATCATCAAAAGATTTTTCCACAAGACTCTTTTTAACTGCTGACTCGTTGTCCACTGCTGTGGCGAAATCGATATTTGTCTTGTATGCCTTAAATGTCCAATTTGGATATTTAGAATGTAATACTCTAAGATAAACCTTATAGCTTTCAGGGAAATCCTTTATTGAAGTTTCGAATGCATTATCCGCTGCATTTACTCTTTGAATATCAAGTCCCTGAATACATCCGGCAAGCATCGCACCCACTAAAATATATGAAACTATTTTTTTGTCATATTTTTTTATTCTCAATTTCATCTTCAAGTACCTCCTGCAGTCATTGATTACAGTCTGACTTTAACTCCTTTGGTATCTCTGTTTCCAAGTTTTAATTTCTTGAGTTCTACTTCCTTCTCTTTAAATGTTATAACAACATTGTCCCCTGCGTCAATTAAGTATGTCTTTGCAACGAAATCTTCTTTTCCAAGTTTAATTCCTCTGACTCCAACTGCTCCTTTTTTCTTTTCAGGAATATCCTTAATTGCGAACTTAAGGAATATACCTTCCTCTGTCTGAAGGACAATATGCTCTCTTGAATAATTAATATCACTGCTGTCCTCTAGCGGCTCATTGCCAAGAGACATAAACTCAAATTCAAGCTGCTCATCATCAAGAGACATAAACTCATCATCTGAACCGCCTGAAAGAATAACAGGTATATCCTCCGGTTCATCAAAAATCGGATTAGAAGTAGCAATTGCAGTGATGTGAACACTCACAAGTTCATCACCTGCATTAAGTTTAGTTGCGGCAATTGTTTTTCTGGTAACGTCAAACTCACTGCTGTCAACTATTTTTACATATCCCATCTTTGTTGCAAACAACAGTTTTCTGTCGCTAATCATGCGATTTGCAAATATAGAAACTATGGATTCCGCACTACTGTCGTAATTACTGATATTGTCAATCGGAACTCCCTTATCTCTAAGTTTCTTCACAGGAACATCCTTAACTTTAATCTGATGCATATTTCCTGCACTGGTAAAGAAACTAATTCTATCGGTATTAAGGCATCTGAAATAGTACTTGTGCTCACTGTTGATGCTCTCAATATTCTTGTCATATACACTTGTCTCGAGAAGTCTTGAATAACCGAATCTATCCATTACGAAAACATATTCTTTTTCTTCTTCAGGCTTTTCAATTACAACAGCTTCTTTCGCATCTGTGATAGTGGTTCTTCTATCAATTGCGTACTCTTTTTTTATTGCAAGAAGCTCTTTCTTGATAGCCTTTGTCATTGATTTTCTGCTCTGAAGAATATCCTCGTATTCAGAGATTTTTGCCATGAGCTCATCGTACTCTTTTCTAAGCTGTAAAACCTCAAGACCTATCAATTTGTATAACTGCAATTCAAGGATAGCCTTTGCCTGATTTTCAGTGAAGTTTAAGTTTCCGGCAAGAATTGCAGATTCCTTATTTTTGAACTTAATTCCTTCAGTCTCTCCGTTCATAAGACATTTCTTAGCCATGTCCCTGTTCTTACTTCCACGGATAACTTCAATAATAAGATCAATAATATCTGTAGCCTTAATAAGACCTTCTTTTATTTCTTTTTGCCCAAGAGCTTTATTTAAAAGTGTTGTATACTTTCTCTCTGCGATTTCATACTGGAAATCAACACTGTACTTGATAATATCCTTAAGTCCCATAACTTCAGGTCTTCCGTCAGCTATGGCAAGCATATTAACACTGAATGTATCCTCTAGCTTTGTCTTCTTATATAAAAGATTTTCAAGAGCCTCAACATCCGCACCCTTCTTTAACTCAAGTACAATTCTAATTCCCTCTTTTGATGACTGGTTAGAAATATCCACAATATCTGTAGTCTTCTTAGACTCCACCAGATCATACACATCTGACATGAATTTTCCGATATTTGCACCGATCATTGTATACGGAATCTCAGTGATAACGAGTTTGTCCTTGTCAGTTTTTCTCTTTCCCGGCTCAAACTCAACTTTACCTCTGAGTTTTATTTTTCCGACACCACTTGAATAGATTTCAAGCAACTCACTCTTGTTTGCAACTATTCCTCCTGTAGGGAAGTCCGGTCCCGGTATAATCTCCATCAATTCCTCTGTTGAAATACTGTTCTTTTCCATGTAAGCAACAACCGCATCAACCACTTCGCCGAGATTGTGTGTAGGAATGTTGGTTACCATACCTACCGCAATACCTTCTGCTCCATTGACAAGAAGGTTTGGAACTTTAACCGGAAGAACCTCAGGCTCCTTTTCAGTCTCATCAAAGTTTGGAATAAAATCTACTACATCCTTATCTAAATCTTTAAGATAAACATCCTGAGTATATTTCTTAAGTTTTGCCTCAGTATAACGCATTGCAGCGGCTCCATCACCTTCAATAGAGCCAAAGTTTCCGTGACCGTCAACCAATGCCATACCCTTTTTAAAATCCTGCGACAAAACTACCAAAGTCTCGTAAATTGAACTGTCACCATGCGGATGATATTTACCCATAGCATCACCGACAATACGCGCTGACTTACGGTGTGGTTTATCATAATTGAGTCCGAGCTGATCCATCGCATACAAAACTCTTCTCTGAACCGGCTTCAAACCATCTCTGGCATCAGGAAGGGCTCTGGCAGTGATAACACTCATAGAATAATCAATATAAGATTTCTGCATCACCTCAGAATATTCTGTTTTAACAATCTGTTCTGCCATATTTTCACCTTATTCTTTCTAATTAAACATCTAATTCTGCATCATGGGCATGGTCGTAGATAAACTGCTTTCTTGGTGCTACGTCACTTCCCATCAACATACTTGTGACTTCAGATGCCATCATTCCATCTTCAATCTCAACCTGTTTTAATATTCTCGTCTCAGGATTGAGGGTTGTTTCCCACAACTGCTCTGCATCCATTTCTCCAAGTCCTTTGTATCTCTGTAGCGTAAATCCGCTGTGATCTTTTCTGTATTTCTCTAATGCTTTGTCATCGTAGAGGTACTGTCCTTCGCCTCGCTTTGGAACCACCTTGTAAAGAGGAGGTGTGGCAAGGTAAATATGTCCCTCCTGAATTAATTCCGGCATAAATCTGTAGAAGAATGTCAACAGCAATGTATCAATATGGGCTCCATCCACGTCCGCATCGGTCATGATGATAATTTTGCCATAACGAAGTTTTGTGATATCAAAGTCATTACCGTATCCTTCACCGAATCCACATCCAAAGGTATTTATCATGGTCTTAATTTCTGCATTTGCAAGAACCTTGTCCATTGTTGCTTTTTCAACATTTAATATCTTACCTCTGATTGGAAGGATTGCCTGTGTTTTTCTGTTTCTGGCTGTCTTTGCAGAACCTCCCGCAGAATCTCCCTCTACAATAAATATTTCACATTCCTCAGCATTTCTGCTCTCGCAATTTGCAAGTTTTCCGTTGCTGTCAAATGTAAATTTTGGTTTGCTCAAAAGATTGGTTCTGGTCTTTTCCTCAGCTTTCCTGATTTTTGCTGATTTTTCAGCACAGCTAATTACAGCTTTTAAAACTTCAAGATTCTTGTCGAAGAACAATACTAATTCGTCCCCTGTAACTTCCTGAGATACCTTTGATGCATCAGGATTGTCAAGTTTTGTCTTTGTCTGTCCCTCAAATCTTGGTTCCGGATGTTTTACAGCAACAACCGCTGTCATGCCGTTTCTTACATCTGAACCGGTAAAGTTTGCATCTTTATCCTTGAGAGTACCGATTTCTCTGGCATACTGATTGATTATAGTAGTAAATTTGGTTTTAAAACCGGTAATGTGAGTACCACCCTCCTGAGTGTAGATATTATTACAGAACCCCAAAATATTTTCCTGAAATTCATCTACAAACTGGAACGCAACCTCTATTTCAATTCCATCTGACTTTTTCTTAAAATATATAACGTCAGTAACTTTTGTTTTATCTTTATTCATTGCAAGGACATAAGCCTTAATTCCGTCCGGTTCATGGAACACAAGTTTTTCTTCCTCTGCAATTCTCTTATTCTCGAAAATAATAGTCAGTTCCGGATTGAGATATGCAGTCTCGTGAAGTCTGCTCTTGATTGAATCCGCTTTGAAATAGGTTTTTTCAAAAATCTCACCATCCGGGAAGAACTGTACCTTCGTACCTGTATCGTTCTTTCTGCAGGTACCTACTTCCTCAAGAGGGGTCATTACCTTTCCTTTTTCGTAACGCTGTCTGTATACTTTTCCGTCACTCTTTACATTTACTTCAAGCCAAACTGACAATGCATTTACAACTGAGGCACCAACACCGTGAAGACCTCCTGATATCTTATATCCTCCGTCACCGAACTTTCCACCTGCGTGGAGGATTGTAAATACCATCTCCACCGCTGTAAGTCCTGTTTTTTCATTGATTCCAACAGGAATACCACGACCGTTATCTTCAATTGTGGCCGAACCGTCTTTCTCCAATGTTACCTTTATTTCATTACAGTGACCTGCGAGATGCTCGTCAACAGAGTTGTCCACAATCTCGTAAATCAAATGATTTAAACCTTTTGTACTAACACTTCCAATGTACATTCCCGGTCTTTTTCTAACAGCCTCGAGGCCTTCAAGTACCGCTATGGAATTTGCATCATAATTCTTACTGCCTGCCATTGTTACTCCTTAATTGTTTTATATTTTATAAGCACTAATCCTTTTTTACAAAAAATCCCGTGCCAAAATGTTTTCTCAGCAATTCATCATAATCCTCAATATGCGCATAATCATTGAGTCTTTCAAGATGAAATGTCTCATTTACCTCATCATACATAATATGTGAAATACTGCAGTTTTCAATTTGTCTTCCGAAGGTGAGCCAGTTTTGATATTTAGCGCCAACTATTCCTGTAAACAAAGCTCTTATCACCCCTCCGTGTGTGACAACAACTACGTTTTCATAGTCCTTCTTAACAATATCCTTAAGAGCCGCAAACGCTCTGGTGAAAACCATCTCACAGTTCTCTCCTCCGGGATAAGGTTCATCCGCAACCATTCGCGCTCTCCTGTCTAAGAAGTCCTTATATTTTTCTTTTAGTTCATCATTGGAAAGACCTGTAAGCTCTCCAAAATTTGCCTCCTCAAATCTTTGATCTATAACTCTTTCTACGCTCAAAGACTCATTAATAATATCCGCCGTCTCAACAGCTCTGATTAAATGACTGGAATAGACGGCATCAACATTAAACTTTTTAAGCCTCTCGCCTGCAAGCTTTGCTTGTCTTCTTCCTTCCTCTGACAGTTCAACGTCAACATTGCACAATTTACTGTTTTGCCTGCCATGTCTCACCAAATATATATTCATAACGCCACTCCTACTTCTTTAAATATTGAATCATTCCAGGTCCTAATGTATCTGTAGGCCTGGCAATAAATCCCATTTTTTCATAAAAAGCTTCTCGTCCTTTGGCGCACATTAAGTCAAACATCATCTCTGTATCTTCAAGCTGAATCTCGCTGACGAACTCTTTGAGTCTGGTCATAATCAATCTTCCTACGCCTCTGCCCTGACAATCCGGCATAACTATCAAATCCTGAACATAGCAGATAACTGCTCCGTCTCCAACTATCCGTCCCATTCCTAAGACCTTATCATCTTCAATTGCCACAACAGTGAACAGGCTGTTATCAAGTGCCTTTTGTGCCTGCTCTCTTGTAAGTTTTTTCCACCCGACGCGCTCTCTGATTTTTAGATATGTATCTACATACAAATCATTTTCAATTAGTTTAATCATGGTTTCTCCAATCGTAAATAATAGTGATGTCAGTCCTAAAAATCCCTGATTTTTCTTTACTGTCAAATCTCATTATTACGCAAAAAAGATTTTGAGGCACAACACAACTAATATATTATACCTCAAAATCTTAATATCTTCAAATTATCCTATTCCATTCCAGTCATACTGGACTGTTTTATAATCTTTATCGACTATTTTTATGATGTCATTGTATAGAATATTGTGGGAATTAACAGAGTTCATCATCCTTCCTTCGTAAAGTTTTTTAGCCACTCCTACTATGCTAAAGGTTACAATTTCACTGTACACATATGTATCATCTGATAACTTTGCATAAGCTCTTACTGCATATTCCTGCGACAGTGCCTCCGGGCTGTTTCCATTATCAAGCATAGTCATTATGTAATAATTTGCAGTTTGGGAATCCCCCAACTGATATGCTGACAATCCCTTTGATGTGGATGCAAAACTTTTAACATTACTATCATTTGCTCCAACTACCATATTGTCAAAAGAAAATCCTTCTTCTACAAATCCATAAATAAAGCCGTTCTCCACAACTTTTTTCCCGTCAATAAACGGTTCCACCGAAGTAATCGTTCTAATGCCCATATTGTTTGTATTTATCTGGAAGCCCTCAATGTCCAAAGTCTTTTTACTTGCCTTAACCTTTAAGGCACTCTCTATAACATCGCTGATTGCAGCGCCATATATCTTATGTGCCACAGCGCTTGGATGAGAATTATCAAAAGCTCTTCCGTTAGCAATGCTATTGCAGTTTTGCAATTCAACAAAATATGCAAACTCCTCTCCTGCCTGATTGTTCGCATCATTTATAGCGCTTCTTATTGCATCAAAGAGTCCGGTTGCACCCATGGCACCCAATGCTCCTACAACCACTGCATTCGGACAGTCTGAATGTATTTCATTAATGAATCTCAAATATTCATTTTTGAAATCCTGAGCGGTGAATTCATTGTTTGTAAATGCTATATTATCGTTAGTTCCCAAATTGATAATAACCACATCCGCCGGATTTGCATCATGATCATACATCAAATCACATGCGCTCTCGTCTAATTTTGCCCAGTTATTCTGTGGTGTAAACAGATTAAAATGTTTTCCGTTTTCATCTGTAAGTACACTGGCAAGCAATCCGTTTCCTGATATTCCGCAGCTTTTAATATCCGCATCGAAATATCTTGCCACCTCTCCTGTGTACCCCTGCCATGAGTAAGAAACATTGTTATACGCATCCACTTTATAAAGAGCATCACCGTTTGTAATGGAATCACCAAATACTTCTATTGATAACTTTTTCTTTTCAGGCTTTGTAAGGAGATTTCCTCCTGTCACGGTAAAACTTCTGATTCCCACAGTCTCTGCTGCAAGAAAACCATAATAACCTCTGCCCATCTTTCTGATTGTGATGGTGTGCTCTCCTTCAGGAACATTCTCCCAGAGTGTATATTTTCCATTTTCCGTCAATGCAATTACTCTTGCATCCTCAGGTTCAATGTTATCATCAAGGAATACAGCTATACGCTGTGGACTACCCTGTCCAACCACAAAATCAGCTTCTATTTTGTCGCCTTTAAATCTTGCACTCACTCCCGCATTTCCGTAACTAAAAGTGATCACTCCGTCACGATCAAATGTTTTTCCCAATGTGGTTACATTATCTCTTGTAACTTGAACTGTCGTATCATTCTTTACCGGTTTTCTTGCATTTTCAACATCAAACATTTTAATAAATGTAGGATGCTCAAATTCTTTTCCTACAGCATTGAACCAGCCCCACTCAGGCACTCCTCTTCCGTCATGCAATCCAAAATGATATGTAATAAGAAGTTCTCCTGCCTTTGAAATAGCCGGCTGGGATTTTGCATTATAATTCCACTGTTCATAAATTACACTGTCATCTTTATAGTATCTTGTGTGCAATTTATATTTTTCAGTTGAATAATATATTTCATTGTCTGCAGGTTCCACATAAGGTCCCGTTATACTGTCTGAAACTGCGTAACACACTGCTCCTGTTATACTGAAAGGCGTGTGAATTAAAACATATTTTCCGGCTAAACTGCCCTCTGTCATCTTTGTGACATTGAACTCATTTCCCGGTCTGAAATTACCAATATCAGCAGCGTCATTGTAATTATTACTCCAACTGTTTCCATCCCAATATGTCACATTACTGAGAGTCGAAAAATCACTTTTCTTAACTCTGCTTACTACAAGGTGATCCGTAGTAAAGCTTCTACCGTAAAGATAAATATAATCTCCCTCCTCATAAATTGACTCGTGGTATTTAGCTCCCGTATTTGAAGTAATATTGCTGATTTTCTTATCAGGAATAGCTGTCATGTCCATAAATCCATTGTCCGTAAGAGGATTTTCAAAAAAGTCCGCGTCCAATATACTAAGCCCTTCAAATCGGTTTGCAATTGTAAATAAACTGTTTGATATTACAGTTGAATCTCCAAGCCAATATCTTCCCGGGTAAATATTACCTCCATATCCGTCCTGATCAGAAAGACCATTTTTGAGCGTCATATAGTACTGAGCATTTCTAACATCCGGTTCATTTCCTGTAAGCATAAGATATGCCATATTTCTCATACCGATGCTGAAGCCACAATTATCACTTGTTGCGTAGCCATGCTTATATCCAAAGCCGTCATAATTACCAAAATTTCCCTCAAAACTGTCCTGAAATGTAAATATAGTTTTGCTGTTTGCATTTGCGCTTCCACTAAGCTGAGAACCGTTAAGGCTTGTGGAATGAATACCGTCTCCTCCAATCCATCCTCGTCCGTTGTCATTATTATTGAGAGATTTTCCTTTAACATCTGCGACATTGTTGCCCTGATATTTGAACTCTCCCGATGAAGATAGAAGTCCTGTCCATTCTCTTGAATATTCTGTGGCAAGTCCCTTTGCCACATACACTCTCACCTCTGACAACCCGAAAGAATTGCTGCCTCCTGCATAATTATTTTTTGGAATAATCTTTATGTGCTGAGCTCTCTTTCCCGTCATATCTATGGTGATACTTGCATTCTGATTAACCGCACCCGTACCTTTGCTCATAGTGTAGGTTCCAAGGCTTTTCCAACTTCCACCATCAAAATCTATGTAGTCTTTTGCACCTGCGTTTATCTCATCATATGAATGGGTCACAATTCTGCAAGGCGCATCTGACGTGTAGTAAACTTCAAATTCCTTCACACCCATATTCAGATTTGCCGGAGCATTGTAGTTCCATATTTTAATGCAATCAAGCTTATAATTACCGTCAAGATTCATGACTAGCTCAGACTGTTTTGAATTTCCGTTTAACACCGCCATATCATCCGCATTATTAGAGTGATACTCAGCAAAATCACTGTTTCCATCGATATTGTTCATTCCGGAATGATTGAATAAATTTGTAACTGTGTTATTATCCGGTTGCTCAGGCGCAAAGCCGTCCACTGTAAGACTGTCTTTGACGCACGGAGATGTTTTGTGTCTGAATATTCTCACTTCAGAAAGTCCATATTTATCTCCACCGTAATTATCAAGGGGTGTAAGTCTGATATATCTTCCGGTTGCCCCGCAAAAATCTATCGACTTTTGTCCGTCTGCCTTACAAGCCACATTTCCATAATAGTTATAATCATCAAAAAGACTGCTCTGTCCAAGTTCATACTCACCCAAATTAACGTATGTATCTCCATCTTCGGAATAGTCCACCTTGATATGCTTTACACAACAGTCAAGTTTTCTGATATCGTTGTAATTCCAGATAAACATTTCACCCAGACTCTGCTTTGTTCTCAAATCAAAAACAATAGAACCCTTATCAGCAAGATACATATTGGAAGAAATTTTTGAATTACTCTCCCAATCACTGCTGTCGAAAGAAGCATGCATATGGTTAGGTGCTTCTATTCCACTCATACCACTATTATCAACTAACACCTTTGCTTCCTGTGGAGAAGTATTGCTTACAAAAAGCATCTCTCCAACAATGTGCTCAGGATTATAATCTGTCCCACTGTTACTATCTCCTGCCAATACGCTGTTACTTTTTGCAGAAACAATACAAACCCCTGAAACAGTCAGTGACAATGCACTAACAAGTGCCACTACTCTGTTTGCCAATATACTTTTTTTCATAAACCAGACTCCTTCAATTTTTTATATTTTGCCGAACATTTTCACTTCCTCTAAACCATATCATTTATACAAAAAAAATCAAGAGAAAATAAAAGAGAGTTGTCATCCTCAGATGAAACAACTCTCCTTTAAGGGGGTTGAGTGGACTGCTTTTCTCCAGCCACAGTCCACTCTTTTTATA
This sequence comes from Lachnospiraceae bacterium, assembly GCA_015057625.1. GTDB lineage: Bacteria > Bacillota > Clostridia > Lachnospirales > Lachnospiraceae > SIG293. The sequence continues at coordinate 5,470 of SVDZ01000012.1, read as the reverse complement.
ATGGGGGTTATTTAATAGTAAAATAAACTGTCTTCTTTCCGGTATAGTTACCTTTACCGGTGATTACGATCTTACCCTTACCTTTCTTTTTGTTATTGCTATATTTAATTGTATAATCTTTACCCTTCTTTAATAATTTCCCTTTATATTTAACTTTAACCGTAGGCTTAACTGCTTTGCCTTTCTTTTTAAGTTTCTGTGCTTTAATCTTTGCAACTTTAACTTTCTTCAAAGAAATTTTTGCTTTTTTAACAACTGTTTTATTTGTTGTAGTTGTTTTAGCTACAACAGTTTTATTTGTGTTTGATGTATTATTGTTCTTTGATGAATTGTTATCTTTTTTATTATCATTCTTTGGTAACGTTTCCGTTTCAGCACCTTTATCATCCGTTGTATCTCCTTTTGTCTCCCTAAGGAAAGCTGCATCCGGATATTCACTTGAAGATATTACAGGAATAAAAAACTCTCTTGCCCAACTATTGTTTGTAAACTTAGATGATACTAAATGATCTTCCTTATAAGTTCTTAAATATCCTTTAGAATCACCTCCAACAAGGAAATAAGTATACATCAATAAGGTTTCCTGATCATCCCAAGTAACATCTATTCCGTACCATTTTCCATTGAGCTTAACCTGATTCCACTCATGATTTTTATATTCGCCTGTGCCGTCAATAGATGAACCGGCTACAATAATTGTCTGGAAATCTCTGTCGAACTTCTGTGCAAGCTTATCACTCAGTACTTTAAACGCTTCTGCGTAACCTTCACAAACAACACTTCTAAGAGTTTCATCTGATGAGAATAATCCATAAGAAGTATATGCATAGTAAGAAGACTTTTGTGCTCCTTGAGCTTCTTGATGATTGTATGACAGCTCTGTTGCAACAAAATCATGTGCAGCCTTCAATATATCAACATCAGATGACTTATCTGTTAAATTGAACGCTTCAACTATCGAATCAACCTTTTCCGTAATATTTTTGTTAATCACATCGACCGAAATAGGAATATATGAAAAAGGTGATGCAACACTGATAGTAACATTATCAATATAAACTTTCAGATTATTACCACTTTGTTCCAACTTACATAAAATATCAGCCCTTGCACTATCAAACCAATATACTGCCGGATAGTCATTTGCGAAGGCATCAACCGCTCCGTACAATCCCTTCATCACTTCAACATATCTTTCATTAACCCAGTCATTTACAATCTGATTAGCATCTCCTTCAGATGCAGAGAAACTGTAACTGATATCTTTGACAGGAATATTCAACACTCTTTCCTCATCCGTTACAGGTTTAGACAATCCTGCATATGCAACATTTTCATCTGCAGAATAAACGAACGCCTCCTCAAATGCGCCATAGAACATAGCAGCGTACTGATCCTCAGCATTAGTTCCGCTTAATTGATCTCCATATGATTTTTCAAATTCTGCACCCATTACGCCAGTGTAATCAATCATCACTGCCAAGCATATAACTGATGCTATACTTAAAAATCTACTCATTTGTTTCATAGTCACACCTCCAATTCAGTGTATCGAATTCAATGTAAATAACTCCCATTTTATATACATCTTTTTAATTCGTAAGCAATTGTCAAAGTAACCATAAAACTCCCCTTTTTATATATATATAATAACATATTTTAGCATTTTTTGGAACCGTTTCCGTCAGTTATTTTTTAATTTCATACTTTATTCGCAATTTGACACTGTCTGCATTAAAATATATAATGTTTTTAGTTTATTTTCACATTTATAATAGGAGAAAAACATGAACTCAAACAGACTAAGAAAAATAATATTTGGTGTAAGTTTAATAATCACAATTGTTTGCATTCTCATTCTTGTCGGGATGTTTGCAAGCCCCAATATTAACACTGATGATTATAAAGTTACTACTCCTTCAGCTTCTTCTGTTGAAACTGAAATCCAAAGTGAAACACCTGACAATCCTATCAATTTCAAAAAACTCAAAAAGAAAAACTCTGACATACACGCCTGGATTACAATTCCCGGAACAGATATTGATTATCCCGTTGCTCAGTCTTCAATTGATGAAGCAGATGATTTCTATTTGAATCACGGAATAGATAAGAAGTATTTATTTGCCGGCACCATTTATACGGAGAAGAAAAACTCTATTTACTTTACAGATCCGGTAACTGTATTATACGGGCACAATATGCTCAACGGAACTATGTTTGCCCAATTACACAAATTCAAGGATCCAAAGTTTTTCAAAAAACACGATACAATCACTATATACCTTCCCAAACATATTCTTACTTATAAGATTGTATCTGCATATGTGTATGATGACAGACATATATTAAACACCTTTAACTTCAACACAAAGAAAGGCATAAAAAAATATATAAAAACAGTCAACAATCCAAAGTCAATTACTCAAAATGTTCGCGAAGATTTCAAAGCAACTGTCGACGACAGAATTATCACTTTGAGTACTTGCACCAGTGTTGATTCACAGCGTTATTTAGTTCAGGGGGTATTGATAAATGACGAACTCACAAAATAGTTCTTCAAACAACACAAACACAGATGAAGGTAATATTCTAAGAGAAGTTGTTCACAAAAAAAAGAAATACAGCAAAGATATTATCGTCACTTCATCCGGTCACACTAAATATGGAAGACGGAAAAAGAAGGAAGATATTTTTGCGAATTCAAAAAAAGTCCAAAAAAAATTATGTATTATTTCTATTATATTATTGGTAGTCGCTCTCACCATTTTTGCAATTTTTAAGATTATTTCATTGAAAGGTAAAAATGCCTTATTAATGTCCAATAAACCTATTAATGTCACTCCTGTTGACGATGCACAAACCGATGATGACGGAAATACAATAATCTACAAAGGTGAAACATACAGATTCAATAAGAACCTTCTCTCCGTTGTATTCCTTGGAGTTGACAATTCTGTACTGGACAATAGCGACCAAACCGGAGACCGAGAGTCAGGTCGTGCTGATGCAATATACATTATCGCTTACGATACAGTCAGCCATAAATGCTCTATGATTCCTATTTCAAGGGACACTATGGTGGATGTAGACTTATACTCGACGGATGGAACTCCTGTTGGTATTGAGACTTCTCAGATATCCTTGTCTTACGGTTACGGAAAAAATAAAGAAACTGCCTGTGCAAACACTCTCACTTCACTTTCAAGATTATTTTATAATCTTCAGTTTACTAACTGTATTGCACTCAACTGGGATGGAATAGGACCTTTAAGCGATGCTGTAGGTGGTGTTTCTTTGGTAGCTCTTCAGGATATTAAAACTGAGAAAAGCTCTATAGCCAAGGGTGATTATGTCACATTAAAAGGTGACGATGCATGGTCATATGTTAAATACAGAGACATATCCAAATTGGAGTCCAATCCTGAACGAGTCGAGAGACAAAAGCAGTTTATGGGACAATTTGCCAACAATGTTATTTTATTGACCCAGGCAAATCCTTCATTTTTAGGAGATTTATTCGATACCGGAAAAAATTATATGTATTCTACACTTGATCGAAGCAGTGCAATATATTTAGGTTCTGAGATTATATCAAATTTAACATCATCAAATGACGTTCATATAGTTGATATAGGTGGCGAAATAAAAAATGACGGTGTATATGCCGCTTTTTATCCGGATGAAACTTCTCTTTTTGAAGTACTTCTCAGAGTTTTTTACTTAAAAGACGTTGAACCTTAGATAATAAAAAGAATTTTTTTACTTATCATATTATATACAATTTTATGAAAATTATTTTTTATTGTTTACTTTTATGTAAAAACACGGTATTATAGAGTTAAATTGGAATTTGATATTCTTAGGAGGTATGAATACAATGAAGAAAAAAATATTAGCTATTTTCACAGTAGTTACATTAGCTATGACAACAACAGTTATGGGTGCAAGCACCCCAAGTAAAACAGAAGATAAGATTGTAGACATCACAATCGGTGGTGAGACTGTTACTAACGACGGTCAGAACGACATAAAAGTTCCTGGTGGTACAGTTACTATCACAGACGGAAGAATTCAGGTTGGTGAAACTGTTACTCTCACTATTAATCCTGATGATGGAAAGTCATTAAGTGATTGGGGAATTACAGGTGATTACACTATCGTAGATGGTTCTCTCTCTTCTCCATCTATTACAATTAAAGTAAATGGAAACATTTCTATCGATCCTAAATTTGCAGATGCTCAGGTAGATGAGACTACAAATGACAATCAGATTGATGATGACGAGTTCAATGATGATGAAGAGTTCGATGATGATGAAGATGATGAAGATGATGAAGAGGATGAAGAGGAAGAAGAAGATTACAAAGGTGATTCAAACGGATCAACAAAATCACCTAAGACAGGTCTTCCTGTTGCACCAATCGCAGTTGCATTAATCGGAGCTTCTGGTGTTTCATTAGTTATGAGAAAGAAAGAAGACTAATAATTTATTATTTGATTGATAAAAAACCACTTGAAGAAATTCAAGTGGTTTTTTTATGCGTTTTTGAGTACAATAATAATATATAGAACCTCTTATACTCAAAGTTCTATTGTAACTTTTAAAAGGAGGCTGAAAGATATGAAGAAAACCGCAAGCATCAACAACATTTACATATCTGTTCTTTTCAAGCTTGTTTATTTATTCATCAACGGATACAGTCTAAAACTTCATATTTCTTTCTACAGCATAGGCTACAACATTCATATGTTTAGCTATTTTACCGTGTTAAGCAATTTTCTGTGCTTTATAGTGATATCAGCCTTTCTGGTTAGAGTATTTTATCAATCCGTTTCATCCATAAAAACTAAAAATAAATTTGACTATGATTCACTTTTTAGTACTAAATATAAATTTGTTAACGGAATGGCACTCATGTCCATTCTACTTACTTTCCTCTTATTCCACTTCGTAATCGCCAGATATAAATATGCCATAGCCGCAAAAGGAGTATTAGCATTGCCTCCAAAAGATTTGTACGCCCACTATCTGGTTCCTTTCCTCTTTACTTTGGACTGGGTACTATTCACACCCAAAAAAGGATATTCTAATATCACGCCATTATTATGGCTTCTGTATCCCCTGACATACTTTATATCAATATTAATCAGAGCATTTTTACTTCCTTCTCAATCTATCTTTAAACTGAACACATTCCCATATTTCTTTTTTAATATACACAAGATGGGTATAAACAAATTTATACTGTATATTGTTTTGATAATGATTGCATTTCTTGTGGTGGGTTACACAATATTTGGAATCGAAAAATACCTGAGCAAGAAGTATAGTTTTTTGAAATGACGCAAAGTTTTCCATGAGCACGCATAAAGTAACAATCCGTGACACACTATATTTTACCATTTTACCTTCCATTTAAGTTTTTTCTTACATTGGAAGGTAAGGTAAATTTGTTAATTTGTTATCAAT
>SVDZ01000024.1 GCA_015057625.1 Lachnospiraceae bacterium | reverse complement strand
AACTGTTTTGAGAAAACATTTATATAATTGTGACCTAGTATTCTGAAAGCAACGTATGCCCGTTTCAAAAAGTATACCTTATGAAACAAAAAACAACCGTGCCAAGCACGGTTGTTTTTTCAGATATATTAATCTAATTCAGGTTCTATAAGTCCGTATGAACCTCCTTTACGCTTATAGACTACATTAACTTCATCAGTCTCTGAGTTAAGGAATACGAAGAAGTTATGTCCTAACAGCTCCATCTCTACACAAGCTTCTTCAGGATCCATCGGTTTAATTCCGAATCTCTTACTCTTAACGATTTTTACTGTATCATCATCTTCAAAATCGTCCTCGATGTACTCTTCTGTGAAGCTTTCTTTTGCTGCAGCCTGCTGTCTGTCGATAAGTTTCTTTCTGTATCTTCTGAGTGAACGTTCGATTGTCTCTTCAACTAAATCGATTGAAGCATACATATCTGTACTAACTTCTTCAGCTCTGATGATACTTCCCTTAACCGGAATGGTTACTTCTATCTTATGTCTGTCTTTTTCGACGCTGAGAGTAACTGTAATCTCCGTGTCTCTTGTGAAATACTTGTCGAGTTTTCCGAGCTTTGCCTCGACTGCCGATTTGATACCCTCTGTAACGTCAATGTTGTGTCCTGAAATGATATATTTCATAGTACCACTTCCTTTCCTGTTTGTTATATAAGAATTATACCATAGTGCCCATTTTTTATCTACAAAAATAACATCTAAATTCGAATATTTTCAATTAATTTACAATTGTAAAAAACAGAGCTTTTTTTATGCATTTTGCACAACTAGATTAATTTACGTCAAGAACGTAGTTTTCCACATATTTTTTCATTTTTTGAGTTGTCCACTAAAAAAATCGGTTCTTTTCGCTCCTAATTATAAGTTATAAACGGAGTTATCCACATTATCCACATTTTTTCGTGTCGAATTATGTAAAGTCAATAGAGAACATTTGTTTTGTCTCACTTTAATAAAAATTAGCCTAAATTGGATATATTTACCATAAAAAGAGTAAAAATAAAAGAGCAAAAATTCACCCGATTGAACTATTTTAACATCCTCGAATACGCTTCGCTACTTTTCAGTGATTACACGGTCGCGAATAACAAAAAAAAGTTTGCGACCGAAATGATCGCAAACTTTTTATTAGTTTATAATTCTTCTAGCCGCACATGGTGTGCTGTGATACATGCTAGAAATAATAATTCCTGTTCTTTCAGTTGATGCGTGGATAATCTGTCCACCACCAATGTAAAGTGCTACGTGACTGATTCTGCTTCCACCGTTCTTGTAGAAGATAAGATCACCAGGCTTAACACTTCCTAAATCTACTGCTGTACCGTTATATACCTGAGTATATGAAGAACGGTTAAGTGAATATCCAAAGTGTGCATATACCGACATAGTAAATCCTGAACAGTCAGTTCCGTGTGTCAAACTTGAGCCTCCATATACATATGGATTACCAAGGAACTGCTTTGCATATGCAACTACATCTGCCGCCTTTCCTGCACCTGCGCTACTCTGTGGAGCAGATGATACAGGCTGTTTCTTTACTGTACTTGAAGATGAATTGTTGCTGCTGTTATTACTACTTGGTACACTACTATATGAATGATTTGCAACATTACTGTTACTCTGCTGAGTATTATTTGCAGCTGCTGCGGCTGCTGCCGCCTCTGCCTCTAAGCGCTGCTGCTCTGCAAGTCTCTCCTGTTCTTCTCTTTCAGCTTTTGCTTTAAGCATTGCTCTTTCTTCTTTTAATGTAAGAGCTTCATCCATATTAACTGACATGCTGACATACTGAGCTGAAACCCATCCGCTCTCACCTTCAGCGATTGCCAATTTGCACCATTCACCATTCTTTTTATATTTCTTAACTGCATATGTTTCATTCTCATAAACATTTACAATGATAGGTGCCTCTGTACTTGCTTTTTCTCTAACTCTAAGTCCTGCCTCTTTAACCTGAGCCAAAACATATCCATTGTCAATTGCATATTCTTCTGCATCAAGTCCTGTAAGGAAATACTCTGCTTTAATATATCCTGTTACATTTCCTGATTCAATTTTGTACCAGCCATCATTTGTTTCTTCCATAATAGTAGCTGCACAATTACTATATATCTTTCCTACAATCTTGCTTTCTGTAGATGGTTTCTTTCTTACATTTACATAATTATCAACAAAGGCAATGGCCATATTATTGAAGATTTCCTGTCTTGCAGGGTTTGTTGCCTCAACCTTTGTAGGTAACAGTTCAACAATCTGTGTTTCCGGATTTTCAACTGTATCTATATAATTATTGAGTGCGATTGAAATTCCCGCACACGGTATTTCTGCGTCAAGTGTTTCAGCCTTCGTCTGGCTGCCAAAAGCAAATGATAAAGCACCAATTGCTAAACCAAGGGTAAGTACTTTTAAAGAACTCGATTTCATATGTACCTCCATATTAATATTTTTTATTTCTATCAAACTGTCCTGAATATAAAAATAAGATATAGAAAAACCTATTTTGCCAAATCAGAACTTCTATATTTCGTGGGGTAAAATAATTTATTACAAAATTATTACGACAATATTATAGCAAGTTAATAACTCTTTGTCAATTATATATAAGTTTTTTTATGTAAATCAATTGTGATAATTCTGTTAACATAATATTATACTCTTTTTTCTTTTCTCTCAACATTATTAGTACTCTTCAAAAATAGCAAATACTGTGATATTCTATTCATAATTAATTATGTGAGGTTTTTATATATGAAAAAAACAGTTTTGATTACCGGTGCCTCCAGAGGAATCGGGCGAGCTACTGCAATATATTTTGCACAGAACAATTACAACATTATCGCTACCTGTCATAATCGCGAAGATTTGATGACAAGTCTTGAGGAGGAAATAACTCAGTGCGGTGTTTCATTTAAATACTATGTATGTGATCACTCTGATTTCAATTCAGCCAAGCAATTAATTTCAGATATAGTATCAAACAATCAGTCTGTGGATGTTCTGGTTAACAATGCGGGCATATCTGTTGTGGGACTCCATCAGGATCTCACCAATGAGGAATGGACTAATCTTTGGAACAGCAATGTCACTTCGGTAATAGCTCTCACAAAAGAAATCATCCCAGTTATGTTAACCAAACATAATGGTAAAATCATAAATATTTCTTCTGTTTGGGGAAATGTTGGAGCCTCATACGAGTGTGCTTATTCTGCCACAAAAGGGGCAGTTAACTCATTCACTAAAGCTCTTGCAAAAGAACTTGCCCCATCAAATATTCAGGTCAATGCCATCTCTTGCGGCATAATTGACACGGATATGAATTCTCATTTAAGTGCTGAAGACTTATCGGCAATTTGCGAAGAAATACCTGCCGGACGAATCGGTTCTCCACAGGATATTGCACGCGCTGTATTTGCTCTTGCTGAATCCGGCTCATATCTTACAGGTCAGATTATCACCGTTGATGGTGGGTGGACATAACATTTTCATTTTTTCATCTTACCACCTATAGAGTGGGAGAATATTTGATTTGTTAACATAAAACAAAAGCTGTTACGCTGTAATTGATATCTATGTTAATCACACATATATCACATTACATACGTAACAGCTTCTTTTTTTATTATTAATATCTATTATCTATTGCGTTACTATTTCTTATTTTATAACTCCGTTTTCATATTCCATTATCTTCGATGTGTTGCCGGCTCTCATTACAGGATTACCACAATCGTTGACTACATGTGAAATTCCCGGATGTCCGTTTAATACTACACTGACAATGTTGTGAATCTTAACTCCCTCAACATCAGGCACTTCTGCAGCCGAATTTATGTCAACTTCTGCATCTCTATTGTAAGCATAAATTCCAAGGCCCCATGCTTCATGATCTGTAACATCATCTGAAACCTTGTATGAAGAATAACCATTCACTGTATTGTCGTGACTCATAAACTCTTCCTGATTTGGAACATCATATGGAATCTCACTCTGGTAGAAGTATAATTTGCCTCCGTTTCCATTCCAAATAGTCTGGTATTCTTGGAAATGCTCAACAAACAATCCATACATTGTAACATTATCTCCATTTATTATAATTCCGTTTTTAGCAGTGTTCACATTCCAGCCAACATTTGCACCGTGATCTGCTCTCCATACCCAGAAGTTATCTCCGATAACATTGTTTGAATTAATTGTCACGCAATTAGATACTTTTCCAACATATCTTCCGCTTCCGCCTACTCTGAAATATACATCATTTAAAGATACAGGATTTTCTTCGTGACTAACATCTGTTTTTTCAGCACCGATTCTAAGTAATGTCTCAGATTCCTTATCGCCTGCCTCGAAAATCAATCCACTAATTCTTATGCCATCTACATCAGCTGTCTCCATTACGGCATTTCCTTCAGTTGCCACTAATGTTGCAAGTCCCATTCCGTAAATAACAGTATCAGGATTATTTACTTTTATTGTCTCACTGAATTCGTAAATACCAGGTGTGAATAAAATGTTCTTTCCATCTTCTAACTCTTCATTGATTTTTGATGCATCATCTCCCGGCTTCGCAATATAGAAACTTGAAAGTGATTTGACTGTTCCCTCACTTCCCTCTGCCCATGTTGTGAGTGATGTTTCATTTTCAAGTTTAGGGAGGTATACTCCATATCCATGCTCATCATCATATACAAGGAAAGGTTTTTCTATTTTATATGATGTCTTTTCAACTTTTGTAAGAGGATTGTATGGCCATCCTCCCATAGGTATTTTATGGAGGTCATCACCTACAAATACCATATTCCAAACTCCACCTTCCCAGTTTCTCCATTCGCAATTTCTTGTGAGGTACTGCTGCTGAGAACCTGATGAAACTGTTCCTTCAAACTTGGAGTCTGCAATAAATCCACCACTTGACCAACCCTCACCGTCACTGAGAACAGCTCCGTCGTAGAAATTCATTCTTCTTAAAGAAACGGCCTGTGAGTTTGCCCACATTGTGTACTGATTAACTGAAAAATTCTCTGCACCTCTCCAGAAATTGCAAGTGGCATTGTGCCACATCCAGTCAGCATTTACCCAGAGTTTTTCAATATTTGTCTCCACCGGTGAAATACCAAGTCCTGCAACAGTTGTGTAATATCCAACATTTACAGCTATGCTACTGTCATATTCTCCCGGTTTAAATAAAATTGCGTATCTCTCTGTTCCAAATTGATTCTTTTCCTGCTCTCTGTAGATATCATCTATTTTTTCTTTCACTTCACTACTGTCATCATCCGGTGAAAAAACATAAACATTCTCTCCAAATACTGAGTCGTCCTTGATAACATCTCCAGTGCTATCATAATCAATTTTATTTGTCACTGTCGTTGCAGTTTTATTTGAAGTATTGGTACTTTTTTTATTATCCTTTTTATTTGTGTTACAACCTGTTAACATTCCTGCAAAAAGAACAGTAACTGTTCCATAAGCTAATATTTTATTGAATTTCATTTTTCTTCCTTCCTTTTACTATTTAAATACGTATACATTATGTCTTGCCGTCATATATTTTATTTTATTATCTTTTTCAATACCAATAGTAGTAGGACGCTCCGGCACAATATATCTCTTCAATACTTTTCCTGCTAAATCGCATTCAAATATTTCATTTTCACACACAAAGATACGTTCCTGATTATTTTCAACACAGTAATCTCCTTTGTTGATGATAATCTTGGGATTAGCTAGCAACCCATCTTTATTAACTACAGTTTCCCAGGTTCTCTTATTTGTCTCATCTACAGAGTATAGTTTTTCTCCCACTCGTGCTTTTGACAAATTTGTTGCTCTAATCAAATCGTAATGTACGGGGATTATTGTCTTTTGATCTGGTGCAACAAAGGCTTTCCCCGGATTATAAGACAGAACATATTTATAATCTCCTCCGTCTCGCATTCTATTTCCCGGGTAAACAACAAACTCCGGATTCAACTTGGTCATTTCAGTTTTAGCCAGAGGTTTAATTAATTTGTTCTCCACTACAAAGGCGACTACCATAGCATTTGGGTTATACCATTTTCCATAGGATGAACCATATGAGTCCGGTGGAAGTTCATTTGTGATTAGCTCGCCATTCATATGGGCTTCCTGCGGTATTACATACTCTCCTATATAAAGAAGATTGTCGTTACTGTCGGTTGCCAATGAATTAACCTTAATTGGAGATTCAAAAATCATTTTAAGTTCATTGCTATCTGAATCAATCATATATACTCGCTTATCAAAAGAATCTATAAAATAGAAATTTCCTTTTGAATCCATAACTGAACCGTCTGCAAATCTGAAATCATCAAATTTTCTTTCAACTTGAAGAACCTCAGCATCCACTTCGCTCAGTGAATCATATTTGATTTTTGATGTTTTCTTTTCTTTAATTATGGTTTCGCCACAGGTAATTCTAACTCCCTGCCACGAGTCAACTATATTGTTTTCAGTACAATTTTTAAGAAAATGTGTGAACTGAAATTTCATCTGAGTATTATTCTGTACTATATTGAAAACTATATTTTTGCAGTTATAACATTTGACGCAATACTCAAACGGAGTTTTCACAAAAACTGTTCTAAAGAAATATGCCACATTAAATGTTATATTCTCACAATCAATCAGTTCATACGGAAGCGCATACTCACCCTCCGCCATTTCCTCTTCTGTCTGTATTGCGAAGAAATTCCAATTTGAAGAATTTACCAATCTGATTTCATTTCTCTGATGATGCTCAAGAGATATGCAATAAACATTAGATTCAATTTCACTATCCTCAACCTGAAAGCCGGATGATGCATACATACTGGCTGTCCATAAATCCTTAAACGTTCCTCCGCCTCGTTTTACGAGAACGCTAGGATACTGAGCATCCCACATTTGCAACGGATCCTTATCCCAGGTTCTGGAATTATTGTAAGGCGAATCAAACTCTCCCGTTCCCTCAACAAGGTAACCGTGACCTCCTAATATTTTCACATCATTCAAATAAGAATCTTTTCCTGCCATCCAAAGAACAGCTATGGCTCTAGGATTTCTTCCGCCTGTTGCTATGCCAATTCCGTTTATTATATTTTTTCCATCTTCCGGAGTAATAATAAATCCCTTTGACTCTCCAAATCCGGTGAATGCTTCACTGTTATCTTCTAAAACAAATCTGGTAGTGTAAGGATGTAATCCAATTATTACAGTATCCTTTTTTAATTCAATACTGTCAGTAAATCTGTACTCGCCCGACGGGAAAAATAATACTTTATATTTTTCAATGGCATTTTTCACCTCTTTTGTAACGTCAGTTTTACCATCACCTGTAATTCCTATTTCGGAAACATTAATCCACTGGCTGACATCGGGTAATTGCTTTATATCAGACTCAAAATAATCTATTATCGAATCCTTGTCAAAAAGAAACTCTTCTATTGAATACTCATCCACAAGTTCCTGGCATTCCATTCTATCACCATCAACATACCCATGAAGATACTCTAGTGACCCCTGTGGTGAAATATCATTTATTCTTCCCGTATCCTTAAATCTGGACAGCAATTTCACATTATTACACAGAACATTTTTGGCATAAATCTGTGTAAGCTGACTTTCCTCAACTGCTATATCAAACAAAACTTCTGACACATTTTCAAGCACACAATCCTGCATATATATTTTTTCATAATTTTCATCCATTACATCCAAAAAGACAGGTGTGTTAACTGTAGTATTTCGAACAATTGTCAGTCCGGCTCTCTGGCTTTTTATTGCCGCTACTGACTGATTTTCAAAGTATGTATCAATCATTATAAATGGCCAGCCCGGTGAGCACATAGTTGTGATAATTGCGTATTTTCCACCTTTAATGCTGATATTTTCCATTTCATTTCCCACATCATAGATTCCTGCCATTCCCGACATTACTTCTATGTTCATGTAAGAAACAAAGGAATGCTGTGCATAATGTGTCCTTAGTGCAACTGCGTATGGATTATTCTTTCCAAGTTCAATATCCACATTAGTCATAGCAGAATAAAATGTACCCGGATCTGCATCTTCAACAACACTCTCATCTGTAACCGTTTTTGAGACAAACCAGAACAAATACTTAAATCCTCCCTTATCCTCAGGATAAGGAACATCAAAGCCCTCTGCCCCATCTTTCAATACAAACACGGGTCTGTTTTTTCCGTACCCTATTATCCTCACTGCTTTCGGAATATAAATTGTCTTTGAAAGAAGATATCTTCCTTCCTTTAAAAACAATGTTCCGTAACCTTTTGACATGCTTATACTGTTAATTGCCTTTTGAAGTTCATCTGAAACATCAATACTTCCATCACTTACAATGTCAAAATGTTCATCATCGAAATAAACAGCTCCACTGTCATTGACAGCACTTTTGTAAATTGAATCTGATCTCATAAATCATTCTCCCTCATACAAGCTCACAACTAGTTTCAATAATCAGATTAAAAATAAGTGTATTCAATTAATAATCCGCCCTTTTAATAATCTTTTTTAATTTTATCAAATACAAAAATGCATATCAATTTTAAAAGTATTTTTTTGCATTTATTTTGCAGGTTTATTTCCAGAAACTATATTTTTTTGAAACAGACGCATCGTCCCTGAAAGGCTATACAATAATAATCTGAGACACGCATCGTTTTCTATTCCTCGCATTCGCTTATTATCGAACGCTTCGCATAACTCGCTCCTTCGGAGCTCAAACACATGCTTTCGCGTTCGAAGCTAGAATGCTCGTCATAACGAAAGCCTCGCTATCGTCTCATCTCATTATTGCATAGCCTTTCCCGTGACGATGCTGTGTTTCATAAACTATACTTTTTGAAACGGGCATACGTTGATTTCAGAATACTAGGTCACAATTATATAAATGTTTTCTCAAAACAGTTCGACATAACTTGAAGGATTATTTCTCAAA
>SVDZ01000011.1 GCA_015057625.1 Lachnospiraceae bacterium | reverse complement strand
GAAGCGTTCGATAATAAGCGAATGCGAGGAATAGAAAACGATGCGTGTCTCAGATTATTATTGTATAGCCTTTCAGGAACGATGCGTGTCTCAGATTATTATTGTATAGGCTTTCAGAGACGATGCAATTTGCAGGTTGGTATTGAGTTTATTAGAAAGAAGGATTATAAGATGATTATCAAGAATGGTTTAGTTTTTACGAAAGATTTTAAGTTTGATAATTTGGACATTAAGATTGAAGATGGGGTTATTAAAGAGGTTTCTCCATCAGGAAGTATTGATGAACAGCAGGGAGAAGAGATTGTTGATGCCAAGGGGCTTATGGTTATTCCCGGACTTACGGATATTCATTTCCATGGAAGTGTTGGATATGATTTCTGTGATGGAAGTGATGAGGCTATCACTGCTATGGCAAAGTATGAAAAGTCTATCGGTGTAACTAATATTTGTCCTGCGACTATGACTCTTTCAAGAGAGAGAATTACTAAGATTTGTGAAGTGGCAGCTAATCATGTTCAGACTGAAGGGGAGGCCGATTTTGTCGGCATTAATCTTGAGGGACCTTTTATTTCACCTTCAAAATGTGGAGCTCAGAATCCTGAATTTGTTCAGAAGGCAGATGCAGAAATGATAGAAGATCTTCTTAAGGTTTCAAAGGGACTTACAAAACTTATTACTATTGCACCTGAAGAAGAAGGTGCAGTTGAGGTTATTGATAAGCTCTCTGACAAGATTACTTTTTCAGTTGGTCATACTTGTGCAGCATACGAAGATGCAAAAGCAGCATTTGATGCCGGTGCAAAGCATGTCACACATCTTTTCAATGCTATGCCTGCATTTACACATAGAGAACCAGGTGTAATCGGTGCCGCTGCGGATGATGAGAAGGTTATGGCTGAAATGATTTGCGATGGAATTCACATTCATCCGACTTCAATCAGAACAGCATTCAAAATGTTTGGAGATGATAGAATCATTCTCATAAGTGATAGCACAAGAGCATGTGGAATGCCTGATGGTGAGTATGAACTCGGAGGTCTTCCGGTATTTCTTAAAGATGGTGCTGTCAGACTTAAGGATGGAACACTTGCCGGAAGCGGAACAAATCTTTTTACATGTATGGTAAATGTGATTAATTTTGGAATTCCAAAAGAGAGTGCAATAAAAGCGGCTACATACAATCCTGCAAAGGCGATTGGAATTCTTGAGAATTATGGAACTATAGAGGTGGGAAAGAAAGCCAATATTGTGCTTATAAATGAAAAATTTGAAATTAAAAAAGTGATCTAATATAACTAATGAAGCTGTGAGTCTGATTGAATCAATCGGACCACAGCTTCTCTTATTAATGTATTTTTTTCAATTCCTGATAAAGACGTGCGATAGGAAGTCCCACAACGTTATTATAGTCGCCCTGTATTTCTCTTACAAAGATAGCAAATTGTCCTTGGATCCCGTATGCTCCGGCCTTGTCATAACAATCTCCTGTGTCGATATAATCGTATATCTCTTCAGAAGTCATAGGGAACAATGTGACATCTGTCTTTTCGTAGAAATACTTTTCGACGGTTTTTCTGGTAGAAAAGTTATAGTCTAAAATAGCAATTCCGGTATAAACCTGATGAGTCTTATTTTGAAGCGAATGTATCATCTCATAAGCCTCGTTTTTGTCCGCGGGCTTTCCAAGAATTTTATCATCTACAGAAACCACTGTGTCTGCGCCGATTACCGTGAGGGTGTAGTCATCTTCATTGATAAAAGAATAATCTATTTCAGAGAGGAGCCTTCTGAAGACGTCCTTTGCTTTTTGGTAAGCAAGTTCTTCTACAACTTCCCATGGAAGAGATTTAGTAATTACTTCTTCGACGTTTGACACGATTACGTCAAAATCATAACCAGCCTGTTTGAGTAGTTCTTTTCTTCTTGGAGAAGCTGATGCAAGAATAATTTTTTTGTTTTTGTTGTCCATAAAATCACTCCTTGTCTGTTTGAAAATTTGATTTAGTATTCACGAGTCTTGAATATAGTTTTATTATAATTCATCAGACAATTTATTGAAAGAAAAACCGTATATATTACACGAAAAGTGTGGTACAATATAAAGAACTTCTAGGAGAAGTAATACATAATAATATCATATTTGCGAGTATATAAACTTAAAATATGAAATACAAACATTAGGAGGAGAAATATGAAAAAAATGTTTAAGAAAATTGCATTGTGCTTAGCAATGACACTGGCAGTTTCAGGAGGGGTGCAGACAAGCGCTTTTGCTGCAACAAAAGGAAAAGTTAAAAAAGTTAAAGTTACAAATGTAAAAAAGAATAAGTTGACTTTAACTGAAGGTAAAACAAAGAAACTTAAAGTAAAAGTTACTGTAAATGGAAAAGCTTCAAAAAAAGTTACATACAAATCAAGTAACACTAAAGTAGCAACTGTTTCTAAAAAGGGTCTTGTGACAGCAGTTAAAGCAGGTAGTGCAAAAATTACAGTAAAATCAAAAGCTAACAAAAAGAAAAAGGCAGTTGTTAAGGTAACAGTAGTAGCAAATAAGAATAATCAGCAACCTACAACAAAGCCGGCAACAAAACCGGAGACAAAACCGGAGACAAAACCGGAGACAAAACCGGAGACAAAACCGGAAGAACCTAAAAAAACAAGAACAGTAGAAAAGTATTCCATTTCTCTTTTAGATTTTGATAAAGAAACAGATGAAGAAAGTGGATTTGTATATTATAATGGTTCATTTCAGTTCGTTGCGCCGGAAACAGGATGGTTTGCTTTTATTTCAGATTTTAATCTTACAGGAACAGAACCTGGAGAAATGACCGATGCTTACATGTACTATCATATCAGAAGCGGAAAATATATTACAGTAGAAGGTGAACTTGAAGAAGTTGAGCTTGAAAGAAAAGGTAATGGAGCTTACCTCACAGCCGGAGAATCATATGTGGTTGATTTATTTGTAAGAAAACCTATTGAAAAGGTTTCTTTGGATGAGGTTTTGAAAGCAGAATTGATTAGAATGACACCGGTTAATTTCAAATTAGTACCAGAGAAAACATATGATGGTTTACATTTTACACCATACAGAGAAAGTTACGAAAATGGTTGTTATATTGGAATTGAAGAATTTGATATGTTTGGTGATGATTCATTATCATATAACGAAGAAAAGGATACATGGTACACTTTAGTTCCATACGGAAGTAGTAATATTGGATTGGATTTTTTAATATATGACATAGAAATGGAAGGAGATATTTCTTTAAAATACGTTGTCGAGGTAGATAAATTTAGTGTGGAAGCCGGAGATGATGAATTTGTTCAGAATGTTCCAATAAAAGTGTCATTATTTGCTGATCAATTTAAAGAGGCGGAATTGTTGGTTCCTGGACAGTCAAAAAATATTACTTTTAATAGTAATGAGAAGAAGTACTTCATGTTTAAACCAGATGAAACCGGATACTATAGAATCTATTCTAACAGCAAATTTGAAGGAGTAGAGGAGCAAGCAGATCCATACATCTATGTATTTTTTGATGATGAAGGAAAAGAGAATATATACGAAGATGACATTGTAATAGACGAAGATTATGAAAATGCGGATCGTGATTTCAATCTTTCTTATTATTTTGAAGAAGGAGAAACATATTACGTTGTTTTAGGTACATATGGAGACGAAAAGGACAAATCAACTATCATAATTGTTGAAAAAGAAGATATAGACTAATGATGAAAGAGGTAGAATCAGTATCATTGCTGTAACTGAAAAAAGAAGCTGTTGCGCTAACAATATAAGTTGGTGCAACAGCTTTTCATTTGGCGACCGTGTAATCACAGAGAAGGAGCCAGCCTACTCGATTTTGGCAACGGGGACACCTTGATTATGTAAAAAAATATAGTTTACACATTTTTACAAATATTGTATTATAAAAAAGAACGTGAAAAATATTAGTTATGTATTGTTTGTTGCAGGCCGGGTAAAAATTAAGATAGTTAATTTTTATTTGGCTATTGTTATTTTAGGACTGCAGATAGGCTGAATTTTATGCAGTTTTGTTGAAGGAGAAAAGATGAATACGCAGATTATTTTTGATGTGATTACACTTCTTGGTGGAGTCGGTATGTTCCTTTATGGTATGAGTCTTATGGGAAGCTCTCTTGAAAAGCTTGCTGGTGGTAAACTTGAAAAAGTACTAGAGAGACTTACTACAAGTGACAAGAAAGGTGTGGGTGCAATTAAAGGATGGGCACTTGGTCTTGGAGTTACGGCAATTATACAGAGTTCTGCCGCAACAACCATTATGCTTATAGGTTTTGTTAATGCAGGAATTATGACTCTCATACAAGCTATTCCGGTTGTATTTGGAGCTAATATCGGTTCTACAGCTACAGCAATACTTATCAGTTTGGAAGATCTTAAAAAAGGAGCCGGAGGAAGCAGCATCTTTCTACAGTTTATTTCACCAACTACATTTGCACCTATCTTTATAGGCATTGGTGCATTTATTATGATGTTTGCAAAGAAAAAACAGTTTAAAGATGCGGCAGGTATATTGGTAGGACTTGGTATATTATTCGTGGGAATGAAAAGTATGGAGAGTGTGTTTGAGCCTCTCAAGGAATCGCCAAAGATTAGTGATATGATTTCTACACTTTCTAATCCATTACTGGGTGTTCTGCTTGGACTCGTAATCACAGCAATAATTCAGAGCTCATCTGCTTCTGTCGGTATTTTACAGGCATTGGCGGCTTCTACAGGTATTGCTCCTGCAGTTGCATTCCCTGTTATCATTGGTCAGAACATTGGTAAGTGTATGACTATTCTTATTGGTGGAATAGGTGCAAACAAGAAGGCAAAGAGAGTTTCGTTCAGTTACCTCTTCTTCAATATTTTCGGTGCACTTTTTTGGATGGTAGTTGTATATGCGCTTGTTTTTATTTTTAAACCTGACTTCTGGTTCACAAAATTTGAAAACAGAACATACATTGCTGCTATTCATATCGCCTTCAATGCTTTGACAAGTTTAGTTCTTCTTCCTTTTTCAGCTCAGATGGCTAAGTTTACAGGAAAGCTTATCGGGGAGGATGAAGAGAGCAAGAGTGATTCAGAATTCAAGAAACTTGACACAATGCTTTTGAATACGCCTACAATCGCGTTGGAGCAGTGTGAGAAGGTTATGAACTCTATGGTAGAAACCGTTTATGAAAACTATCAGTTGGCAATGCAGCTTTTTGAAAAGCAAGATACAGAGAAACTTGAACTTCTTAACGAAAATGAGTCGTTCATTGATAAATGCGAGACAGTGTTAAGCGGATATACATTGAAGGTTAATACTAAACGACTCACAAAAGATGAGAGAAGAGTTGTATCAAAGATTCTTAACTCTATCAGCGATTTCGAGAGAATCGGTGACAGATGTATTAACATCTATTTTTCCGGAGAAGTAAAGAATGACAAGGGAATTCACTTCTCAGAAGAAGGAATAAAAGAAGCAAAAGCAATTATTGCGGCTATGGATTCTATGCTTCGTTTGACAATGGAGTCATTCAGAAATAATGACACAACCATGGCGGGAAGAATCGAGCCAATGAAGAGAGCTGTTGAAAAGATGGCTGACACTATTAAAGATCAGCACATTCAAAGACTTGAGGCAGGTAAATGTAATGTAGAGGCAGGTATTGCGCTTCTTGACCTTGTTGGAAATATTGAGCGTATGGCCAGCCACTGCGGAAACGTAGCCCTTCATATCGTTAAGCGAGTTAACACATTTGATGAGTTTGATGATATGCACGGACATGCTATGGACAGACGAAGCGAAGAATACAAGGCTTTATATCAGTATTACCTCACTCAGTTCGTAGAACCGATAAAAAAATAATTATTTGGGATTTGGACTTTGTATTTTCACAATTATGTGTTATACCCTTAATTATATGAACAATAGCAGTGAAGCTGTTCCAGTGAATATAGTTCAGTGAGAGGATGGTTGTTGTATATTGTTTGAGAAAAAGGGGAAGTATAAAAAGGAGACTTGAAATGAAAGAAAAGAAACTTATTATAGGCTTTACAGCGTTAATTATTATTGCACTTTGTATTTTAGGTATTGTCAATGGTACCAAGAAAGATAAGGAAGAAACAAAGCCTGGCAACACGGCAAAAGCAACAAGTGAAGATGGAACTAACTTCTGGGACAATGTTGAGGTGTTTGAAGGCGAAGAGACAGTTGTCGAAGCAGTCACAAACGAAGACGGCGACATTGAGACTGATGCAAACGGTGAGTTCGTTACAGTTGTGTACAAGAAGAGTGATATAAATAAAGAGACAGAGAAATCAACTGAAAAGAGTAAGTCTGACAAAAAAGACAAAAAGAAAGATAAGAATAAATCAAAAGATAATTCAAAAGATGACAAAGAGACTCCTGATTTAGATGGCGGAGATATTCAGGTTATCGAGGAGAGTTATGTTCAGCCTACTGATAAGAATGGGGAAACTATATCAGAGGAATATCCGGGACAGGCAGACGGATGGTCGCCAATTGTATCTCCGGATGATTTAGGAAACTAATCAATCAAATTTAATTAAGTATGTGTATGGGGACTGTTGCAAAGTAAGGCGTAGCTTTTACTGTAACAGTCCTATGTATTTACATAAAGCGGAATTATCCGCAAAAGGGGAAATAAAAAATTGAAGGGGAAAGTGAAAAATATAAAAATTGAAAGGAAAATACAACTATGGAAAAAGTAGTCGTTGGACTTTCAGGAGGTGTTGATTCTGCAGTTACGGCATACCTGTTAAAAAAACAAGGGTATGAAGTTATCGGTGTGACAATGCAGATTCCAAAGGAGGGCAACTCTGAAAAGAAAGAGAATGGTTACAATTCTGATATTTTAGATGCAAATAAAATAGCAGAGCAACTTGGTATTACCAACATTGTTGTTGATAAGAGAAAACAATTTGATGAGATAGTCATCAAATACTTTATTGACTCGTACAACAATGGAAGAACTCCTAATCCGTGTATAAAATGTAATCCAATGATAAAGTGGAATGCACTTCTTGAAGTGGCTGACCGGGTAGGAGCAAAATACGTTGCCACAGGACATTATGCAAATGTAGAAAAACTTCCAAACGGAAGATATTCTATCTCAACTGCGGACAGTGTTAAGAAGGACCAGACATATGCACTTTTCAGACTGTCTCAGGAACAGTTAGCAAGAACGCTTACACCTCTTGGAAAATATGAAAAAACAGAGATTAGAGCAATTGCAAAGGAAGCGGGAATTATAGTTGCTGACAAAAAAGACAGCCAGGATATGTGTTTTATTCCTGACGGAAAATATGCAAATTATATCAGAAAGCGTACCGGGGAGAGAGCTACTCCGGGCAATATTCTTTTGCAGGACGGCACTGTTGTAGGACGGCATAAGGGAATTATTTTTTACACAGTAGGTCAGCGAAAAGGAATCAAATTAGACCTTGGAAGAAAGATGTTTGTAAAAGAGTTGAGACCGGAATCTGATGAAGTGGTAATATCTCCTATTGAAGGAATATATACTACAGATGTTTACGCGGCAGATATCAATTATATGGGAATTGAAAGTGTGCCAAAGAATCTCAGGGCTTTTGCGAAAATCAGATATAGCCATGAGGGCGGTTATTGTACAGCAAATATAACAGAAGATGGACTTCTGAAGTGTGTTTTTGACCAGCCACAAAGAGCCATTACCAAGGGCCAGGGATTAGTGCTCTACGACGAAGAAGGGCATATTCTCTGCGGAGGAGAGATAGTAAAGTAATAGCCTTAGCGCTTATATAAGAGGGGGAAATATGTCAGATAATATTACTGTTAATGAGAAATTATATATATTGAGAAATAATATGAAAGAATCAGGTGTTGACATTTATATAGTGCCAACATCTGATTTTCATATGTCAGAATATGTAAGCCCGTATTTTCAGGGGAGAAAATATATGAGTGGATTTACAGGTTCTGCCGGTACTTTAATTGTTACGATAGAAGGTGCGTATCTGTATACAGACGGACGCTATTTTATACAGGCAAAGAACGAACTTGAGGGAAGCGAAATAGTTCTTATGAGAATGAATGACAAGGGAGTTCCTGACGAAGAGGAGTTCGTTGAGTCGCTGTGTTATGAAGGAATCGTGATTGGGTTTGATGGCAGAGTGGTAAGTGACAAATACGGAAGAAAAATTGAAAAAATTGCAAAGAGTCACGGCGGAAAGATAAAGGCAGACGAAGATTTGGTAGGAAAAGTGTGGAAGGAACGACCTGCGCTTGATTTTGAGCCTATTTATGTACTGGATGAAAAATATACGGGAGAGAGCGTTTGTGACAAGCTTGAAAGACTTAGAGCGAGGATGGAAGAGGTAAAAGCCAAAACCTTTGTCCTAACATCCTTGGACGATCAGGCCTGGCTTTTTAATATGAGAGGCAATGACATTAAGTTCAATCCGGTATTTCTTTCGTATTCGATTATCACAAAGGATAGTGTAACTGTCTATACAGGAATAGATATTCCGGTTGATTGCAAAAAAAATAATATAACAAACAAAAGTTATTTCGATTTTTATGAGGACTTAAAAGAGATAAGAGGAAGAGTTATCGTTGATTTGGCAGTGTCAAGTTTTCTTGTGTCTGAGAATCTTAAAAACGCAGAGATAGTTGATATAGAAAATCCCACTACCGGAATGAAAGCGGTTAAGAACAGTACGGAAATTGAAAACTTGAAGAAGTGCCATATCTGGGACGGTGTGGCAGTGACAAAATATATGTACTGGCTTAAAACTAATGTGGGCAAAACCGAAATAACAGAGATGAGTGGCTCGGACTATCTTGAAGAATTAAGAAGGCAGCAGGGAAATCTTAAAGACTTAAGCTTTGACACCATAAGTGCATACGGTGAAAATGCTGCTATGATGCACTACAGTGCAAATGAAAACTGTAACGCGAAAATTAAGCCTGAAGGTATGTATTTAGTAGATTCCGGCGGGCAGTATTTTGAGGGGACTACAGACATAACCAGGACATTTGTATTGGGTCCGGTGACGGATGAAATGAAAAAGAACTTTACGCTGGTGGCAAAGGGAATGCTAAATCTAATGAATGTAAAGTTTTTATACGGATGCACAGGTATTAATCTTGATATATTGGCCAGAGGGGCGCTGTGGAAAGAGGGCATTGATTATAAGTGCGGAACCGGACACGGTGTGGGATATATGTTAAATGTACACGAGGGACCAAATAGTTTCAGATGGAGAGATTTGGGAAAAAGACACAACTGCGTTCTTGAGGCAGGTATGGTAACTACAGATGAGCCGGGAGTTTATATTGAAGGTAAATACGGTATAAGAACTGAAAACGAGTTGGTGTGTGTAGAGTTAGAGGAAAACGAATACGGCAAATTTATGGGCTTTGAGACAATAACCTATGCGCCGATAGATTTGGATGGAATTGACACACAGTATTTGGAAAAATCGGATATTGAGATGCTCAACGATTATCACAAGTTAGTTTGGGAAAAAATATCTCCTTATCTTTCAGAAGATGAAAAAAATTGGCTTAAGATTTACACACGTCAAATCCAATAAAAATATGCATAAAAAGGGTATATTTATGCAAAATTAAGAATAATTTGCAAAAAAATAAGTCCGTGAAGCCTTTACACAGTAGAAAAAAATCTGTATAATTATAGTTCGGTATAGTCTATCTTTTGGAAATATGTATATTTACGTCGTTTTTTGATAAAGATTATTGAAAATACCGGTTCGCAGGGAAGTTGCGAACATTACATGAAGAAGGGAATTGACTCATGGATAATAAAGACTTTTTAGAAAGAATATCTAAACTTGTTGAATTGGGGAAGAAAAAGAACAACGTTCTCGAAGTAAATGATATCACATCATTTTTCAAGGATACTCCTCTTGAGGCAGAGCAGTTGGAAGAGGTTTATAAATATTTAGAAACTCAGAAGATTGATGTCTTGACTATAAACGTAGGAAAGTCGGATGATGACTTCATTCCTGAACCTGATGATGATTTTGTTGTAGGTGATGAGGAAGAAGAAGTTATTCTTGATGCGGTTGATTTGCTTGAGGGTGTCGGAACGGAAGATCCTGTTCGTATGTACCTTAAGGAAATTGGTACAGTACCACTTCTTTCAGCAGATGAAGAGTTAGAACTTGCAAGACGAAAAGCAGACGGAGACGAGGAAGCAAAACAGAAGCTTATCGAAGCAAACCTTCGTCTTGTTGTTAGTATTGCAAAGAGATATACAGGTAGAGGTATGAGCTTCCTTGATCTTGTTCAGGAAGGAAACCTTGGACTTATCAAAGGTGTTGAAAAGTTCGATTATGAAAAGGGATACAAATTGAGTACATACGCTACATGGTGGATTAGACAGTCAGTAACCAGAGCACTTGCTGATCACGCCAGAACAATTCGTGTACCTGTTCATATGGTTGAGACAATCAACAGAATGTCAAAGATGCAGAGAAAGCTTACTCTTGAACTTGGATATGAGCCTTCTACACAGGAGCTTGCAAAGGCACTTGATATGTCAGAGGAGAAAGTTCTTGAGATTATGCAGATTGCAAGAGAACCGGCATCGCTTGAGACACCAATCGGTGAAGAGGATGATTCAAACCTTGGCGATTTTGTTGCAGACAATAATACTGTAACACCTGAGGCAAACATTGAGTCAGTAATGCTTCGTGAACATATTGACACACTTCTTGAAGATTTAAAAGAGAGAGAAAGAGAAGTTATCATCTTAAGATTTGGTCTTAGAGATGGACATCCTAGAACTCTTGAAGAAGTAGGAAAGGAATTCAAGGTTACAAGAGAGCGTATCAGACAGATTGAGGCAAAAGCTCTCAGAAAGCTTCGCAATCCTGTCAGAAGTAAAAAAATCAAAGACTTTTTGAATAACTAAAATATAACTAAAAAGGACTGCTGTTTCAGTTAAACACTGATGAGGCAGTCCTTTTTATTATCCACAACGAACTGAGTGAAAACTGTGCTATCGAGATTATAAATCCAGTAATTTGTCGATGGCAACGTGAAAAATTTCGTATCGCCTGTACTGGTTGATGATTTCTTTTTCATGATCAGTAATATAAAAGGCTTCTCCACCATTGTATCCAAAGGCAGACATAGCATCATCTATTTTATATATTTCACAGAGTGCAAAGAAGGTTTCTATGTTGGGCTGTGTCTTTCCACTTTCCCATCCGTACAATGTCTTTTCTGCAACATATAAAGATTTTTCCTGAAGTAATGTAACGACATCCTTTACGGAGTAGTTATTCATTTTTCTATATTTCTTTAACATTTCAGAGATTTCTTTTTTGTTTTCTTCTTTCATTAGTATTACCTATTGTTTTTCTTTTTGTTATATGCACGAGTTGATTCAAAAACTCGGTTGCCTAACATTGATTTTATATATAAAAGGTATCGGTTATCAACAAAACCTCGAATAACAAGAAAAGAAATGTTAAATTCTCTAAAATGAAGAAGTAGGAATGTTAAGAAAATAATAAGAAATAATAAAGAGGTTATTGAAATAAATAATGTATTATACATCATTATAGAGAAGGAGGCAAAACTATGGACGAGCAGATGTATGAAAATAATGGAGAGAAAACAGAAACAACAGGAGAGAGACCTTCATTTGTGAAAGAGTTAATTTCATGGACAATAATATTTGCCATAGCACTTACTCTTAGTTTGTTTCTTCACAGATGTGTAATTATTAATGCAAAGATACCTAGCGGATCTATGGAAACTACAATTATGACCGGAGACAGAATGATTGGAAACAGATTGGCATATATAAACAGTGAACCAAAAAGGGGAGATGTAATTATTTTTAAATATCCGGATGATGAGAGTCAGAATTTTATTAAAAGAGTAATCGGACTTCCGGGGGAAAAAGTTACAATCACAGATTCCCATATTTATATTGACGAAAAAGAAATTCCTTTAGAGGAGTCATATCTTCCGGAGGAATGGATTAACGGTA
Organism: Lachnospiraceae bacterium; assembly: GCA_015057625.1. GTDB lineage: Bacteria > Bacillota > Clostridia > Lachnospirales > Lachnospiraceae > SIG293. Next base: position 105,119 of record SVDZ01000011.1, on the reverse strand, counting down.
ATGACGGCCTTGAGTATATTGTACCGGAGGATAGCTATTTTGTCCTTGGGGATAACAGGAACATTTCAAAGGACGCAAGATTCTGGGAAAACACATATGTTAAGCGTGATAAAATAATTGCAAAGGCAGGATTGGTTTATTGGCCATTGTCAGACGTGGGATTTGTAGATAGTGCAGAATACAGCATTGATAAATAGGGACTAGTTATGGTATACTCTTTCAAGTGGGTTTATTTCCTTCGAAGAAAATCCCACTTTTGTAAGTGGAGTGTGAAAACTACCACATATATAAAGGAGTAAGTGTAATGGACGAAATGAATTATAATTCTACTGATGAAATTATAAAAGATGAAAATATAGATTATGAAACAAATAAAGCTGCGAATGAAGAAGTAGAAGAGAAATTAGATATTAAAAAAGAAATAATGTCGTGGATATCTATTTTGGTTATTGCAGTAGTTGCAGCAGCTATTTTAGATAATTTTGTAATTATCAATGCAAATGTTCCAAGCGGATCTATGGAAAATACTATCATGACCGGGGACAGAATGATTGGAAACAGATTGGCATATATAAATGATGCTCCGGAAAGAGGCGATGTAGTTATCTTTAAGTTTCCGGATAACGAAGAAGAGAACTTTGTTAAGAGAGTAATCGGACTTCCGGGAGAAAAGGTAACAATCAGAGATGCACATGTTTACATCGATGACAATGAAACGCCACTTGAAGAGCCATATCTTCCGGAAGAATGGTTAAATAGCAATGACGGTCTTGAGTTCAATGTTCCGGCTGACAGCTACTTTGTTATGGGAGATAACAGAAACATATCAAATGATGCAAGATTCTGGAATAATACATACGTTAAGAAAGACAAAATTATAGCAAAGGCAGTAGTTATTTACTGGCCTATGTCAGATGCGGGACTGATTGATGGAGCTGATTACAGTGTTGACAAGAAATAGTCAAGTTGTTCCACAGTTTCGAATCCTAATTTTTTATATAATGAATATGCAGCAGCATTTTCCTTTGTTACATGGAGGAGAATGCTGTTTTTTGTTGCAAACAAATCTTCAATCATATAGTTTACAAGCTTAAAACCAAATCCGTTTCCGCGAAAATCTTCTTTGACAAAGATGTCGTGAATGGTAGAAGAGCACTCATCTAAAAATGCGTAGCCCTCGCCTATTGGAATAGTTTCATTGGAATAAATGGTATAGCAAATTTCACTTTCATAAATATTTTTTTTGATTTCAATGTCAGTAGAAAAGGAATTCTTTTTTTCCTTTTCAAGTTTCATTAAAAGTTCTGATTTTTTTAATTTAAAACCAAGATGTTCTAAGAAGCTTTTGAGTTCGGTATCCTCAGGAAAACACGAAGCAATAATATCATATCCGGCGTAATCTTCCATAAATAAATTATACGTAGCAGAAAAAATTCCTTGACCAAATAAACTTGGATGAACGAAAGAACAAACTTCGATATAATCATCAAGATAATAGGTGGATATAAAACCAATTACTCCATCTTTATTTGAGGCGATATACATTACCGGTAATTCATCCTCCGGGATATTTTCGTTAGAGGGAGAAGATACAAAAGCCTCCTCGTCAAAGAAAAAAGAGTGAGGATAATTAGTTTTATCATTACAAAGACTTACAATATTTGTGCATGATAACAATATATCATCTGTTATAGAATATATTCTTTTTATTGAATAATCGGTTATGTTCATCGAAATACTTATCTCCTATGAATTGATAATAAATCTCTGCCGGAGAGTGCAGTGCCACCGAGATAAAGCCTTTGGCACATTGCAGGAAGGCGCAGTGATAAATGATATATAAAATTATACACGATGAGGTTTATGCATGGCAAATAAAATGGTATAATTGTCGGTGGAAAAATCAAAAATAATATTAGTGAGGCGGAAAATGAATAATTTAATATACAGTCTTAATGCGACAATGCCTGTGTTCGCTGTTATTGTTGTGGGCTATCTTTTGAAACGAAAAAAATTTATAAATGAAGAATTTATTAGCGTGGCCAATAGGCTCAATTTCAAAATTACCCTTCCATTGCTTCTCATAAAGGATTTGATGGCAATGGATTTTCGGGCAGAGTTTAATGTAAAGTTTGTGGCATACTGTGCCATTGTCACCATCATTTGCTTTTTCTCAGTTTGGATTGGAGCAAAATTATTTGTCAGGGATAAATCAGTCATAGCGGAGTTTGTTCAGGGATCCTTTAGAAGCAGTGCGGCAATACTGGGAACAGCATTTATGATAAATATTTATGGGGATACGGGAATGGTTCCCATGATGATTATAGGAGCAGTGCCACTTTACAATATTTTTTCTGTAATAGTGCTTCAGTTGGAGTCGCCAATGCACAAAGCAAACACAAATAAGAAAATGGTAAAACAGATACGAAGTGATAATATAAAAAAAAGTATCAAAGGCATTGCTACAAATCCTATATTGATAGGTATTTTCATCGGTGTTGCCCTGTCTTTGGCAGAAGTGGATTTTCCGGTAATGGTTGACAATACCGTTGGAAGTCTGGCAAAACTTACTACACCGTTAGCGCTCCTTGCAATAGGAGGTTCCTTCGAGTTTGGAAAGGCAATTGAAAAAATAAGACCTGCTGTTACAGGGGCATTTATCAAACTTGCAGGGCAGGCCGTCATATTTCTTCCAATAGCTGTGTTGCTTGGATTTAGAAATAAAGAACTAATGGCAATTGTTATTATGCTGGGCTCGCCTACTACACCAAGTTGCTACATTATGGCAAAAGGCGCAGGCTGTGATGGAATTCTGACATCAAGTATGGTTGTTCTTACAACTTTATTTTCAGCGGTTACCATCACAACTATGATATTTATTTTGAGAACCTTGGGATATGTATAACTAAGAAGAATTGGAGAATTATTATGGACGATAAAAAATTAATTACAAGAGAAGAGACAGATGTTAAAGCTACATGGTGTCTTGAAGATATGTTTGCCACAGATGAAGTGTGGGAAGAAGAGTTTTCATCCACCAAGGAGATGATTAAGACTCTTCCTAATTATGTTGGGAAAGTTTCAAAAGATAAAGATGAACTCTTAGATTATTTAATGCTCACTGACAAAATCGGAAACAGTGTTGAGAGATTATATGTGTATTCTAATCAGAGATATCATCAGGATATGAGTGTGTCAAAGTATCAGGCGTTTGCGGGCAAAGCAGAAACTTTATATATCGAGTTTGGTAGCCACACAGCTTTCTTCGAACCGGAAATTCTTGGTATGGAGGAGGCAGAACTTAAGCTTTGGTTAGAAGATGATAAATTAAATAATTATAAGAGATTTCTGTCAGAAATTTTAAGAAAAAAAGAGCATACACTTGATAGCAAGACAGAGGAAATTCTTGCAAAGAGCAGGAGGATGGCACAGGCTGCTGACAATATTTATACTATGTTCAACGGTGCAGATATTGATTTCCCAACAGTGGAAAATTCTAAAGGTGAGAAGGTGAAAATCACTCACGGCAATTTTGTTCCTATCCTCACAGGGACTGACAGGGTTTTAAGAAAGCGTGTGTTTAAGGCGTATTATGAGACTTATGATGCAATGAAAAATACTCTTGCCGCAACATTTAATGCAAATGTGGTTCAGGCAGTATTTTATGCAAACGTAAGAAAGTATGATTCTACCAGAGCAATGTATCTGAACGGAAGCAATATACCGGAAGAGGTTTACGATAACCTTATTGATACTGTTCATCAGAATCTTGATTTAATGTACAGATATGTAGCCCTTAGAAAGAAACTTTTAGGGGTGGATGAACTTCACATGTATGATGTGTATGTTCCGATAGTGGAAGCTCCTGACAAATATATTCCTTTTGAGGAGGCAAAGAGAATAGTTAAAGAAGGACTTGCTCCTATGGGTGAAGAATACCTGAAGACACTTCAGGAGGGATTTGACAACAGATGGATTGATGTGTATGAGAATAAGGGAAAGAAGAGTGGAGCTTACTCCTGGGGTGCATACGGAACTCATCCATATGTGCTTTTGAATTACCAGGGAACACTGGACCATGTATTCACTCTGGCGCATGAGATGGGACATGCTCTTCACAGTTATTATTCAAATAAAAATCAAACATATATAAATGCTGAATACCGCATTTTTGTGGCTGAAGTAGCGTCAATATGTAATGAGGCACTGCTCATAAGACATATGATAAATAAAACTCAGGACAATAAGGAAAAAGCGTACCTTATCAATCATTTCCTTGAACAGTTTAAGGGAACTTTGTATAGACAGACTATGTTTGCCGAATTTGAAAAGATAACACATAAAATGGTTGAAGAAGGTGAGACTCTTACAAGTGAGGAACTCAACCGTATATATTATGATTTAAATAAATTGTACTTTGGCGAGGATATGATTTCAGATGAGGAAATTGCCTTAGAGTGGGCAAGAATACCTCATTTCTACACTCCTTTTTACGTATATCAATATGCAACAGGATTGGCCGCTGCAATTGCACTTTCTGCAAAGATAATCAGAGAGGGCGAAAAAGGAGTAGAAGATTATATGAAGTTTTTGACAGGCGGCTGCACCAAAGATCCAATCGACCTGCTTAAAATGGCAGGTGTGGATATGGGCACAAGAGAGCCTATAGAAGATGCATTGCAATTATTTAAAGAATTACTTGACGAGATGGAGAGCATCACGGAGCAATAATCATTCCGAGAGGAATAGTTATGAGAGACATAGCTGTAGTGATGAATACTGTCTTTGCAGCTATGGACTCGTCGTGTTCAAAATCTGTGGTAAATAAAACAGATGTATTTGCAACAGGCATTAACAACATAATCATAGTAACACCGTACACAAGATCATCTTTGATGAGAAGTCTGCAGACAGGCATAAAGGCAAGTGGAAGAATTATCTGCTTAATTATGGCAAAGATATATACATATGCGTCGTTAAAGACTTCTTTAATATTAATAGTGGCAAGGGTAGAGCCAATAATAATCATTGAAAGTGCAGGTGTGATTCCACCGATAGTTGAAACTGTATTTTCCACAACGGCCGGAAAATGAATTTTGAATGCATATATTATAAGTGCTGCAAAAGAACAAATGATTCCGGGAGAAATAAGTTTCTTCAAATCCATAGAGCCACTTGCTTGTGAACCGCGATTGATAATGACAATTCCGTAAGAATAACATGAAAGATTAAAAATGATGTTGATGATACCTGCATAGAAAACTGCAGTAGGCCCGTAAACAGCATTTAAAATAGGATATCCCATAAATCCAACATTGGAAAAAATATACATAAAATGATACACACCAACAGAACCGTTAGACGGTTTTATGAGGAGTGTAAGAAAATATCCGATTACAGGAACAATGGTGTACATAGAGACTGCGACAATGAAAACAGTCAATACATCGTCACTGTCCGGAGGAGACTGGAGGGAGAGGACTGAACTAATTGTCATTGCCGGCATAGTGCCGCTTACAATAAATTTTGAACCTCGACGATTGAAGTTTGCATCGAGAATTTTGCATTTATTTAATATATAACCAAAACAAATTATCAAGAATAATACTATTAACTGATTTATTAATACACTGATGCTCATATAAAACTCCTATCTTTTGTATTTTCTCATTTTTTCCCTCGTATATTTTAGTAAATTGTGGACAAAAGGTCAATTGCTACCGTTGTTAGAGGATATAATTTATGATAAAATATCAAAATAGGAGTTGAAACAGGATTATGATGGAGAACATAAAAGCAGCCATTTTTGATTTGGATGGGACAGTACTAGATTCGATGTGGGTATGGACAGAGATTGATAAGAGATTTTTAGGAGACAGAAATTTAGAAGTGCCTGCAGATTATCTTGAAGCCATCGCTCCTCTTGGAGCAAGGAAGGCAGCTGAGTATACCATAGAGAGATTTGGATTGAATGAAAAAGTTGAAGATATAATGGGAGAGTGGTTTGACATGGCTATGGGAGCTTATGAGAACGAAGTGCAGTGCAAACCATTCGTGATTAAATATCTGAATCAATTAAAAACTAAGGGAATCAAGTTGGCTGTTGCCACATCATCTGACAGGAAACTCATTATTCCGGCTCTTAAGAGAAACCGTATTATAGACATGTTTGATGCTATAATTACTGTGGATCAGGTGGAGAGAGGAAAAGGATTTCCTGATATTTATGAGAAAGCGGCCAGAGATGTGGGGGTGTCAGATAACAGTCAGTGCATTGTCTACGAAGACATTTTGGCAGGGATAAAAGGTGCCAGAATGGGAGGTTTTAAAACCGTTGGCGTGTACGAAGATCATTCGTCATATGAACATCCTGAAATGAAAAAACTTTCAGACAGATTTATTATGAGTTTTAAGGAACTGCTTGATTGAAGCGGCAGGTCTTTCGAAAGAGTCTTGAAATAGAAAAATGAAATAACAGATAAGGAGAAAAGAAATGATTAATCCAACAGCAATATTCAAATTAAAAGCAGCATGGGAGAGATTTTCTTCAAATCATCCAAAGTTTGTACCATTCTTAAACGCAGTTGCAAGTAAGGGTGTAGTTGAAGGAAGTGTAATTGAGATTTCAGTTACGTCGCCTGAGGGAGAAACCATTGCAACAAATGTAAAAATAACTCAATCTGATCTTGAATTATTTGAAGAAATGAAAGCACTGAGCAAATAGGAAGACAGTGTTAAAAAAAGTATATAAAAATGATACTAAATATTTACAAAATGATGTATAATGGAATTTATAGAATAGGTAGGAGTGGCAGTACTATTAAGCACTTCTATTACGAATAAAGAAAATGGGATTATGAAAAATAAAGAAAGAGGTAATTGATATGATTTACGGTTTAACAGCTAGATCTGTATGGAAGAGTTTCTCTCCTAATTATCAATACGAACTTGCCAAGATACTGCATCTTACTACAGCAGATGATATTGTGGCTAGATCGTTACCTAAGTATAAAGAAATAGTTGCTAAAATTGAGGAAATCAAAGAAGGAGGATTTTATCTTAATGAGATATTGGTTGCAGCTGTTATGGCTAGTATCTATTTAACATTAGACGAAAAACCCCCTATCGATAAGATGATTGAAATCAACAAAAAGGTTGCACTTAAAAACAAAACTATGCAACGATTAGCTATTTCAGAAAAAAAATATACTCCTGACGGACAGAAAAAAATCGCAAAAGAAGCAGAAAACAGTATGAAAAAAACAAATCCATATGATTGGAAGTATACATATGAAGCAGGCGAGACCTGTCACAAATATGCTATATATTATCATCAGTGTGGAGTAGTTCATTTATACAAGCAGCTTGGTATTGAAGAACTTATACCGGCTATGTGTATTCTTGATGAGCAGAGAGCATATATGAACAATACACTTTTCACCAGAGAGTCTACCATAGCTGAAGGTGCAGAAGTTTGTGATTGTCATTTCAACCATGATTCAAGATAATAAAAAAAGAACGCTTTGGCGTTCTTTTTTTGTTGCCCACGATGAGCCATATATTTTATAAATCATATTGTTTGGTATCTAAATATAAATACTTTTTATATATCAGAATAGTAACCGGTACGCCTAAATCAAATGGCTGATATGGACCTTTTAAATCATAGGTGATATAGGCAGGTCCCTGTGTGGTATTAATAAGGATAAGGCACATTTGGCCTTCGCTGCCATTATAATACGTGTTGGTGTTTCGATAGTCACAAACTTTACCGGTTATACATGTACCCTTTTTATTTATTACAAAGTAAAGGTATACATTTTTGATGGCACTGTAAAAAATTAATAATCCAATAACTAAAAAAATCGAAACGAAAAAGAAGATCATCATTTTTTCTTTAAAAGGATTTTCGTCGGTAGTAATAACATTGTCTGTGAGTAATAAATACATTATATATAATGGTACAGCTGAGAAAAATATTGAAAATAGTAATGGAAATACTAGTGACCAAAAATTTAGATTTACGCTTTTGCAAGCATACTCCGGATAATCTTCTGAGCCTGTTTCTTTGTATCTTATATCAGTTGAAAATTCACTGATTAAATCTTCTGTAATGTACTCTTTTTTCATTTTTTCTCCTTTTCAATTAAATATAATTACTTTATATTTTTTGTTATTTCATCAAAAGATAAATAAAATAAACCGCATATTCACCTAAAAGTAAAAGACCGCCAAAGCGACGTAACTCTTTTTTTCTCATTGATAATAAGAAAAGTGAAATTCCTGCAAAGATTGCGATCCCTCCGTCTATGAGGAAGGCATCGTTAAATTTAATAGGAATAATAATTGATGAAGTTCCTATTACAAATAAAATGTTAAATATATTGCTGCCGATAATATTTCCTATAGCCAAATCGTCATTACCTTTTTTGGATGCGATAAGGGCAGTGACAAGTTCGGGAAGAGAAGTTCCAAGTGCTATGATTGTAAGACCGATAATTCTGTCACTGATTCCAAGTCCTTTTGCTATGACTACTGCTGCATCCACTGAAAGGTTGCTTCCAATTACTATAACTCCCACGCCAATTATAACAGAGAATATTAATTTCCATATAGGTTTATCTGTAACTGTTCGCTCAGAATCCTTTTCATTTTTACTGAGGAAATATAAATATGTTAAATATCCAATAAAGAAGAGCCATAGAATAATACCTTCAGTTCTGGAAAGGCTATTTCCCAAATGACCCATTACCAGCATGATAACTGAGATGAAAAGCATAAAAGGAATTTCATATTTTAATGTATTGGCTTTCAACTTTAAAGGGGTTATCAAAGCTGTGGCTCCTAAAATGATAAGGATGTTTAATAAGTTACTTCCTATTACATTGCCTACAGAGATACCGGCATTTCCTTTAAAAGCTGCGGTGATACTTACGGCAGCTTCCGGAAGACTTGTTCCCATAGCTACAATGGTAAGGCCAATAACAATCTGAGGAATGTCAAATTTGTTTGCAATACCTGCACAGCCATCAACAAACCAGTCTGCTCCTTTTATTAGTAGGAAAAAACCTATGCATAATACTAAAAACTGAAGTGCAATCATCTAAAATCCTCCTTACATAATGTCTTCTTTTGGTTGACATTATTCATACCACTTAATAATAATCTACTAATCTATTGTTGTCAAAATAATCTTGTATGGATAGAAATTTAACGCATCTATTTTAATGCAGTCAGGAGAGATATGTGGTAAAATAGTTGATGTGCGACTTGAGAGCAATTTAGCAAAATATTGTAAAGGAGTATGTTGTTTGGGGGAAGCCATTCAATAAATGAAAAATGGGAAGAAGATATGACGAATTAACAGATAAGTTTATTTCACAGGTTAAAAGTTACTTCGGAAAGGAATCAGATACTAATCTTACGGCATTTACATCTGAGCAGGAGTATGTGATGCAGCTTCAAAAGGAACGTCTTTCAAAGAATAATCTTTCAATCAAAACTAAAATAGAACAAAAGAAGAATAGAGGATCTAGATTGTATTTTGGCAGTTGGAATGACGAAAAATACAAAGGAGAAACTGCTTGTAATTTCTACAAGTGGTCAAATGTCTTTTATAGGAATAATGAATCAATATACAAAAAAACAGAGTCGGAATTTGTTTATGGCAATATTCTTGACACTAAGGATTCTTCAATATCTTATGAAGAAGATACATATAACTGTCCCAACTGTGGTAGCCCGAGCAAGGTGGGTGAGTTAAAGAAAGGATGCAGTTATTGTGGAACTAAGTTTGAAATGTCAGATTTATTTCCTAAAGTCAGTACATATTATTTCGTGAAAGATCCTACTAATAATCTGTACAGAGATCTTTCGATTATAGCTATATTGTGTGCTATTGCGGCAGTCTTCATTGTAAGTATAAGTATGAAGGATTCCGAGACGGCTACAGGGATATGGTTAGTAGTATCATCGATATTTAGCTTTATTTTTGCCACCTTTTTTCTGGTGTTCAATGTATTTATATTGTATATGATGGGATATATTATTTCATTGATAGCAGGACTTGGAAGACCTATGAGAATGATGTCGGCAAAAAGAAGAGGCAAAAAATTATTTGAGAATACCATGAAAAAGTATGGACCTGAATATTCATACGATTATTTTTCGGGTAAAGTAGCATCCATGACGGAGATGATTATATTTTCCGATAATCCGGATGATTTGCTTATCTGTATAGGAAACCCTATTAAAGACATGTTTTCAGGTATAGTGTATTCCACATATTCAGGAGCAGTAGGAATCAATAATATAAATATTGAAGGTGATTACTGTACTATTATTGCAGAGGTATTTTTAAATAATTACTATTATGATGGTAACCATATCAAAGAGAAAAAAGAGAGCTTTTTTGTGAGAGTGTCAAGAAACGTCAATAAGAAAATTGACTTGGGATTTTCGATTAAAGCTATTCAGTGTAAAAATTGTGCGGCAAGTTTTGATGCGACTAAAAATGATTGTTGTCCGTATTGTTCAACAAAATATGATATCAAAGATGAGGACTGGTTTGTAACAGGGGTAAAAAAACTTGATAAATAAAAAGTCCGGAGGGAAAGATGACTTTACAACAATTAAAATACATTGTCACTGTGGCAGAAACAGGAAATATCACAGAGGCTGCAAGGCGTTTGTTTATTTCACAGCCCAGCCTTACCAATTCCATTCGCGAGTTGGAAAAGGAAATGCAGATTACGATTTTTAACAGAACAAACAAAGGTGTAACCATTTCCAATGAAGGCGATTTGTTTTTGTCCTATGCGAGACAAGTTTTAGAACAGGCAGATTTGCTGGAGGAAAAATTCTTAAATAAGAAAGAAGGAAGACCAAAGTTTTCAGTATCATGTCAGCATTATTCATTTGCTGTAAATGCTTTTGTTGATGTGATAAGAACATTTGACTCAGACAAATATGATTTTATACTTAGAGAAACTCAGACTTATGAAATTATAGAAGATGTCAGTCATATGAAAAGTGAGATTGGTATTCTTTATACATCTTCAAAAAATGAAGAAGTTATAATGAAAATTCTTAAGCAGAGTGAACTTGTCTTTGAAGAGTTGTTCGTAGCAAAACCACATGTATTCATCAATTCCAACCATCCTCTTGCGGGGAAAAAAACTTTGACCTTAGAGGATTTGGAAGATTATCCTTATCTGTCATTTGAGCAGGGAGATTACAATTCCTTTTATTATTCGGAAGAGATACTTAGCACCCTCGATCGAAAAAAGAATATCAAGGTAAGAGACAGAGCTACATTGTTTAATCTTTTAATCGGACTGAACGGCTACACCGTAAGTTCCGGTGTTATCAGTAAAGAGTTAAATGGCGAGAATATTATCGCAAAGCCTCTCAAAGTAGATGAGTATATGCGAATTGGTGTTGTTACTCAGAAGAACGCCACACTCAGCAGATACGGAAGCGTTTATATGGAAGCTTTGAAAAAACATATAGGCATATAGAAAAAATGAAAAGTAGCGGTTTGATATAGTTTAAAACTATATCAAACCGCTGTTTTTTTGTATTTTTCAAAGAGACATCGGTACTTTATACTTTGTTCTAGTATAAACATACTAAAGAACTAGGAATTCCGAATGAAAAATGAAGTGAGTCTTGAATGGAGGAAGGTTATGAATAATACGATAGTTGGTTTCCCGAGAGTTGGAAAACTCAGAGAATTGAAATTTATATCAGAAAAATATTTTAGAGGGGAAGTTAATAAAGAAGAACTTTTGCAGGTGGCAAAGGAACTTCGCGCGGAGCATTGGAAATTTCAGAAAAATGCGGGAGTTGGTATGATACCTTCTAATGATTTTTCTTTTTATGACGGTGTTTTGGATGCAGCAGTTCTTTTCAATGTGATTCCAAAAAAGTACAAGGATTTGCAGTTAGATGATATTGATACATATTTTGCAATGGCAAGAGGTTATCAGGGAAAAGCAGGGGATGTGAAAGCTCTTGCAATGAAAAAATGGTTTAATACAAATTATCATTATCTTGTGCCGGAGATAGATGATGATACAGAAATAAAACTTGTGGGAGAGAAGCCTTTCCAAGAATATCATGAGGCTAGTCAGTTGGGGATTCAGACGAAACCTGTTATTGTGGGGCCGTTTACATTTCTTAAACTGGCAAAATATCAGGGAAGAAAATTGGCGGCAGATTTTGCAGACGAGTTAGCAGATGCATACATTGCTATGATTAGAAAAATTGAAGGACTCGGGGCAGAGTGGATTCAGTTTGACGAACCATCACTGGTTACTGATTTAATTGATGATGACTTGAAACTGTTTGCAGGATTGTATGAAAAAATACTTCCTGCAAAGGGCGGCACAAAAATTTTACTCCAGACATATTTCGGAGATATCAGAGATTGTTACAAGGAAATAGTTGAACTTGATTTCGATGGAATCGGATTGGATTTTGTGGAAGGAAAAGAAAGTTTCTCACTTGTAGAAAAATATGGTTTCCCAAAAGATAAAGTATTATTTGCCGGACTAGTAAACGGTAAGAATATCTGGAAGTCAAACTACGAAAAGATTTTGAGTTCACTTGAAGTGCTGAAAAGACATACAGATGAAATGGTACTTTCAACAACGTGCTCATTACTTCACGTACCGTATACGCTTGAAAATGAATCTTCACTGAAACCGGAGATTTCACAGTTCTTTGCATTCGCTCTTGAAAAATTACAGGAACTTAACGAGATAAGCATTTTAACTGAAACTGATGATTTCAGAGTAGAAAAAGAGTATCTGGAAAACAAAGAACTATTTGAAAAGGAACGTTTGTATCAGAGTGAAGATGTGAAAAAACAAGTGAATGAACTTAAAGAAAATGACTTTGTGAGACTTCCGGTTAGAAGTGAGAGAGCGATAATTCAAAAATCAAAACTTAAGCTTCCGCTCTTCCCAACCACCACAATTGGTTCTTTTCCTCAGACTATTGAGGTGAAGAAAAACAGAACTCAGTTCAAGAAGGGAGAAATTGACAAGGCTACATATGATGCGAAAGTCAATGAGTTTATTAGCGACTGCATCAGAGAGCAGGAAAACATGGGAATCGACGTTTTGGTTCACGGCGAGTATGAGAGAAATGATATGGTTGAGTTTTTCGGAGAGAATCTTGAAGGATATGTATTCACAGAGAAAGCGTGGGTACAGTCTTACGGAACTCGTTGTGTTAAGCCACCAATAATTTTCGGCGATGTGAAGAGAACAAAGCCAATTACAACAGAGTATTTAAAATATGCTCAGAGCCTTACAGACAAGCCTGTAAAAGGAATGCTCACAGGACCCGTGACAATTCTTAACTGGTCTTTCCCAAGGGAAGACATTTCATTGAAGGAAATGGCTTTTCAGATTGGAATCGCGATTCGCGAAGAAGTTAATGATCTTGAAAATGCAGGAATTAAAATTATTCAGATTGATGAGGCTGCGCTAAAAGAGAAACTTCCAATCAGAAAGAGCGATTGGTATAAGGAGTATCTTGACTGGGCAATTCCGGCATTCAGATTGTGCCACAGCAATGTTAAGTCTGAGACACAGATTCACACTCATATGTGTTACAGCGAGTTTGATGAGATTATTAAAGACATCGACAATATGGATGCAGATGTAATTTCATTTGAGGCTTCCCGCTCAAAACTTACCATCCTTGAGGCTATCAAAGAGAACAATTTTGAGACAGAGGTTGGACCGGGAGTTTATGATATTCATTCGCCAAGAGTTCCGTCTGTGGATGAGATTGTGAAAGCCCTTGAGAAGATGCTTGGGAAAATTGATAAGAATAAACTTTGGATTAATCCGGATTGCGGACTGAAGACAAGAGGAATAACTGAGACAAAAGAAAGTCTAAAAAATCTTGTGGCAGCAGCGAATATTTTAAGAGAGCAGTATTAATAAGTGAAAAGTATTACTTGAAGGAAAAGTAAAAAGTATTGCTTGAAAGAAAAGTAAAAAATATTGCTTGAAAATAAAAAGATATAACCGAAAAAGAATAAATAAAATGTAGGAGAATGTAATATGTTACTATCAGATATTCATAAGAAAAAAGAAAGAAGTTTGTCATTTGAAATCTTTCCTCCAAAGAAGGATGAAGAGTTGAAAAATATAGATGAGACATTATCAGTATTGAGTGAACTCAAACCGGATTTCATTAGTGTGACTTTTGGCGCAGGTGGCGGTTCAAACAGAAACCGTACCATTGAACTTGCCAAGAAAATCAAAAATGAATATGATATTGAGCCGGTAGTGCATCTTACATGCCTTAGCTATGATAAGTCAGAAATTGATGAATTCTCCAGAGTGCTGGCGGATGAAGGAATCAATAATATTCTTGCACTTAGAGGAGACAGAAATCCAAATCTCCCGGAGAAGAATGATTTTCACCATGCTTCTGATTTGATTTCATATATGAAAAATAAAGGGGACTTCTGCTTTGCCGGGGCATGCTACCCTGAATGTCATCCGGAGTCAGACAATCGCGTCAGTGAAATGCACAACCTTAAAGCGAAAGTTGAGGCCGGAGCGGAAGTGTTGTTATCCCAGTTGTTTTTCGACAACAACGAGTTTTACCGCTTCGTGGATGACTGCAGAATTGCAGATATAAATGTACCTGTAATACCCGGAATTATGCCGGTGATAAATGCTGCGCAGATAAAAAGAATGATAACAATGTGCGGAGCGTCATTGCCGGTTAAGTTTCAAAAGATAATCAGCAAGTTTGAAAATAATAAGGTGGCACTCTTTGATGCGGGAATGTCTTATGCCACAAGTCAGATAATAGATTTACTTGCAAATGACATAGACGGAATCCACCTCTACACAATGAACAACCCTGTAGTTGCAAGAAGAATTTGTGATGGCATCAGAAATTTGAGAGTGTAGAGTTGTAAGGAAGAGTTCTCTCGTATTTGATATATGCCTACTCGATTATCCACGACGAGCCAAGCGAAAATCTGTGCTATCGCGATTATAAATAATCGCTGTCGCAGTCGATGACTTACTAAGTAAGTTATCTCATGGCGCGCACGGGAATTTTCATGATTTTAGGGATTTGATTTCTAAAATACAACATATATCGGGAAATTGCTTTTTATGTTGTACGTTTTTTGACAGTGCTCCAAGTTATGTTAACAATTTTACTTTCTACATGCAACATAGATTAACAAATCTTGTTTTATGTTGTACAAATTTAGAAAGTGAAAAATATTATGTTAACAAATCTTCCTGAAGTGTACAACATAAATCTAAAAAAAGGCATATATGTTGCATTGGAAGAAATCGTTCAAGTCGCTTTGGTTTACATAATTGAATTTTGCGTACAACATAAATTGAAAAAATGCATTTCATGTTGCATTCTCCAAGCAACAAAGTTGAAATTGCCATGATTTCCAACATTCTCCCAGCAACAAAGGTGAAATTGTCATGATTTCCAGAATTCTCCCAGCAACGAAGGTGAAATTCTTGGAATTCCCGCCCCACCCTCCATTCTCAAAATACCGTTGGATTTTCATCTTTGAAAATATTTTTCCCAAGAGTATAATATAAGTGTCGTGTGTCGGACTTTCGGAAATTGTAAGTTCGGCAGAAAGGTTCGGAGAGAGAAGGGAGCAATTATGAAGAAAAGGTTATTGTCACTCATTTGTGCAGTATCTGTATGTGCGGGGACGGTACTTGCAGGTTCTGCTATTTGGAGGACACAGTCATGGGGAGTTGAAACATCGGGAGAACTTAATATTACAGGCTTTCAGATCAGTACTGTATATGGCGGCATAAGAACATTATATTCTGTAGCGGAAAGAATCAATGGTAGCAGAGTTACGGAAAGAGGATTGGTTTACGGTCTGGCGGATGTGGTAGATGAGAGCAAGTTAGACATTAATCATCAGGGTGAAAACATCAGAGCGTTTGCTGCAACATCAGAAGGTTTGTTATCCTCTGATAATGGAACCGGTAATTATGCGATGACTATTGATTATGGTGCTTACAATATTGCTGCATTTACACAGGAATACATAGTTCGCCCGTACGCGAAACTGCGCAACGGAACATATTATTACGGTGCAGTGGATTCCTTTACAGTATATAATCTTGCGGATAGATTATATAAAAAGAGTCAGATGAAGAGTCAGGCGGGACATGAATATCTGTTTAATACAATTTTGAAAATAGTTAACAGCAATTACAGTTGTTTAGATTATGAACCTGAAACAATACCGGAAACAACGGTGCCTGCAACAACAACGCCGGAAACAACGGTGCCGGCAACTACAATACCGGAAACAACAGTGCCTGAGACAACTCAGCCGGAAAACAAAACAATAGAAAACGGTGATTTGATGAAGATTGCATTTGCTATTGTTTCAAGCGCTGAAAATTCAAGTCTCAATTTTAAAGAACAGTATTCTTATATTGAAAATATAGGCGACGGAAGAGGATACACAGGAGGCATTATCGGATTTACTTCAGGAACAGGAGATATGCTTGAAGTTGTGGAACAGTATATAGCCCTAAAGCCTCAGAACAATCCACTTGAACAATATTTGCCGGCGCTTCGCGCGGTAAACGGTACAGATTCAGTAGCCGGTCTTGGAAGCAATTATATGCGAGCATGGAGAAATGCGGCAAAGGATCAGGAGATGATAGATGCTCAGAACAAGATAGTTAGAGAATGGTATCTCCACCCGGCAGTGGCGGATGCGCAGACGGACGGACTGAGCATTTTGGGACAGTTCATTTACTATGATGCTATGGTAATGCACGGACCGGGAAATGACAGTGAGAGCTTTGGTGGTATCAGAAAAGCAGCACAAAGAGCGGCCTTGACACCGGCAAAGGGTGGAAATGAAGCGGACTATCTTAAGGCATTTATTGAGGCAAGAAAGAAAATAATGTTGCTTGAAGAAGCCCATGAAGATTTATCCAGATTGAATGCGCAGCTTAAATTTATAAATGAAGGAAACTATGAAATGAAACTTCCGCTGACATGGACAATGTATGGAGATTCATTTACCCTTACACAGTCTATCCTTGACAGCATCTGATATTCGCTCCGGGAGCGATAGCGATTGTAAAGAATCGCTATCGCTAAGATAACTTACAAAGTAAGTTATCTTTCTACTGACGCGCATTTCGCATCAAGACTCGCGAGAGAGTCTTGAAGAATTGTAGTAAATAATGAGTATATGCATTGCATAAAATATGTTGGAATATTACCGGTCAAATGATATAATGACGGAGGTGTTTTACAACAAAACAAAAGGAGGTAGATGATGAAGGGGAGTTTAAAGAAAGTGATAATCGCAGGAGCAGTGATAGTTGCAATTGGCTGTATTGTTTTTGCATTATCCATGGGAGGAGTTATTAATTTGAACGGAAGCGGTAAAATTAAAAGCAAAGACTTTTTAAAAGCTCAGGGAACAGAATTAAAAAATGAAAAAGGTGAAACTGTTTACTTAAAGGGAATTAATATCGGAAACTATTTTGTACAGGAATTCTGGATGGGACCATGTAAATATACAGACAATGTCACATGTCAGAAAGAGTTGGAAGAGAAACTTGTTGAGAGATTTGGACAGGAAAAAACTGACAAACTCATCAATACATTCCAGGATAATTTCTTTACAGAAAAAGACTTTGATTATATAAAGGAACTGGGATTCAACAGCATAAGACTTCCTTTCTGGTACGGCACATTTGCAGATGCAGAAGGTAATTGGAAGAAGGATGCATTCAAGAGAGTTGACTGGTTTGTGAATGAAGCCGGAAAGCGCGGACTTTACGTAATCCTTGATATGCACGGTGCATTTGGCTCACAGAACGGAAGTGACCATTCGGGAATCGACGGAAGAGATGCAAAGAAAACTGCTTCAGAATTTTTCTTCGGTGATAATGCTGAGAAGAATCAGAAACTCTACTATGAAATGTGGGAAAAAATCGCAGAGCACTACAAGGGCAATCCTGTAGTTGCAGGTTACGACTTGCTCAATGAGCCTTATTGTACATACAGATACAATTCAGGATTATCAGATGACGAACTTCACAAACTTGTGTGGGATATTTATGATGTGGCTTATGACAGAATCAGAAAAATAGATAAAGATCACGTGGTAATTATGGAAGCTACTTGGGATTCTTGGGATTTGCCAAATCCAAAGGATTACGATTGGACAAACGTTATGTATGAATATCACAATTATGAGTACAGTAATTACGACAATGAGAATAACGCTCAGATTCAGAGTATGAAGAGAAAGATTAACAATGTAAATATAGGTCACTATGATGTTCCGAATTATATGGGCGAATTCAATTATTTCAACAATATGGATGCATGGGTTGAAGGATTAAAACTGCTTGACGAGGAAGGATTCAATTGGAGTATCTGGTCATATAAGTGCAGAACAGACAATGACAACTGGGGAGTACAGAAGATAGCTTCAACCACAGTTGACCTTGAAAATGATTCTTATGAAGATATTATGGAAGCATGGTCTAATGTTTCTGATGCGCAGGAAAATACACCGCTTGTAAATGCCATTAAAGAATCACAGAAATAGTAATCGAGTAATCGAAATGTAAGAAGTGACATTTTTTTGAAATTTGTCCAATAAGATATTGATATGAAAAAAAATAAATGTTATCCTTAAGTGATGAGGGGAATTGCAAAGTTGATTAGTTAATTGCATTTGCAATTCCCTTTTTTTGGGCTTGATAGAGAAATTATAAAAAGTGAAAATAGAAATGAAAAAATGATGAAAAGAGGAAATGATATGAGGGAAAAAATACTATGCGGTAGGAAAAAAGGAAAATCTCTGACTAGGAGAGTCGGAGCTTTGCTGATGTCTCTGTCATTGGCAGCAACAGTAGTTGCTATTCCGGATATTGGAGAAAAGGAAGTTAAGGCTGAAGAATTAGAAAGTCTTATGTTGCCAATTACTTTGCTGGATCACAGGGATGATCACTTGCTCTTTGAGTATGATTTGGAAAATCCATTAATCAATATACTCACTATGGATGGCACTGATTTTTATGAGGCTAGCGGAGCTACATCACCCGGAAAGGGATTGGTTTCCGCAACTCTTGGAACCAACGGAAAGCCGGTGTATAAGAAGGCGGTTATAGAAAAGGTAGCCGGAATAATCAAGGAATATATAGATAGTAATCCAACTCTTACCTATGATACTAATCCTGCTATGACTACAGGTTTGTATGATCAAATTTCAGCAAAGGTTAAGTCTGATGCTAACAATCCGGGAGTCGCAGTGCTTGGAACATATACCGACACTGTTACAAAGTACTCAGTAGCTGACAGAGGGCTTGCTGATGTGACTACTTGTATGGATTATGCATATTACGCAATGAACAATTTTTGGACGGATACGGACGGAGATTTGACAGAAAATACAGATGTGTATGATTATGTTGAGTTAAAGAAGGTTGGAGGAATGTATGAATTTACAGATAGCCATCCTATTACTTATGACACTGAAAATAGAATTATAACTCAGAAAAACAGTACAGAAAATACAAGTGGTTTTTATCCAATAGACAGATCAGTATTGGGTGATGAAAGTTTTGAGGCAGATACTTTTAACGAACCGGAGATATACAGTTATGGAAGGGAGACCACTCATAATTATCACTTTGGAATGACATCTCATTGTATGTTTGTATACGATCCTGATGATCAATTAGAATTTCACTTTCAGGGTGATGATGACGTGTATCTGTTCATTAATAATCAGTTGGTAATGGACATTGGTGCTGCTCATGAAAAAAGAGAGGACGGCCTTATATTAAATGATATCGCAGATGATATCGGTCTTGAGAAGGGAAAGATTTATTCTTTCGATTTCTTCTATTTGGAACGTCATTCCTGGGCCAGTGATATTACAATACAGTCTAATATTCATTTCCTTGACGGAGATGCAATTCCTGAAATTCAGTATTATAAAGATGGAAATCCACTTGAAAAGGGAGACGTGGTAAGAGTAGGCGATGAAGTGGAGGTAGAATATTCAGCGAGTTCCGGAGGAGAGGGACTTAATGAATTTACATTTATAGACAGTGATCTTGGTGTTCAGATTGGAAAGACCGGAGTGTTAGTAAACGATCACATGAGTGAAAATATTTTGGAGCTTGGATCGACAGCTTATGTTAAGGATGCAATTACTGTAACTGTCTATGATGCGGATGGAAATGTAAAACCAAATTCCACAGTAACCATTTCGGCAGCAGATTTAAATGACAGTACCAGCGTAAATAATTTCTGTGATGCATTGGGAAATTTGGTAGTAAATAACAATGAAAAAATAGTTTTAAGTGGAATTTACAGAACAGTGGATAATTCAGACCATATAGGTTCAGACTTGAAAGTTATTGCAACAATGGTGAAGTCGGGAACGGATGGAAATCACCATGCAGTTACTAGAATAGAAAGAACAGAAACTTATGTTGTGGATACTTTCTTGGTTGTAAAAGACGGATATTGGAGACTTATTTCAGAACAGTATAAGCTTCCTGCAAAGTTTCAGGATGTGTCTGTAATGACCAAGGTATATTATCTGGATTGTCCTCATAATACATCAAAATATACCGGGACAGATGCATATGACATGATCGGTAGCGATGATTACAGCATTAATATTCCGGGAAAAGATACATTTTATAACAACCAGTCGACAATGGCAGTGTCAGGTTGTAGCGACACAACCTTATATGCCAGCAAGGCAAATACATTAACATTTACAGACAAAACTACACTTGCCTCAACAGAAGGAATTAGTTTTGATTCTGAAACTGTATTCGAGATTAAATATAAGGTAAATTATTTCCTGTTAAAAATTACAAATAATAATAGTGAAATCAGATATGTTCCGGTGAAAATAGTTGCGGATCCAGGTGGAGTAAATGTTGTGGGATTCCAGATGAACGGAAATAAAAGTGAAGGTGGAGTTTCACAGTATAATCCTTCATTTAGAACAGTATCCAAGGTTTCAAAAGTAATGTCAGTGGGCAATGATTTGTATCGAATAACAAGATTTGGAACAATATTTGCATTGGAAAATAATCTTACAAATAAAGCAACACAAATGACAATAGGTAACGCAGAACCGTTTGGCAGCGACGCTGAAGTTGATGAAAATTCAGTGCAGTATTTTGAGGCTACATCACAGGGCGTTTACGATCAGTGGACTAGTGGAAACAAAGATCAGAAGTATTTTGATTACTACGCGTTGACATTGAAACATTGGTTCTATTCGTACCAGTCGCTCACAACATCATATTCAGTAAGAGCTTATGCAATTATTGAGATTGGCGGCGAAGAAACTTATGTTTATGGAAATGATATTTATTCAGTTACCATGTACGATATAGCACAAGAGTTGTATCAGAATAAGAAGATGCCTTCTGCTGAAACACATCAGTACTTATATGACAACGTCTTGAATCCGGTTAAAATCGGGATGCCTAACAACAGAGGTAAAATTGCTTCTGCAATGTGTGTCGCAGCAGATGTACACAGCACAGGAGATGATAATTATACATATATCAATCAGATATATAAAGATCTCAAGGATTATATTTACAAGACGAATACGGCAAATGAAGAAGATGATTTTTATAATTATTCAACTGCCGGTGCCTTCGAATCAACCCTCTCTGAACAAGAGCAGCAGACATTCTTAGGTGTGTTAAATAATTATTCAAATACAAGTTATGAAACTATAACAGAGTGGATTTATAATCAGGTTCCTATTATTGTGGGAAGTGAATATGGATTTTACAAGAAAGTTGAGTATGGTTGGGACTTATCAATGTATAATTGACATTATCGAGGAGTGATGGATTATGAAAAAACAAAAATATATTGAACCTACGATTGAAGTAATCAAATTTGTTTCCCGTGCCGACCTGATGGGAGAGGGAAATCCCAATGAGGGAGATGGAAATATAATCAATTTGCATGGTACCTCGGAAACAGATATTGAGAATGGAGATTTTGATCCTAGTTTTTGGAATCATTAGAAGGGAAGATTATAGTATGAAGAAATTAGTTAGAGGAATGGTTGCAATAGTATTAACCGTCGCAATGGCTTTTGGAGGAATTGAATGGTGTGGCGTAAGGATTGTTGAAGCGGCACCAATCGATATAGTATCAGATGGAACGGCTAACCTTGCCCTTGGTAAATCATATACGTTGTCATCAGGAACATCTACAGAAGGAGACGGAAGTATTACGGATGGAGATGTAGATGCAGGAAAGTTTTTAACACCTACAAAAGGAGTGGCAGGTTCATGGTACACAATAGATCTTGGAGATATATATGAAGCCGATGGGATTGATTCTGTATGCGTTTGGTATAGACTTGATTTTGGCGGATGTTATCCCGGAAGTGGTGGATTTGAGATACAGTATTCAGTAGATGGGTATGTATTTGAAACAGTTGCTACTGTATCACAAAGTAATTTTAATAGTCAGAAAAGTGGGCAGGCAGCACCTTTTGTTATCCAGGCCGATATTCCTGATTCGATTTCATGTGATGAGGTGCGATATGTAAGAGTATATTATCCTAATTCAATAGCTTATGGTGCCCAGACATCAGAAGTAGGAATATTTGATACTGACGGTGATGCTAAAATAAGTGATAAAGTGGTGAATGTTGATAATCCGGCATCGGTTTTAGTAGAGTCAACAGAAGATGTGTTTGGACAAATAAGATTTTCAGTAACCGCAGGTGCCAATCAGGAAGGATATCGGTATCTCGCTTTCTTAGATGATAATGAAGCTCCGATATTGGTAAATTTATCTGCAGGCACGCAATATAATATTGACGGTATTTCTGCAGGTGTACATACATTAAGAATAGTATCTTCATATCAGGGCAGGGCATCAACGGGTATTGTTAGCAGTCCTGTAACCGTATATGACTATGAGAGTTATGTCAGCAATCCTGAAAAGAATGTATGCTATTTCAAGGAATTTACTATCTTTCCGGGAGAAGCAAATGAAGGCTATGGAAGTATAACAAACGGTATCATAAGTGGTGGTACTGCTGATTATATATGTCCTGTTTTTAATACAACAGGCACAGGATATACTGTTGATTTGGGAAATGTTTACGATGCATCAACTTTAGATAAAGCCATTGTCTGGTACAGAACCACAGTTGGAGGTTGTTATCCGACAGGTAATGGAACATTACAGATTCAGTTTTCTACAGATAATACCAATTTTAATACAGTAGCAACACTTACTGCAGCAGATGTAAGCAGTGCCTTAAATGCTCACGGAAATGTGGCACCATTTAAGGTAGTAGCGGATGTGTCATCTGCTACAGGTGATGTCAGATATGTTAGATTCTATTATCCTGAAGCTGTTGCGTACGGAGCTCAGGCAACAGAAGTAGCAGTTTTGGATATGAATGGAGACTTAAGTTTATCAGGGAATGCAGTAAATGTTCCACAGGCCACATCACTGGTGGCGTCATCAGAGGATTACAATGAGATTGATTATTCCTTTGAGGGACAACAGGGATATACATACGATATTTTAGTTGTAGATCAGCAGGGAAATAATTCGAAGCGTATTAGAAATGCTCAAACTTCAGGAACTCTTGATGGAATTGTTGCCGGTACATATAAAATAGCAGTGGTGACAGTTGATTCGCAGGGAGTGCAATCTGAACCGGTTTATTCCGGCATGTTAACAGTAAGCAAAGCAGAACAACTGAGTGATATCAGCGCGGTTGAGGCTGATGGAGAGTGGCATCCTATTGGAGGATACAGTTATAGAATTGATGCGACAAATTCCGGCGGAACAGTTGCAGTGGATTCAGGAGATGCTGATCATGTTCAGACTAAATTTACTTTTAGCACAACAGATGGGTATGACAGCGTTCAGTTGAAGAAAAGCTATTCCGGCCTTATTGCAGGGGAGACTTACAAAATGCAGATTAAGTTCTATTCCTTTGCAGATGGAGGAAGTTACAGAGCATCGGGAATGACACAGCATTTTGTTAAACTTGGAACAGAACATTTAGAGCTTAGCGCTGTTTCAGACGAAGATGGAGATGTTTATTTTATCTTTGATTTAGGAAGAGTAGCTTCAGGCGTGACTCTTGATTTTTCTGAACCGGTATTGAAAGACTGGGAAGGTAATGATGCAGAATCCTTTGAGACTTCATTAGATATTTCAGTGGTGGGATTTCAGATGCGTACCAATGGCATCGGAGGAAATGTTGCATTCAGAACAGTATGCAAAGCGCCTAATATTGGTAGCAGTATTGATGTTTCAGGTAATACATATACAGTTGCAGGATTTGGAACTATTTACACCCTTGATCCAAATCCAAGTTATGACAAGACACAAGATGTGTTGTCAAGCAGGTACACACTGCTCAATCCGACTATCTCGAAGGATCCAAATGGTGTGGATGCATACGTGGGATATTACAAATACAATGATGTAAATTATACTTACGGATATTTAGCTACTGCTGTGGGTGTTGTAAGTGACTACAATAAAGAAGATACGACACATACTTATTATGTCAGAACCATGGAAGGAATTGATTCGGCAATAATAAACAGAACACTTCATGTTAGAGCATTTGTCCTAGCTACTGACGGGACTATAATATATAGCGATAAAACGAGAAGTATTTCAGTTGCAGAGGTGGCAGCTTATATATATGATCACAGTCTGGCACCAAATTATTATGGCCATACATACTTGTACAGTGTGCTGAATAATGCATCCTTAATTGGAGCAACTTCGCCATATTACAGAAACGTAGAAGTTGAATATGGATGGAATGAAAATCTTTATACACCGGGTGAAAAGGAGACTGTTAGTCCACCTCAGCCGGAAGATGAGACAGACGATTCTTATATAAATGAGGAACCGGAGTTTTAATCAGAATACCAACATCCCTAAGGCATTATAGAGCCTTAGGGGTGTTTTTGGTTTTTTTCGAGTGTAATTCTCACAATACTAAATAGGCAATGAAAATCGACTAACAAATTAGGCATGGTAATGGATTGCTTAGGAGAATGCGCAACAGCGGAAACCTAGTAAATTCAGGGATGTAAAAGCAATTTGACATAATAAAACAGGGGTGAGGAAAAGCATTTTGACATAGAAAATCCTTAATTGTAAAATCCTTTTGATAGACGGTTCAGCTGATAACTGATACATTGTGGTCAGAAGGAGGGCAAAGTTAAAAAACAAAATTATAAAAAACAAAATGTATGTTAAGGAGGAAAATTATATGTCAAATTATGTTAATTATTTAGAGGAAATTACAAATGTGGAAAAGAGTAATAAGAAACTTAAAAAGGTTATTGAGGTAGGTAGCTATTTAATCGTTTGGGCAGCAGCGATTATGTCATTCTGGTTTTTTGTGGAAGATACTGATGCTATGGGATATGCTTTAATGATATTTTACTTTGCGCTTCCAATTACATCTTTTGTGGTTTCATTAATTATAGGAAAAGACAAAGGTTGGGGTAAAGAAAAATGGTTTATGACAGTGTTCTTTGGAATAATGTACATGTTAGCAGAGTATGCAACATTCAGTCTTGCAAATATGACTGCATTTGATAAAATCAATATACCTGATTTTGAAATGATTATTCCGGGTGTTGTGATTTCGTTAGTTGGATTGATCATTGGAATAGGCATAAGAACAATTAAAAAGAAATAAGAGGTGTGAAATAATGGAAATTGGGCAGAAATTAAGGGATGCGCGCACAAAAGCTAATTACACGCAGGAGCAGGCAGCTGAAGAACTGGGAATAAGCAGACAAACTATATCAAACTGGGAAAATAACAAAACATATCCCGATATTATCAGTGTAATTAAAATTAGTGATATGTATGATGTGAGTTTGGATGTCCTGCTTAAGGAAGAAAAGAAGACTTCAGACTATGCAAACTATCTGGAAGAGAGTACTAATATAGTAAAGAGCAAAAACAAACTTGCAAAGATAATTCAGGTTGGAGTGTATGTTGTGATTTGGGCTTTATGTGTACTGACATTCTGGTTATTTACAGGTGATCAGGATGCAGTGGGATATTCGTTAATGACCTTTTTCTTGGTGCTTCCGGTAACTGCTTTTATTGAGTCGCTGATTATTGGAAAAGACAGAGGATGGGGAATGGAGAAATGGTTTGTTCCGTTGTTTTTTGGAATAATGTATATGTTGGCAGAGTATGCAACATTCAGTCTTGCAAATATGACGACATTTGACAAATTCAATATTCCGGAACTTAGTATGATACTTAGTGGAGCTGGGATTTCATTAGTAGGTATGATTATTGGTGCAGGAATTGGCTTTGTGTCAAAATTGAGACAGAAATATCATTAAATTAAATACTAAAAAAAAGAAAATAGCATAATCGATAGAATGAAAAGGTGGATAAAGATATGTTTTTTTAACATATTATTATCCACCTCTTTTTCATAAAGAAAATCCTTTTAGCAAAAACTTGGTTGAATATAATATTGCGCAATATTATAATAGTTCGTGCGTGTATACGCACAAATATAATGGAAGGAGTTTTGCAAAATGAGGAGCAAAAAGATTATTAGCAGTTTATTATGTTTAACCATGGCTGCAAATATTGGGGGAGTAATTAGCACATCATCTGTAAAAGTATCAGCAAAGGAGCTATCAGGAGCAGAATACAAAAAACAAGTATCAAAAGAACTTGATGATATATTGCCTGATGTGGATAAAAAAGAAATTAATTCAATGATTGATACTTCAGTTAATGATGGAAAAAAAGTAGCAAAAATAATTAATCAAATAGAAGATGAAGACGATTTTAACTATGCAGTCAATAAAGTTTTGACAGACTATTACGAAGAAGATGAAAAAAAGAAAATTGATGATTTTTCTAAAACAATCGAAAATGATGCAGACGATATTGTAAGTGGATATGAAAATGCATATGAAGAACGAAATAGTCAGGATGAACTGGATTATGAAGTTGGAACAATTGTTATCAATTTCAAAAAAGATACAGGAAAAGATAATATTAAGAGAATTATTTCGGCTGAATATGGAAAAGCAATAGATTTATATGAGACAAGTGACGGTACATATTTTGCTTATGTAAAAATATCGTTAGGACACAAGGTTGATGATGCTGTCGATGCATTTAATAAATATGACTGTGTTATAAGTGCAGAAAAAAATACTGAAAACCAAATGGCATACAGTAGTATTGTAGAGGCAAAAGAATTAATAAACGATCAAAAAAGCAACAAACAGTGGTATTTGAATGCAATGCTTGTACCAAATGCATGGGGAATTGTAAATCGTGTTTCACATAAAAAGGTTAAAGTGGCAGTACTTGATACAGGTGTAAGCTTTCACAATACAGATTTGAACATTAATAAGGAATTGTCATATGATGTGACAAATGATAAAAAACTGTATGGCCAGGAAACAACTTATACTAGTAATCACGGAACAATGGTTTCAGGAGTTATTGGAGCAATTTCAAATAACGAAACAGGAATTGCCGGTGTTGCCAGTGGAACTTATAATAATATTATTGACTTAATTAATATTAAGATTTCTAAAATAAAAGATGGAAAGGAAGTTCTTTACGATGCTGATCTGATTAAGGGTATTGATTACGCAATTTCAATTGGAGTAAAAGTTATAAATATCAGTTCGTGTTCAGGCACTCCTAATTCGGCTTATCGAGCAGCTTGTGAAAGAGCATATAATGCAAGTATAACTGTAGTTTGCAGTGCCGGAAATGATGGTAGTAGCGCAGCAAGATACCCTGCGGCGTATCCTACAACTTTAGCCATTGCAAGTATGGATGAAAATTTCAGAAGATCTTCTTTCACGAGTTATGGAACTTGGACAGATTTTAGTGCACCGGGTGGAGATATTTATACTACAGGAACAACCGGATTTGTAACTACTGAGGGAACATCTTTTTCCGCACCTTGTGTCGCTGCAATTGTTGCAATGATGTATTCTGTAAATAGTAAAATGAATGCTGATTATTCAGAAACATATTTAGAAGAAACAGTTTTTGATTTCTTTAAACGGGGGTACGATGACGATTCATCATATGGTTTTGTCAATGCGTATGGTGCAGTGGCAATGGCAGCAGGAATAAAAGAAAAAATGCACGATAATACTCGTACAATTGTTTCTACTTCTGAAGCAGAAGGTTTTGGCGCGAGATATATGTTTGACAAAGACAATAATACAGGATGGAAACCGGAAATTAATACATGCGCGCAGTCTGTATTGATTGATCTTGGAGGACTTTATTGGTATGATTTTTTAGCAGTCAATATAAAAAATTATAACTCCAACGAGGCGATTGAAGATAATATTTTATTAGAAACATCTCGTGATAGGATTAAATGGAGTCGTGAAGCTTATACCCTACCTAAGAAATGGCCAAGTTATTGGGCGAACACAGCAAGATGGGTGCGTTATATCAGAGTTACTATGAGTCCTGAAGCTATTAACGCAGGTGCAACTGTCACAGATATTTGGGCAAATACTCTTAAGCCATTAATGAATTATGAAATTGTAAATGGGACTAAGAAGGATAATTCAGTTAATGAGCTTAAATTGAATCAATTATACTACTCATCAAGAACATTAACAAATCCGACAAATCCTATGAATCTTAAGGTTACACAACCGGCAAAAAATACATTGGGAGTAATTTGGGGACAAAATAGCGAGGCAGTAGAAAATGGATTTAAATACAATGTTTATGTAGACGGTGTAAAGAAATTATCAAATGTTCCATGTGCTTATTTTGAGATTAAAGATATAGAAGAAGGTGAGCATATTGTAAAAGTTACAAGCGTTTATTGTGGATACGAATCAACAGGATCAGAACGTGGAATAACTGTAGTTGAAGAGGTTGAAGCGCCGGGACTTCTCGAAGTTATTGGTATTTTGGTAACAAATCCTAGCAGAGGAACGGTAGGAATTGTTTGGGGACAAGATGCTGACAGAATCAATTCCGGATGCAAATATAATGTTTATGTAGATGGAGAAAAGAAATTGTCGTTAGTACCATGTGCTTATTACCAAATAAATAACTTATCAGAAGGCGAACATCAGATACGTGTATCAGCAGTACTTGATGGTGTGGAGACTTATGGAGCATATCGCTATATTGATGTAATTTCATAAAAAATTAGAACAAAATGATTAAAAAGGAGTGTTGCGTTTGTGATTTTTTAGTATCACTAACTCAACGCTCCTTTTTATGTATAATGTTGAGGGAGAAATGCAAAAAACAGGTATGGTAAGATTGCTCAGACTAACTGAAAAACAGTATAGAAATAATTATATGGTAACAGGCGAATTAGATTATCAGGAAAAAACAGCTGGGCTAATTGTCACATTATGATATAATCAAAGGGCGAATAAATATTGTTGCGAAAATCAAGATATAGTGCTTGCTCTTTTTGCTGATACAAGATGCAATACTTGAATGATACAAAATGGTGCATCGTTCAACCCAAAACTTGTAGATTAGAGACCGTTTCAAAATGTATAGTTTTTGGGCGGACGCATCGGATGCTGTGTAGTACGTATCAGATTTAAAAAATGATTTTGGTACGCATGCCCAAAACAATATATTGCAAAGCGTGTACGTATCAGAGTTAAAAAATGATTTTGGTACGTATGCCCAAAACAATATATTGCAAAGTGTGTACGTATCAGATTTAAAAAATGATTGTGGTACGCATGCCCAAAACAATATATTGCAAAGAATGTACGTATCAGATTTAAAAATTGATTATGGTACGCATGCCCAAAACAATATATTGCAAAGCATGTACGTATCAGATTTAAAAAATGATTGTGGTACGTATGCCCAAAATAATATATTGCAAAGCGTGTACGTATCAGATTTAAAAATTGATTATGGTACGCATGCCCAAAACAATATATTGCAAAGTGTGTACGTATCAGATTTGAAAATTGATTATGGTACGCATGCCCAAAATAATATATTGCAAAGCGTGTACGTATCAGATTTAAAAATTGATTATGGTACGCATGCCCAAAACAATATATTGTAAAGTGAAGGTGGGGTAAGAAAATTTACACTTGAATGATATACAAAAAAAATGGTGCATCGTTCAACTAAAAATCCTAATTTCAACGAAACTGGTGCTATAGTGACGCATATT
The DNA here is from genome assembly GCA_015057625.1 of Lachnospiraceae bacterium. Taxonomy (GTDB): domain Bacteria; phylum Bacillota; class Clostridia; order Lachnospirales; family Lachnospiraceae; genus SIG293. Next base: position 74,854 of record SVDZ01000011.1, on the reverse strand, counting down.
CCACTTGATTAGGAGGAAATAAGTGAAAAAAATAATAAATGATATAAATGAATATTTGAATAAAGAACTGTGGATGGATTTTGAAATTTATAGTATTAATGGAGGCTTCCTAGAAATTGTAGGATTCCTTGATGAAATGGGAGAGGAAAAAATTAAAATAACGTTTGAAAATCCATTTGCAATAATATGTGACTTGAAATTTAGTTATGAGGGAGATGGAAATTTCATTTCTATAGTTGATGGTAAAAAAGCTTATGAAATAAATATGGAGTATAAAGTGACTAAAGGAAATACTATTTTTAAAATATCAAACACAGATATTGGAAATGATATGTATATTGTTGCAAAGAGTATTAAATATACAGTGTGTGGTTGATAATTAGGGAAGGAAAATTTATGGGTGCCCCAACTATCCTAAATGCAAATATACGATGAAATAACATAAAGAGTAAGCACAATAATCGACGTGCTTGCTCTTTATGTTTTAATTTACTATTTTCTGAGTTTTCCCAAAATCTCCCATTCATACTTGAATGATACATCAAAAATGGTGCAGATAACCTCTGTAAATAGTTTGACAATTGGCGTTTTTTTGTTTAGGAGCTATTTATGGAATGAATGGAGAGTAGATAGATGAAAGGTATACTAGCGGTTGGTAGTGTATGGGGAAAAAGTGTGATATGATGTGGAATATAAAGACAAAGAGTATTCAGAAGATTGAATGAAACACATTTTTCAGAGAACTGCCATGTAGGTGGAAAGTGAGGTAAATATAAATGAGAGAAAATATGAAATATTACAGAATTCACACAGGTGACATTGCTTATCTTACCAAGCAACCAAGAGGAATTTTTACTGCGGTGGGGAAATTGGTTGATGCAAAGATTATGAATGAAGAAGAGATTGCAGAATATCGGAGGAACAGAGAATATTTTGAAAAAGTACTTCCGGTTCCACCATTTTATGAGCAGGGTAATCCGGACAGAGCGATTACATGGTTTAAAGATACAAAGGCTGGAAACGACATTTATGAGCAGATGACGTTTTATCGAAAGATGCTTGCAAAGTATGATGTGAAGCTGTATAGATCGGAGATAGAAGAAATTCCCGGAGAAATTATTTATGAAGATGATTTTCAAATTGCGGTGAAGAATCAGAGAGCGGATTTGGATATCAAAATTAGTGAAGAAAAAATAGAACAAATGTAGAAGAAAAAGATTAAATAAAAAGTATTATATCAGATCCTGACTTCATTTGAGATTTGAAATTATTATATGCAAAATTCTATTTCGTAATTACTTCCCAGCTCCTGCTGGAGACGTAAATAACCTTCATTTGCTCTTTTTAAAAAGGATTGTTCTTCTTCTGGTGACCATAGACTGGGATTAGATGGATAATCCCAGTCCAGTGCTTTATCATGTTCCATACCAATGGTAAAAAGAAAACTAATTAATTCTTGGGAGATTGGTAACGCGTTTAAATCAACGCTGTAGCCAAAGCGTTCTCTTGCAGCGTCGTTATCAGACCACAAGCAAGGACATCTATCTTCTGTGCAACCCCATTCAAACCAATATTTAAATCTGTATTTTTCCATAACATACCTCTTAAAACAGTATTAAATATATTTGCTGAAATTAGAAAATAATTGATTGCTAAAGTTTCTTATGCAAGTCTGGTCAATCTCATTTTCAAAATTAATTTCTTGCTCATATCCATAAGCGCATGCATTGTTTAATCTTCCTTTTACTTTTATATGTCCGCCTTTTTGTGCAATGAACTCTATGTAATTATGAAAACCATATGGTTCTTCCAATCTCGCCACCCCTGTCAGTGTGTTATAAAGATTCATAATTTCATCAGAAAATTCCGCAATTTCCTTAACGCCAACTTCCATAAATATTTCGGCTGAAAAGCCATAACTAAAAACCTTAACACCTAGATTTACATTTACAGGATATGACTGGTCTTGTTTATAGATTTCCGGAGATAGATCCAGTATGAATTTATCCGTTTCAATTTTGTACATATTTTGCTCCTTCGGTTCCGATTTTTCATTTACAATCTTTCTCTATGATAGCATACTTTTTTATGTGATACTATATTTTGGTGACATGATGACATTAGCCAACTTGTGGACATGATGTCATTAGATAAGCAGAGGTCTTAGGATACTTCCTAACAAGTTTGCATTGTATATACAAAGGCGTATCTTGCAGTAGACACTAAACACAAATTTTAGAAAGAAAAAGCATGCGCAAAAGGGTTAAAAAAATCTTTTTGGTTTAAGTAAATCGAAAGCAGTTTTAAACTGTTATGATAATATATGATTTTTGCAGAAAAATGCTTGAGATACGCTGTAGTATGCTTGAAAGAGTTAGTGATTATTAATATAATTATATTATATTTTTGTGCGGTAAGAGAGGTTTAAGGTATGGCAATATTGAATGAGATTCGCTCATATCCATTTAATGAAGAGGGGATAAAAACTGTCGAAATGTCCGAAAAAGGAAATGACTGGCCGGTTGTATATCTAATACATGATGATGAAAGTTTATATGTAGGCGAAACTACAAGTGCAGCTCGAAGAATGAAGCAACACTTAAGTAACGAAGAAAAAAGAAATTTAAAAGTTGTAGAGATTGTTTTTAATGGTGAGTTTAATAAGTCTGTAGTTTTAGATTATGAACAGAGACTTATAAAATATTGTTCAGTTGATAAAAGGTTTAAAAATATAATTAATCGAAATAAAGGACAACAAGCCTCTCACGATTATTATCAAAGAAAAAAATACAGAAGTGATTTCAGGACGCTATGGAAAGATTTAAGAGATAAGGGACTTGCAAAAAAATCTATTGATATAATAGAAAATGATAATATTTTTAAGTTTTCTCCTTATAATGCTTTGACTGGTGAACAGAACAAAGTGAGCATAGAAGTGCTTAATGATATTTTGGATACATTCGAAAATACTAAAAGTAGTTGTGTAAGTTTGGTGGATGGTTGTGCAGGAACCGGTAAGACCGTACTGGCAATCAGTTTAATAAATTCGTTGGTGAATGCAATGAATGTTGAAGATGATATTTTGGATATACAAGACGAATTAGAAGATGATATTGAAGATAATAAGCGTTTTGCACTAAAAAGATTAAAGGAATATATTGTAACCGAGCGCAATGGCAAACCATTTAAAATAGGATTTGTATTTCCGATGCCAGGAATAAGAAATACAGTTTCCAATGTGTTTAAAGAATGCGGAAATGGTCTTGTTAGGGAAATGGTTATTGGTCCTAATGATGTGATAAAGGATGACTATGATATTTTGTTCGTGGATGAATCACACAGATTATCAAAAAGAAAAAATCTAACTGGGTACAGTTCTTTTGATAAAACATGTAGAGCATTAGGTCTTGAACCAGAAAATAGTAATCAGTTAGAGTGGGTATTAAAATCTGCGAAACATGTTGTTTTGTTTTATGATAAAAATCAAAGTGTCAAATCATCAGATATTACAAATATTGAGTTTAATAATACTTTAGAAAAGTATGGAACAAATATAAAAGAGCACAAGCTCGAAACACAGATGCGTTGTGAGGGTGGAGATACTTATATTCAGTATGTCAAAGATATTATGACTTGCAGTCGAAAGAAAAGAGAAAAAATTGAAAATTATGATTTTTTGATTTTTGACGACGTAGATAAGTTGGTTAATACGGTAAGAAAAAAAGATGATGAAGTCGGTTTGTCTAAAACTGTTGCAGGTTTTTCATGGGATTGGAAAACAAAGCAAGCTAAGAAACCTAAAGACAATATGGAATGTTATGATATGTTGGTTAAGGACGGAGAATATGACATTTTAATTGAAAAGCATAAGTATATTTGGAATCTTACTAATGAATCATGGATAACTAGAAAAGACTCGCATTGTACTATTGGTTGTATTCATACTACACAGGGGTACGATATGAACTATGTTGGAGTTATTTTTGGTGAAGAGATAGACTATGATGAGGAGAGTGATTCCATTGTAATTGACTTATCAAAGTACAAAGATAAAAAGGTTAAAGCTGGAACAGATGAAAAAGTTCTTAAAGAATTAATATTGAATACATATACCACCATTCTAGCAAGAGGTATTAAAGGGTGTTATGTATATGCCTGCAATCGTAGGCTTAGAGAATATTTAAAAAAATATATTGCAATTGCGAATGATGTAACATTGGAGAGATAAAAAATGAAACGAGAAACAATAGATAGAATTAGAAAATTTACAGAAGATAGAGAATGGGATCAATTCCATTCACCTGCTAACTTGGCCAAATCAATAGTGATTGAAGCAGCTGAATTATTAGAATGTTTCCAGTGGTCAGAAGAAAAATATGATATCCAACATATCAAAGAGGAATTGGCAGATGTTATTGTATATAGTCAAAATTTATTGGATAAACTTGAATTGGATGCAGATGAAATAGTTAATATGAAAATGGAACAGAATGAGAAGAAGTACCCAGTGGAAAAAGCTAAAGGAAAGGCTGATAAGTATACGGAGCTATAACTTTCTTCTCAAACGTGTCGTTGCAGTATGTCTTCAAGATGGTATATTTAAGACGGGATATGGTGATTATGTAATATGCATATGAGGAAATGATTTTATTCATTTCAGAATAGAGTGATAATAATAATTTGATGTCCAGTCTGAAAGTAATCATAGGAGGTAGTATCATTGAACTGTGTGTACTGTATTGCAAGATACGCATCTGTGGCCACAAATGCATTCTTGTTAGGATAATCCTAAAACCTTATTCCTAAATTAAAAAGACGGAGAGAAAAATGAAATACGAAGAATTATTAAGTATTTTTGAAAAAGCAGAAAACTGTGATGAAACAGTTTTTTATTTCAAATCTGATCCAAAAGAAACAGAACATTATATAGGGTTTTTACCGGAGTATGAAAAACCTTATTGGGTTGGACTTTGTGATATAAAAGATGGTTGCGAATTTAAAACAGCTAAGGAAATGCTTGAAGCACCAATCTATGATGGTAAATCAATTAAAGAAAGATGGAATGAAATAATTGTTTGTGCAATAAATGGTTGTTCGGTGGAAGACTGGTTGATATATAACAAAATATGAAAAGTACAAGTTGCTGGCAAATGTCGGTAGCTTTTTTTTGCAAAAAATTAACTTCTGGAACTCAGTTCCACAAGTTCCTCGAACCTAAATAAATTAAGTTTATAACAACTCAAAACTAATAGAAGAATATGATAAGCCGTGCACTTATAGATGCGAAGCAGAAGCAACGACCGAGCCGGCAGGCGAGAGAGCGAACCTTTGAGCCCAGGATTGGGCTCAATAAAAAACAAGGCCATCCATTTGGATGACCTTGTTTTTTACTAAGCGCGAGACGGGGATCGAACCCGCGACCCCCTCCTTGGCAAGGAGGTGCTCCACCGCTGAGCCACTCGCGCATTGTTACGTGTTTCACACGCAAGAATTATTCTACTATATCAAAGTGGATTTGTAAACAGTTTTTTTAGTTATTTTTTGTTTTTTTGCATAATGACAATATATAATTATTTATAGTTATTTTCACCAATATTTATAATTAGTGTTTGTTTTATAAAAATCAAGTGTTATAATACGGAATGGATGTAAAATTGAGAGGAAACTAAGATAATAATTCTTAAAGCATAAAGGAAAGGAAAAATATGAGGAAGACAAAGATTATTTGTACCATTGGACCGGCAAGTGAAAATGAAGAAATACTTACAAAGATGTGTATGGCTGGAATGAATGTTGCAAGACTGAATTTTTCCCATGGAACCCATGAGGAACATCAGACAAAGATAGATTTGATTAAAAAAGTCAGAGAAAAATTAAATTTGCCAATAGCTATCATGCTTGATACAAAGGGACCGGAATACAGAATCAAGACTTTTGAAAATCACAAAATAGTATTAAAAGAAGGCGACCAGTTCATATTTACAGTTGATGATGTGGAAGGAAATGAGCAGAGAGTGTCTGTCAATTACAAGAACCTCATTAATGAAATAAAAGTAGGTGAGAGAATTCTTGTTAATAACGGATTGTTGATTTTTGAGGTTGTGGAACTTAAGAAAACAGAAGCTATATGCAAGGTTATCGCTGGGGGTGAATTGTCAGACAGAAAGAGTATGAACTTCCCAAATCACATATTGAAAGGTGATTATCTCAGCGAACAGGACAAAGATGATATTCTTTTCGGAATTCAAAATGATGTTGATTACATAGCGGCGTCATTTGTATCTACCAAGAGCGATATCAATTCAGTAAGAGAATTTTTAAATAGCAATGGTGGAAATGACATTGATGTTATAGCAAAGATTGAGAACCGCGCAGGAGTTGAAAATATAGAAGAAATATGTGATATCGCTGACGGAATCATGGTAGCCAGAGGTGACCTTGGCGTTGAAATCCCATTTGTTGAGGTGCCATCTATTCAGAAGTTCTTAATTAAGAAATGTAGACTTCTTGGAAAGCGAGTTATCACAGCAACAGAAATGTTAGAGTCAATGATTCAAAATCCACGTCCAACCAGAGCAGAGATTTCTGACGTCGCCAACGCGGTTTACGATGGATCTTCAGCTATCATGTTATCCGGTGAGTCTGCATCAGGAAAGTATCCTGTTGCTGCAGTTAAGAATATGGCAGAGATAGCAGAGTACACAGAGACAAAGATTGATTATACAAAGAGATTTTCCAACACAGATTATGTGATTAAGAGCAATATAGATGCCGTTTCCCATGCGACTTGTGCCATGGCAATTGACACAGGGGCAAAGGGAATTGTCATTAGTTCGTTGTCTGGTATTACAGTGCGAATGGTAAGCCGTTTCAGACCACCTGTTGACATTATAGGAATGACTACATCTGAGAAGGCGTGGAGAAAGCTTAATCTGAGTTGGGGAGTAACACCTGTACTGAGTGAGGAGTTCAATTCAGTGGACGTAATGTTCTATCATGCGCTTCAGCATGCCAAGAATGTATTTGGTCTTGAAAAGGGCGATAATGTAGTACTCACAGGTGGTTCTGCCGGAGGTAAATCAGGCAACACAAACACTATAAGATTGGAATCAATCTAAATTTAAGGAGGAGAAAATGAAAATGAAAAAAATTAGTATTATCGGAGCGTTATGTATTATTATTGTTTTGGCGTTAACAGGTTGTGGCAAAAAGAAGGCAATCACAACAAGTGAGTTTATATCAAAAACCGAGAGCCTCGGCTTTACTACAACTGATGCAACCAGTCAGTATGCTGAATTTGATCATGTTAAAGAAGCTACAATTGCACAACATCCGGATGGATATCAGATTGAGTTCTACAGTATTGATAATGAGGCAAATACAGAAGGAATGTTTACCACTAACAAAAATACATTTGAGGCAAGCAAAGGAAATGTTTCAGCTGAGTCATCAGTCAGCTTAGGAAATTACGCGACTTATTCATTGACAAGTGATGGTTCATATATGTACCTTTGCAGAGTTGATACTACATTACTTTATATTCATGTGGAAGAGACTTACAAAGATTCAGTTAAAGACGTAATTAAAGAATTAGGTTATTAATACTAAATGAATGATTAATGCATCTGAAATGTAAATACATTTTGGGTGCATTTTTTATTAACAATGTCGCCAATCCGGCGACCATTTTTAGTCTTTAATGTTGTAGAATATCAACATGAAGCTTCAATAAAAAAATGCTTGAATAGTAGTTTTACTTAACGTAGTCTTATACTATAATTTATAGGAAGGAAGGGATATTAAATGAATGAGTTAAAGGAAAATATCAAAAGAGAATTAACCGGGTGGAAAAAGTGGCAGATCATCTGGATGCTGTTTGCTAATATTGTGATTTTAGGAGTATCTGTTTATCAGAAAGATTCAGTTATTGGAATTGCAGCAGCTATAACCGGTGTTATTTGCGTAATATTGTGCGGCATGGGAAAAGTTTCAAATTATTTTTTTGGAACAATCAATGTTATTTTGTATGCTATAATAGCCTGGAAGGCAAAATATTACGGTGACGTTATGCTGAACCTTTTGTATTATTTCCCAACAAATATTCTCGGATGGGTTTTGTGGGCAAAAAATGTAGATAAAGAGACAAATGTCGTGTATAAGAGAAGAATGACATGGCAGCAGGATATCTTGCTTGCGGTGATAAGTGCGCTTGGTGTATTTGGTTATGCATACGTTCTTAAGTTGTTAGGAGGAAATCTTCCTATAGTCGACAGCATGAGCACGGTATTTTCAGTAATTGCCCAGGTACTTATGATTAAGAGATTTATGGAACAATGGGTTATATGGATTTTTGTAGATGTTGTTTCAGTTATTATGTGGGTATATGCATTGTTTACAGACGGAGCAAGTGTGGCAGTTCTTCTTATGTGGACAGTATTTCTCGCTAATGCGATAATTATGTTTGTTCAGTGGTATAAAGGAACAAAAGAACAGGAGGAAAACAATGCCAAAGGGAAAGAAATATAATGTTGGTATGTATGGAGGCTGTTTCAATCCGCTACACCTTGGACATTTAGAATGCATCATTAAGGCGGCAGGATTGTGTGATGAGTTATATGTAATTATTTCATATAGAGAAAATGCCTCTGATATTCCTCTTAAAGTGAAAATTAGATGGGTATATCAACTGACAAAGCATCTGGGAAATGTGCATATTATTCCATTAAAAGATGAGCTTGATTCAAAAGAACAATATACAGAAGAATATTGGAAGAAAGACTGTGAGATAGTCAAAGATGCAATAGGAAAAAAGATAGATGCGGTTTTTTGCGGAGATGACTACGATGAAAGCAGCTTTTGGAATAAGTGCTATGAAGAATCTGAATTTATAGTATTTAAAAGAAATCACTTCAACTCAACTGACATAAGAAATGATTTGTATGGACGATGGGATGAAATGCCACAGATTGTAAGATCATATTTTACCAAAAAGGTGCTGCTTATAGGTGGTGAGAGTGTTGGCAAATCAACACTTACAATAAATCTTGCAAACTACTATAATACGGTATATCTTGAAGAAGTAGGGAGAGAATTATCTGAACTTTCAGGGACAGATGTGTATATGCTCTCTGATGACTTCACTAGGATTTTGTTGGAACACAAGGCGAAAGAATATCGATTGATTGAGCAAGCCAACAAAGTGTTGTTTGAAGATACAGATTGTTTGGTGACACGCTTTTATATGGGATTTTTAGAAGATGAAAATATAGAAAATAATGCTCTTCTTGCGGAGGCGATTTCTGCACTAAACACATACGATTTGATTTTGTTTCTAGAGCCTGATGTAGAGTGGGTGCAAGACGGTGATCGAAGTGAGGTCATTGCAGCTGACAGAAAAAAATACAGCGAAATGATAAAAGCCTTGTATGAAAAGCATAATTTTGATTACAAGATTATAACAGGTGATTATAATAGCAGATTTGATCAGGCAGTGAGATATGTGAATGAACTGTTGGGATTACAAGATTAAGAGATGTAAGTACCATTGATTTTGGTGGAGATGGTTTGTAAATAGTGAGGGGAAAATGCAAAAACCAAAGATGATTTTGTTTGACTATGGGCAGACGTTAGTAAATGAAAAAAAGTTTGATGCAATAAAGGGTAATGAAGCAGTACTTAGTATTGCAACCAAAAATCCGGAAAATATAACTGCCCATGAGTTGCAGCAGCAGGTTAATAGAGTATTTAAAGAAAGCCAACGTATTCAGGAAAGCAACCGACATGAACAATTACTGGAGATAAATTGCAAAGGTTTTGACACATACGTGTATGAATCTTTGGGACTGGAATTTGACGTGGATATGGAAGAGGTTCAGGGAAAATTCTGGGATAATGCCACATTGGAATGGGCAGAACCCACAGAGGGAATAGAAGAGTTGTTGGCCTATTTGCAGGAAAATAATATAAGGACCGGTGTTATCAGCAATATGATGAACAGTTCCGGATTGTTGAAAAGAAGAATAGATACGCTGATTCCGCAAAATTGGTTTGAATTTTATTTGGCGTCTAACAGCTATTTGTTCAGAAAACCACACCCATTCATTTTTGAGATGGCAACAAAAAAGGCAAAGTTAAAGCCGGAAGAAATCTGGTTTTGCGGAGACAATTTGCTGTGTGATATTGAAGGCGCTTTTAATTTTGGAATGAAGCCGGTTTTTTATCCTACATACATTGATTGTGAGTACAGCGTAGATACAAAAGTGCCATATATGGAAATCGGAAGTTGGAAGGAACTGATTGAATATATCAGATGTGGAGGAAATTAAATGCTAGTTTTGAAAGAGGAATTAGCAACATTAATCTAAGATGCTGGGAGGATGAGAGATGGAAAAAGTATTTATTGATGCGGGAAAGCAATTTGATTTTGGAAAAAGTTCAAAGGCATATGCTCAGTATAGAGATATTTATCCGGAAGAATTGTTTGATAAATTGTACCAAATAGGAGTGGGAAAGCAGGATAGTAATTGGCTTGATCTTGGAACTGGTACAGGTGTAATTCCAAGAGGTTTGGCAAAGTATGGGGCAAATATTATAGCCACAGATATTGCGAAAGAGCAGATTGAAGAGGCAATAGAATTGTCAAAAGGTATAGATAATATCAAATATGAAGCGGTAGCAGCTGAAAACATTGAATATCCGCAAAATTATTTTGACGTGATTACAGCCTGCCAATGTTTCTGGTATTTCGATCCAAATATCATTGTCCCGGTTATTAAAAAAATGCTTAAGCCAGGAGGAATGTTCCTAAAATTATATATGAGCTACATGAAAGAAGAGTCTATAGCTCAGGATTCAAACAGACTGGTAAAGATGATTAATACTAATTGGAATGGCTCTTCTGCACCAGTTAAAGATTTGACTACACATTATTTTGAAAATCCACATATGGATACAGTTATTGTAGATTTGCCATTTACAAGAGAAACATGGCATGGGCGTATGATGGCAAGTCGAGGAGTTATGGCATCTATGAATGAAGAGCAGCTGATACAATTTGACTATGAACACAGAAAGATGCTTGAGGAAAAATATCCGGAAGAATTTTCTATAAAGCATAAAATATTTTTGACATGGTATTACATGGAATCTTAATAACGAAAAGGAGGAAATGTATGGATATAAAGATATTGTTTGATGCGGTTAAAATTCTGTTTATGATGCTACTGGTTCTATTGATGTGGTTGGCGGAAAGAATTCCTCTGGTTATTATAATTATTGGATTGATAGTGATATTGATTATTGTACAAGTTGTAATCACCAGAAAAAGCAAAGGGAAAGCAGCTCTTGTTTTCCCAATTATAACTTTTGCTATTTCGCTATATCCATTAGCACTATTGTTGGTGTTGAACCTTATTCGATGGAAGTTTGGAAAAACAGGAACAATAGAATATATTCCTATATTGATACAAGTGGGTATTTATATAGAACAACTACCGGCTTTTATGATTATAGTTAATGTTTTCACTGTTGTATTTCTTGGGATTTATTATATTTTTCGACCAAAGAATAAAGAAAAAAACAATGAAAAATAAGACGGAACAAAAATATTTGTATACGAAACAGAAGAGTAGTTTTTATAGTAGAACAGAGATGGAGTAAAAAATGCAGAATTCATATAAGTTTTTTGAGAATAGGGATTGTAAGTATTTTCCATGTCATAAGGGCTTGGAGGATTTTAACTGTATGTTTTGTTATTGCCCGATGTACACAAAGGAAAAGTGTCTGGGAAATCCGTCGTTTATAGATAAGGGAGACAGGAAGATTAAGGACTGTTCTAAATGTGTGTTCCCGCATGTCCCTGAAAATTATGAAAAGATAATGGAGTTCCTAAGAGAGAATAAGTGAAGGGGCCGGTGAAGCCTTTTGAAGAACTATAATAGGAGTGTTTAAAATGAGAAAACGAATTAGAAACTCGATGCAGTTCTAATATTGGCAACAGGTTGTATCGAGGTTAATTGAAAATATGTTGTCAGAACTGCATCGCCTTAAACAGAAAAATAACTAAGAAGTTTAATTGTAAATTAGAATGAAACTCCATCCGAATAACTTGGATGTGAGTGGTTTGTTTTTGAAAGGAATGTAGTTAATTATGAATGAATATGTTAAGAATTTAAAAAGAATCGAAGTAGTTGTAACATTGGCTTGTACAGGAAGATGCAAGCACTGCTCTCAGGGAGAACACATTAATTGTACAGGGCATGTTGACGTGGATATTGTCAAAAAATCAATCAGAGAAGTGTGTGAACATTACGACATTGAATCGCTGATGACTTTTGGCGGCGAACCGCTGATTTATCCGGAGGCAGTTTGTGATATTCATAAGGTTGCAACCCAAATGGGAATTGGGAAAAGACAGCTGATTACCAACGGCTATTTTTCAAAGGACTTTGGAAGAATAGAAGAAGTTGCAAATAATCTGAAAGACAGCGGAGTGAATGAAATACTGTTATCGATAGATGCTTTTCATCAGGAAACAATTCCGCTGGAACCGGTAATGTATTTTGCAAAATGTATTTCAAAAGCAGGGGTGCCGATAAAGCTTAGTCCTGCATGGTTGGTTAGTGAAGACGATGACAATGAATACAATAATCAGACAAGAAAACTTCTGAAAGAATTTGATGAATTGAATCTTAAAATAGGATCCGGAAATGTGATTTTCCCAAGTGGAAATGCATTAAAATATTTTGGAGAATATTTTGAGGGCAAGGAGTTTGAGTCGCCTTATGAGGAAGATCCAAGAGATGTCAGAGCAATCAGTTTTTCACCAAACGGTGATGTGTTGGATGGAAATGTTTACAAGAATGATATTCTCGAGATAATCAAAAATTACAGTTTTACGGAATAACGACTACAGAGAGGAACAATCAAAATGATTAAACCTAAGATGATAATATTTGATTACGGTCATACACTTTTGTATGAGCCTAACCATGATACAGACAATGGTAACAGAGCAATTTGGAATTACGTTAAGAGTAATCCTTATAATGTTACATTCGATGAATTTAACAGAACAGTTATGGCGCTGTTGGCTGAAGTAAAAGCAGAGAGAGGTCCCAATATTGAAGTTCATGAGCACTGCTTTTTGCAGATGGTTATGGATTATCTTGGAATAGAATTGTCTGTTTCGATTCCGGAGGCTGAGCAAATTATCTGGTATGGTATTTCAAAGGGTGCCAAAATGCCCTATGTGGATGAAATGTTAGAATTTATGGATCAACAGGGGATACGTACCGGAGTAATAAGTAATTTGTGCTTTTCAGGTGAAGCTTTAAAGGAGAGATTAAACAGGTTTTTACCGAATAATAAATTTGAATTCGTGCTTACCTCAAGTGAATATGTTTTCACTAAGCCTAATAGAATGATGTTTGATGTAGCATTAAAAAAAGCCGGGCTTACACCGGACGAGGTGTGGTATTGCGGTGACAGCATTGCGGCAGACGTTGTCGGAGCTCACAACGCCGGAATATTCCCGGTTCTTTACAATGGAGAGACAGACGAAGAGAACGATCCAATGAAAAAAATAAATGACGGTCTTAAAGTGGATTGCGAACATCTTTATATTGAGGATTGGAGAGAATTCATAAAGGTTTTGGAAAATATGATCGAAAAATGAGATTCAGTTTTCTGAAAAAAGTGAATGAAATAAGTATTAAAACCATCAGATGATAGAAATATTGTTTGGTGGTTTTTCTTTTTTTAGGGATAATCAGGCGTGCTATAAATCGTTGCTTTTGTTTTTAAAAAAGAGTAAAATAGAAATATATTTTTTGAACGGAACAATTGAATAGAAACAAGAGATAATGAGGTAAAAACTTATGGCGAAAGAATTAGCGAAAAGGGGAAATATGAACGATAGAATGGAAATCGTTCTAAACAAATTTAAATCTAGGCTTACATCATATCCACCTGGGATGTGTCCACTTGTTATGTACAGATCTATTTTGCAGATGTCTATGAATCAGAGTTGCGGAAAATGTATTCCATGCAGAGATGGACTAGTGGAGGCAGACAGGATGTTGGGGGCTATTCTTGAGGGAGAGGGAACTTCTGATACCCTCAAAAAGCTGGAAGAGTTGTGTGTAATGATTACAAAAACTGCTGATTGTGCAGTAGGTGTGGTAGCTGCAAATACAGTGCTCGACAGTTTACATGAATTTGCAGATGAGTATGAGAGCCACATCAAGAATAGGAGATGCGTTGAGAATGTTATTCAGACAGTACCGTGTCTGACTCTGTGTCCTGCTCACGTAGATGTGCCGGGGTATGTGGCACTTATTCACGAACATGATTATGCCGGAGCGATAAACACAATAAGAAAGAAAAATCCATTTCCGACAGCTTGCGCTTATGTTTGCGAGCATCCTTGTGAGAAACGCTGTCGAAGAAGTATTGTGGACCAGCCGATTAACATCAGGGGACTTAAAAAATATGCAGTGGATCAGATACCGGCAGATCAGGTGGACACTCCTACCAGAAATGTGGATACAGGAAAGACTGTGGGTATAGTCGGTGGAGGTCCTTCAGGACTTACAGCTGCATACTTCCTTACTATGATGGGACATAAAGTTGTGGTATATGATGAACACGAAAAATTAGGAGGCATGCTCAGATACGGCATTCCGGAATACAGGCTTCCAAAGGATAAATTAGATGAGGATATCAACGCTATACTAAAGAGCGGAGATATAGAAGTACATCTTAATACAAAAGTTGGCAGAGATATTTCGGTTAAGGAACTGAGAGAAAAATATGATGCTCTGTATCTGGGACTTGGAGCTCAGATAGGAAACCGAATGCCTGTAGAGAACAGCGATGCAGAAAATGTAATACCTGCAGCAGACTTTTTACAGAAAATAGCTGCAGGCGAGAAGATGGATCTTTCAGGAAAAGATGTTGTTCTTATTGGCGGAGGAAATGTATCAATGGATGCGGCAAGAACCGCTATAAGACTTAATGCCAAAACCGTAAATGTATTTACAAGAAAAAGAGACGATTACACAGCGCTTGAGAGTGAGATAGAAAGTGCCAAGGAAGAAGGAGTTATATTCAGAACACTTCTCAATTTCCTACATTTCGAGGAGAGCGTTGAAGATGAAAATAAAATAGCTGCAGTATGGCTACAACCTCAGATTGTGGGTGAATTTGATTCAATGGGATTTGTGACTACAGAACATTCCAGCGCATATCCTTATAGATTCAAGTGTGACCTTCTTATTCTCGGAGTTGGTCAAAGATGTGATGTGGCTGACTTTGAAAAAGAAGGAATTCCTGTCGAGAGAGGAAGGATTCTTGCAGATGAAACCTGCAGTGTCAAATTTGCAGAGGAGGGGTCAGACACAGAAACTGCCATAAAGGAAAGCAAGGGTATTTTTTCAGGGGGTGACTGTGTTACAGGTCCGTCCACTGCCATAAATGCCATAGCGGCAGGACAGGTTGCAGCTTACAATATAGACGAATATTTAGGATATCATCATATAGTGGATTATGATGTGCAGACGCCTTTTGCTATGCCAAATAAGTGTATTCCTACCGGTAGAGCTGAGATTGAGGAACGCGATCCCTTTGAGAGGCGAAAAGATTTTGAACACGTAGAGGTGCCTATGACTCCTGAGGAGGCTGACAGAGAATCAGGCAGATGTTTGAGATGTGACCATTTTGGTTGCGGAGATATGCGCGGAGGTAGGGACTAATGATGAGTGTGATAATAAATGATAAAAAATATGATGTAGATGGAAACAAAACTGTGTTGGAGGTATGCCGTGAGAATAATATTTATATTCCTACATTGTGCTACCTCAAGGACGTTAGTGAGATTGGCGCCTGCAGACTGTGCATGGTGGAAATCGAAGGATATAGTCGCTTTTTGGCAGCGTGCAAAACAATGATAAAGGACGGAATGGTTATCAAAACAGACAGTGATACCTTGAAAGCCTACAGAAGAGAAATGCTTGAACTTATCCTGTCAAACCATAATACAGAATGTATGTCATGCCCGAAGAATGGTGCATGTTCTCTTCAACGCCTGTGTAACGAATTTGGAGTTGATGGAACGGACTACAAAGGTTCAAGGAAAGATATTGAAGATAAACTTCCAAAATTAAAAGATAATCCTTATCTGTTATATGATCCAAGTAAATGTATTCACTGCCAGAGGTGCGTTGGTGCCTGCGGTATGGCAGCAGGAAACGGAACACTTAAAAATGCAAGGACCGGAGTATTTCACATAGTTGATGCGCCATTTGGAAGCGACTGGAAAGAAACAGATTGTGAATCCTGTGGAAACTGTGCTGCAGCATGTCCTACAGGGGCGTTAGTGCTTAAAAGAAGACAGAACTACAGAGAGTGGGAAACAAAAAAAGTTCTTACTACATGCCCTCATTGTGCAACAGGATGTCAGTATTATCTTGTGGTGAAGGATAACAAAATTGTGGATGTTGAAGCGGCAGACGGTCCGTCTAATCACGGATTGTTATGCGTAAAGGGCAGATCGGGAAGTTATGATTTTGTCTCATCAGAAGAGAGAATCAAACATCCGATGATTAAAAATAAAGAGACCGGAGCATTTGAGGAAGTATCCTGGGAAAAGGCCATAAAGTACACAGCAGATAAGTTTATGGAACTCAAAGCCCAATATGGCGGAGATTCACTTGCGGGGTTTGCCTGCTCAAGATCTGCCAATGAAGATGTTTATATGGTTCAAAAGATGGTGAGAACATGTTTTGGCTCAAACAATACGGACAATTGTGCCAGAGTATGCCACTCAGCTACAGTAGCAGGACTGGCTAAAACATTGGGCTCAGGAGCCATGACCAATCCTATATACGACATTACGCATGATGTTGACTGTATACTTTTAGTGGGTTCAAATCCTGAAGAAGCTCATCCGGTAGTTGGTATGCAGATAAGACAGGCGGTAAAGCACAGAAAGACCAGACTTATTGTTGTTGATCCGAGGGATATCGGACTTACTAAGTATGCAGATATACATTTGAAATTAAGACCGGGTACTAACGTTGCATTTGCGAACGGAATGATGAATGTTATTATCAATGAAGGTCTGACAGATAATGAATTTATCGAAAAGTACACAGAAGATTTTGAAAAAATAAAAGAGTTAGTTAAGGATTATACACCTGAAAAAGTGGGTGAGATATGTCATGTTGATCCTGATATGTTAGTGGAGGCTGCAAGAATGTATGCAAAAGCACCTAAGGCACCTATTATCTACTGCCTTGGTGTTACTGAGCATTCCACAGGAACAGAGGGTGTAATGACTATGTCAAATCTTGCATTGCTCACAGGCAAACTCGGTCGCAGTGGTTGTGGAGTTAATCCTCTAAGAGGACAGAACAATGTGCAGGGAGCCTGTGATATGGGAGCATTGCCGACGGACTACCCGGGATATCAGAAAGTAGATAACCCTCAGGTTAGAGAGAAATTTGAAAAAGCTTGGGGCATAAAGCTTAATGACAAGCCGGGACTTAAAGCTACAGATGTTTTCCCGGCAGCAATACACGGAGAAATAAAAGGGCTTTATATATGTGGTGAGGATCCGGTTGTATCAGATCCAGATACAACACATATTATCAAAGCACTTGAGAGTCTTGAATTCTTCGTTGTACAGGATTTATTTATGACAAAAACCGCCCGGTATGCAGATGTGATTTTGCCGGCAATAAGTTATGCGGAAAAAGAAGGAACATTTACAAATACAGAGAGGAGAGTTCAAAGAATCCGAAAGGCTGTAACAGTGGACGGCGAGATGCGTTCTGACATTGATATTATAATTGATCTTATGAATGCAATGGGATATCCTCAAAAGCCAATGACTTCAGCTGAAGTTATGGATGAAATAGCATCTGTTACACCAAGCTTTGCCGGAATATCTCATAAGAGACTGGATGATGGAGAGACATTGCAATGGCCATGTACTTCGAAGGAACATCCGGGTACATATATTATGCATGCAAATGGTCCGGTAAGAGGAAAAGCCTTGTTCTATCCTGCAGAATATGTTCCGTCAAATGAATTGCCGGATGATGAATATCCTTTCATTTTGACAACAGGAAGAATACTTTACCATTACAATGCCGGAGCGATGACTACCAGATCAAAAGGTCTTATGGACATTGCAGGCGAAGGTTTTATCGAAGTGAATTACAATGATGCAAAAAGACTTGGCATAGAAAACGGCGAGAAGATTCAGGTTAGCAGCAGAAGAGGAACTATAACTGCTACTGCCAGAGTGGGAAGAAAGGTATCAGAGGGAGAGACTTGGATGCCATTCCACTTTGAAGATTCGCCGGTTAATGTGCTGACAAATGCAGCGCTGGACGAATTCGCGCGAATTCCTGAGTACAAAGTTTGCGCGGTAAATATTTCAAAACTCTAATAGGAAAAGCATAACAGCTGAAAACTAATAGAACAGTAGAAAATTAAAAGAAGAAAAAATATAGAAATGCAGGGACAGAAAATGGAAATTCAAGAGGCAAAACAAATATTGATAGACAATGCTTTTATCATTGGACGAGAAAATGAAGAGATATCTATAGCGGAAAGCATCGGAAGAGTTATTGCCGAGGACATTAAATCTCCGTTTGCTGTCCCTTCTTTTCCAAAATCAGCCATGGACGGATATGCTGTTAAGGCTAAAGAGGTTGAAGGTGCATCAAAGAACAGTGCGGTCAGGTTAAAAGTTGTGGGAGAAATGTTAGCCGGAGATTACAAAGAAACTGAATGGATTTCAGGTACTGCAGTAAGGATAATGACAGGTGCCTATGTACCAAAAGGTTATGATGCGGTTGTGAAACAGGAAGATACGGATTACGGTGAAGATACAGTACTTGTAATGAATTCAGTGGCACCCTTTACAAATTATTGCAAAGTTGGAGAGGACATTGAAGAGGGAGAGATAGTTATAACAGGTGGAACTATCTTGACCAGAGCTCATGTAGGTATGTTGGCAAGTCTTGGAATTGCAGAGGTAAAAGTAAAACCTCAACCTGTCATTGGCATTATTTGTACAGGTTCAGAACTTTTATCGGTGAATGATTCTCCTGTAAAAGGAAAGATATATAACAGTATTTCCTATATGCTTGCGGCGTCACTTAAAAAGGCAGGACTTATCTGTAAGACTGTAATATGCAAAGATGATGCGGATATTATACAGCGTAATATCACAGAAATGCTTGGTAGTTGTGACGCTATAATTACCACAGGTGGAGTAAGTGTCGGTAAAAAAGATTTGCTTCCGGAGGTGATAGAAAGTATCGGAGCAAAGGTACTGTTTAAGAGGGTCAACATTAAACCGGGAACCCCTACTACAGCAAGTGTGAAGGATGGAAAAGTTATCCTTAGTCTGTCCGGTAATCCTTACGCAGCCTTGTGCAATTTTGATTATTATTTCTGGGATTTGCTGGCACACATCACCGAAAATGATACCTGGGCAAGCAAAATAGATGTAGGAATACTGGCGGACGATTATGGGAAAATCGAGAAGACCAAGAGGTTTTTGAGAGCGAGATTTGAAAACGGCGTGGTGCATCTTGAAAAGAAAAATGCTTCGTCAGTTATCAGCAATCTTAATCAATGTAACTGCTACGTTATTATTGATGCGAATAAAGAATATAAAAAGAATCATGAAGTGAATATTCTTATGATGAAAGATTAATATAGAAAGACTAATGCAATAAGACTAATACAGAAAGACTAATGGGGAATGGCTTATGAACAGAGAAGTGAACAACCTTTCCGTTGCTATATTGGCAGGCGGAAAGAGCAGCAGAATGGGACAGAACAAAGCTCTGTTACAAATTAATAATGAGTCGATTATACAAAGACTTACAAACGAATTTATGGAGTTTGATACTCCTATTATTTCTGCTGCCCAAAAAGGAATTTATGAGAAGTATTCACCAAAGGTCGTTTACGATGAACACAGAGAAATTGGTCCAATTGAGGGAATCAGACAGGTTCTTATCAAGGCAGAGAAGGATTATGTGTTTGTGTGTGCTGCGGACATGCCATTTGTCACAAAGGATTTAGTGGAGTATATGGCAGAGTATATCTGCTCTGATTATGACTGTTATGTCATTGATGATGGTGAGAGACTTCAGCCTTTGTGCGCAATTTATTCCAAAAAACTGTTGCCTCTCATAGAGAGTCTGATAGCAGAGGGTAAATACAAATTATTCGAAATTATTAAAGGCGCAAGAACAAAATATATTAATTTGTGTTACACGTCCTTTGAGAAAAAAATAGTCAAAAATATAAATACAAAGAGCGAATACTTTGAGGCTGTTAAGCCTGTTTGTTTTGCGGTAAGCGGTTACAAAAACAGTGGCAAGACATTTCTCATAGAAAAATTGATAAATGAATTTATAAATAATAATTACACAGTTGCAACCATAAAACACGACGGTCATGATGTGCTCGAAGATGTTAAAGGCACGGATACGTACAGATTTTTTGAGGCTGGAGCTTTGAGTTCGGCTGCGCTTACGGATAAAAGATTCTTTATGAACACCAGAAAATCTGTCAATGTGAAAGAGATTATAAAACAAATAACCGAGGATGTCAGGCCAGACTTTATCATACTTGAAGGATTTAAAAAATCTCATTTTCCTAAAGTTGAGGTGGTGAGGAGAGAAGTCTATCCTGAAAGTGTTTGTGATAAGTCGCGGTTAATATGCATTGCAACTGATATGGATTCCCTAGAATATCGAGATATTTATGATATCAATGATGTTACAGGGATTTTTTTGTGCATAAAAAAGTATTTTGGAATTGATGAATGTTGACAACCGGCGTTCAAATCAAAAATGCAATTGAAATTGGAGAGAATATGAAATTAGTAGATACAAAAGATGCAGTGGGTCACGTGTTGTGCCATGACATTACACAGATAATACCGGGAAAATCCAAAGGACCGGTCTTTAGAAAAGGACATATAGTTAAGCCTGAGGATATAGATGTTTTGTTGTCAGTTGGCAAAGAGCATTTATATGTCTGGGAGAATAATGAAAATATGCTTCATGAGAACGAGGCGGCTTTTGTGCTTAAAGACATTTGTGTAGGAGATGCCACTGAATTTGAATGTGGAGAACCAAAGGAAGGAAAAATAGAAATCATGGCAGCGATGGACGGTCTTTTAAAGGTTGACACAGAACTGCTTAATGAAATCAATGGTCTTGGTGAGATGATGATTGCCACAGTTCACGGAAATTTCCCGGTAAAAAAAGGCGATAAGCTTGCCGGAACAAGAATTATTCCCCTTGTGATTGAAAAGTCAAAGATGGATAAGGCAAAGGATATTGTTAACGACAGAAAGATATTGTCAATTTTACCTTTCAAGACTGTAAAATACGCAATTGTCACAACGGGAAGTGAAGTGTTTAAGGGCATTATCAAAGACGCCTTCGGACCGGTGCTTAAAAATAAAATGGAAGAGTACGGGGCTGTGTGTATCGGGCAGAAGATAGTGGATGACAGTAAAGATGCAATAGTTAATGCCATTAATGATTATATAAATAAAGGAGTGGACATTGTACTTTGCACCGGAGGAATGAGCGTGGATCCTGATGACCAGACGCCGGGTGCTATTAAGGCTACAGGTGCAAGGATAGTCAGCTATGGTGCACCGACACTTCCCGGCGCTATGTTTTTGTTGTCGTACTATGAACAAGGTGAAAGGCAGATACCGGTAATAGGATTGCCGGGCTGTGTAATGTATGCAAGAAGAACCATATTCGATTTAGTATTGCCAAGATTGATTGCAGGAGAACAGTTAAATGCAAAGGATCTTTTATGTTATGGAGAGGGCGGAATGTGTTTGAATTGTGAGAAATGCCATTTTCCAAACTGTGGATTCGGTAAATAGAGTAGGTAAGAGGTAGATAAATTATGGGAAAATTAACACATATAGATAAATACGGAAACGCCACCATGGTTGATGTGTCAGATAAAAAACACACAGACAGAATGGCAGTAGCATCAGGTTCAATCAGAGTGAGCAGGGAAGTTATTGATGCTGTTATTACCAACCAGGTGAAAAAGGGTGACGTCCTTGGAACTGCAAGGATTGCGGGGATTATGGCGGCAAAGAAAACACCTGAACTGATACCTCTTTGCCATACTCTGCTTTTGAGTAAGGTGGCTCTCGATTTTGAAATTCTTGAGGAGAGTTTGGAGATTAAGTGTATATGTACAGTTAAACTCAACGGGCAGACCGGAGCAGAGATGGAGGCACTTACAGGTGTAAGTACTGCGTTGTTGACTGTTTATGATATGTGCAAGGCTATCGACAAAACAATGGTCATCGGAAATATAAGATTAGAAGAAAAAAGTGGTGGAAAGAGTGGCCATTTTGTAAGGTAGAAGAATGAAAAATAAAGATAATAATAATATTAGTAAAATAGCGATATCAGCTTTGGTATTAACAATGGCAGCATCATTGGGAGGATGTAAGAGCAATATTTCAGACAACACAACTGATGATAAGTCAAAAGATAATAAAAAAGCAGAACTTACAATTCTTGCAGCAGCATCTCTTACAGATGTATGTGATGAAATAAAGGAAAAATATGAGAAGGATAACAAAGTGATTTTGACTTTCTCATATGCAAGTTCCGGTGCTCTTCAGACACAGATTGAAGAGGGGATAAAGGCAGATATGTTTATGTCCGCATCAACAGATCAGATGGATATTCTGACAGAAGGAGGATTTATTGATAAGGATTCCACAAAGAATCTCCTTGAAAATAAGGTTGTGCTTATTACTTCAAAAGAGAAAAATGATGTGACATCATTTGAGGATATTAAGGAGGACAAAGTGAAATTAGTGGGTATTGGAAATCCTGAGTCAGTTCCTGCAGGAAAATATGCAAAACAGGTTTTTGAGAGTCTTGGTATGTGGGACGTGGTTGAAAAAAAGGCCAACTTGGGAGCGGACGTAAGAACTGTTTTGACATGGGTTGAGGCTGGAGAAGCAGATTGCGGAGTAGTTTATGAGACTGATGCTAAGGTCAGTGACAAAGTTAAGATTGTCGCTACAGCAGAAAAAGGATTGTGTAAGGATATTATATATCCGGTAGGAACACTCAGCAATTCGGAGAATAAAGATGAAGTTAAAAAACTGACGGATTATATGTCTTCAAGCGAAGGAATGGAGACCTTTAAAAAATACGGATTCTATGAATGTAATTAGTAAGATATTGGAGGCAGCAGTATGGATTTATCACCATTATGGATATCTTTAAAAATAGCAGTGATGGCTACAGTGATAACCTTTTTTGCAGGAATTATGGCAGCCTTTGCTGTCTCACATATGAAAAGAGGAAGGGCGGTTGTGGACAGTATTATGTCCATACCGCTGGTGCTCCCGCCTACAGTAGTAGGATTTTTACTGCTGATTTTAATGGGTAGAAATTCTTTTCTTGGAAGATTTCTTAACAGTGTGGGAATAAATGTAATATTTACTGTGGCAGGAGGTGTTATAGCATCGGCGATTGTTTCATTTCCAATTATGTACAGAAGCACCAGAGGGGCTATAGATCAGGTGGATACAAATCTTATCAATGTTGCACGAACTCTTGGCATGAGTGAGTGGGAAATATTTCGCAAGGTTTTAATTCCAAATGCATGGCCGGGCATAGCGGCAGCGACGGTTTTATCTTTTGCCAGAGCCCTTGGAGAATTTGGCGCGACCATAATGGTGGCGGGAAATATTCCGGGAAAGACCAGAACAATGTCAGTAGCCATATATTCATTTATGCAGAGCGGTAACAGAGAAAAAGCGTATTTGTGGGTTGGTCTTATAATTATGTTTTCTATGGTGGTTTTAGTACTTATGAATGTATTTACCGACGGATTTAAAAGGAGGAAGCGATGAAGTTAGAAGTAGACATCAAAAAATCTTTTGACGACTTCATCCTTGAGGCAAACTTTGTGGTTGAGGATGATGTTTTTGCCATATTAGGTGCGTCGGGAAGTGGAAAGACTATGACTCTTAAGTGCATAGCCGGTGTGGAAAAACCTGACGAGGGAAGGATAGTACTTGGGGATAGAGTACTGTTTGATTCAAAGAAAAAAATAGATGTCCCGGCAAGAAAGAGAAACATTGGCTTTCTGTTTCAGGATTACGCACTGTTTCCAAATATGACTGTCAGAGAAAATATTACCTGCACAGCTAAGGAACCTTCTATGACAGATGAGATTATAGAGAGATTTGATCTTGGAAGTGTCAAGGATTTATATCCGGCCCAATTATCCGGAGGACAAAGTCAGAGAACGGCTATGGCCAGAATGTTAATGACGAAACCTGAATTGATAATGTTTGACGAGCCTTTTTCAGCGTTGGATAATTATCTGAAATTCAGAATAGAGCGTGAGATATATAGCGTGATAGATGAATTTTCAGGTCCTGTAATTATGGTGAGTCACGACAGAAATGAAGTGTACAAAATGGCAGACAATATTGGTGTTATGGATAATGGAAGCCTGACTGATATACAAAAAAAGGAGGAGTTCTTCGATCATCCAAAGAGTGTGGTGGCAACCAGACTTACAGGATGCAAAAATGTGTCCCGCATTGAGAATGTTAGTGATGATATCTATAATGCAACGGACTGGGGTATAAAGATAAGAATTCCGGATTCCTTAATAGAAGGGGTCAATATAACAAATGTGGGATTTAGAGCTCACTATTTCAAATTGGTTGACGGTAATGATGATGTGGATGTTTTTAAATGCAGTTTGGAAAGAATCATAGAAGATACATTTTCTGTGATGGTTTGTTTCAGACAGTCCGGTAATCAGAGTGATTCACCTGACTCGCTACTCACATGGGTAGTTTCAAAACCAAAATGGGATGAAATAAAAGATGAGATTTTCAGTGGAAAAACCAATGAGGAAAAGTCGTTTTATCTGAAAGTTGATACCGGAAAATTGATTGTGTTGGATAGATAGAGGAAAGACATGAAAGATAGTTATAACAGAAACATAGATTATTTGAGAATATCGTTGACAGACCGATGTAACCTGAGGTGTAAATATTGTATGCCACAGGAAGGTGTGGAGCATGTAAGCCACAATGATATCCTGTCTCTTGAGGAAATAAGTAGGATAGTGTCAATTCTGGCAAAACTTGGGATAAAGAGAATCAGGCTTACAGGAGGAGAACCGCTGATTAGGAAAAATATCTGCAAGTTGATAAGAGATATCAAAAACACCGAAGGAATCGAGAGGGTGTCAATTACCACAAACGGTACAATGCTAAAGTACAGTATTGATGAACTGGTAAAGGCAGGACTGGATGATATAAATATCAGTCTTGATACATTAAGCAGAGATGTGTTCAATGAACTGACAGGAGAAGACAAGCTTGAGGATGTCTTAGAGGGAATTGAGCTGGCGATTAAATATAATCTAAAACCAAAGATAAATTGTGTTCCTATAAAAGAGTGGAATGAAAAAGAAATCTCAGATATTGCAGGAATGGCAAAGGATAAAAATATTGATGTCAGGTTTATTGAATTGATGCCGACCAGTTGTGGAAAAAATTATTGCGGTATAGAAAATGGAGAAATCAAAAAGAATTTGGAATCTGTCTTCGGAGAACTGAAGGAAGAAGTTAAGAGAGAGCTATGTAGAGATGAAGCGCAGAAAGAGGAACAACGAGAAAAACAAAATGGACCTGCCATATATTACAGACCCGAGGGATTTAAAGGGCGTATAGGATTTATAAGTCCGATAAGCAATGTTTTCTGTGCTTCATGTAACAGAATCAGACTTACTTCAACCGGCACGTTGAAAATGTGCCTGCACCATGATATTGGTGTGGATATCAGAGAGAAACTCAGAAACAATAGCACGGACAGTGAGATAACAGAGATTATTAGAGAGAGTATTAGTCTCAAACCTAAGGAACATCAGATGATGAGGGAAGCAGAATACACGGATATGTTTCAAATTGGAGGATAATATGGGGATAGTAAAGGCAGTTTGCATAAGTGAAAAAAAAGGAACAGCAAAGAAAAATATAGGAGAATGTAATTTAATAGCGGAGTATGGGCTTAAAAATGATGCCCACGGTGGAAGTGAAAGACAGGTAAGTCTTTTGTCCTACGAAATAGAAACTGCATTTGCAAAAAAGACCGGACTTGATATTGAACCGGGAGTTTTTGGAGAGAACCTTTTAGTAAGCGGTTTTGATTTTAAAAAGTGCGCTATAGGGACAAGATTTGTATGCAATGACGTGGTTCTTGAGATTACACAGGTTGGAAAAATATGTCATGAGGGATGCAATATCAGGCAGATGACCGGAGATTGCATTATGCCAAGAGAAGGAGTTTTTGCAAAGGTTATCAGCGGCGGAAAAATTTCTGTGGGGGATGAGATGAGTATAGAAAAGAGGGCATATACTGCAGCAGTTATCACGGCAAGCGACAGAAGTTTTGAGGGAGTAAGAGAGGACAAAAGCGGTCCTCTTGTAAAAGAATTATTAGAAGGATACGGATACAAAGTTATATCATATGACCTGCTAAGCGATGATGAAAATATGATTTACAAAAGGTTGGTTGAAATAAGCGACAATGACATGCCGGATGTGATTTTTACTACAGGTGGTACGGGATTTTCTGTAAGAGACAGGGTTCCTGAAGCTACGCTAAAAGCAGGAGATAGAAATGTTCCGGGCATAAGTCAGGCAATTAGAAATTATAGTTTCAATATTACTCCAAAGGCAATGCTTAGCCGCGCTGAGTCAGTTATCAGAAAAAGAACCATTATTATTAACCTTCCGGGAAGTCCAAAAGCAGTGAGAGAGTGCCTTGAGTTTGTTGTCCCAACTCTTTCCCACGGTATAGATATTTTAAGAGGCGAAGCGGATGGATAGAGAGAAATATCGGAGAGAACATATGGAAAATATTATTACAGTAAATACAAAAATGTATAAGGCTGATGGCAGTGAGATTAGCGCAAAACAGCAAATACTTGTAGAGAAAGAGATTGCTGTGAAGGTTATAAGAAAAAAAGATAGAAAAGCAGTAATTGAAGATACAGAAAAAAAAGAACAAATTGAACAAATAGAAAAGTATAACATTGTCTGTACAAAAACAAATATAAAAGAATTGGTGGTTGGAAGATTATTCTCCAAAAAAGTTATAAGAGGTTTGGATGATATTGTTGATTTAAGTATTGTTCAGAATGATGAAGTGACAGTAATGGTAGAGGACATTGAGATTGACCGGAGTGCCAAAATAAATGAAAAGAACGAAAATTATAGCAGACGAACAGAATTCAAAGAATATAGAATAGGAGATATCTGGAAACTTATAGAGGAATTTTCCAAAGGAAGTGAGATACATAACAAGACAAAGTCTGCTCACAGTTGCTTTTTATTAAAAGATGGGGAGATTGTTTTTGAATGTGAAGACATAAGCAGACATAATGCAATAGACAAAGCGATAGGCTATATTCTTATTAATCGTATCAATCCTGAGTCCTGCATTATATATACATCAGGAAGAGTTCCCCTTGATATGATTACAAAAGTAAGCGAGGCAGGTATTCCTGTGCTGGTGGCAAAAGCTGTACCAACTGACAGAGCAGTACAGTACGCAAATGAAAATAAAATTGTACTGATAGCCCGTGCCAGAAGGGATAGTTTTGAGGTGTTTTCTGACTGATTGTTTTGAAAAATAATTTTGTTATTGACAATAATTAACAATAGAGATACAATGACTCTAATTTTTAACGAAAGGAGAGTTTACTATGAATACATTTTCATTCATTTATTTATATGTCATTATTTCGATCATGCACATTATAAGAGTGTATGGTCTTGATGGTGTATATAGATATTTGAAGTGAAGATAAGAGTAAACTTGTATTTTATATTATATTTTATTTTTGACAAACGCTTATCTACACAGATAGGCGTTTTCTTTTTTAGGGAGGTTTTTATGGAAAAGAAAGTAGTATGGCCTGATTACAACAATTGTATAGCGAATTTGCCAAATTCAATTTTAAAGAAGTTTAATGCGGATCCAGTGGGAGCAACATTGCCACTTTTGGATAAATATTTGGAGAAGGATTACAAAAACATAGTTGTTATATTGTTGGATGGTATGGGAAAAGTTGTTCTTGAAAATCATTTAAAAGAAAATGGACCGTTTAGAAGTCATCTGGCAGGAATATATAGTTCAGTATTTCTTTCTACAACTGTTGCAGCCACAACATCCGTTATGTCGGGGCTTCAGCCATGTGAGCATAGTTGGCTTGGGTGGGACTGCTATTATCCAATAGTTGATAAGAATGTCACAGTGTTTATGAACGTGGTGCAGGATACGGACGAACCTGCAGCAGATTTCAATGTACCATGGACAGTGACACCTTATGAAAATATTGTGGATAGGATTAATCGATTTGGAGGCAAAGCATATATGACGGCACCATTCCTAGAGCCACATCCGCAGAGTCTAGAAGAAATATGTACACAGATTAAAGAGTGGTGCAAAGAACATGATCAGAAATATATCTATGCATACTGGAATAATCCGGATGGGGCGCTTCACAGACATGGATTGAAATCTGATGAAGTGCACAAATGTATGCTTGAGATGGAAGAGATGATTAAAGAAATGGCAGAAGAACTAAGTGACACACTTATAGTTGTTACAGCAGATCATGGGCACATTGACAATGACATGGTTGTGCTACAGGATTATCCACAGCTTTGTGATTGCCTTATAAGAAAGCCATCACTTGAACCACGAGTTCTCAATTTCTTTGTAAAAGAGGAAAAAAAAGAATTCTTTAAAGAGGAGTTCAACAGAATATTTGGGGAGAAGTTTTTACTGATGCCCGTGGAAGAAGTAATAGAAAAAAATCTGTTCGGAACAGGAAAACTTCATGAACAGTTTAGAGGAATGTTAGGGGACTATCTAGCTATTGCCACGAGCGATTTGACAATCTATTTCAATGATGAGAGATGGGTGTCAATGCATGGTAGTATAACGGAAGAGGAAATGCTGATTCCGTTAATTGTGTTTAACGAGTAATGGTAAT
Organism: Lachnospiraceae bacterium; assembly: GCA_015057625.1. Lineage (GTDB taxonomy): Bacteria > Bacillota > Clostridia > Lachnospirales > Lachnospiraceae > SIG293. Next base: position 45,727 of record SVDZ01000011.1, on the reverse strand, counting down.
GAGGAAAGATATGAAATATAATTTAGTTATTTTTGATTTTGACGGAACGATTGCAGACACAAGGAAAGTAATCTTAACAGCAAAAAAAGAAACCATGCGGAGAATGGGATACGCAGTGGCAAGTGATGAGGAATTTGCGTCCACCATAGGCTTTTCTTCGAAAGTGGGTTTTCACAAATTATATCCGGAATTATCGGAAGAGACGCTAGTGGAGTGTGAGACAATTTACAGACAGTTATTTGAAGAAATGAAGAAGACCATATCTCCAACATTTTTTACAAATGTAGATACGGTGTTGGAAGAACTTACGAAAAGAGGTATTCAATGTACCATTGCTACATCAAGAGACACAGAATCAGTTAATGAATTTTTGACACAATGGAAATTTAAGGAGTATTTCAAATATATTCTGGGTAATGATAATTCAACCCTATTGAAGCCAAATCCCCAACAGGTTTTGAAAACACTGAAAGAACTTTCGTTTTCTTCTGAAGAGTCACTGGTTGTTGGGGATATGCCGGTGGATATTGAGATGGGAAGGAGTGCCGGCGTCTGCACTTGTGGCGTAACTTATGGTAACTCATCAAAAGAGGATTTGGAGAAAGCAGGAGCTGATTATGTTGTGGAAGATATAATTGAATTGATGGATATTGTGTCAGCGTGAAAACAGACATGGCAAAAAATGCACCAAAAAGAAGGAAAGTGTAGAATAGATGAAAGATGCAAGAAGTATGGATAATTATGTGGACGAAAGGGACTATAGATTACTTGAAGATGATAAATACACATTTTTTGTATTAGGAAGAATTATGGGTGGTGATTGCAGAATCCTTCTAACTGATCATGAGAGGATGATTATTTGTCATTCAAATAACCCTTTTCCGGTTTGGATTTGGACTCCGGATAATGCCACAGAGGCGGAGATGGAGGAGGTATATCAGTTGACAAATGATATATTTCCATTTGATAAAGGTTATACTTTCAATATTAAATATGAGCTGGCGGAGTATTTTATTAAAAGAGCAGATGAAGAGGAAAAAAAGCTTACTATAAAGATTAATATGTTTGCATATGACTGTCTAAATTTGCTTGAACCGGAGGGAAATGTTGAGGGAAAGGTGCATCAGTGCACTGTGGATGATATAGAGGAAATAACGGAAATATATGATTTATTCCAAAGGGAAACAGGTATCGGCCATCAAAGTTATGAGCAGAATCGTGCCAATGCAGAATATTCAGTTAATAACAATAATATATTCTTTTGGGAAGATGGTAAAGGTGAGCATGTTGCCAGTTGTACATACCGACCTAATGGCAATGGAGAGTTGGCTTCTATAGAATTAGTATATACACGTGAAGATGCCAGAAGAAAACATTATGCAGAAAATCTTGTGTATAATATAACAAAAAAAGCCCAAGATGAAGGTTATGTGCCTATGTTATATACAAATGCAGATTATGTTGCATCCAATGCATGTTATGAAAAAATAGGATATGTGTTAAGAGGAAAACTGTGTACAGTTGGTGAGTAGAAGAACGCTGAGGCGTGCTTGCATAGCTATCTTAAACCAAAATATTCTTTATTTTCCTTCATGAATATCCGGAAGTTTGTGAATGTCATAAGTGTCGTAATAGATTTCAAATGCTGTATCTACATCTCCGGAGAGTTCGATTAAGGCACCGGCTTGGAACATTGTTGAAAGAGTTCCGGATGGTGCTTTCCAAGCTGCATTGGATACAACTTCTGTTCTCGTGGCATCCATGCTAGCGGCTCTAAGAAGTGATTCTGCCTCGAATAGAAGGGTTCCGGTTGCAATGTGGTAATCGCTTGAAATAATTGCCAACTCTTTTACCTGCGGATATTGTTTTTCAAGAATATCAAAGGTATAGATAGCATTTTGGGCTGTGGTGACGGATTTATCCTCTATAATAATCCTTTTTTCATCAATGCCTTGTTGAATCAGCCATTCCGCCATCTTTCCGGCTTCTGTTGCGGTTTTATCATCTTCTGCAGTGCCACCGCCGGTACAAACAATCAGTGCATTAGGATATTTTTCGGCACTGTTCTTTAAAACTTTTAACCGTTCAATCAGTTCATCTTTCATGGAACCGTCAGGATTTAACTGGAAGCCCAAAGCTACCAGACAGAGAGAATCCGTGTCAGAAAGATTGTCCGGAAGAACATCATAATTTAGAGACAAATCGCTATTTGTGGTGCCCCATAGCTTCATAATACTGTCCCAGCGTTTCCCACAATCTGAATCTGTGGTCCGAAGTTCTTTCAACAATGCGTCCACCTTCTCATCGGCGTCTTTACCGTAGGTTCCATAATCCACAACCATTTCCTCTATAATTTCCTGCTTCTCCCGTTTCATCTCTGTTGCTTTTTTTCCCTTGGAGCATCCAGAGAAGGATAGAAGAAAAGAGCAACTAAGTAATAGGGTAGAAATGCAATAAAGTTTTTTCTTCATAATCATACCTCCTATGAAATTTTCAGAACATAATATTGTATTTATTATATCAAAAATGAAATCGTGGCTCAAGAAAAGGGAGTCTGTTCTTCGCAAATCATTGCTCGATATGATATACTAAATAAAGTTTATATTAGGTATGGAGATGAAGAAATCATGGAGAAGAAGATTTATTACCATCTTCCGGGATTGTTTGAATTCTATGAGTTATATCGGATGTTCCTGTCTCTGTTTCGGGAACACAGGGAATATTTTTACGAGTGGTGTGAAATCGGATCAATCTATGGAGCTCCACAGGAATGCTTGTGGGGTGGCGGACGCGTAGGCTTTGGAGAAGAATCACCGGAGAAGGTATTGGAATTAATAAATACATATGACATATCAGCACGACTGACCTTCAGTAATTCTCTTTTGGAAGAGAAGCATCTTTGCGACCGGTTTTGTAATCGACTTTGCGAACTGTTTGAAAATGGTGGAAACAACGGAATTATCATCCATTCGGATTTACTGTTGGAGTATCTTCAAAAGAATTATCCGGAGTTTTACTTTGTTTCCTCTACGACGAAGGTGCTGACAGATTTTCGAGAGTTTGAAAGGGAATTGAACCGGGATGAATTTCGATATGTGGTTCCGGATTTTCGACTCAACAAGGAACGGGAACAACTTGACAGACTAACAGAAGTGCAAAAGGAAAAGGTAGAATTTCTCTGCAATGAGTGTTGTTGGTTTGACTGCTATGCCCGAAAGGATTGCTATGAAAATGTCAGTAGGAAGAATCTGGACATGGACTGTGACGACCATGTGTGTGTGTCACCGACTGCACAGAGAGGCTATCGGTTTTCTGATGCAATGAACAATCCGGGATTTATAGGAATTGATGACATTCAGAAGGTGTATGCTCCGGCAGGTTTTCGGAATTTTAAAATTGAGGGGCGAAGCCTAGGCAGCGCAATGATTCTGGAATTTCTGCTTTATTATATGACGAAACCGGAGCATCAGTTAAAAGTACGGGAAGAAATTTATTTATCCGGTTCGCTGGATTTGTTTTAGAAAAGGGATTATAGAATATGGAACGACTATTTGAAATTGACTTAAAAGATTATAAGAAAACGGATGAGATTTTTCGTAGACCGTCAGCCAGAGCGATTATCCTTCAAGGGGACAAAATTGCTCTTGTTTATAGTAAGAAAGAAAAATACTATAAATTTCCCGGTGGAGGAATTCATAATGATGAAGATAAGGTGGAAGCTCTGATTCGTGAAGTCAGAGAAGAAGTGGGGATGTTAGTGATTCCGGAAAGCATTCGAGAATTTGGAAGTGTGCTTCGAAGACAAAAGAGTGATGAAAGTGAGAATACCATTTTCGAGCAGGAAAACTATTACTATTTTTGCGATGTGGAGAATCAGCTTGCAAGTCAGGAATTGGATGAATATGAGAAAGAAGCGGAGTTTGTCTTAAGAGTCGTTGATCTTAAGGTGGCGATTCAGGCAAACGATGAATATCAGAGTGATAACTTTTTTGACGAAATCATGATTAAAAGAGAGCTTCGTGTACTTCAAATGATTCAGCAAAAGATGAAGTGAATGATATCATAACTAGAATTTCTTTATAATGAACCCAATAACATTGAGATACTTATTGAGTCCTTTTGCAAAGTATTCTTTATCACTAACGGAATATTCATGTTCAGAATCAAACCAGTCCTGCCATGCTTTTTCACCCGTTGTCAGTTCGAAGGCATCAACAATCTCGTATAAATCGGAACTATTCAGGTGGTTTTTCCACCAATCGATACTGTGGAATAATTCATATTCACTTTCTTCACCACCAAGCCATTCAAGAACCAGATTGTCTTTGTTACCGTGAATTTCTTCCTTAAGACCGGGCATTGCAATATATACATACCCACCAGATTTTACAAGGGGCAGTATTTTCGATTCAAAAAATCCCGGTTCCGTTGAAAAATAATGAAATGAATCTATGGTTGTTATCAAATCAAAATAATTGTTTGCATAAGGTAAATTATGTGCATCTGCATGAATAGGAACGACATTGTTATCAATTCCCCATTGCTTGAACTGCTCATAATTGTCTGTTGCAGAGCACCACAAGTCCGTGGCATATACATTGGCGTTAAATTCTTTGGAAAGAAAGAAACTGGTAATTCCTTTGCCACATCCCAAATCCATTATTTTAAGATTTGTGTCGATTGGATATTTTTCAATCAGTTCATCAAGCAGTCGCATGCTGTTTGGTCCCATTAAATATTCTTTACTAAATAAATCTTTATAACTATCACATCTCATTTTATTTTATAACCTCCCATTTTTGTAATTATAGTTAAACGCATTTACATATCTAACTTTATCAAGTACCTATAGATAATTCTAGCAACTATTGATTATAAAATAAAAAGTAGAAATCATTTATCGCTCAGGGTCCAAACATTTAGCTGTTTGAACCCTAAGACAATAATAGATTTCTACCTTTGTTTTTGCGAGGAAATAATCTTGTAAATACCCTGAGTAGAAAGACAGTATATTTCAGATAATTTCTTTACGGTCGTTCCAGAAATATATCTCTCATAGATATCACGGTTTCGACAATCCAGTTCAAACCTGGCATTGCTTACCTCTCCCCATGCTTTACAATGTTTCTTACTCTTTGGTATATAGATACATTCGCCTTCAATATAATCCTGAATACGATTGATTAATTCCTCAGGCAATATTTTGTTTCCGTTTATATAGCCCATGTATGTGCCTCCTATCATATGCTGTGATATGAAATAAATTCATAATACAGTTATTGTTAAGCTAGAATGCACAGGCTATCGAAATATGACAGCCTATGCCGCACATACTTCCACACGATAACTAAATTTCAAACACACACCTCCCATTAATGTTGATAATATAATACTAGTCTATATGGTTTTATAAGTCAAACAGATGGAGGAGAATATGAAAATAATTAAAGTGATAGGGCACACATCACTAAGCCCTCGGCGTATGAGAGCAAAATACACCCATCGCACAAAATCTGACGATTTTATTCTCTTAGTATTTCGCTACTACGTAGTGTAAAGAGTAGTAATGCCTAGAGTGTTGTCATCATGACAACGATACATAAGAGGTCTTAGGATACTTCCTAACAAGCAGCGTTGTATTACAAGCGCGTATCTTGCAAAACAAGCAACCGCTCATATGTCTATTGGGCTAAGTGTTTTTTAAAAATAAAAATAATTGACACGACTTAACGATGGTGCTAATATAATCTTAAATAATAGCACGAATGTAAAGTGGGTGATTACTATGAATAAAAAAGAATTATTAGATAAAATGACAGAAAAGAATAACGGATATTTATTTGTATCTGATGTGGAAAAGGAACATATTTCCAGAACATATTTAGCAGAATATGTCCATTCAAATAATTTTGAGAGAGTGGCTAAAGGAATCTATATTTCAGAGGATACATGGGAAGATGAACTATTTATTATGCAAAGATGTTATCCCAATATTATTTTTTCAGGAGAGACAGCATTGTATTTGCATCAGTTGATTGATCGTGAATGTAACAAAATTTATGTTAGTGTTCCCAGAGGTTTTAGTGGAAGCAGATTACGGAAAAAAGGTGTTGAAATTCATCAAGAGAAAGAGGAAACATATAATTTGGGAATTGTTGAAATTGAAACTAATTTTGGAAATAAAATCAGGTGTTATGATCGGGAAAGATGCATTTGTGACCTTGTAAAAAATAGAAAAAAAACTGAAGTTCAGAATTATCAAACTGCGCTTGTAAGCTATTTGAGAGACAAGGATAGAGAACTATCCAAATTGATGAGGTATGCAAAATTGTTGAAAATTGAAGATGAAATGAAGAAGTATGTGGAGGTACTGGTATGATAAGTACAGCTATTCAGCTGAAGGCGAAAATTCGAAATGTGTCAAAGGGAAATGATAGGATTGCAAAATCATATATTAGGATTTATTTTATGGAAAGATTTATGGAAAGAGTTTCATTGTCAAAATACAGAGATAATTTTATTTTGAAGGGAGGGATGCTTGTTTCCTCTCTTTTAGGAATTGATTTGAGATCAACGATGGATATCGATACAACAGTAGAATCTTTGCCGCTTACAAAGGAATATATGTTGGAGGTTTTAGATGAAATATGCAATATTGAATTAGAGGATAATATTGTTTTCAAAGTTGTTAAAATTGATAATATTATGGATGACTTTGAATACCCGGGTCTTAGAATTAATATGGAGGCAACTCTTGAAAAACTAAGACAACCAGTTAAGATTGATATTTCTACTAATGATAAAATTACTACGTCTGCAATAGAGTATGAATACAAATTAATGTTTGAAGACAGAAGTATATTGCTCAATACATATAATATTGAAACAACACTTGCTGAAAAAACACAGACTATCATTAGTCGTGGAACAGCAAATACGAGAATGAGAGACTTTTATGATATTTATAAGTTGGAAAAAGAAATTGGTTTTTCAGTAGATGTTTTAAAAGAAGCATTTAAGGCAACTTGCGTGCGCCGTGGAACAGAATTTACAGATAAAAAGATTCTAGAGGAATTAAAAAATATATCAGATAGTAGTATATTGGAAGAGTTGTGGAATAATTATACTAGCAAAAACTATTATGTAGGAAAAGTTCAATATAAAGAAGTGGTTGAAGTTGTGCAAAGAATCACTAATATGATAATTGCATAAATTAAGAATGACAGTAACGGAGTTAATAAAAATATTTGACAATTGTATTTATGCGTGTATAATAAAACACAATTATAACGTTATAAGAATTTAGGAAAGGAATCAGAACAATGCAGAACAGAAATCTTTTTTCAAAGTGCGATAGATTATCGAAGTTGCTTGTGGTCAAGGTCGGCTATGGGTCTATTGCTGATGGAAAAAGATACTGTATTGGAGAATATTCCGGTTCTTAAATTATAAAAAAAGAAATTCAAGTGTCAGATACCATTAAGCAATAGCAATATTGTTTGGTGGTTTTTTTATTTTTTATGAGGAGGTTTGAAAATGAATCATCAGGGAACAAAAAAGTTAGAAACGAAGCGGCTAATTCTTAGAAAGTTTACGCTGGAAGATGCACAGGCGATGTTTGATAATTGGGCATCGGAAGATGAGGTAAGCCGTTACCTGCCTTGGCCCACTCACGAGAGCTCGGAAATTACGAAGGGATTGTTGACGGATTGGACAGCACAGTATGAACGACCGGATTATTACAACTGGGTAATTGAATTGAAAGAAACCGGGGAGATTGTTGGGAATATTTCCGTTGTTCAAATCAAGGAATATATTTTGTGCGCAGAGATTGGATACTGCATGGGCTCCAAATGGTGGGGCAATGGAATTATGCCGGAAGCCGGAAAGGCGGTAATCAAATATTTGTTTGAGGAAATTGGATTTAACAGAATTCAGGCACAGCATCAAGTAAACAACCAAAAATCAGGGAAAGCAATGCAGAAAATGGGAATGACCTATGAGGGTACCAGAAGGCAAGCCGGATGGAGCAAGCAGGGGATTACAGATATTGTGGAATATAGCATATTAAAGGAGGACTATGATGGAAAATGATATACTTGTCAATTTTTACGAGAATCATTGTAATGAAGAGGAAAGACTTTTAAGCAGAGATGGAAATGTGGAATTTGTGACCACGATGAAGTACATCAAGGAATACTTGGGAGATGACAAGAATGCAAAAATTCTGGAATTAGGAGCGGCTACAGGGCGGTACAGCATTGCCCTGGCAGATATGGGATATCAGGTGACCGCTGTGGAACTGGTGGAACATAATCTGAAAGTATTGAAGTCAAAAATCAAACCGGAACATAGCATTGTAGCAGAGCAGGGCAATGCTATGGATTTATCCCGATATGAAGATGCGTCCTTTGACATGACGCTGGTGCTTGGCCCAATGTATCACTTATATAACCTTGAGGATAAGAAAAAGGTTATGGAAGAGGCAGTTCGTGTAACGAAAAAGGGCGGTGTCATTATGGTGGCATACTGCATGAACGAAGCAGTGATGATTCATTATATGTTCGGGAAAAAACTGATTACAGGTTACATGGAAAATGATATGTTTGAAGAGGGGTTCAAATGTAAATCCAAGCCGGAGGAAATAATAGATATTGTTAGAATTGAAGATATCAATCAAGTCAATGAAGGATTCCCGGTAAAAAGAGATAAGATTATCGCTACAGACGGAGCGGCAAGATATTTAAGACATCAGATGCCGGAGTTTACAGAGGAAGAATATCGGCTATTTATCGAGTATCATCTGGCAACCTGTGAACGTTATGAACTGCTTGGGGCATCAGATCATGTCTTAGACATTTTACAAAAAGGATAATTAGTGGAGGAATTTACTTTTTGTGGAATGTACAATATACGGATGCTATTGTAAATGCAGCCAATACGGGCCTTTGGGAAGGCGGCAAAGTATGTGATCCATGCTGTTGGCCCCAGGTGGTCCGGAGGAGAGAATAATGAACCGAAGCGATTGTACAGTGCTTATAAGGAGTCTCATTTGAGGGCGAAGTGGATGATTTTCATCAGTGGGTTATTCATGGTCGTGTTGTGCATGGAAACGGTGCATCAGCAAGAGTTCTTGAAAAATGTGGATATACTTTTGTAAATGAAGAATTTGGAGCAGAAGATGATCCTTACGGCAATGGAATGTTAGTGTATAAGAAAGTTAAAAAGGGAGTGAATTGGGTGGATTATAAAATTTGTGAGGAAAGAATAACAGCTGATGAATATATTGAATTTTTGAAGCGCTCGGATTTGGGGACACAGTATCCGAAAGAAAGATTTCGTGAGAGAATTGAAACTTTAGTGAGCCGAGTGGCGATTAGTCTTGTTGCAAGAGACGAAGAGAAAAATATTATCGGAGTTTGTTGTAGAATAGGATTAGCAATATTTTAACAATATAAATTTAGTTTAAACGATGCCATTTTTTATTACTTAAGATGGCACGCATTTTTTGCGGATATTATTATTTGATATGTGCTAAAGCAGGCTTGAAAGTGTTCATATAAATGAATATAATAAAATAAATATTGCCGGAGGAATTAAGCTTTCCCAAATGATGTGAATAAATAATAACTGAGAAAGTGAATGTAAAAATGGATGAAAAGCAGTTTGCAAATGGAAAGAATATCCAAATCGCTGTATGCGATGACGAAAAGAAAATGATAGCAGATCTTACAGAACTGATTAAAGAGACAATTGACGGATGTGATGTCTGGGCATATGAATCAGGGGAAAAACTGTTGGAATCAATTCAGAAAAAAACATATGATATGTTGCTGTTAGATATAGATATGCCTGAAATAACAGGGTTGGATATTGCAAAATATGTTTCCAATATGAATCCAAAACCATTGGTTGTTTTTGTTACCAGCCATGACGAATTAGTATATGAAAGTTTACAGTTTCATCCATTTGGTTTTGTTAGAAAATCATATCTGGCAAAAGAATTGCCAAAGGTGTTAAATGACGGTGTATCAGAGATTGTAAACAATGAAAAGAGATTCTATTTCAGAACTGCATCCGAAGATATCAGCATTATGATAAATGATATTTTATTTTTTGAATCTGACGGAAATTACATCAAAGTTTTTGCAAAAGATAATGAGTATAGATTCAGAGATACGATGCAGTCGATTGAAAATTCTATGGAGAGCTACGGTTTTATCAGAATTCACAAAGGGTTCATAGTTAATCAGAGTGCAGTTATGAGTCTTAATTCTGAAGAATGCAAACTGATAAATGGAGAGAGCCTGCCAATAGGACGAAGTTTTGGTGAGAATGCAAGAAAAAAACTGATGAGGTACATGATTAGATGATGGGAAATAAAAAAAAGCTGCAACAGGAAAATGAGTTGTTGGAGGAAAAATATAATCGGCTATTTTCAGAAAATTCTCAGATCAGATACGAACTTGATGAATTGAAAAGCGAAAAAAAAGACATTGAAAATAAAGAAGAAGAGATAAAGCAACTACATAACAGTATGAGAGCGTTAAAGCATGATATGAAGAATCACCTTCTGGTTATTGCTTCATATTTGCAGAAAGAAGATGTTGAAGCTGCAAAGGATTATACCTCAAAGATTATAGACAAACTGAATATGATTCATAGTTACATAGAGACCGGGAATTCGCTTATGAATCATATATTAAATGAGAAACTGGAGATTGCACGAAAAGCAAAAATTCAGATAAAAGCAGAAGTAGAAAATCTGTCATTTGAGAGAATGGCAAGTCTGGATTTTTCTTCACTACTTGGCAACCTGCTTGATAATGGGATTGAGGCTTGTATGAAAGAAAAAGAGAAAGAACTGATAGTTCAGATATTGGCAAGAAGAGATTATGAAGTAATCATGGTTAAAAATAAGATTGAAAAATCAGTTCTTGACAGTAATCCTAAGCTCATATCCTCTAAAGAAAATAAAGAAGAACATGGAAAAGGCATACCACAGATAAAAAGTATAATAGATAAATATGGAGGAATGTCTGATTTCTATGAAGAAGACGGATATTTTGTTGCGTGTGCGTTCATCCCTGCACAGATGTAGTTTATCCCAAAGCCCTTGTAATATCGTGTTACAAGGGCTAAACTTTTTTTAGCTAAGCAAAAAGTATAAAGCCGGTACTTTTATGTTTAGTATGTATTTCATGAAATAAGAAAGAGAGAGGCCGTCTATGATTAATTTTGAGAAGGTATCAAAGTTTATATTATCAGACATATCAATAAACATACCAAAAGGAGAGATAGTAGGACTGATTGGCGCAAGTGGTTCGGGGAAAACAACTTTTGTAAGACTTGCATGCGGGTTGTTGACTCCTGATTTGGGCAGAGTCAGAGTACTTGGAAAGAATCCTGTTGACTATCGTCAAAAGTATTTCTCTGATGTGAGTACTTTCATTGTTGGAAAGAATCTGCTTGATAAAGAAACCAGTGTAATACAGAACTTTGAAATGCTCAGAATCATGTATGGCATTAATAAGTCAGAATTTTATAAAAGATATAATGAAATATCAGAAATGCTCGACTTTAAAGGGTATGAGTATGAAAAAGTTATCAGTTTGTCATTTGGACAAAAAATGAGAGTCGAAGTTGCAGCAGCATTGATATTAGAACCAATGTTATTGTTGCTGGATGAACCCACAGTTGGAATGGATCAGAATGCAAAAGAGTGTCTCACAAAAATATTAAAGGAAAAAGCAAGTGAGGGAATGACGATCCTTATCACGTCTCATGATATGCAGAGCATATCAAATATCTGTACAAGACTTGCCATAATAGATAAAGGGACACTTATTTATTATGGAAGTAAGGAGAGACTTCGACGCAAATATTTACCAAAGAATAAAATGACTATAACTTTTGAGGGGGAAATGCCTAATATTGATGATTTACCAATTAATCGTTACACCATTGATAACGATAAAATTACATATGAGTATAACGATAATTATATATCGTCTTCAGAGGTGGTTGAAGTGATTTTAGACCAGACAGAAATACGAGACATCAATATTGAAAAATCAGAACTTGAGAGTATAGTGATGCAGATTATAGGAGGACAAAATGAGTTTTATCGAAGTGAATAATCTTAGTAAAGCATATAGAATCAGCAAAAGAAAAAGCGGAATACCGGGGATGGTTGCCAATCTCATTGCGCCAAAGTATGAGAGAAAAGAAGCGGTTCGCAATATAAGTTTCTCCATTGAGAAAGGGGAGATGGTTGGATTTGTGGGACCAAACGGTGCAGGAAAATCAACTACAATTAAGATGCTTTCAGGTATTCTTTATCCGGATAGTGGAAGCATAAAAGTTGGTGAATTTGTTCCTTACAAACAGCGCAAGAAATATGTTGGAAATATTGGAGTAGTGTTTGGACAAAAATCACAACTTCAGTGGGATTTGCCTGTGGCGGACAGCTTTGAACTGTTGAAGGCAATTTACAGCATTCCGGATGATGTTTACAGAAAAAACGTTGATAGATTTACCGAAATGTTGGACATGTCAGGCTTTATTAATCAACCGGTCAGACAGTTGTCACTGGGGCAGCGAATGAGAGCTGATATAGCATCCTCGCTCCTGCATTCACCGGAAATAGTATTCTTCGATGAGCCGACAATAGGTGTTGATGTTGTTGGAAAAGAGGCAATCAGAAAGTTTATCAGGGAATTAAATAGAGAAGATAAAGTGACAATGATTTTTACGACACACGATATGCAGGATATTGAAAAGACATGTAACCGCCTAGTTGTAATTAATGATGGTACGTTGATTTATGACGGAGAACTAAACGGAATAAGAAGCCTGAATGGGGAGGCAAGGCTGTTGGATGTATTTTTCTCAGAGGATACAGCTGTCGCTCCTATAAAGAATGTTCAGATTATAGATATAGACAACAGACACAGGCAGTTTGTTTTTGACGGACAGAAGGTAATGATAAATGACCTTATGAGTGAACTGTTGAAAAAATATAATGTAAAGGACATAAATATAGCAGAGCCGGATATTGAGAGCATAATACGTAAAATATATAACAGAGAGAAGGTGCTCGCATGAGAATAACACCTTACGTTGCGTATGCAAAGAAAAACTTTCTGGGTCGAAGTGCTTATAGGGTAGACCATTTCCTTGGCATACTATCAACATGTTTACAGTTTTTTATTTTTTATGAAATATACAGAGCTCTATATGGAGATGCAGAAACAATAGACGGAATAACTATGTCCATGGTTACAACTAACTTCATAATATCAATGGGACTTGGAATGGTATTCAGACCTAATGATTTTTTTCTTCCGGGGAAAATATGGGATGGAAGTATTTCAACAGAATTGCTAAGACCAATCAGTTTCAAAGGAAGAATGATTGCAGAAAACGTTGGGGATTCAGCATTCAATCTTATTTTTAAATTTATACCGGTTTTTCTGATTGCATTTTTTACAACAGGAATCCATAGTCCGGCTGGAATAATTAATGTAGCGCTTTTTATAATCAGTGCGGTACTTGGATATGGAGTGCTTTGGTCTATTAGCTTTGCAGTTCAGATGACTGCGTTCTGGCTTATTAATATCTGGAGCATAGTAACTATCAAAAATGTATTTATCAATGTATTGTCCGGTTCAATGATTCCGCTGTGGTTTATGCCTGAGTGGATTGGAGGCGTTCTTAAATACACACCGTTTTCTTCCATTTATTTTACACCGGTACAGATATATCTTGGACAACTGGGTACAGCAGAGATTGTGTATAAGTGTTTTATACAAATTGTCTGGATAGTGATGATATATCTGATAGGAGACTTTTTATGGAATAAAGGACAGAAGAAATTAATCGTACAGGGAGGTTAAGGATGAATGATACATTACATTTAATGACAGTATATAGTAAGACTACTGCAAGGGCGTGGTTTCAGTACCGAGTGGATGCAGTGCTCAGATCCTTGGCTGTATTTGCCAGAGAATCTACAGGAATAATAGTAATTTATTTTACTCTGCTTAAGTTTAATTCACTTAATGGATGGAATATTTATGAATTATTGTTTTTGTATAGTCTGATTTTTCTGACATACGGAATAATGATTATATTTTTCACAGGCCTTAGAGATTTTGGAAATATGGTGAGAGAGGGCAGTTTTGATAGATTTGTATTGAGACCTCGAGGAATTTTATTTCAAATAATTTTTGTGAATTCTGACTGGTTTGCAGCAATTGGACATGGTGGTTTGGGGATAACATTGTTCCTAATATCTGCGGGGAAAGTTGGCGTACATTGGAATATCTACAATGCGCTCTATTACTTATTTGCTGTTATAGGAGGAGTGCTGATACAGGGAGCAGTATTTTTGTTTATAGCAACCCTCAACATTTATTTGATAGAGACAGGAAGTATAAAAGAACTGTTGTATTGGAATGTAAGAAAATTTGCCGGATATCCAATCAGCATATTTAACAAGGGCGTACAGTTTCTAATGATATACATAATGCCATACGCCTTTGTAAATTATTTCCCGGCACAGTTTTTGCTCAGAAAAGAAGATATGAGTCAGTACCCGGAAATATATCTGTACTTAACGCCAATAGTTGGTGTTGGAATGTATTTGTTGGCATATGCTTTTTGGTTGTATTCGTTGAAATATTATAAAAGTTCAGGTAATTAGTGTGATAGGGTGTATGGTAGCCGAGGATATTTTTCATTCAACTCAGTCTGATTAAGATATTCCTCCTTCATTTCCTTTCGAAGGGAATCTTTTCTACTTTTGAACCCGGTAAATAGAAATATAGGTAATCAGCTTCATTTTTGTATACAATATTTATAATGGTAGTTTTGTATGTCAAGTCATCAACTTTTTCGAGTTCTCCAAAATCGCCTTCAAATTCACAACTGTACATTTTCAAGAACAATATTTTGAATATGATATCATTATGAGGAAAGTTTAAAATGGAAAAATGGGATGCTTATGATAGTAAGATGAATAAAGTTAAAGATGTTACTTTAATTAGGGGAGAAGAAATCCCGGATGGTTACTTTCATCTGTGTAGTGAAATAATTGTGAGACACAAAGATGGAAGTTACTTACTTATGCAAAGAGATGAAAGAAAACATCAAGGTGGTAAGTGGGAGGCAACAGCAGGTGGCTCTGCAGTGCAAGATGAGGATGCTATGGCATGTGCTGTCAGGGAACTGCGTGAGGAAACAGGAATAGAATCATTAAATTTAATTGAAATTGGTAGGGTTATTCATCATCTACACAAATCAATTTATGTAGAGTATCTGTGTGATACTGATGTAAAAAAAGATAGTATCATTTTACAAGAAGGGGAGACACAGGATTACAAATGGGTTAATGCAAGTGAACTGCGAAGTATGACACGAGAACAATTGGCAACTAGTAGAATTTTGAATTTGATTGATGAATTAAAGTAAGTATAAATAATAATTAACTACACATGAGCAAATTTGGAGTGAGGAACTGTATTGCAAGATACGCATCTGTGTCCACAAATGCATTCTTGTTAGGATAGTCCTAAAACCTTATATTGCAATAGAGTGAAAGTTGCTGGTGTTTGTCGGCAAATTTTTCTTTTGCTAATCCACTTCTGAAACTCAGTTCCATAAGTCCCTTAAACCTAAACAAATTAAGTTTAGAACAACTCAAAACTAATAGAAGAATATGATAAGCCGTGCACTCATAGATGCGCGAGACGTTGCGGGTGTCCGGTGGACACCTCTGCGAAGCAGAAGCAACGACCGAGCCGGCAGGCGAGAGAGCGAACCTTTGAGCCCAGGATTGGGCTCAATAAAAAACAAGGCCATCCATTTGGATGACCTTGTTTTTTACTAAGCGCGAGACGGGGATCGAACCCGCGACCCCCTCCTTGGCAAGGAGGTGCTCCACCGCTGAGCCACTCGCGCATTGTTACGTGTTTCACACGCAAGAATTATTCTACTATATCAAAGTGGATTTGTAAACTGTTTTTTTGAAATTATTTACTTTTTTTCATTTCACTCTTCATGTGATAAAAAGCAATAATTGGTGTATAATAATAAAAAGTCATTGGAGGGTGCTATGAATCAGATTAATGAAGTTGAAATCAGAAATAAATATAAGAAACTTACAAAGTTGTTGATAGAAAATAACAAAACAATTACCACGATGGAGAGTTGCACTTCAGGGCAGGTTGCATCGCTGATTACAGATTCGGAAGGGGCATCAGCGGTTATGAAGGGTGCGTTTATAACGTACAGCAATGAAGCGAAGATTATGCAGGGGGTGCCAGCCAAGGTGATTGAAAAGTTTGGAGTGTATTCTAAAGAAACTGCAATTGAAATGGCAAAATGTAGTAGAAAAACTTATGGCGCGGATATTGGGATAGGAGTGACCGGCAGTTTTGGAAATGTTGATCCAAAAAATGATGACAGTGTTCCGGGAGAAGTTTTCTTTGCAATTGATACAGATGAGGGAACAAAGAGTTTTTACGAACATGTTCCGATGCAAAAAAACAGATTTGAATACAAGTTGTTTATGGCGGATAAAATTGCGGATGCAATTATAGAGTATCTCAATTAAAAAACATGACGAAACTTGTCTGTAATTGGTTGAAAACTTGTCTGTTTTTGGTTTAAAAATCAATAAAAATTGTTTTATAAAATATGATGTACATTTATAAAATTTGAGCCCTTTCTCGAACAATATCAATTAATATATTATTTACGTAGTTAATCAAGAATTTATTTTTATACATATAAGAAGGTATATGCGCGGTGTAAGGTTCGGTACTGTGTATTGGGGGCACCGAACTGATAGCAAAAAATAATAATTGATGAATTATATATGGCTGTATTATTTGTTTTTTCCTTATAATTTCAAATGTTTTTCCAATTAATGCTATTTTTTACAGTCATATAGAGATAAAAAGGGACTGTGAAGTCTCTTTTTTCGTTAAGTGAGGACAAAATCCCGGATTAATTTTCCGGGAAAAAATTTGTCCTGCGGGGGAATACCGGTTGTTTTGCAAATGCGTGACGGATTTGGTATAATTAGAGAGGTTTTTGATTTGATGTCTCGTATCTAAGATTAAATCAAAATAACAAAGACAGAAAAAATGCTGACAATAGGAGGATGAGTAAAAATGGCAGGAATTAAATTTAACGGTTACATTGTTAATGAATTGGATTTCACTAATGAATTAAAGCAGGCAGGAAACCTTAATCTTTCCACAAGAGCTTCATACAATGTACAGTATGCAAATGGAGAAAACAGATGTATTGCTACTTGCGTTATCGATATGATGGATGAAAAAAATCCAAATGAATTCAATTTCAAAATAAGCGTAAGAGGAATGTTTGAGTACGAAGCAGGAATGGAAAAGAAAGAAATTCACAAGTCTACTTATGATGAGTTGTTCCCATTCGTAAGAGTAATCGTAGCAAATACATTCACAAATGCAGGATTGCCACCAATGATGATTCAGAAAATTGAAATGAATGATGAAAACATCAATGTTGGTAATGATAACAAGGCTGAAAAAGAAGAAAAACCAAAGTTCTATAGCTAGAAAGCCTTATTCTATACGTTTTTATTGATTTCAATTTTTGAAAAAGATAAGGTTAACGTTTAACTTGATAAAAAAGTATACAAAATACACAATATATATAGGCAAATGCTTGAAAAATTGAAAGGGTTTTGGTGCAATTGTTACAAAAAAATAACAAAACGAAAGTATTTTTATTTTGCTGTATTGATAAAAGTGTTTTTATTAAATACAATTGCATTGTTAGATATTAAGACTTTTAATAATCTAAACCCTTTCAATTTTTTAGGCACCTGAAGTTAAGCTTTAGGTGCCATTCCCCTTTTATAGGGAAAAATAATATAACAGATGGTAAAACAGAGGGCTGAAAAATTATTCGAGAAAGCCCTTTCTTCTTGACTAAAAGTAAGTTTCAGTGTTATTATTAAATACTGAATGAATAAAGAAAAAAGATATAAAAAACGACGAGAGGTATTACAATGAAGAAATTAATTTTAGTAACTTCACCACCAGCATGTGGTAAGACATTTGTGACTAAGAAGTTAGCCAAGGCTATGAAAAACTGCGTATATCTTGATAAGGATTCTTTAATTGTATTGTCAAAGCAGATTTTTGTTGTTGCAAATGAGGAATACAATAGAAGTTCAGATTTCTTTGAGGAGCATATTAGAAATTACGAATATGATGCCATTTTAGAAATTGCCTATGAAGCATTAGAATATAATGATACAGTATTTATCAATGCACCTTTCACAAGAGAGATAAAGGATGCAGCTTACATGGATAATATGAGACAGCAGCTTCTTAAGAGAAACACAGAATTAGTTGTTGTTTGGGTACAGGCAAATTCAGAAGTTTGTCGTCAGAGAATGATAGCAAGAAATTCTGACAGAGATACTTGGAAACTTGAAAACTGGGATGAATACATTAAGACTCAGGACTTCAATAAGCCGGAAGGAATTAAGAATTTATTCGTATTTGAAAATTCTGATGATGTATCATTTAAGCAGTCTTTAAAAGATGCAGTTGATTATTTAACAAATTTATAATAGATCCGTTAGGAAGATAATTTAAGTGTAAAAAAGATGTCGGTCATTATTTTGGATGACCGACATTTTTTTTAGTTACATTCCGAATCAAGAAAGGCAAGCAGTTATAAATATTGCAAATCTACATACAATATGTTACGATAACGAGAGAGCCAACGGAAAGAAGGATTATGTTAAATTTATCGCAGAAAAAAGCTGTAATGCATGGGAGGGGAGCTGCTTTAGTGTTGGCGGGGCCCGGAACAGGGAAAACTACAGTCATAACACAGAGAGTCAGACAGCTGGTAGAAAATGGAGTGGACGCGTCTAGTATTTTAGTGGTCACATTTACGAGAATGGCTGCAAGAGAAATGGGGGAGAGATATTCTAAACTGACTGAGGGAAAGAAAGGAAATGTTACTTTTGGAACATTTCACAGTCTGTTTCTTAGCATCATAAAAAAGAGTGGTTATTACGGTGATGTAGAGGTTGTATCGGATAAGGAGAAAGAATCAATATTAACTTCCATCGTGATTGAAAATAAAATACGTAATTTTGAGATGAAAGAGTTTGTAAGGAATCTTTCCGGTGAGATAAGTAAAGTAAAGGGAAATAACATAAATATAGAAGAATATCAGCCGAAGCATTGTGAAAAAGAGAAGTTTCAGTTGGTATTATATCGTTATGATAAGGAACTGAAAGCACGAAGTCTGATTGATTTTGATGACATTATCATCCTTTGCAGAAAGTTGCTTATGGAAAGTGAAAAAGTAAGATGCGACTGTAGGAAAAGATATCAATATATTTTGGTGGATGAATTTCAGGATATAAATTATCTACAATACGAAACGCTGAAATTAATAGTGGGAGAAGAAGAAAATATATTTGCGGTGGGAGATGATGACCAGTCCATATATGGTTTTAGAGGAGCGGTTCCTGAGCTGATGTTTCAGTTTAGAAAAGACTTTAAAAATGCCAGAGTCATCAATCTTGATATTAATTACAGATCAAAGAAAGAAATCGTCGAATGTTCAAAGCGTCTTATTAGGAATAATGGGAAAAGGTTTAGTAAGAGGATTAGCTCTGAAGCAAATAAAAGTGGTGAAGTCAGAGTGGTAAATCTGCAGACACAGTTAGATGAGTATGTATATATTGCAAAAGAGATTGACTGCATTTTAAAGGCAGGCGGACAGCTTAAGGATGTTGCTGTGCTTCTCAGAAATAATTCTGAAATTGCGAATGTGGAAAATTATCTGAAATCCTATGGCATTGATACTTCAACAAAAAAGAAAAGAACTGTTTTTGCACATCAGATATCAAAAGATATTATTAATTATATGAAGGCGGCGGCTTTAGATGATTTTAAACCGGTGTTTGAAAATGAGAGTTTAGCTATGATTTTAAATAAACCGGAGAGAATGATTTCAAGACAGATTGTTTTAGAGAGCGAGTGCAATTTGAGAAGCTTGATTGAAATATATAAGGGCACAGGAATTATATATAAGAACATACTGAAATTGCAGAATGATTTAAGGTTGATTAAGAATATGGATCCTTATGCAGCGGTTAACTATATAAGGTTTGGAGTTGGATATGACAGATACATACAGAATGATGTGAAGGATGCATCTCATAAGAAGAATTATGAAAAGATAATAAATGAAATAAAGAGGGAGGCTTTGCGTTTCAGGACGAAGGAAGAATTTATCAATTTTGCGCAGAACAATACTTTCGAAAAAAATAATTCTTTAAAGTCAGCAGTCAATATTATGACCATTCATTCATCTAAGGGGTTGGAGTTTAAACATGTGTTTTTGCCGGATGTTTGTCAGGGGATAATACCGGAATCCAGAGCTCTGAGAGAAGAGGAAGTGGAAGAAGAGAGAAGACTCTTTTATGTGGCTTTAACCAGAGCGGTAGATTCTGTTCATATTATTTGTCCCAATAATTACATGGGGAAGCAGATGAAAAAATCTCAATTCATTGAGGAAATAGCAAATTATTAGAATAAAAAATGTTTTGGTTTACGTAATGTAATTGTTTCCATTTGCTTGCATTTTAAAGTCTTTTCTGTTAAATTAATTATGAAACAAATACAAATAATATTTAAAGAGGGACTTTATGAGCGATTTTAAAATTACAAATGAATTAGACGACAATGAAGATTTATTTATAGATATCACTCTTGAAGATGATGAAGTGATTGAGTGCCAGGTTATTGCAATTTACGAAGCAAATGGCAGAGATTACATTGCCGTATTACCATTAGAAGGTGAAGAATACGAAGAAGGAGAAGTATATCTCTACAGATATTTTGAAGATGAGGACGGAGATCCAAATCTTGACAATATTGAAACAGAAGAAGAGTACGAAATTGCATCAGATGCTTTTGATGAGCTCATGGATGATGAAGAGTACGATGAGATAATTACTGAATAATCGGTATTTATTTTGGGGGAGGAACCTGTTTTACATTAGAGAAATTTAAAAAGAGGTGCAAAGGCATGGCAAGTAAAGGTTCAAATAAAGGTTCATATGATGACAAAATTGAGGCTATGTTAGTCGCTAGACGAAGAAAAGCCGAAAGAAAAAAGATGCAGAGACAAAAAGAGCTGCAGAAGATTTATACTATTATCGCCTGTGGAGCGTTAGTATTCTTATTGTTAGTTGTTATATTAATAAAGGGATGCAGTCATGATTCGGGCAAGAAAAAAACAAAAGAAAAAGAAACTACAACAGTACCTGTAACAACTGTCGTAGAAACTACAACAGCTGCAGAAGAGACTACTACAGAAGAGTCAAATGATGTTGCAGGAAAGGTTATGTACACAACTGACACACTTAACTTCAGACAGGAGGCAAGTGTTGAATCAGAATTATTGATGCACATTCCACCTAACACACCTGTTACGGTTTTATCTTCAGATGGTGAGTGGTGTAATATTTCTTACAATGATATCTCAGGATATGTTAAACTCGAGTTCTTAAGAGAAGGAACATCAGAGGATGAAACAATTGAAACATCAGAAGAACAGGGTGAGATTTCAGGAGATGAAGTAGTTACTACATCAGAAAATAGCGACACAGAAGAGATTAATATTTCTGACGACGAAGAAGACGATGATGATGATGTATTAATTGAAAATATGGATGGAGATGAAGAAATTTAATTGATATCCATTCAATGATTTATAATATAAAAAAGGGTTGTCACCTAATGTGACGCCCTTTTTCGTTTATTTAGAAGAGATAAATCTGTAGGAGAGATTGTTATGAATTGTAAAGAAAGTCTTGATTATATTAAGAGTGTAAGTATATATGGAAGTGTTTTAGGACTTGAGTCTATAAAGGAATTGCTGAAAAGACTTGGAAATCCACAAAATAAACTGAAAGCTGTTCATATTGCAGGGACAAACGGAAAAGGTTCAACTACTGCATTTATTGAGCAGGCGCTTATTGAATCGGGTTATAGAGTGGGAAAATACTCCTCTCCGGCTGTGTATGAGTACTTCGAAATAATCACGTTAGATGGTGAAAATATTGAAGAAAATGATTATGCAGAATGTATGACCAAAGTAAAAAAATGTTGTGATGATATGGCAAAATCAGGGCTTTCACATCCCACACCTTTTGAGATAGAAACAGCACTTGCATTTGTATATTTTCTGGAAAAAGAATGTGACGTGGTTTTAGTTGAATGCGGAATGGGAGGAGCCACCGATGCAACAAATGTGTTTGAAAGTGTTTTGTGCAGTGTGATTACTCCTGTGAGCCTTGACCATACACAGTTCTTAGGTAAGACCATTGCAGAAATAGCCAGTGTGAAGGCGGGTATAATTGTTGATAAATGTCCTGTGGTTGTGGCAAGACAGACGGAGGAAGCAACGGGCGTATTTATCGATGTTGCAAGAGAAAAGAAAGCTCCAATTGTTATAGCAAAAGAAGCAAGAGATGTAAGAGTGGAGGATGGGATGCTTCATTTTGCCTATGACGAATTTGAAGATTTGTCCACTGCTATGCCGGGATATTATCAGGCAGCAAATACCGCCACAGCCATTGAAGTGTTGAGAATTCTTGAGCAGTCAGGGTATAAGGTTCTTGAAAATGTTCATAAAGCTCTTATAAAAGCAAAGCTTTGTGGAAGATTTGAAAGAGTGAGTGATAATCCGTTGACTATTCTTGACGGAGCACATAATCCGGGAGCTGCGATAGAGCTTAGGAATACCGTTCAAATATATTTTACAAATAAGAAGTTAGCCTTTATAATGGGAGTGTTGGCGGATAAAGATTACAGACGTGTAGCAGAAATTATGGCTCCATTAGCGGAGTGCATTGTGACAATCACTCCTGACAATAAGAGGGCGTTGGATGCAAAAATGCTCTGTGAGACAGTGAGTGATTTTAATGAAAATGTAGTCAGTGCCGACTCGCTTGAGGAGGCGTATGAACTTCTTAAAGAAAAATATGATAAGGGTAAAGTTGATGCTATTCTTGCCTTTGGTTCACTGTCTTATCTTGGTGAACTGAAACGTATAGTGCCAAATGACAGATAACAAAAGGCAGATAAATGCAAATTGGAGTGACTTGTAATGAAAATTGGAAATCGAAATTTTGACTTTGATAACAATGCGTATATAATGGCAATATTGAATGTTACACCGGATTCATTTTCTGATGGCGGAAAATGGAATAGCGTGGACAGTGCCTTAAAGCATACAGAACAATTGATAGCGCAGGGGGCAGATATTATTGATGTGGGAGGTGAGTCCACAAGACCCGGCTATACTAAAATTTCTGATGAAGAAGAGATAGAGAGAATCAGTCCGGTTATTGAGCAGATAAAGAGCAATTTTGATATACCGGTTTCCCTCGATACATATAAGAGTAAAGTTGCAAAAGCAGGAATTGTAGTAGGTGCAGATTTGATTAATGATATCTGGGGACTTAAATATGATGACAACATGGCAAAAGTTATTGCTGATGAGAAAGTTGCCTGCTGTCTTATGCATAACAGAACTGATGAAAATTATAATAATTATATGGAAGATGTTCTTAATGATTTGAGGGAGACATTGGACATTGCAAAAAAAGCGGGCATTGAAAAGGATAAAATAATGATAGATCCGGGTGTTGGCTTTGCAAAATCTTATGAACAGAATCTTGAAATTATTGAAAAATGTGATAAATTATTAGAACTTGGTTTTCCGATTTTACTTGGAACTTCAAGGAAATCTGTTGTGGGACTCACAGTTGATAGAACAGCGGATTTGAGAGTGGCAGGAACTGTTGCCACGACAGTTATAGGATACGAAAAGGGATGCAGATTTTTCAGAGTTCATGATGTGGCTGAAAATCTTGACGCAATCAAAATGGCAAAGGCTATAACCAAGTTCAGATAGAGCAACAATGTCAAAGTTTATGAAAGCATGAAATGTTTCTCAAAATATTACAATAGAAGGAATTCGTATGGATAGAATTGAAATTAAAGGCTTAAAGGTATTTGCATACCATGGAGTTTTAGAACAGGAAAAGTTAGAGGGACAGGACTTCTTTATAGATGCAACTCTTTATCTTGATGTGAAGAGGGCAGGAGTCAGTGACGAATTGGATGACACGGTAAATTACGCCGGTGTTTGTGAGTTGATTGACAGCTTTTTGAAGAAGAACAGATTTGATTTGATTGAGGCGGCTGCAAGGCAGACAGCTATAGCAGTATTAAAGAGCATGCCAAAGATCAGAGAAATAAGTCTTACTATTCATAAGCCAAGCGCACCTATAGGTCTTCCCTTTGATGATGTCACAGTCACAGTAAATGAAAAGTGGAATAAAGCTTACCTGTCAATAGGTTCAAATATGGGAGATACTCAGGCGTATCTGAATCAGGCGGTTGACTCCATTTACGATGATGACAACTGCAGAGTGCTTCAGGTCTCAAACTTTATACAGACAAAGCCTTATGGGCCTGTTGAACAGGAGGATTTCCTCAATGGGTGCCTTGAGATAGAAACTATATATACTCCAAAGGAACTGCTTTCATTTGTAAACAGGATTGAGGCAGAGGCTGACAGGGAACGAACCATTCATTGGGGACCTAGAACTTTGGATATAGATATTATTTTGTACAATGAGGAAGTGGTGTTTGAGCCAAACCTTATTATACCCCATAAGGAAATGTACAAGAGAGCATTTGTCTTAGTGCCGCTTGCACAGATTGCTCCTTATGCCATGAATCCGGTTCTTCACAAATGTGCACAGGTGCTTCTCGATGAGCTTGATGATGCAGAGAAGGAGAGTGCAGGAGTAAATAAATGTGCCGGCTGTGCAGGATGTGCTGCAGCAAAATAGGTCATAACAAAAAATATAGAAAAATATGTTAAGGATATAGGAGAAAAAATGGATAAGTTATTGAGAATCAGAGATGAAATTGACAAAGCGGATAAGGAAATAGTCAAGTATTTTGAACGAAGAATGGAACTTTGCAAGGATGTTGCTGAGTACAAATTTCAAACCGGGAAAGCAGTTTTTGACAGACAGCGCGAAATTGAAAAAATTGAAAAATTGAGAAAGGTTGCCTCAGACGAATTCTATTCTCATTGCGTTGAGGAACTATTTGAGCAGATTATGTCTATGAGCCGTAAGATGCAGTATGCACTTCTCAGAGAAGAAGGTGTGAACAATGACATTGGATTTGAGATGGTTTCAGATATTCCAAAGGAGAATGTGGAAGTAATATACCAGGGAATGCCGGGAGCTTATTCGCAGCAGGCTACACATAAGTATTTTGGAACGGATGTTTCCTGCCATTATGTTAAGACATTCAGAGATGCTATGATTGAACTCAGTAAGGGTAAAGGTGATTACGCGGTACTCCCTTTTGAAAATTCCACAGCAGGAATTGTAACTGAGGTGTTTGATCTTATGGTTGAATATGACTGCTATATTCTTGATACATTTGATATCCCAATCGATCACGCGGTTCTTGGAGTTAAGGGCGCTACATTGGAAGATATTAACAAGGTTTATTCTCACAAGCAGGCTCTTGATCAGAGTGAAGTTTATTTGGACGGAAAGGGTTGGGACAGAGTAAGCTATCTTAACACGGCAACCAGTGCAAAACTTGTTGCAGATACAAATGACAAGTCTATTGCAGCTATTGCCAGTGAGAAGGCTGCTGAGATTTACGGCCTTGAGATTCTTGACAGACATGTTAACAGTGCTTATGGCAATGCCACAAAATTTATCGTAATCAGTAAGAAGAAGATTGCGAGAAAGGATGCTAAGACTATCTGTATCAGTTTTGAAATGCCAAACGAAAGCGGATCACTTTATACAATGCTTTCCCACCTTATATACAATGACATCAATATGACTATGATTCAGTCAAGACCGATTAAAGACAGAAACTGGCAATATAGATTTTACATTGAATTTGATGGTACTTCACACCAGTCAGGAGTGGTTAATGCATTGAGTGGAATTAATGCAGAGGCACACAATATGAAAATCTTGGGGAATTACTAAAAATATTTTTAGCCAATAATTGTTTTCTAAAACCAATAAAATACAAGTTTTTTTAGTACAATTATACAATGTGCACAAATAATGGTGCTGTAATAAGAAGAGTTTTTACGAAAATGTCATTAGACAGATAAAACTGCTTTTTTCTATAGCACTTTTTTTGTTTTGATTTTATACTTTCATTAGTACATTATTACGGGAATTAAAATTGGAAAAAAGGGATTAGATTACTTGAAGGTTAAGGCATCTGACAGTGTGAAAAAGGATAGAGGTATTTCACAAATTTTAAGGAGGAAAAAATGCATAATCTTTTAAGAATCGGGAAGAGAGCAGTAGCTCTTGGTTTAACAATGTGTCTTTCAGTTGGATTACTTCCAACAGCGGGAATTTCAAAAAAAATTCAAAAGGTAGAGGCTGCGGAAAATGTAGGCTTTACATCTAACGACTTTCTAAAGGTTGACGGAACTTACATCAAAAACAACTCAGGTAAAGGTAACAACATTTACTTAAGGGGAACAAACATCGGAAATTTATTTGTTCAGGAAAGCTGGATGAGTTCCACAGATGCCAAAGATCAGAAAACTATCATCGAAACACTCACAAACAGATTTGGACAGAATAAGGCTTTAGAGTTACTTGACTATTATGAGAGTAATTATTTTACTGAAGATGATTTGGAGAAATGTAAGAATATGGGAATGTCAGTAATCAGAGTTCCTTTTACTTACATGAATTTATACAAAAAAACAGGCAATAACTGGGTTCTTCGCAGTGATGCGTTTAATCGTCTTGACTGGATTGTTGAGCAGGCAGGCAAGAGAGGAATCTACGTTATCTTAGATCTTCACGGTGCTTTTGGTTCACAGAGCGGACAGGATCATTCAGGTGAGGTTATTGACAATGTAAATGACGTTACATTTTTCAGCAACGAAACACTTCAGAACCAGACACTTGATATGTGGAAAGTGATTGCAAGTCACTATGTGGGCAATCCGGCAGTTGCAGCATATGACACTTTAAATGAGCCTGGTGAAAAGGCTGGCTCAACAGGTGAGAAGCATTGGGCATTTTACGACAAGATGTACAAGGCAATCCGTTCGGTTGACCCTGACCATATTCTTATTATGGAGTCATGCTGGGGAACAGGAAACCTTCCAAACCCAAGCAGATACGGTTGGACAAACGTAGTTTATGAATACCATCATTATCCATGGAGCTATGTTGATGACAATGAGGCAAATCTCAACGGACAGAAGGCAGCAATCGACAATCTTGTTAACAGCGTAAACAACGCTAATTACGGCGTACCTACATATATCGGTGAGTTTAACTGCTTTGACGGCGATGCAAAATGGCAGTATGTAATTAAGAAGATGAACGATGCCGGCTGGCATTACACAAACTGGTCTTACAAAGCTCGCGGAATGGGTAGCTGGGGTATTTATCACGAATATGCAAGCCAGGCAAAAGTAAAACCGGGAGAAGATTCTGAGGATACAATCAGAACAAAGTGGGGTTCAGGTTCAATTGGAACAAATGCAAGTTCTACAGGTGTTACATATAACAATATGAGATCATATATGCCTGGCACAGTAGTATTTGCTAATAAGGCATTAACTGATGCAGATTATTTTGCAATCAAAGCAAACATCAACAGCAAGTATGTTTGCGCTGACAAATACGGTGAGGCAAAACTTGTTGCAGACAGAGATTCATTTGGCGGATGGGAAGAGTTCAGAGTAATTAAAAACTCAGACGGAACAATCTCATTCCAGTCAAGATCAAATAACAAATATCTTTGTGCAATCTTTGATGATACAGATAAAGAAAATCCAATCAAAGCAAGAAGCAATAAGATTAGTGATTGGGAAAAATTCTACTTAGTGGATAACAATGATGGAACATACTCATTAAGAACATATACAAACAGCAAGTATGTTCAGGCAGATATCAGCGATGCTACAGCAGGTATTCTTCATGCCACAAGTGATACAATTGGAACTTGGGAGAGATTTACATTTGTTGCTGTTTCAGATCAGTCAGCACTTCCACAGAACGCTACAGAAGAGCCAGCCACAACACAGGCACCGACTACATCTCAGCCACAGACATCTCAGGTGACACAGAGTAATGTAAAATGCCCCGGAGCGTTTGAAATTGACAGCTACTCTGCAAAATCAAGTGAGATTACTATTTCAACAAACAATGGTGTTAAGTTAGCTGGAAACCTTGTAAATGGTTCTTATCTTGAGTACAAAGTAAATGTTGCAAAAGCAGGAAAATATGATTTCAATCTTAATCTTGCAACAACAAGCGCAGACAGAACATTAACTATATCAGTAGACGGTTCAAATGTTGGAACAATTAAACCACAGGCAGCAGCAGGCTGGTTTGATTTTGCTTCATACAAATTGGCAATCAATTTTGCAGCAGGTGTTCACACAGTTAAAATTTCAGCTTCAGGAAGCTGCAACATCGCTGCACCTTCATTTACAGAGTGGGAAGAAGAAGTAACTGTTGAAATTCCAAAATCAACATCTACTACTAAATTTGGTAATGACTTTAAGGTAGTTGCTTACTATCCAAACTGGTACGGAAACTACACAAACACAGTTCAGTGGGATAAATTAACACACTGCTACTATGCATTCGGTCTTCCAAGTGCAAGCGGAAACGGAACATTGGAAGCTCTGGATTCATCAGTTATAAATTCTATGGTTGCAGCTTGTAATCAGAACAACGTTGTTCCTGTATTATCAGTAGGTGGTTGGTCACATTCCAA
Source organism: Lachnospiraceae bacterium (assembly GCA_015057625.1). Lineage (GTDB taxonomy): Bacteria > Bacillota > Clostridia > Lachnospirales > Lachnospiraceae > SIG293. The sequence goes on along the minus strand of SVDZ01000011.1, from coordinate 16,817 downwards.
CGGACAGTTATGTGCGGAGGTATTTCAGGCAAATACAAATACTGATGCAAAATGTATGACACTTGCACAGAATATTGTAAATGCAGCAAAACAGTACGGATTCAAAGGCGTTGATATTGACTGGGAGTATCCAAACAGTTCAACACAGGCTCAGTACAAGACATTTATGACAAACTTAAGAAATTTATGTAACGATAACGGAATGATTCTCACTGTTGCTGTAGCAGCTACAAGTGGTGCAGGATTTACAAGTGACGTATTAAATATGTTGGATTTTGTAAACATCATGGCATACGACGGAGATGGAGGAGCAGGACATTCTCCATACAGCCTTGCAACTCAGTCATTTAATTATTGGAAGAACACAATGGGTGTTCCTGCAAACAAACTTGTAATCGGTGTTCCTTTCTATGAGAGACCAAACTGGGCTTCATATGCAGATATCGTAAGACAAAACTCAGCATATGCTCAGCAGGATTCAGCTGTAATTAACGGAACCACAGTTTACTACAACGGTATTCCAACAATGAAGCAGAAAGCTGATTACGCTGCAAAGAATGCCGGCGGAATTATGATTTGGGAAATCAGTCAGGATGCACAGTCACAGGATTTAAGTTTGTTGACAGCAATTTATAATACAATCCTTCCAATCGTTGGAACAGGAACTACAACATCTGCTACAGTTTCAGATGTTCCGGGAACAGTTAAGGTTGATTCTTTTGGAGGAAAGTCTTCGGGAATAACAATCAACACATCAGGAACACCAACTTATGCAGGAAACATTACAAACAACTCATATCTTGATTACTACATCAAGGTTCTGGAGAAAGGTACATATACATTGGCACTTGACCTTGCTGCCGGTGATGCTCAGTACAATGCAAAAAATATTATTGTGAAATTAAATGACAATACAGTTGCGACAGTGCCAATTACTGCAAGCAGTTCCTGGACATCATTTGTTTTACACACAGCTACAATTACATTTGCGGCAAAGGGAACATACAAACTTTCATTAGTTTCTGACGGAGGAGCATGCAACATCGCAGATTTCACTTTTACAAAGAATGAAGATGCAACAACACAGGCGCCAACAGAAGCTCCAACAGTTGCTCCAACAGAAGCTCCAACAGAGGCACCGACAGAAACACCTACTCAGGCATCAGGGGATGTAGAGGAAGTATTCGGTGTTGTAGTTTCAAGCAACCAGAATAATAAGATTACTGTTGTATGGGGCAGAAATATTGCAATGGAAGAAAAAGGACAGGCATACAATATTTATTTAGACGGAGTTCTCAAATATTCAAAGGTTCCATGTGCAGAGTACCTTATTGAAAATGTAAGTGGTGGAAATCATACGGTAAGAGTCTCTTCTGTAAACGGAAACAGCGAGACAGCAGGATTTGTGGGAACTGTAAATGTATCAGGCGGAACAGTTGTGACAACAGAAGCACCAACAGAAGCGCCAACAGTTGCTCCAACGGAGGCACCGACAGAAACACAGACAGCTTACAGTGATTCAGTTAAGATTGCAATTGAAGGATATCAGATCAGCACTTCATATGAGGGACACAGAATTCTGTATTCAATTTCTGATACAGAGAATAAGGTGACTGATTTCGGTGTGTTATATGCCCTTGCGGATGAAGTGAATGAGCAGGATGTTTGCTACGGAAGCAGCGAGGTATATGCATTTGGTGCGACAGAGAAGGGACATATCTCATACAAATCAAAGAAACTTGAAAATTCAGAGAGTTATGCAATGACAATGAGTTTTGTAAAAGCTAAAGAATATTACAATGCAAAACTTTATATGAGAGTATATGCTCATCTTGCAAACGGTGAATATATTTACAGTGAAGTAAGTGAAAAATCTGTTTATGAAATTGCAGATACATTGTATCAGGGAAATCTTATGAACAACAAAGCAGCTCATGATTACCTCTACAATAATATTCTCAAAGTTGTAAAAGATGATTATCTTCAGAAAGACTTCTCATACGGAGACGATTTGATTTTCTAATTTCTTATAAATACTAGATAAGCAGAGGTCGCCAGATTGATAAAATATATCGGTTTGGCGACTTTTTTTACGAAAAAAATCCTATTAAACCTGAAAGTATGAAGATTTGATGAATTCTTTTCACATTCGTTGACACGCTCTGTTTTGCAATGTTAGAATTTTATTAAATACAAAGGAAAACGGCATATACAAAGGGGAAGTTTGGAATACTTACTTAATTCAGATAATGATGCAAAGGAGCGAAAGGGAGCATCTGTGAAAGAAAAAAGTGAGGTATTGTTATGGATTATGAGAATGTAATTTGGAGATTGGAATTGACAAACGAACCGTTAGGTATTGAAGCAGCAAAAATGATAAAACAGTTATACCAAGAGAATGAACAATTGCACGAAGGCTATAATGCCATGTTTCGTGACTTGAAGAGAGAAATAGAAAAGAACAGATATTCAAGAGCTGTTAATTCTTAATTCTGATTATTAATCTATACTAAGTAGGCTAAATAAAAGTAAAAGAGGCCACTGCACTAATGCTGTTAGTGTGGTAGTCTCTTTTTGACGTTTTGGGTTTTCAATTTTCTGAATTGTGTTATAATTAACTTATGGTGTTGAACGGAAAATTTAATAAGAGGAGGAGAATCGATGCAAGATGAGAAATATATGATACTCATCGTCGATGATGAGGAAGAAAATCGCAAACTTTTAGTGGAAATCTTAGGTGAGGAATACGATTTGGTTGAAGCTAAGGGCGGACAAGAGGCTATTGATATTTTGGATGAGAGAAGTGGTGAGATAGATATTGTTTTGCTACATGAGAGTATGCCCGATGTGGATGGTTTTGATGTTCTTACGGCTATGAACAACAAGATGCTTATTCAGAATATCCCTGTTATTATGCTTTCTATTGAAAGCACATCATACAATATGCGTAGAGCTTTTGGACTTGGAGTTGCAGACTATATTATCGCACCATTTGATAGTGTTATCGTTAAGAGAAGAGTTATCAATACACTGAGTTTGTATTCTAAGCAGAAGAGACTTATTTCCATATTGGTGAGACAGATTTATCAGAGAGAAAAAAATGCAAATGTTATGGCAAACATTTTGGGCCATATTGTTGAGTTTAGAAACGGAGATGACTGCTCCCATGTACTAAATGTAGGTGTTATCACAAAGATATTGTTGGAGTATCTCAATGAAACAAGTAAATATAAATTCACCTATGATGAAATACTTTTGATTAGTACGGCTGCAACACTTCATGATATTGGAAAAATTTCAATACCGGAAGAAATTGCATATAAGTCGGGAAGTCTGTCAAAAGAAGAATTTGAAATGATGAAGACACATTCAACTGCCGGAAAGTTTATCCTTGATGAAATAAAATCTTTTGCCGAAGAGGAAATAGTCAAGATAGCAAAAGATATCTGTCTTTCACATCATGAAAGATATGACGGTAATGGATATCCAAATGGGTTAGTGGGAGACGAGATACCTATTACGGCCCAGGTAGTTGGCCTTGCGGATGCTTATGATGTTCTTACAAGCGAGAGAGTGTACAAGACGGCATTTGATCATGATACAGCAGTAAAGATGATTCTGAATGGTGAGTGCGGTATGTTCAATCCGGTTCTTATCGAGGCGTTTAAGGATGTCAGCGATAAGATCAGAGAGGAACTTAAAGCTAATCCGGTAGACAGAAACGTTGATTTGGAAATCAGAAGGACATTAGAAGAGTTCCTTAAGGAAGAAGAAATTGACGGAATTGTAAGATCCATGGATATGTTTAAAGAAAATTAAATGAGAAATAATAAAAGAAGGCATTGTTCAAAGGTGAGCAATGCCTTCTCTTGTTAGTATATATCATGTTCAATTCCAAGATTTAATTCTAAGAATTTGATGATGTCCTGACGAACTTCTTCTTTTCCGATTTCATTGAACAACTCGTGTCTCATACCGGGATACATTTTAGAGTAGATATTGGTAAATCCGGCATTTTTGAGTCTGTTTACCGCGTCTTGCCATTTCTTGTCGCTGATTCTGCAAGGATCCTCTGCACCTGAAATGAACATAATCGGAAGTGTGGTGTTTTTATTTTTATAACCCTCAGGGGAGTAAACGGTGAGTGTTAAATTACATAACGCTTTGTAACCGTTTAAGGTAAAAGGAACTCCACAGAGGGGATCTGAGTTATATTTGTCTACGATGTCCCCGTCTCTTGTAAGCCAGGCATTTTTGATGCCGTCTTTTGCAAATGGTTTATCGTAAGATTTTAACGCAAGATTTGTCACAAACTGACTTCTGTGTCGCCACCCTTTAAAGTAGGCCAATACAGAGATGATATTTTTACTAAGTCTCATAAATGGTCTGTTGGATGGTGAGCCTGATATGATTAAAGCATCAATTTCCTGTGAGTGACGTTTTAAAAAAGCACGAGCGATGAGTGACCCCATACTGTGTCCAACCAATACAACCGGAAGTCCCGGATAGATTTTTTTAAGGTATTCGTTGAAACTTACTACGTCTTCCACAAGAATCTTCATACCCTTTGAAGTGAAATATCCAAGATCATCTTTTGTGGAAATGTTGTCACCGTGTCCTCTCATATCTGAAATAGCACAGATATATCCCATCTTACTAAAATATTCAAGAGTTTCAATATAACGTCCACGATGTTCCATCATACCGTGAACAAAGTGCATTATTCCCAATATTTTAATACTCTCATCAGGAATAATAATTGTGACTGGTCTCATGTAAAACCTCCGCTATATTAGTTGTCAGAATCCATTTCGTCTGTACTGTATACAGTTCTCTTTCTGGCCATTTCGTCATTTTCAAGGTATTCGTCGTAAGTAGTAATCTTGTCGATTAACTGACCGTTTACGATTTCCATAATTCTGTTTGCTGTAGTCTGAACTACCTGATGATCTCTTGAAGAGAAGAGAAGTACACCGGGGAATTTGATGAGTCCGTTGTTGAGAGCAGTGATTGATTCCATATCAAGGTGGTCAGTAGGCTCGTCAATGATTAATACGTTTGCACCTGAAATCATAAGTTTAGAGAGCATAACTCTAACCTTTTCTCCTCCGGATAATACCTTAACTTTCTTAACACCGTCTTCACCGGCAAAAAGCATTCTTCCAAGGAAACCACGAACGTATGTAGCGTCCTTGATTTCTGAATACTGTGTAAGCCAGTCAACGATAATGTCGTCGCAGTCGAAATCTTTTGTGTTGTCCTTAGGGAAATATGACTGAGTAGTAGTGATTCCCCATTTATAAGTACCCTCATCAGGTTCCATTTCACCTGTTAAAATCTTGAAAAGAGTAGTCTTTGCAATTCCGTTAGAACCGACAAAGGCAATTTTGTCTTCACGTCCGACTACAAACGAGATGTTGTCTAAGACTTTTACACCGTCGATAGTTTTTGAAATGCCTTCAACTGTGAGAACTTCGTTACCGATTTCTCTTTCCGGTCTGAAGTCAATGTATGGGTATTTTCTGCTGGATGGTTTGATGTCATCAAGCTCAATTTTTTCAAGAGCACGTTTTCTTGATGTAGCCTGCTTAGATTTTGAAGCATTGGCACTGAATCGCTGAATGAATTCCTGTAACTCTTTGATTTTTTCTTCTTTCTTACGGTTTGCTTCCTTCATCTGTTTTACAATTAACTGACTTGATTCATACCAGAAATCGTAGTTACCGGCATAGAGCTGAATCTTTGCGTAATCGATATCTGCAATCTGTGTACAAACCTTGTTGAGGAAGTATCTGTCGTGGGAAACCACGATAACTGTATTGTCAAAATTGATAAGGAACTCCTCAAGCCATGCAATAGCATCTAAATCAAGGTGGTTAGTAGGCTCGTCGAGAAGAAGAATATCAGGATTACCAAATAATGCCTGGGCAAGAAGTACTTTGACTTTGATATTGCCATTTAATTCTTTCATAGTCTGGTAATGATATTCAGTCTCAACACCAAGGCCGTTCAAAAGAGTAGCAGCGTCTGACTCTGCTTCCCAACCGTTCATCTCTGCAAATTCGCCTTCGAGTTCGCTGGCTCTGATACCGTCTTCGTCAGAAAAATCTTCTTTCATGTAGATGGCATCTTTCTCTTTCATAATATCGTAGAGACGCTTGTTTCCCATGATAACAGTGTCGATTACAGTATATTCGTCATACTGGAAGTGATCCTGTTTTAAGAATGAGAGACGCTCGCCCGGAGTTATAACAATTTCACCGTTTGTAGGTTCAAGTTCTCCTGTGAGAATCTTAAGGAAAGTAGACTTTCCGGCACCGTTGGCACCAATTAAACCGTAGCAGTTTCCAGGTGTAAATTTGATATTTACATCCTCGAATAAAGCTTTTTTACCAAATCTTAATGTAACATTGTTAGCACTTATCATTATTGTTATTACCTTTCTTATAAATAATGCGTTTGGAGTTTCCTATTTATAATAGGCCCAATCTAAATCATTATATCAGTTTTTATATATTTAGGCAATCTCACTCTTTTTAAATCCTTAGGTGCATTCCACGGCAAGATGTCCAAGCGCATTCCTGAATAAGCACAGAGTAAAAAAGAGGTTTGAATAACGGTGGTGTTGTGGTATAATTCCAAGTGAATATGCGTTTTACGGACGGAAAAGGAAAGGATGCACCATGGATTTAAAAAGCAAGTTAATAATTGAGAGAGGAAATCCCCTTATATTGGGCGCCACTGTTATAGGTGATGCCGTTAATTTTGCTTTTACAGCAAAGCTTAACAGCAATTGTGAGTTAGTACTGTACGAAAAAGGTAACTCACAGGAATGTGAGAGAATACCATTTGAAAACGGACAGGTTATAGGAAATGTATTTGCGATGAAGGTAATCGGACTGGATTACAAAAAATACGACTATAATTTTTCTATAGATGGAAGAATTGTCACAGACGCTTACGCTAAAGCTCTTTCCGGTAAAGAAGAGTGGGGTGTAAAGCCTGTTGATATCAGAGCAAGCATAGTGAGTGATGATTTTGACTGGGAGGGTGACGCACCTCTCAATATTCCTTTTGAAGACACTATTATGTACAGACTTCATGTAAGAGGGTTTACAAAGCATTCATCCTCAAAAGTTAAACACAAAGGCACTTATCTTGGAATTGTGGACAAGATACCGCATCTTGTTGATCTTGGCATTTCTATGGTTGAGCTTATGCCTGCGTATGAGTTTAATGAGGTTCCTGTTGATGTAAAGCCAAGCAGTCCGTATTATTCAGTTATCAAACAGGATAAGATTAATTTCTGGGGATATACAGACGGATATACGTTTTCCCCTAAAGCATCGTTTGCTTTTTCAAATAAGAGTGGCGGCGAAGTTGAGGAATTTAAATATATGGTGAAGGAACTTCACAAGGCGGGAATCGAGGTGTCTATGGAGTTTTTCTTCCCGGAGGGAACAAATCCTACACTGATTATTGATTGTCTTCATTACTGGATTATGAATTACCATATTGACGGTATTCATATTAACTGCGAAGATGCGGTTATGAAGATGGTACAGACAGACAATCTCTTAAGCAGAACGAAGATATTTACATACACATTCCCTGTGGATACAGATTTTTACAACGCCAGAGGTGAATACAAAAATCTCGCAAACTTCAATGACGATTTTATGGTTTCGGCCAGAAGATTTTTGAAGGGTGATGAGGATATGCTCAACACCATATCCTACAAAATCAAAGCTAATCCAAGTGGCGTAGCCATGGTTAATTATGTGAGCAATCACAATACATTCACGTTGTTTGACCTTGTTTCATACGACAAAAAATATAATGAGGCAAACGGTGAGGCAAATGCAGATGGAGCAGTGTACAACTACAGTTGGAACTGTGGAGTAGAGGGTGTTACCAGAAAGAAAAAAGTGTTGGATCTTCGAAGGAAGCAGATAAAGAATGCATTGTCCATGGTTCTTTTGAGTCAGGGCGTTCCTATGATTTATTCCGGCGATGAGATGTGTAACAGCCAGCAGGGCAATAACAATCCTTACTGCCAGGACAATGAAATCTCATGGGTAGAGTGGAACACAAATGCTATGGCAAAAGATGTACTTGCCTTTGTAAAGGAGACTATTAAGTTCAGAAAGGCTCATACAGTTCTTCATACACCTACAGAGCCTCGTATGATGGATTATAAAGGATGTGGGCTTCCTGATATGTCATATCACGGAACTAAAGCATGGTATCCTGATTTCAGTAACTTTAACAGACATTTCTCAGCAATGTACTGCGGAAAGTATGCAGAATGTTTCGGACATCAGGAGGAAGATGACATTTATATTGCATACAATATGCATTGGAATCAGCAGGCATTTGGTATTCCTTCGCCAAAGGCAGGAATGAGATGGGAAGTATTGTTTACTACTGATTTGTTTGCAAAGATTCAGATAGAAAACAGAATCTTTTTGGCGCCACCAAGAAGTGTTACTATTTTGGTGATGAAATAAGCGATTTTGCGAGAAGATGAGTCTGTAGGCTTTATAGATACAATTGGAGATTATATATGAATACACAAAAAACTGTGACAGGTGATAACATAATAGGAACTATCAAAAGTGTTGGTATCGATGGAACCACACTTAAATGGATAGCCCTTGTTACAATGGTTATCGACCATTTGGCCGCAGTTTTTTTGCATTCGGGATTGCTATGTACAGTGCTTAGAAGCATAGGAAGATTAAGTTTCCCGATATTTGCATTTTTGATAGTGCAAGGGTATATGCACACAAGAAACAGAAATAAATATGCCCTAAGACTTTTATTGTTTGCTATTATTTCTGAGATTCCATATGATCTTGCATTCTATAATACATTCTTTGTTTTGAGAAAACAGAATATCTTTTTTACATTGCTAGCAGGATTGGTGGCAATCAGGATAATGGATTACATTACAAATGAAATGAAATTCCCTGATTTCATAGTTGATAAAGGAATGGTTGTGATGGCGCAGTCGGCTGCAGAAATTGCAGTTATTCTTCCCATGTGTTTTTTGGCAGAAAAGGTAAATCTTTGTTATTCCTTTGCGGGAATACTTATAATAGTGTTGTTTTATTCTCTGCGAGACAGTAAGAGTGGTATACTGTGGGCTAATGTAATGTTTGCTTTAATGTATGGAGGCATACAGTTGTTTGGTATTGCTGCTATACTGCCATTGTATTTATACAACAATAAACCGGGTGACAGAAGATATAAATGGTTGTTCTATATCTTTTATCCGGCACATTTACTTTTGTTTTGGGGAATACGTAAACTGATTTAGCTTGGTTGAATAAAAAATATTTCTATGAGTGGTGAGTAAAAAAGAACTGTACAGGTGTACAGTTCTTTTTACTTTCTCATTTATTGTGGATATATAAGATTTTTTTCTTCTATTATATACAAGGTATTATCAAGATATCTCCCCGCAATATATTTTGCCATAGGAAGATTTAAATCGAGATAATTTCCGCAGTCTCTTGGACTGGCTCCCGGAACCTCACCCTCGTAGTCGCGTATAAATTCAAACATCTCTGTGACAAGAGCAACAACATCTTTCGATTCATAGTCCCCTGAGAGAATCATGTAGAATCCTGTGCGACAACCCATAGGACCAAAGTAAACAGTCTTCTCGGCGTAATCTTTATGGTTTCTTAAAAATGTTGCGCCAAGGTGCTCTACTGTATGAATTTCAGCAGTGTTCATAACGGGTTCTTTATTTGGACATGTCATTCGAAGATCAAAAGTAGTTAATACATTTTCTCCCACATAGTCTTTTCTTGATACATATATTCCTGTTAATAAATCTAAATGATTAACGGTAAAACTTGCAATCTTTTTCATTTGATAATCCTTTCTCAAAATATATTCTTATTATGCTATTAGTAATAGTATCAAAAATAATCTGTTTTGCCAAATGAAATAGAGTCGCTAATAAAGAATAAATGTGATAAAATGTTCATTATATAGTAGGAAAGATGAGGAGAGAGTTATGCCTAAACTTAAAAATGATATGAGCAGAATTTTAGCAGATAGTTTCTTGGAATTAATTATGACTAATCCAATCAATAAGATTACTATTAAGCAGATTACAGACAATGCGGGAGTTATAAGAACCACATTTTATAATCATTTTCAGGATAAATATCAGCTTGTTGAATACATAATAAGTGAAGACCTGCTTAAGCCTATTCAGCCTCTTATTCAGAATAAGATGTGGTCGGAGGCGATTCTTTTGGTTCTCACCACAATTGAAAATAATAAGGTAGTATTCTCGAAAATCGCTAAAATAGAAGGACAGGATTCCTTTGAGGTTATGGCTGAAAGACAGCTGAAAGATATTATTGTAGATGTGATGGAGACCAATGGAAATTGGAACAGCCCTTCTGAATATATCTGGATAACTCCGGAGCGTATTGCCAAGTATTACGCAAAGATTGTTATATATATTGTAAAGGAATGGATTGAGGGTGGATTTGAAGTATCTCCACAGGACATTGTACATATCCATGAGTATTTTATGACAAAGAATATTAATGACTTCCTTTTTAATGAATAAAAGATGAAAATATCAAGTGAACTAATAGTAAATAGTGTATTTGCAAAAAAGACATATCGGGGGATATGTCTTTTTTATATGACGGATTTTTCTAATTGATTATGTCTTTTGAATCTATTTTTTACTATCATAGCAATGAAGAAATATAAGATGAACAGTGAGGTGTCAGGGCATGAAAGGATTAGGAAAGATAGTTGTTAAGATGCGATATTTTATATTAATTGCATCGGTTATCCTGTTGATTCCGGCGGCGATTGGCTTTGTGAATACACGTATTAATTATGATATTCTGTCTTATCTGCCGGGAGATATTGAAACAATGAAAGGACAGGATGTACTTTTAGAAGAGTTTGGTACCGGAGCATTTTCCATGTGTGTAGTTGACGGGATGGAAAATAAAGACATAGTTTCCATGAAGAAAGATATGGAAAAGGTACCTCATGTTAAAAATATTATTTGGTACGATTCCATTGCTGATCTCTCAATTCCAATGGATATGCTTCCGGATAAAGTGCATGATTTCTTTATCAATGAGAAAAAAGATGCAACATTGATGGTTGTACTATATGATACATCGCTCTCTGCAGATGAGACAATGGATGCAATTAAAGAGCTTAGAAAGGTGGCAAATGAACACTGTTATATAAGTGGAATGTCAGCAATAGTAACGGATATTAAGGATTTGGTAGAACATGAAATTCCTATATATGTGTTGATTGCGGTTATACTTTCAACCATAGTGTTACAGCTTACTATGGACTCTGCAGCAGTGGCAATATTTTTCCTTTTAAGTATTGGAATGGCAATAGTGTACAATATGGGAACCAATTTCCTGAAAGGGGAAATATCATATATTACCCAGGCGCTTGCAGCAGTACTGCAGTTGGGCGTAACAATGGATTACTCCATTTTTCTGTGGCACAGTTACGAGGAGGAGACGGATTTACATCCTGATGGCAATAAACTTGAGGCTATGGCCACAGCTATTAACAAGACCATCACTTCTGTAGTGGGTAGTTCAATAACAACAGTTGCAGGATTCATTGCATTATGTTTTATGAGTTTTACGCTTGGACTTGATCTTGGAGTGGTAATGGCAAAGGGAGTAGTGTTTGGAGTAATAGGATGTGTTACCATTCTTCCGTCTATGATTTTAGTGTTTGATAATATTATTCAAAAGACCAGACACAGAGCTATAATACCGGATTTAGGTTTTATAGGTAAGTTTATTTCAAAACATGCAATAGCTTTCGTAGTATTGTTTGTTGTTGTTCTTGGCCCGGCAATCTGGGGTTACACTCATTACAACGTTTATTATGATTTGGCGGGAACTCTTCCAAAATCTCTTCAGAGTATTGTGGCAAAAGATAAAATTGAAGAGAGTTTTGATACTAATGCAGTTCATATTGTAATAGCAGACAGCAGGATGTCGCAGAAAAAATCTGCAGACATGTCTGAGGATATAAAAAAGGTTAAGGGAGTGAAAGCTGTACTTGGCGTGGACAGTATTTTAAGTCCCTTTGTTCCAAAGGACATTGTTCCGGATGATGTACTTGAAAAAGTTCAAAATGATGAGGTAGAGATGATTCTCATTTCATCCGAGTATCAGGTTGCATCTGATGAAGTGAATAAACAATGCGAGACAATTAACAATATCATTAAAAAATATGATGATTCGGCAATGCTCATTGGAGAGGCTCCGTGTACAAAGGATTTGATTGATATAACGGCTACTGATTTTAAAACTGTCAGTATTGTTTCTATCGGTCTTGTTTTCCTTATTATCTTGGTGGTATTTAAGTCCATTTCACTGCCGATTATTCTCGTGGCGGTTATTGAATTCGCAATATTTATAAACATGGGACTTTCTTATTACACAGGAACTACACTTCCGTTTATCGCATCAATAGTAATAGGAACAATTCAGCTTGGAGCTACGGTTGATTATGCCATTCTCATGACAAATAAATACAAGGTGGCCAGGGCGTCAGGCCTAAGTAAAAAAGAATCAATTCAGACTTCGCTGACAGGTTCAATTCAGTCAGTTATTGTAAGTGCACTGAGCTTTTTTGCAGCTACATTTGGTGTAGGTGTATTTTCAAATATAGATATGATCAGCGCGCTTTGTATGTTGATGTCCAGAGGAGCTATCATAAGTATGTTCGTAGTAATACTTATACTCCCGGCAATGTTTAATGTGTTTGATAAGTTGATTATAAATACAAGTCTTGGGTTTAAACCAAAGGAACAGTAGAAGGAGGAGAATGAGATGAGAAAGTTTGATTTAGATAGTAAGATGAGAATTGATAAAAGTTCAAATAATAAAAATGCAATTAACAAAAAGAAAATTTACCGAAGTGCAATTGCGTTAACTATGGTGGCAGCAATAACTTCAACTTACAGTGTTTACGACGCCACCTACAGTGCCGAAAATAATAAGGCAGACGGTGCCATTTCAAACAGTACAATAACTGCAACTAAGATGCCTCTCAAAGGTTTTTCCGATACAAAGGATGTGGAAGAAAAACTTGAAGATGCAGTGAAGAGTGCTGTAAAGGTCGATTCAAAGTCAAAGGATAAAGAAGAGACGGTTTATGTGGTTACAGACAGCAATGGGAAAACTCAGAAAATCATTGTAAGTGATAAGATTAATGCACACGGCAAAACAGGAGTGATTAAAGATAAATCTGACCTTGAAGATATTAGAAACATCGAGGGCGAAGAGAAGATAGATGTTGACGGATATAATTTAGATATTGAGGCTGATGGGAAAGATGTTTATTATCAGGGAAAATCAACGAAGCAGCTGCCTGTTACTGTCAAGATAAGATATTTCCTTGACGGAAAGGAAATGACAAGTGATGAAATCGCAGGCAAGAGCGGTAAGGTTACAATAAGATATGAATATAAAAATAATCAGAAAACCGCGATTAATATAGACGGGGAAGAGGAAGAGGTATACGTACCGTTTGTGGTCGCCACAGGAATGATTTTAAACAGCAAATTTAATAATATTGAAGCCGAAAATGCAAAGGTAATGTCTGAAGGTAACAAGACTATTGTAGTTGGTATGGCTATGCCCGGACTTAAGGAGAGTTTAAATGTTACTGAAGATGATCTGGATGGGTTTGATATTCCGGATAGTTTTGAAGTTACAGCTGATGTGGAGGATTTTTCAACAGATATGTCTCTTACAGTCATTAGCAATGATTTGGGAATTGAAGCTGATAAGATAGATCTGACAAATGTAAATGATAAAATAGATGAATTGGATGAGTCTGCGACTAAACTGTCAGATGGAGCAACAAAACTTTCGGATGGAATTGGTACTTTGGATGATAAACTTGATCCTTTTAAGAATGGAATGTATTCATTGAAAGACGGTATTAAGGGATATACAAAGGGTGCAGGACAATTAAGCGATGGAATTGGTCAGCTTAATAAATCGGTACCGACTCTTGCAAGTGGAGTATCTGATTTAAAGAAAGGTGTAAATGCAATTTATGATAACTTTGGAAATAAGGATGACAAAAATACTCTTATAGGGGGAATTGGTGAACTTGAAAGCGGAGCAGCGGCATTGAGTAGCGGAGCAGGTGAGGCAGAGACCGGAAGTGGAGCATTGTATTCCGGAGCCGGCAGTCTTGCAAAGGGAATAGCTTCACTGGATACTGGCGCCGGTAAGATTTCAGGCGGGTTAGCACAGCTTAACCAGGGGCTTGTAAGTGTTGATTCAGGTGTAAATGCAATTAAGACAGGGCTTGAGCAATTGACCACAAAGGGAACTTTGCCATTAAGCATGGGGGCAACAGCCGTTAATGATGGTGTTCAGAAACTGGTTGGAAGCATAAGTATGATGGAACAAAGCCTTGATAATAAATCAGAAGAAATACTTACGAAATTGCAGGGGCTTGGTATAAACAGTGTAGAGGAAGCAAAGACTGCAAAAGAAAATGCCCAGACTCTTCAGGCAGCGCTTGTATCAGCCATTGCGACAAATGACTACAGCAATCTTCAGGCGTATGGAGTTACGGATGCGCAATCTGCAGCAACAATGCTGGTTACAGTCAACGGAAAAGTCGACGCTCTTACTGAAGCGATAACTGCTCTTGATACAATGGGAAAAATTTCAGGACAGTTTGCCGGAAAAGAAGAAGAATTAAGCCAACTTTCGGAGGGCGCGAAAGAATTGGCAACAGGAGCTTACGAAGTGAATCTGGGAGCAACAGAACTTGAGAGCGGAGCAATAGAATTAGCAAAAGGAACAAAGAGTACAGTGGACGGGTCAGCTGAATTGTGTACGGGAGCAGCAGAACTTGAGAGTGGAGCAGGAACACTTAGTGCGGGTGCAACAGAACTTGAGAGTGGAGCAAAAACTCTTAATGATGGATTGAAAACGCTCTCAAAAGGAGCAGGTTCATTGTCTAAAGGGACAACAAAGTATAAGAAAGGATTAAATACACTTTATACAAAAGCTGTATCGCCTGTAAACAATGGTATTAATACTTTAAACGGAAAGGTGCCAACACTTAAAAAAGGTGTGAGAAAACTTTGGAAAGGAAGCAGAAAACTTGTATCAAATAACAAGAAGATAAATTCCGGAGCAAAAGATCTTTATAAAGGTGCAAATAAAATCAGCGATGGCGTTAAGCAATTAGATGATGGTGCAAATCAATTGGCGAGTGGAATGAGCGAATTCAATTCTAAAGCAATTGATAAATTGGTGGATGCATACAAAGGAGACGTGGAGAGTTTTGTCAGAAGACTTAATGCTCTTATTGATGCAAATGACAATTATTCCATTTATTCCGATGCGGAAGAAGGAATGTCAACCAGTGTAAAATTCATTGTAAAAAGCGAAGGTGTTTCTAAATAGAATCTTCATTTTTTCTAAATAGACCAGAATTATTATGTCTGTTATAATTAATCCAGGTAGGACAATTGTCTTACCTGGATTAATTAGTTGTGAGATGCGCTCGCAAGTCTTGAATTTTATAGGAGCACTTATGATAAAAAACAGAAAAGGACTTAAGATATTTTTAGTAATTGCAATAGCCCTGTCAGTATGCTTGGGAATATGGAATTTTTACGGAAACAGTTTTGCCAAAGTATCTCATTCGGTAAATGTAATAAAGGATGAAGTGGGTGCATATTTGTACTCTCCGAATAATAAAGAAGATGACCGTGAAATTCTTGTTTGTATTGATGCCGGACATGGAGGAAAAGATCCGGGAGCAATGGTTGCGAACAGAAATGAAAAAGATGAAACTTTAGAAGTTGCAAAGAGAGTGAAAAAGTATCTGGAAAAGAACGACGTCAAAGTAATGATGACAAGAGAGGACGATACCTTTCTGACTCCGAAAAAGCGCGCAAAGATAGCCAATAAGGCAGATGCAGACTTGTTTATTTCCATTCACAGAAACAGCTTGCCGACTTCACCAAAAACAAAGGGAATAGACATATATATCAACTGCCTGACAACCGATGAAGATTACAGATTGGGAAATACCCTTAAGGAATATTTAGAAGATGCAGGAAAGATGAAAGTAAATCCTCCAAGCAGAGGATCAGCTACAGATTCCGAAGAAAACTACACAGTAGTAGGACAAACCAAAATGCCGGCAGCTCTTATAGAACTCGGGTATATGACAAACAAAAAAGACAACAAATATTTTGATGAAGCAATAAATTCCTACGCAATCTCAATTGCAGATGCAATTGTAAAATACATAGAAACCCGCCCCGGAGAATAAAGTATACTTTTAGAAACAGACGCATCGTCCCTGAAAGGCTATACAATAATAATCTGAGACACGCATCGTTTTCTATTCCTCGCATTCGCTTATTATCGAACGCTTCGCATAACTCGCTCCTTCGGAGCTCAAACACATGCTTTCGCGTTCGAAGCTAGAATGCTCGTCATAACGAAAGCCTCGCTATCGTCTCATCTCATTATTGCATAGCCTTTCCCGTGACGATGCTGTGTTTCATAAACTATACATTATGAAACAAAGAATTGTCATGATAAGATCTGTGCGAAAATGAGATAGGATATGCATCATTTACCTTCCAAATAAGGTATTTGTTAGTTTGGAAGGTATGGAGCAAAAATAGTTTGTCATGGGAATTACCTACTAAATGTGAGATTTATTAGTTTGGAAGGTATGTTGCAAAAATAGCTTGGCATGAGAATTACCTACTAAATGTGAGATTTATTAGT
>SVDZ01000010.1 GCA_015057625.1 Lachnospiraceae bacterium | reverse complement strand
ACTTGGCTCAGAAGAGTCATTGAGCAGGAAGCCCCTACTTCAAAATCATATTGATTTAAGTAGTGGGAGCATGTCACAGATTTTATTTCAGGCTTACTATTGGGATTGTCAATTGCAGAAATGCTGGTTGGAGTTTATGTTGTTGGAAAATCATTGGCAGGAAGATAAATTTCAGTCTTACGGAGAGATTGAAAGCATGCATGTATTTGAAGTTGATGGAGGTTTTTATTGGAGATAATAGATAAAAAAATAGATGGTGGAAAAGCATTTGATTGGGGAAAAACTTCATCTGATTATGCAAAATATCGTGATATTTATCCACAGGATTTTTATGACAAGATAGTAAGTCGTAAACTGTGTATAAAGGGACAAAATGTGTTAGATATAGGTACTGGAACGGGAGTTATTCCTAGGAATATGTATCGCTATGGTGCAAAATGGATAGGCACAGATATCTCAGAGAAACAGATAGAGCAAGCAAAGATTTTATCAAAGGATATGGATATTGAATATTATGCTTATTCCGCAGAAAATTTAGTTTTTTCAGATAATACATTTGATGTGATTACTGCCTGCCAATGTTTTTGGTATTTTGACCATGATATGATTATGCCTAAATTACATAGACTTTTAAAGGAAAATGGTCGTATATTGGTATTATATATGGCATGGCTTCCTTTCGAGGATAAAATAGCTGGTGAAAGTGAAAAACTTGTTTTGAAATACAGTCCGAATTGGAGTGGAGCAGGAGAAACTATGCATCCGATACAAATTCCAGAGTGCTACAATGATAAATTTGAATTAGTATATCATGAGGAATATAAGTTAAATGTTCGTTTCACTAGGGATAGCTGGAATGGTAGAATGAAGGCTTGTCGTGGAGTTGGGGCATCCCTTACAAAAGATGAAATTGCAAGCTGGGAGAGAGAACACAAGGTCTTGTTAGATAATATTGCATCAGAAGAGTTTGATGTTTTACATTATGTTGCAATTGCTGAATTAAAAAAGAAGTAAACTTTCAGCTTTTCTATGAGTTGAAAGCACGTGTTTATTTGAATTTACGGAGGACAGGATAATGTATTTGAAACTAGTTAGACCTACCTGTGATAAATCCAATGATGCTTCACGACTGACAATTGTAAAAAATGGCGGAGAATTGGAAAATGAAGTAAAAGATGAAGTTGGATTAGGCGAATGCGATGGAAAAAGACATAATGAATTGGATTGAGATAAGTAACAATGATTGGATTTTTACTGTGTGCAATGTCATATATAGTGCTGTTAATTATATTATTTAATAAAAAACGTTTTGGGAGGGAATATGTTTAGGCAAATGCGAAGATGGAAGCAACAGTTAACTGATGCTCAAACAAAAGAAATATTAAAAAATACTAGGAGAGGAGTTCTATCAGTAATAGGTGATGATGATTACCCATATGGAATTCCAATCAATTATTATTATGATGAAGATGATAATGCTATATACTTTCACAGTGCAAAAGAGGGACATAAGATTGATGCCATAATACGAAGCAATAAAGTGGCTTTTACTATTATGAACAATGAATGGTTAGATGAGGAAGACGGTTGGTCATGTCATGTAGAAAGTGTAGTTGTGTTTGGTAAAGCTTCTTTCGTAACTGACAAGGAAATATTAGTAGATCGAGCTACTAAGTTTGCGAGAAAGTATTTTCCAACAGAGGAAGATGTTAAAAATGAGATGAATCCTGATAGTATGAGTCGAATGGCATTTATAAAGATTGACATAGAGCATATGTCGGGGAAATCAGTTCATGAGAAATAATTGAGAATTTACAATAATAAATTGTTCTAGTAGAATAGTATTGAAATAATAAACGACGCCTACTGCCACCGGGTAGTAGGAATGACGTCATTTCTTTATCGTTAGGTCTTAGAAGATAAAGAAGTGACGTTTTTTATTTCATAGGAAAGTTCTTTGAACTTCCCCATGAAATAAAAATGCTCCGCAAGGATGCGCAGCTCGCGGAGATGTATTTATGCTGACGCATCCGCTCGCGCGCGAAGTGTCACAAGTGACACTTTGTTATTTAGGAGGTTTCTATGGAATGGATATGGTTATTATTCGCAGGAGTTTTAGAAGTGACATGGGCAGTTGCAATGAAAGCATCTAATGGATTTAAAGTTTTTATTCCGTCAGCAATCACGGTTGTAGGATATATTCTTAGTGCTGTATTTCTCGCAATGGCACTTAAGAAGTTACCTATTGGAACTGCATATGCAATGTGGACAGGATTTGGAATTGTTGGAACCTACGTTTTGGGGGTATTGATGTTTAATGAGAAAATATCTTTACCACAAGTAATATGTATAGTTCTAATTATAAGTGGAATTGTGGGGCTAAAGTTATTGGGAAAATAAATACGGTAAGTAGAGATGGAATCTTTTATTTTGCATAAAAATAAAAAGATTATTGACTCGGAGTTAAATATAAGTAGTATAATCAAACTAACAAGGGTTTGATACCACGCTTATAAAAAAATGAGGTGAATTATATGATTACAGTAAATTTGTATTATACAGGCAAAGATGGCAACGCCCGTAGATTTGCTGAAGAAATGGAAAATAGTGGTACCGCAGGGAAGATTCGTGCGGAAGAAGGAAATGTCAGATATGAGTATTTCTTCCCGATGAATGACCCGGAGACGATTCTTTTGATTGATGCATGGGAGAATCAGGAAGCAATTGATAAGCATCATGCTTCACCGATGATGAAGACTATTATGGAACTTCGTGAAAAGTATGATCTTCATATGAAAGTGGAAAGATTTGTTTCTGATGATTTGCCAACATCGGATGAAAAATTTATACGCAATTAAATTTCTCCCACGATAAGTGTCGCAAGCGACACTTTGTTATGTGGAGGTAGCGAGTCTTGAATTTATTGTGCTACCTCCACGATTTCTCCGCCGCCCAAGACCACATCGCCATCGTATAAAACAGCTGATTGCCCCTTGGTCATAGCTCTCTGTGGTTCATCAAAAATCACCTTCACTCTGCCATCCTCTAAAACCTCGGCGGTAGCATCGGCTAGTGCCTGATGATATCTGGTTCTGGCCTGAACCTTAACAGGCTCCTTTGGCGACTCACCGCTTATCCAATTAAATGAATCAGCAATAAGTGTTGTCTTAAATAAATCTTTATTTCTTCCGATAACAAGCTCATTGGTATCGGCTTTTATTTCCAACACATAATTCTTTCCCAATCTGGATACATTAACGCCCTTTCTCTGTCCGAGAGTATACTTATAATATCCTTTGTGTCTTCCAACCACTTTTCCGTTAATATCTAAAATATTTCCTGAACCAATCTTTTTGTTATTGAATTCCTCGATGAACTTTATATAATCACCATCAGGAATAAAACAAATATCCTGACTGTCTCTTTTATTGGCATTGTGCAAACCATACTCCTCCGCCTTAGATCTGATTTCATCTTTTGTGTATTCACCTAAAGGAAAAATAGTATGAGCTAACTGTTCCTGGGTAAGATGATATAAAACATAACTTTGATCCTTTCTATCATCCACACCTTTTAACAACTGATACTTACCGGTATCCTCATCAAAATGCACTCTGGCATAATGCCCCGTGACAATATATTCACACTCTAATTCCTTGGCACGTCTGTAAAGCTCATCAAATTTAAGATATCTGTTACAATCTATACATGGGTTAGGCGTACTGCCGCACATATAGCATGATACAAATTTATCTATAACTTTTTCTTTAAATTGGGCTTTAAAATTGAGAACATAATAAGGAAAGTCGGCCTTAAGCGCCACAGCTCTGGCATCCTCAATATCACTTAGAGAACAACAAGTTTTTTCTTTGTTAATATAAATATCCTCATTATCATAGAGTTTCATTGTAATCCCAATTGGTTCATATCCTTTTTCTTTCATGAGAACTGCAGCTACGCTACTATCCACGCCGCCGCTCATGGCAATCAAAGCTTTTTCCATAATAATCTCCTATGTAAAACAAGATAAAATATTTTAAAATCATCGGGCATATTGTAATTAATAATTATGATAATTTTGTGGATTTTATTCGAACGGTTTAGTCTTCTTTTTTAGCGATAAATTCTAATTATCACTCGCGATAAAAGCTACCGATTTTTCAAATGAATACTATTTTGGTATGATTTGTCCATAACAAAAATGGCTGGAGGTTTGTAGTGTGGGGGTGGAAAGTGTGATATGATGAAGTAGATGATTTAGGTGAATTGTCTCGCCTTTTAAATAGAATTGCATATTTATATACGATTGGAGATGAAAAAATGATTACAAGAGATGAAGCATTCACACTTTTAAAGCAGTACAATAAGGATTCTTTTCATATTCAGCATTCACTCACGGTAGAGGCTGTGATGAAATGGTTTGCAAAGGAACTGGGATATGGTGACGATGTAGAATACTGGGGTATTGTTGGGCTGCTCCATGATATTGATTTTGAACTGTACCCGGAAGAGCATTGTCTGAAAGCTCCGGAGCTTTTAAGGAATGGTGGAGTAAGTGAGGATATCATTCATGCCGTTTGCTCCCATGGATATGGGATAACTGTCGGATGCGGTACAACGATAGATGTTGAACCTGTACATGAAATGGAAAAGGTTCTTTTTGCTACGGATGAACTTACCGGTCTGATTGGAGCAGCAGCACTTATGAGACCGTCTAAGAGCACGAAGGATATGGAATTGAAATCTCTCAAAAAGAAGTATAAGAGTAAAGGTTTTGCAGCAGGCTGTTCCAGAGAAGTGATCGAGCGTGGTGCAAATCAGCTTGGCTGGGAATTGAATAAGCTGCTTGAAATGACGCTTCAGGCCATGGCTGCAACAGAAGATATTATTAATGAGGCGATGGCGCAGGAAATATAGAAAATTAATTAGGAGGATAATACTATGAGTAAAACATTAGTGGCATATTTCAGTGCCAGTGGGGTAACAGCGAAATTGTCGGAGAGATTAGCAAAGGCAATCGGTGCAGACATTTACGAGATTAAGCCTGAGACACCATACACAAGTGCGGATTTGAATTGGCAGGATAAGCAGAGCAGAAGTTCTGTGGAGATGAATGACAGAAGTTCAAGACCTGCAATTGGAAATAGTGTTGATGACATTGAAAAGTACGATACTGTGTTTGTTGGCTTCCCAATCTGGTGGTACAGAGAACCTTCAATTATAGATACATTTTTGGAAGCGTATAATTTCGAAGGAAAGACAATAGTTCCGTTTGCAACATCCGGTGGAAGTGGTTTGGGCGATAGCTCAGCAAATATGCAGGCGCTGGCAAAGGGCGCAAAGGTTGTGGAAGGAAAGCGTTTTGGAAGTAATGCTTCAGAGGATGAATTAAGTTCATGGGCAAAAGGAGTGAAATGAGAAAATAAATAACTGGGAGTATCACTCCCTCAAAAGAATCTGTGATTTTTATTAACCGCTTATCTTTTTGAGAGATAGGCGGTATTTTTCTGGTAATATTTTTCTTTAAATCTAAGAAAAAATATGCTATTGTAGTAGAATCCAAGAAAATATTTTTTTAATTCTTGAATTTGAAGAATAATTGGGTGGGTTCTCGCGAAAGATGAAAAATATAGAAATATTAATAAAAGAAGATTTGGGTTTTACTAATACTGATTATAGCAAAATCAGGTATGTCTTAACTATTATTGGTTCTGAAATATCAAAATTGCTAATAATGTTTGTTATTTTTGGATTATTGGACAAAGAAAAGGAATATATTTTTTCCGTAATTGTTCTTTTAGCGATAAGAACAAACTCAGGAGGACTACATTTTAACAGTTACATTTCATGCCTTATAGTATCATTTGTAGTTCTTTTTCTATCGATAATTATTTTCCCCTATTTTATAGATATCACTCAGTTATTTGCTATCGTTGATTTATTTGTTTGTATTGTACTTTCAATGATTTTAAAACCGGTCAGAAGTATTTACAGAGATGAAGCAACAACTGCAATGATAAAGAAATGTCATGAAAAAATATTTGTTTACCTTTTGATTTTTTTAATAATATTTTACATTACATCTGTAACCGCAATTACTGAAGCAATGTTTTGGACAATTAATTTGCAATTCTTTCAACTGATTATTGCCAATGTGCATCAATATTTTTTGAATAAACAATAAGTTAGATTATTACTTACAAGTTGTAAGTGATATTAACTATAAATATTAATAGGAGGAGAGGTGCTAAGAATGAAAAACATCAGGAAAAAAATAACGCTAAATACATTATCAGTGGTCTGTACAATGTGTCTTGGGTTATTCAGCGTATTCCGATATACGGGATTTAGTCTTTGTCTTTTTGGAGAACCTGAATTCAAAGAATAGACAGGCGAGAAGGATTTAGTGACAAGGCTGAATTCTATATGAAAAAAATAGTAAATGATGAGGTCTGCAGTAGCGAAAGTTGCTGCAGATTTTTTGCGTCTAGGGTGATTGTGTCCGCAAAAAGGGACAAATGATAGGTTAAAATTTTAGTAGAAGGAAAGAACAATACCTTCTGAGAACTAAAGGAAAGAGAAAAATGAGTTAGGAGGACACGATTATGATGAAGAAGATTTACTTTACAATTACAGGAATGCATCATTTTGAAGGTGATGAATTTATTGAACCGAGTATGGAAGTGATGCTCGAAAAGGAGCCTGATAACAAGTATGATAACGAGGCAATTCTTGTTAAACTTCCGGGAGTTGCAACTATCGGTCATGTGGCTAATAGCTGTCATACAGTTATCGGTGAGTGCTACAGTGCTGGAAGAATTTACGACAAGATTGGCGATACAGCTTATGGAAAAGTAATGTATAAGATGGATAGAGGCGTTGTGTGTGAATTGATTCTGGATGAAGAGGAGTAGCTTAAATAATTCTAAATATCATGTTGTGAAAACGTACGAAAAGCATAGGAAAAACGCGAGAAATAAGCATTTTTAGTATTGAGAAAATTGTTTGTATGGTATAATAAAAGATAGAAATTATAGGTCGGAAAAATTACATAAATGGTTATCAAAAGAATTGTGAGGTGTAATTATGGGAGATATTATACCAATTGACGATAATGAAAAGAATGATATATCGGCTATTACTGAACAATTATTGCTAGAAGTTAGAAATGATACGATTCCTAGGGACAGGACTATTTCTATGCCGATAGCGGAATTATCTTCGTTAGGAGCAGGAGTTTCGTCACTTATTCCAGCATTTAATACAGTTACACAAACAACGGCAATGAACGTTGATGGATTATATAAATTGGCGAATGCAAGTGTGGGAGATGCACTCAAGGTCTCTAAAAATGGCAACTACTGGGGCGCATTTAAAACCGTAGATGGAGGATCTAAGATGGCACAACTTGCAGCAGCAGATCCGATTTCGGCTACAAATACTATTGCTATGAATGCAAATCCAGCAATGATAATGATGTCGGTTGCGCTTTTTTCTATTGAAAAAGAACTTGGTAATATTGCAGATATGGAAAGGCAGATTCTTTCGTTTCTTCAGATAGAAAAGGAGTCAGAAATTGAAGCGGATGTTCTTATGTTGAATGAAATTATCCAAAAATATAAACATAACTGGGATAATGAACATTTTATTGCAAGTAATCATAAGATGGTTTTGGATATTCAAAGAACGGCAAGAAAGAATATGATTTCGTTTCAGAAAAGTGTCGCAGATGTTGTGAAGTCAAAGAAATTAGTTGTGGCTAAAGGGCAGGTCGAGAGTGTATTAAAGGATATGCAAAAGAAATTTAATTATTATAGGCTTTCTTTATATTCATTTTCATTGTCCTCCTTGGAAGAAATAATGTTGAGTGGAAATTTCAAGGAAGAAAATATGCAGGCGGCTATTAATGAGATTCGAAAGAATTCTGATGAATATCGAAATTTGTTTGCTGACTGTTCAGTTTTTCTGGAGAAAATGTCAAAAGGCTCTATCGAAATAAACGTTTTAAAGGGGCTTGGAACCGCAAGTGGTGTGATGAGTAAAGTTATTGGAAATATTCCTAAAATTAAGGATGCGCAGGTGAATGAATTTCTTCAGGAAACCGGTGGCAAGTTAAAATCAAATGCATCCGGAATAAGTGACGATATTATTGCTTCTTTTGCAGAGGTAAGTAACCCCAATACTGGAGTTTTTATGTGCAAGTTGGAAGAAATGATTCAGATTTATGATAGAACAACAGAGATTTGTTTTGATAAGGATAATATTTATTTAATTTCGTAACATGTGAGATAGGAGGAAGTTCTTGGATTACATTGGAATTATCGATAAAGCAATATACAATATTGATTCAAAAATCTGTGGGATAATTGTTATTCAATGACAGTAAGCGTTTTGGAAGTGTGCTTTATAATATCATTAAAGGAAAAATAGTAAATATTGAAAAGTTTTCTGATGAAATAATATTTCAAATTTTAGTAGATAAAAAAATAAACAATAGTACATATTTTACATAAAGAAAAGTGAAGGTGTTTATATGAGTAATAGTGATAATCCTGGAAATGGAGCTGAATTTCAAAAGCAGGTGTTTGAATGGTTTTCAAGAAGATATAATTCATCTTTTGAACTTGAAAAAGTGATAGAAATAGGTGAACCAAAGACAGGACACAAGTATGATATTGCAAACGAAGATAATACTATGGTCATTGAATGTAAGAGGTACACATGGACTGAAAGTGGAAATTCACCAAGTGCAAAATTAGGAGTTTTAAATGAGGCGGCTTTTTTCCTTTCTTATTTGCCGGTTGATTGTGAGAAATATATTGTAATGGCAAAAGCCATACATCCAAGTAGAGATGAAAGTTTGGCTGAATATTATTACAGAAGATATAAGCATTTGTTAATTCCAAAGAATATTAAACTTGCCGAATTTGATACTGAAAAAGAAACGCTAAAGGTATTTTAGCATTTGGAGGTGCACTCATGGATTTACTTAAAACTGCAGTCGATTCATTTTTAGACTCATTTTCAAATAACGTCAGTACTTCAGATAAGATGTGGTTAGTGATTATTGCAGGATTTGTTATTGTAGCCGCTATCCTTAATACACCATTGGTAAAAGGTAAAATGGGAGAGGGGGCAATTAAGCGAAGACTTAAAAAACTCCCGGCGGATACATATAAAATATGCAACGACATTATGATTAAGAATAGTAAAGGAGGGACGAGTCAGATTGATCACATTGTTATATCTAAGTATGGTTTGTTTGTAGTAGAGACCAAGAATTATCAGGGATGGATTACCGGTGGTGAGAGGTCAGAAAAGTGGACACAGACTATATATAAGAAAAAGTCGCAGTTTTTTAATCCGCTTAGACAAAACTATGGACATATAAGGGCATTGATGGAATTGCTAGATTTGCCGCAGGATAAGTTTATTCCTATAATAGCTTTTTCTGATAAAGCTGAATTAAAAGTTAATGTTACATCCCATGTGGTGTATTATTCTGATGTGATTAAAGTAATTCAGAATTATAAAAACATTATACTGACAGATAATCAGGTTGATAACATTTACGAGACATTAACTAAGAATAATATTGTAGAGGCTGAACAGCGAAGGGATCACACTCAGTCAATAAAGCAAAACATTCAAATGAAAAATCAACAGATATCAAATGGAATATGTCCCAAATGTGGAGGCAATCTTGTTTTGCGTAATGGAAAGTATGGCAAGTTTTATGGCTGCAGCAACTATCCAAAATGCAGATTTGTTAAGAGTGATAATTATAAATAAAAAATACGTATGTAATTGTATACACATAGAACTATAACTAGGTCACTACCTTCGGGTAGTGGACTTTTATCGTGTCCGTTTTATTTGACATATTCCGCGGTATTATTATATTAGGCCATGGTGCACACAACCCGTAAGCCACTTTTTTTCTTGATTATAGAAAAAAGTATTGACTGTAAACCTTGTTTATACCTTATATTTGGGGCATAACAGGAAAGGAGGTCATTAGAATGACTATTAAAGAATTAGAACAGATTTTGGAAGTTCCAAGAGCATCAGGTTATCCTGACAGCTGTCGGTGTCTACTCGGTAAATACGAGAGATGAGGAAATTGATGAAGGAAAGGGAAAGTTGGGAAATATGCATTTTACGGAACACCATTATATAAGGGGGAAGAGGTTCAATAAATGATGTTTTCACCATATCAATGCAACACTTTTGCGATTTATATTCACTTATTATGTAGAAAGGTGAAAAAGTGAAGTTTTATATGACACATAAATTGTAAAGGAGAAGTTATTATGGGTAAAAGGTTTTTGATTTATTTTTTTGCGTTGGTAATAGTATTAAGCGGAATTATCCATCAGCCGGTGGCTGGAGATATAGGACCCAAGCCGTCTGTTAATGTAGAAATTAAAGGGCTTGAAGGGGAGGAATATTGGGTAACTTTATTAGCGGAAGAAATCGGAAGAGGTCCTCATGATGCTGACAACGTTGAAGAGGAAAGAATATATCTTGATGAAGATGGGAAAAAGGTTTTTGATATAATAATGGAGTTATGCAAGGACGAGGATTTTTATTTTTGGGGTATTATTCAAAATTGTACTGAAGATAATTTATTTGTCTGGAGTTATTATCCACCGAAGAATTTCAAAATACTAATTTTCTTGCCAAAGCTTAATAAATATTACATTAGTGATAAGGTATATTCTCAATATGCTTTAGACAGTTATTTCAAAGTTAAAATTGATGACATTGCTTCAAGTAATATAAACAAAATACCAGAAGATAATATCGAGACAGTAGAAGATGAAATAGTTGAGACGGAAGTGGTTGAAGAAGATACAGTTGA
Source organism: Lachnospiraceae bacterium (assembly GCA_015057625.1). Taxonomy (GTDB): domain Bacteria; phylum Bacillota; class Clostridia; order Lachnospirales; family Lachnospiraceae; genus SIG293. Next base: position 112,324 of record SVDZ01000010.1, on the reverse strand, counting down.
AACGGAAACAGTAGAAGCAGATACAATTGAGTCGGATACGGTTGAAAGGATAGAAATTGAGAAGGGAAATGTTGAAAAAGTAATTATCAATGATAAAGCCGTTGAGAAGGAATATGATTATCCAAAAGAAATAAGAAATTTGTTGATCCGTATGATGGCGACAATTATTGTTGAGATTCTTCTGGCATTATTGATGGGATTCAGAAATAAGAGAGAATTAGCTATAATTTTTGTCACAAATGTGGCAACGCAGATATTCTTGAACATTGCTTTGAATATAATGAATTTCCCAACAAACTATAACTTTGAAGGCTATATGGCTTTGGAAGGAATAGTTGTTCTTATAGAAGGATTTGTGTATATAAAAACTATTGGCAAAGAGAGAGGAAAGAAGAGTTATATACCAATTGGGATATATGCAGTTATTGCAAATGCAATTACCCTCTATGCAGGATTTGTTTTGGCAGAGATAGTGCCAAAGTATTTTTAGAATTAGAAAAAAATCTTTTTTGTAGTGCAACACTAAAATAAAGGGGCTGTCATTGACAGCCCCTTCCTTGATATACTGCGTTACAACCGTGTCTACTGCTATATCGATTGTATCAAATCGCTAGTCATCGTGACAGCGATTTGGTATAATTACTACATAAAAATGTACGGATTTTTAATTAAATATTTGCAAAGGAGGAAGGCTTATGGGACCATGGGATGACGAAGTTGAAAGTGGATTTGATGATATGTTTGATTTGAATAGGGATGGAAAGGTAGATCGGACAGAGAGGGCGATGCAACTTGATTTCATGTCGCATGAATTTGATGATGAGTACTCAGATGACGATTATTCAAATGATGATTTTGGCGATGAGTGGTGAGATTCAGCAAAGAGAGAAATGTGACTTAAAAGGAGAGACAGTAAATGATAAACAAAATACTATCCTATAGGAAAAATAAAATGTTTATTGGAGAATGGAGAGATAGTTTATATAGTTTCGTTTCTTTAGTGAGAATTAATAGCATTATAGATTTATAACAAAAAATATGTAATCCAAATCCCTTTCTTAACAGAGTGTTGTTAAGAAAGGGACTTTTTGTTATTTGAATAAAGCTTTTTTTCTTCAAGACGATTAACAAAAACATTTGTATTAGGAAACTGGGATGCTGTCATGAGATGTCTTCACAACAAGAATTATATCTAGGAGTTCTCCAACCTTTCCCAACTGACAGTAAATTTACTCTATCTTTATTTCAGTCAGATATTGATAATGTGAAAATGTTTATGTTATAGTGTGAATACGTTCACAGTAAAGTGTGAACAAAAGAAGGGGTATGGAACTTGCAAACCATGTGTACCGTTCCTAAATATATATGGAACGTGTTGTATTAAAGGAGGCTGGACTAAATGATGAACACGAATCGGTAGTAATTAACCTTATAAAAAATAGAAAAGTAAAAAGAAAAAAGAAAAAGAAAAAAACAGTATTAAAGGAGAAATAATAATGAAAAGATATAATGAATTTCCAAAGCCAATTGGCGATTATGTTGTAGGTAGAACACAGAGAGATTTAGATTATGTAGCATCAGATAATTCAAAGAGAGAGATAACAGCATTCATTTACTATCCTTCTGACAGCAATGAAGGCAAGCAGCCTGCGAATTACATGTTCCCGGAAGTGTATGACTTGCTTGGAGAGCATCAGCTGCTTGCTATGCTGAAGGATTCTTATTCAATTAACATCAAGACACAGTGCTATGATGACATTAAGCTTTCAGATGATAAGGATCAGTACCCTGTTGTATTTTATGTTTGTGGAGGGGGAGGCTCCCCTGAATGGGGAACTGTACTTTGCAGTGATTTGGCAAGTAAGGGATATATAGTTGTCAGTGTAGGACACCAGAATACGACTATGTACAAGCGCAAAGATGGAAAGCTGTTCAATATTTCACAAGGATTCTCAGATGTGTTGATAGATTTTTCTATGGACCCAAAGATGTTAGAGCTATCTCAAAAGATGGAGCTTAACCCTAAAACAGAGAAGGCAGTCGAAATTTGTAGAGAAGTGCTTGCCCTTCCTGTGCTTGAGCGACTTACTAAATACAGCAAGCTTCAGGAGGAAGATGTTAGATATGTGGCTGATTATCTTTATTTCTTAAATTCAGGAGAAGTTGATTCTATGTTCAACGGCAGACTGATGCTCAATAAAGGAATGGGTATTGTAGGACATTCTTACGGAGGACCAACCACCGCACTTGTTTGCAGAGATGACCACAGATTTACATGTGGAATCGGATTGGATAGTGGTGCATTTGGTCTTGGTGACAGCGATATAAATAAGCCTTTCTTATTAATGTACTGTGGACCAAATTACAATATGAATGCAGCAATAGGTGCAAATAATAGCAAAGAGACTTTTTACTATTCAATTGCGGGCGTAAACCATTTAGATTTTTGCGATATTGTATTTACATGTACAAATGAAATGATAAGAGGCGAGCGCGATGCAATGGATATGAGAAATGTTATTACTGATTATACAAAAGTATTTTTTGACCGTTACATTTTAGGAAAAGACGAAAATGTAACAGAGCTACACTTTGAAGGTGTTGATAGGACATTATAAGTGTGCAAAGATTTAGGTTATTCCTCCTTGCATGCATTTGGGAGACTAATAACCCTTCTATAACCCCTTTTGGTTGACTCGTAAATGCATTTTGTGATATAGTGTGAATACTTTCACACTGTATTGCAAGCAAGGAGAATAATATAATGCCTAAAAAATCATTCTTTCGATTGCCTGATGAAAGACAGATGGAGATATACAATGCGTCAATACATCTGTTTATGGATAACAATTATGAAGAAATAAATATGAAAAAAGTGTTGCAGTATTTGTCTATGAATCCTGGAACATTTTACAGATACTTTGAGGATAAGGATGACCTATACTGTTACTTAATCCGCGTTATAGTTCACAAGAGAGTGGAGTTTTTTAATCAGAACAATGAAGACTTTTTATATAACCTCTTTATCTCAGGACTGTTTGGTGATATCGACGGGGCAGGAGCAGAACCACTGGATGAAATTGAAATAGAATTCCTTGAGACATTCTCAAAAATTCCGGAAAGCTTGTTGCTCAAGGTGTATACCAACGTATTAAAAGGAGAGTCCATCCCATTTATTAAAGATGCTCTTCGACAGATGAGACTTAATGGAGATTTAAGACCAAATATTGATGATGATATGGTTTCGTTTATGTTTGAGTCTATGCAATTCAATATAATTATGTTCCTTCGCGAATACAAAATAACGGATTCAAAAATGCAACAAAAAATCTATCAATACTTTGTAGATTTTATGGGACATGGCTTGTTAGAGGATAAGAAATATTCAGAGCTATTAAATAATTGATTGTATGTACTAGGGTACATAGAAAAGGCATCTGAAAACGAGTGCCAAAATAAGGAGATTGCAATGGAATTTATTACAAATACACTTACATCAATGGATGATTTTCTGTGGGGGGTACCACTTATTGTTCTCATACTTTCAGCAGGAGTATTTCTTACAATAAGACTAAGAGGAGTACAGATTATTCATCTTCCTCTCGCGCTTAAGTACATGGTGAAAAATGAAGAGGGAGGAAGTGGAGAAGTATCAAGCTTTGCGGCGTTGTGTACGGCATTGTCTGCGACAATTGGTACAGGTAATATAGTTGGAGTTGCTACAGCAGTTGGGGTTCTTGCCGGAGGCCCGGGTGCATTGTTCTGGATGTGGGTTGCAGCATTTTTTGGAATGGCAACAAAATATACTGAAGGTTTTTTGGCAATAAAGTATAGAACGATTAATGAGAAAGGACATGTACTTGGAGGTCCGTTCTACTATATTGAACACGGTATGGGCGAGCAGTGGAGATGGCTCGCAAAATTATTTGCGTTTTTTGGAGCCTGTGTGGGACTTTTTGGGATTGGAACTTTTACACAGGTAAATGGAATAGCATCTGCAATGCAGGGATTTTTTGATCCGGAAAAAACTAACACAGTGATGATTTTGGGAAGAGAATATTCAATTGTTATAGTTATTACAGCTTTTGTGCTTACGTTAGTTGTCGGACTTGTTACCCTTGGAGGTATTAAGAGAATCGCAGCAGTGTCTGAGATTGTGGTTCCGTTTATGGCAGCGATATATATTATATCGGCACTGATTCTTATTTTGGCCAATATTAATAAGGTTCCGGGCGCGTTTTTGGATATAATTCAAGGCGCATTTGGAGTGAAGCCGGTTGCAGGTGGAATGTTTGCTTCAATTGCAATTGCAATGCAAAAAGGAGTTGCAAGAGGAATTTTTTCAAATGAAGCTGGTCTTGGGTCTGCACCTATAGCTGCTGCAGCAGCACAGACAAAGTCACCTGTAAGACAGGGACTTGTTACAATGACAGGCACTTTTATAGATACTATTATTGTTTGTACAATGACAGGTTTTTCAATCATAATGATGGGGTCATGGAAAGAAAAAAATTTAGAGGGTGTTCAGGTAACAACGGATGCATTTAAGAAGGGATTATATTTTATGCCGGAGAAAGCGGCAGCATCCATACTAGTATTTTGCCTTGTGTTTTTTGCGTTTACTACTATTCTCGGATGGGATTATTATGGTGAGAGATGTCTTGAATATCTGACAAATGGAAACATGAAGGTTGTCAGTGTCTACAAGTGGTTATATATTCTGGCTGTCTTTATAGGACCTTACATGACAGTAAGTCTTGTGTGGACAGTAGCGGATATATTTAACGGACTTATGGCGATTCCAAATATCATAGCACTTTTTGCGTTGAGTGGAATTGTGGCGAAAGAGACAAAAGATTATTTGTCGAAATTACGAAACGAAAAAAAGAACATCTAGACAACGCAATTTGAAAATATAACGTGGGGGTTGTCAATTTTTTAGTTTTAGCTCGTCAACGGAAATGCCAAGTTTTTCAGCACCTACTTCCGGAGAAATGATTCCATCTTTTATCATTTCCATAATGACTTCTTTTTTGCCAATCTCAAAGCCAAGTTTTTCACCAATCTCGATACACTCTTTTTTTACCATCTCGATATATTCTTCTTCATTAAATTCAGTAAGTACCATGTCCGTCACCTCACTTCTGTGTGCAAGAAGAAGATCACTGAGAACTCCTTCCTCGATACACTGCGTTACAGCCTTGTCTACTGCTATATCGATTGTATCATATATTTTTTTGTTGCGGTATATCATATCAATAAAATAAGAATAGTTTATTGGTCGGAATATAACGAATTGGGAATGATGGCAGATTATTTTCCAGAGGAAATAAGAAAAAAGTATAAGCTGTGTGAATTTGCAGAAGACGAAGGGGATACTTAAATTCAGAACTGTAACTTGAAAAGTCAAATGATTACATAATAAATACTTTCGCTAATATATTAAAGCCAGAAACTAATAAAATTAGTTAATTCATCATTATTGTTGACAGAAAGAATACGCGATGATATAAATTTGCACATGACGAGGGAGTCAAAAAAAAGACTTCCTCGTTTATTTTTTTTGCATGCAAGAGATATCAGTAAATTGAAAATGAGAAAACAACAAGTTGTAGACTGAAAGGAGACAAGATATGATAAAAGAAATGATAAAGAATCACTGGCTCAAGAAAATGACATCAGTCATTGTTGCGGTAGCATTTACTGTGTCACCGATGACAAGCAGTTACGATACAAAGGCATTCGTTGTTACAGATAAGGATGTAACAAGATTAGAAAGACTTTCACAGCCAAGTACTTCATATAAATTTAGTACAAATGAATTAGGTGTAGTTAATTTCCATCCTTCATGGGGAGATAAGGAAGCCAATATAAATAGCATGTTGGACTACATTGATGATGCTCACGAACTTGGGGTTAAAATACTTCTGTTCCCTGAGATGTGTGTTACAGGATATGTTTCTTCAAGTAATCCTGCAGCTGAAGATTACAAATGGGCTGTGGAGAGCGCTGAGGAATTGGATGGTCCTACAGCGAGAACATTTGCTAAAGTGGCAGATGATTATGATATGTGGATTATATACGGAGCAACACAGAAAATAGAGGGTGATACATTACATGCTTATAATTCAGCATTTGCTTGTTCTCCTGAAGGCGATATTACAGCTTATCAGAAAATACATCCTGTAGAGGGAAGCTGGTGTACTCCTGGTGAAACGCCAGTACTCCTTGACGCAGGAAGCTATGGAAAAATCGGATTGAGCATCTGCTATGATACCTATGCAACACCTGAACTTGGAAGATATTATTCAGCGCAGGGATGTAACTTGCTTCTCAATCCAACTGCAACATCAAGAGGTTATTCATTAGAAGATGACAGTGCTTGGGAATGGTATTACAAAAACAGAATTGAGAGTGCTGCTTCAAGAGAAGGATTTACAATTATGAGTTCAGACCTTGTGGGAAAGGACGGTTTGAATGATAAATATACATTCCCCGGAGGAAGTGTTATCTTAAATGGAAGTGCTGCATACTATGGAGGAACAGTTGGAGCAAACGGAAAAGGTAATACAAAAGCAGATATTATTACAGGTGAAGAGGGATTGGTTACAAACGTTACAGCGCTTACTGCAAGATCAAGCGGTGCATGTAACAACAAAGATTTTAACCCTGAATTGTACACCCAGTTGTATAAAGAGTTGGCTGACAAGAAAGCTAATGGTGAATCTCTTTCATATAAGAGTACAACAAAAGAACAGCCACGAGCAGCAGTAGTTAATATGACAGGCTACTGGGGCAACAAGGATAAGACAAAGGCTAAGATGATTGATTATATCAAAGAAGCTGCCGGAAAAGGTGTTGATATTCTTGTATTTCCAGAGACTGTATTATCAGGATATGGTTACGTCGAACCTTCAAAGGATCCATTCTATCACAAATATGGAGTGGCAATGCAGGTGGCAACAGCGGAGACAATTCCAGGTGAAACAACATATGAACTTTCAGAGTATGCAAAGAAATATGATATGTATATCATCTTTGGTATGACTCAAAAAGAGAAGAAATATAGAATGTATGAGAATGGCGTTGAAAAGGTATACAATGCAGCAGCTATTCTTTATCCAGATGGAAAAATAGATTCTTATCAGAAGATTCAGAGAGCGGGTCAGGAAGATCAGTGGTCTGTATGTGGTACTACACCAAAAATTATCGAGACAAAATGGGGTAAGGTGGGAATTGATATCTGTAGAGATGGACATTTTTATCCCGAAGTTGGACGATATTATGCAGCTATGGGATGTACATTATTCATTCATCCTACTGCGACAACAGGAAATGCATGGTATCGTGAGAGCCGTATCGGTTCATACACAGACCGTGACGGTATGGCAGCTATCACATGTAACCTTTTAGGTGGTGACGGTATATATAATCCAAGTGGTACTTTTGACCCAACAAACGATGAGGCAAACTTTGATGAAAATGGAAACTTTGTAGGTGGAGATGCAATCCCAGAAGATGCAGGAGAGTATGATGCAAGTAACACATATTGGAAATCATCAAGCTGGATTGGAACAGGTGGTATCTTCAATAGTACAAGTTTAATTATCACAAAAACAAGACTTGGAATAGATTTGAACGGAACAGGTTCTGAGTCAGAAGTATATGCACAAAATTCTCTTACTAGTCCTTTAGGACTTGAAGTAGCAGATATGGATTTAAGCAGAAGTGGATTTTCAATTACTGGATTCAATCCATCACTGTTCTCAAAAATGTATAACGAACTGGCAGTATTGTACCGTGGAGAATACAAGAGTGTATACGGAGAAAATGCGGTTGCAAAGCCAGTGACAATCAATGTAAATCTCATTCCTGAATTGTCAGAGGAGACAACAACGGTAGAAGAGACATCAGTAGTAGAGGAAACAACAGCAGTAGAAGAGACATCAGTAGTAGAGGAAACAACAGCAGTAGAAGAGACATCAGTAGTAGAGGAAACAACAGTTGCAAAAGAGACAACAACTTCTGAGAAGGCGACCCAGCCAGTAGTAAACAAGAAAAAAACAACAGCTGCCACAATAGAAAAAGTAAAAGGACTGACTGTTAAATCATTAAAGAGAAAAATAAGAGTCAGATTCAATAAGGTGAAGAAGGCAAAATATTATTTAGTTCAATACTCTACAAACAGTAAGTTTAAAACTGTTAAGAAAATCAAAACAAAGAAGATTTCAGTTGTTTTAAAAACACTTAAGGCAGGAAAGAAGTATTACATCAGAGTGTGCGCAGTTAGCGGCAAGACTCGTGGCGAATGGTCAAAATCAAAAAGTATTGTTGTTCGTAAAAAATAATATAGCGTAACTCAAATGTGAGAGGACTCACAGCTGAGATATGTCCCCCCAGATATTGCAGAAATGCTGAATGGAGATACGTAAGGATGAATGCGTATCTCCATTTTTTCATATGTTATTTTGTTATCTAAATATGAACTGTCAACCCGTATCTAAATAAATACTATAATTTGAAAATATAACATAGAATGTGTCTATTTTGTACAAAATCAGCACCTATTGATGGAGCATATGATATAATTAATATATTGAAACGAACAGAAGCGGAAAGGGAGGATGTCTATGAAAAAACAAACTGCAATAATATTATCAGCGGCAATGATATTGTCGCTTACGGCGTGCGGCTCTCAGCCGGATGAAAAGAGAGAGGAAACAACTAAGGCTGAAAAAGTGGCGGAACAAAAGAATACTGAGGAGATATATCAGGTGGCATTGCTTCAGTCACTTACTCAGGGATATTATGACGGAATCATAACGGTTAGAGAGTTGAAAAAACATGGCGACATTGGAATTGGAACTTTTGAAGGAGTTAATGGAGAAATGATTGTACTGGATGGAACAGTATACCAAGCATTGGGTGATGGAACTGTGCAGAAAGCGGCAGACAATGAAACAGTACCATTTTCTAATGTGACCTTTTTCGAAAGTGATGTGAAGGTTGACCTAAGTGGCATTCAGGATATCAATATTTTAAAAGAAAAACTGAATGAGGTAGTAGAGGAAAATGGAAAGAATCTGTTTTATTTCGTAAAAATCACCGGAGAATTTCCGAAGATGAACGTACGAAGTGAATTAAAGCAGGAGAAACCATACAAATCCCTGGACAAAGCACTTGCAACGGATCAGAGAGAGTTTAACTATGAAAACATAAAAGGAACCGTTGTGGCACTTTATTGTCCTGACTATATGGATGGTCTCAATACGCCGGGATGGCATTTCCATTTTATTTCTGATGACAAGACAAAAGGCGGACATATTCTGGAACTTGCATTTGATAAAGCGAAGGCGGAGTTCGATGTCACTTCGGGATTTAATATGTGCCTGTCAGACAATGATCAATTTCAGGAAATGGAATTGGAGAAGGATGTCAGTGATGCAATAAAGAAGGTAGAGACGAATGAGGAATAATTAATGAGCAAGATTTTCAATTTATTATGGCGCTGCATGCTCATCCACGCGGTGCCCATTCGTGCAGCTATAGTTTGAGGAGGAGATTTGAATGAAAACATTATGCTTATACTACACAAGGACGAATACTACGAAAGAAGTTATTGAGGCGATTGCCCAAACCATTGGTGCTGATGTGGCAGAATACACGGATGGCAAGAACAGAAACGGATTCCTGGGGTATGTGGGAGCTTGCTTTGCGACTATAAATAATACTATATCCAATGTATCAATCAAGGGTGATATTAACTTAAAAGAATATGATCGTGTAATAATAGGTATGCCTATATGGGCTGAAGGACCCTGTGCAATAGGAAGAGCACTGATTAAAAAATACGGTAACGAAATGCCTTCGGAAGTGTATTATGTTGTGACGCACATGGGTGATAAAAATGATTATATGGCAAAAATAAAGAAAATGGACAATCTTTTGGGTAGGCCTTCTTCAGGACAGGTCTCTATTAGAACAAAGAAGAACGATTATATCAAAGAAAGCATCTCATTCGCAGAAACGTTGGTGTTAGAGAACTAACAAAAGACTGTGAAATAGTTTAGAGATCTAGAATGACACCTATGCTTCGTGCGTCTTCTTTGATTTCTTCTATGGCATATCCCGGTTTGAAATGATTATGACTTTGGGCCATGTGCATAGGACTTCCGGGTCTGTATACCAGGTTCTTCATAATAGAACCTATGAACCTTGGAGGAAGTATGCTCATGGCGATAAGCAGCCCATTCTTTTTGAAGTTTTTTGCCTTAAGGTATGGAGTCATTTTTCGTATGTTAAGAACCATGTGAGAGAGAGCTTCACTTGATGAAATTGCTTCTCCAAATCCGCCCACTTCTGCGGCGGCTCCTTCCATGGCAGCATTTGCAAGATAATGGATGAAAAGCCATCGTGCGATATCTTTTTGCGTGGAAATCTTGAATCCGGCACTTGCGAATAGGTTCATGACTTCCTGTTCTCTGGAAGATAGAAGATTACCTGTGCATCCAATTTCTACAGACTTCATTAAAATACCATAGAGGTCGTTTTCCTCATATCCACCACCGGCACCGGGAAAACCAAATACGACTTGATTTGAAGGAATTGAACCTATTGCTTCGTAAATATCTCGTCCGTAGTTGCAGAAGAAGAGTAAAGTGGCATTTCCAATTTGGGGGGTTAAATAATCGATGGCAGAGGGAACCTGTTCCGGGTTAACACTTAGGAAAATTAAATCGTACTCGTGCTGCATTGGGATTTCATCTATTAAACTAATGTTCCAATGAAATTTTTGGTAATCCTTAATCCTCCCATCGTAAATTGTGGCGTTGATGCCTTGTGCATAGACGTCTTTTTTTTCTTTTCTGACATAAAAATCTACAGTGTGTCCGGCTTTTTCTAATGCCCATCCATACTGTGAACCAATTACACCTCTTCCAAATATTAATATCTTCATGGTATAATTCCTCCTTTACTATATGCGTGTTGAATAATCAACATGTGTTTGATATTCTAATCATATAAGGATTGATAACTTGAAACAATCGTTAAAAAAGTGCAGATGTTGATAATTGAACAAATTGACGAAAGTGTTGATTAACAGGAGAAATATGGATAGAAGAATACAGCGTACAAGAAAGCTTATTATTAAAAGCTTTATGGATTTACTTAGAGAAAAGGGATTTGAAAAGATTACAGTGAATGATATTGCAGATAGAGCGGATATTAACAGAGGAACTGTGTATCTTCATTTTCTTGACAAGTATGATATTTTTGAAAAATGTATTGATATGTACATTGAAGAACTCCTGTCACAATGTAGTGACAACGAAGAAATTCATCTTCAGGAGGAGGCCATGCGAAATGTGTTTTCGTATTTGGAGGAGCATATAGATTTATATAAATTGCTTCACGATAATGATAAGTATGGAATTTTTAGGAAAAAGTTCACGAATGCTCTGCTTGGACAAGTTGAGATAGCTATGGCCGTGATGCCGGAAGAAATTGCTACGTCATATGAAATTGCGTCGCAGTTTTTGGTCAATGGATTTCTCGGGGTAATAGAATGGTGGATTGGTAACGATATGCCTTGCAGTGCAGAGGAAGCAATGGAGAAAATGTTGGCCTTTTTAAAGCTGATTTTAGGAGGAGGGAAATCCGGCAACAATTATAATAATACTACTATTGAAAAACCTATTGACATAGTAGGAAATTGATTATATTATTGACGTTGAATTGTGGTAATAAGAAATAGCATTTGGTTTTGGAGATAAAATGATTTCAACTAGAGGAAGATACGCAATAAGAGTTTTGCTGGATATTGCAGAGCACCAACAGGAGGGCTATGTCCCAATGAAGGATGTGGCGAATAGACAAGGTTTGTCTTTGAAATATTTAGAACAGATATTACCGGCACTTACCAAAAATAATATTGTTGAGGGAATACAGGGAAAAGGTGGAGGATATCGACTGGTTCGTCTTCCCGAGGAGTATACAATTGGTGAAATTCTGAGAATTACGGAACGTGATTTGGCTCCGGTAGCATGTTTGTCAGAAAGCACAGAAAAATGTGTGCGTAGAGATATTTGTCAGACTATTGAACTGTGGGAAGGGTTATATGATGTTATAAATAACTACTTGGACAGTAAGACGATTGCGGATTTGATGAAATAATATATGTAAATAAACCTATTGCCAAACAGGTAATAGGTTTTATAAAACTCTTTCTACCTACTAACAAGGTAGGTAAAAAGAACTTACAACGAATAAACAGAAAGGAAGGATTATTATGGCAAATGTACAATATTCAGGTGTTAGAGAGAGTAAACCGAATAGATATAATGATCTGGGAACAACAGGTGTTGAGGTAGAAGAAAATTTTAAAAAAGGATGTTTAAAAAGAGCGGATCGTAGTTTTGCTCAGGGACTTCAGTGTCAGCAGATTAATAGTATGGCAGCACTTATGTCGTTAGAAGACTCTGTGTTTATTTCCCATTCTCCTCAAGGTTGTGTGGGGTGTGCAATTATGGCTGTTGATATGTATAGAGTTGGGCAGATACACAGAGGAAACAGTATAATAAAGAATCCAAGGCTGATTGTTAGTAATATAGACCAAAAGAATGTCGTATTTGGAGGAGAGGCTAAACTTAGAGAAGCAGTAACAAAAGCTGTTGAACGTTACAATCCCAAATTGGCGTTTATTTATGCATCTTGTGCATCAGGAATTATTGGCGATGATATTGATGCGATTGCAGCAGATTTACAGACAGAATTCCCGGACACTGTAATGGTACCTATCCACTGTGAAGGTTTTAAGTCGAAGATTTGCGCATCGGGTTTTGATGCTGCATTTATTTCAATTAATAAATATATCTTAAAAAAGCAAAAAGTAGACAAACAAGATAATTTGGTGAATTTATTTGCGCCAACTACAGTAAGTTATGCGGATCAAAGAGAGATGGAGCGTATGCTGGGATTGCTTGGGGCAGAGGTAAATTACATCCCATTTTACAGTTCCCTTGAGAAAATAAAGAAAATACCTGCAGCAATTGCATCTACATCCATTTGTAAAGTATTTGCAGATGAATTTATGAAGACTTTGTGGGAAGAGTATGAGATTCCTTATTCCCATACGGTTATGCCAATAGGTATTCGTAATACGGATAAATGGTATCGTGGAATTGCAAAGGTTCTCGGAAAGGAAAAAGAGGTCGAAGAAATCATTGCCAGAGAGCATGAGAGAATTGAGCCACTTGTCGCAAAAATTAAGGAACGTTTGCAGGGAAAGAGAGTATTTATTTGTGGTGGAACAGGACGATCATTTGCAGCGGCAGCACTTATAGACGATTTTGGAATGAAACTTGTCGGAATTGAGACACCAACTTATGATGCGGATGCACAGGTCGATATAGAATATCTGAATAATATACATAAAGATTATGTGGTTGATATTGCAAACATGCAACCATTTGAACAGGTAAACTTAATTAATAAACTTCGCCCAGATGCATTTATTGGTGTACCGGAATGGGCAGCAAAACTTGGAATTCCAACTACACATGTATTAGATGGAAAGCGCCCAACGATGGGATATGATGGATTGCTATATCTTGGTAACAAGATTGCAGACCAACTTGAAAATCCGGGATTTAACAAAAAAATAGCTAAACATGTGAAGCTTCCATATAAGGCATCATGGTATGATGAAGACGCATTTAAATATATTACAGAAGGAGGAAATTAATATGTCAGCAGTAATGGAAAATCCAAAAGGCGGTTGTGTTCTTGCAGGAATTAATTCAGTACTTGGGGCTATTGATAAAGTATGTCCAATTTATCACGCAGGTCCGGGATGCTGTATGCAAACTACGGCTGCGGATCAGGGACAGTCAGGTCATAAAAGTTCATGTTTTGTTAGTAGTGTTTCTATTCCTTCAAGTAATATGTTGGAAAAAGAAGTTGTATTTGGTGGAACCAATAAGCTTAGGACGACTATTGAGGGCGCAATTGATATCATAGATGCAGATGCATATTTTGTACTTACAGGTTGTACTGCCGGAATCATTGGAGATGATGTATTAAGCATTGCAAATGAATATTCTTCAAAGGGACACCCGGTATATGCAATTGATACACCTGGTTTTGCAGGTGACAGTAACCTTGGTTATGAGATTGTATGGAATACAATGATAGATCAGGTGATTGAGGAGAACGTACCAAAGGATGATAAGCTTGTAAATATTTTTGGAATAATTCCGTATCACGATCCGTTTTGGAGCGGTTCACTGGAAGAAATTGATCGAATTCTTTCAAAACTGGGACTTAAGGTAAATACATTTTTTACAAAACATCAGAATATTGATGATATTAGAAAAAGTTCAGCCGCTGCTCTAAATATTATTGTAAATCCTTGGCTTTTTAAGGGACCGGCTAAAAAGTTTGAAGATAAGTTTGGAGTTCCAAGTCTGCGTATACCGGGGCTGTTTGTTGGAGCAACAGATACATCAAAGTTTGTGCGAGAGGTTGGAAAAGCTCTCGGTCTTGAAAGCTCACTTGTGGAATCTGTAATAGCGGAGGAAGAAGATTATGTTTACAGCTATTTAGGACAGGCAATCGGTGTTGTAAGCTGGAAACGTTTTGCGGTTGTAGCGGATGCCAATAACGCAGTAGGATATACGAAATATCTTGCAAATGACTATAGCTTTACACCTGTTCTGGTTATTGTTTCAGAACCTATCTTTAGGCCTGAGGATAAAGAACGAATAATTTATGAAATACAAAATCTTGAATATGCACATCCGCCAAAAGTATTGTTTTTAACTGATCAGTACGAGATTAATAAAGCAATCCGAGAGGAAGAAGAAGAAATAACATTGCTTGTGGGAAGTAGCAATGAACGTGAGATATCATTAGAAAAAGATATTCAATTTATTCTTGGCGCCTTCCCTACAAATGAGAGATTAATTTTCAATCGTACATATGCAGGTTATAGAGGGAGTCTGACATTCACAGAGGATATTTATGACAATAATTAGTTCAGACCATAGGTGATTCGGCTCACCTGCGCACCGCTCGTAGAAACACACATCCGTGATAAAGAATAGCTATCACGGATGTTTTATTTTACGAAATACCC
Organism: Lachnospiraceae bacterium; assembly: GCA_015057625.1. Taxonomy (GTDB): domain Bacteria; phylum Bacillota; class Clostridia; order Lachnospirales; family Lachnospiraceae; genus SIG293. The sequence goes on along the minus strand of SVDZ01000010.1, from coordinate 97,188 downwards.
CCGCGTGACTAAGTGTGCTAATATGATTTTGTAAATTGATGAAGAGTAAAGCAAATTGAAAAAAGAAATACTGATATCAATTTATAAATGAAAAATTTGATTAGTACATGGAGGAAACGAAGATGGCAAAGATTTATAATTCAGTTACAGAACTTGTTGGACACACTCCTTTGGTGGAGTTTAAAAGATTGGCAAAGGAATTAGGATTAAAGGGAAGAGTTATTGGAAAGCTTGAGTATTTTAATCCGGCAGGATCGCATAAAGACCGTATCGCGCTTGAGATAATTGAACAGGCAGAAGCAAGAGGAGACATTAGCCCGGACAAAACTACCTTGGTTGAATTTACCAGTGGAAACACAGGAATTGCACTTGCATCATTTGCAGCAGCTAAAGGGTATCCATTTAGAATCGGACTTCAACCTGGAGTTTCAGTTGAAAGACTTAAGCTTCTTGAAGCCTATAATGCAGAGATTATTCCTGTAGAACCGGAACTTCTAGCACCGGTATATGAAAAAGGAATAGAGGCATTCGGACCAATTATAGAAAGCTTTATAGAAGAAACTCCTAACGGATATGCAACACTTCAGCTTTCAAATCCAGACAACGTAAATGCACATTACAAACATACAGGACCTGAAATCTGGGAAGATACAGAAGGAGAAGTAGGAGTATTCATCGGAGGAGTTGGTACAGGTGGATCTACACATGGAGTTAGTAAATATCTAAAGGAACAAAATGGCGATATCAAGACTATAGTAGTTCAGCCTGATCCGGAATCAGTTGCAAATTCGGCAGTAGAAGGGGCAACAGATGGCGGATTCCATGGAATACATCAGGTTAAAGATGAAAATGGCCTGACAGCAATGACTCCTGACAACTTCAATGAAAATGTTATAGATGAATATCAATATATTACATATGCTGAGACTTTAAAAGCAATTCATCTCCTTGCAAAATATGAAGGAATCTTTGTAGGAGCTTCAGCAGGAGCATCACTTGCAATAGCTATTAAAGAGGCACGTAAATCAGAGAATGAAGGAAAGATAATTGTTCCACTACTTCCTGATAATGGTGAAAGATATTTGTCAGAAGATATTCAAAGAGTAAGACATGAATTGGAAGACAGTGTGGAATTGTAAAGTGATTTACGCCGGTTCAAAAAGAAAATATCGTAATAGGAGTATATAAAATGTCTAATTTTGTTTTTGATAGTATAAATAAATTAAATCTGGCAAATTTGCCAACTCCAATTCAACGACTAGATGTCCTTTCAAAAGAATGGGGAGTAGATCTTTGGATAAAAAGAGATGATTATACAGGTATAGAAACATCAGGAAATAAAATAAGGAAACTAGAGTATACAATTGCAAAAGCCTTGTCAGAAGAAGCTGGTGTTGTTATCACTTGTGGGGGAATACAGTCAAATCATTGTAGGGCAACTGCAGCAGTTGCGGCGAGAGTGGGAATTAAATCTCATCTGGTGCTTAGAATTGATGAAGAACCACCAATTGAAGGAAACTATTTGCTTGATAAAATTCTTGGAGCCAATATTACCTTCATAAGTAGAAAAGATTACTCTGGCAGACGAAATGAAATAATGAAAGAAATTGCGGATGAATATGAGTCTAAGGGGATAAAAGCATACGTCATACCTGAAGGAGCTTCTGATGGAGTTGGAAATTTAGGATATATTGAAGCGGTAAAAGAAACTTTGGAGCAAGAAAAAGAACTTGGAGTGGAATTCGACACAATTGTATGTGCAGTTGGTTCAGGAGGAACCTATAGCGGATTGTTTCTTGGAACAAAACTGTTAGCACCGCAAAAAGAGGTATTTGCATTTAATGTTTGTGATGACGAAGAATACTTCCTAAATGTATGTACAACAATAGCAAAAGACACAGTTTCAGCATTGGATTTGGATCTTGAGATAAGGCGAGAAGATATGCATATCATAGACGGATATAAAGGGATTGGATATGCCATTTCAAGAGACGAGGAATTGGAATTTATAGTGGATGTCGCTAAAAAGGAAGGAATAATACTGGATCCCGTATACACAGGAAAAGCATTTTATGGATTGTTCAATGAAATAAAAAAAGGAAACTTTGATAAAAACAAACGCATACTGTTTGTTCACACGGGAGGATTGTATGGAGTGTTCCCTAAACAAGAGCAGTTTGCAAAAATATTATAACAATTATAGAAATGATGCCATGCTGGAATTAGCCAGCATGGCTTTTATTTTAAACCTACCAAAAAATATACTGCATCTTTGGGCTGTGCAGCAATTGCGTTTGTACGCCACAGACATACTCTGACGGGGGCTCGCAACGTTGCTTTTAAAAGGTAAATATGATAAAATTCCATTAATAGTAAGTTCGGATAAAAACAAAATAACGGGAAAATTTCGGGAGGTGAAGGCTTGAAGAAAACACTGATTATTGTTGTAAACCTCGTGATAATGAGTATGATACTCTTTTTTATAATTCAATATGCCAATACAAAAGTGCATGAAAGTGATGAGGGCAATATTGAGGCATTTGGGAAGATGACTATTAGTGCTGAGCAGATTATAACAAACTACCTTGAGGACGAGCAGCATCTTTGTGATTTATGGTCAAATTATATCAACCGCTCTGCTGAGGCAGGAACGCCAATGACTGCGGACGAGGCTATTTCTTATATTAGAAAAGTAAAGATTTCTCCTTTGATTTATGGGCACTTGATTTTTCCGGAGGAGCAGTCTAAAAGTGGTATTTCTACCCATCCAAGTTCGAAGGATCCGAATGATTATTCGGTTTCATATCGCAATATAAAAATGTTTGATAATTTGGATGATATTAAACGTGAAGACGGTGTAGTCAGTCTGACCAGAGCATATACGAACCCTCAAAATGGGGTACAGTCCATTGCGTTTATGAACTTTGTGACCATTCTGGATGAGGAAGAAGGAAGACTAAAAGAGGCACTGCTGATGCGTGTTGAGCCGGTAAGCGTACTTGAGGACAAGTTTGTTTTTTTGAATGGCGAGTATGAAAGTGTGGAGATAGCACTCATTAACAAGGACGGAGATTATCTGGTTCGAGGAAAATCCCTAAAAAATACCAATTTTTTTGAATATTTTAAATCTTATAATAATACGGATAGTGCAGAATACCAAAAAATGAAAGATCGGATTACTGCAAAAACCGGTGTTATGAATATGCTCAATTCAAAGGGAGAGGAATGCGTAATATCCTACACTCCTTTGAAATCTATGAATACATGGTTTCTTTTGGCCTATATACCTGCAGACGATCTGACTACCAACTCGGTGGTGGATTGGTTGTTGCTTGGGACGGTAATACTTGGACTGCTTGTGATGCTTGTCTTTAATTTCCTGATACTTATGTTATATAACAGAAAACTGGCAGAAACTGCAGAGGCGGCCAACCAGGCAAATGAGGCAAAATCCCACTTTCTCTCTACTATGTCACATGACATTCGAACGCCGATGAATGCAATCATGGGACTAAATGAGATGGTGTTGCGTGAAAGCAACGAGGAGGAAATTATAACATATTCCGAAAGTATTAGGAACGCCGGAAAAACATTGCTTGGAATTATTAATGATATCCTTGATTTTTCAAAGATTGAGGCCGGCAAAATGGAACTGATAAATGTGGATTATAGTTTTGTGTCCATGTTAAATGATCTGACAAATATGGTTCAGGGAAAGGCGGAGGATAAAGGAATCGCATTTAATTTGGATATTGATAGGAATATTCCGATGATACTGCACGGGGATGAGATACGTATCAAACAGGTTATTACCAATATTCTTTCAAATGCTGTTAAATATACAAAAGAAGGTTCAATTACGTTCAAGGCAGGTTTCCAAAAAATAGAAGACAATCCTGACTCAATCAGATTGATGATAAGTATCAGTGATACCGGTATCGGAATCAGACCTGAGGACATGAAACGTCTGTTTTTGGCCTTCGAGAGAATCGAAGAAAAGAGAAACAGAAATATAGAAGGAACAGGTCTCGGAATGAGCATTGCTCAGAGTTTTCTGCATATGATGGGAAGCCGGATGGAGGTTGAGAGTGAATATGGAAAGGGGTCGACTTTTTCATTCACACTTATACAGGAAGTAAAGAGTTGGAATCCAATCGGCGATTATATGGAGGCTTTCAAACGTTCAGTTTCCGAAAGGAAGAAATACCGTGAGAGCTTTATAGCACCTCATGCCAGACTGCTGGTTGTGGATGATACGCCGGTAAATCTCTCCGTTTTCAAAAGTCTTCTAAAACGCACTCAAGTGCAGATAGATACAGCAGGCAGTGGTGATGAATGCATTTCATTATACAAAAGCAGGTATTATGATGTTATTTTTCTCGATCATATGATGCCTGACAAAGACGGTATAGAGACGCTTAAGGAAATGAAGGAAATCACAGACGTGCCAAATCCAAAGACGCCAATAGTGTGTCTTACCGCAAATGCCATTTCAGGTATGCGTGAAATGTACATAAATGAAGGCTTTGACGATTATCTAACCAAGCCTATTGATGCAGAAAGGCTTGAGATGATTTTGCTTCAATATATTCCAAAGGATAAAATTGAGGCACCGTCGGATGGGGAAGTCGGTGAAGAAGCCGGTAATGAAGGCGATAATGAAGGCGATTACTGTGTCCCGGAATTTATTTTTAAACTGGACGACATTGATGTAAATTCAGGAGTGATATATTGCGGAAGTCGTGAATCTTATATGAACACGCTGAGGATGTATCTGGATTCCGCTCCAAAAAATGAGGAGGATATAGAAAATTATTGGAATTTGAGAGATTTGAAGAATCTTACAATCAAGTTCCACACGCTAAAGAGCACTTCGCGTTTGATAGGAGCCTTAAAATTAGGAGATTTTGCAGGACAGCTTGAACGTGCCGGAGAATCAGGTGATGCGGATACAATTGAAAAGGAAATCGGAAAACTTTTGTCAGAGTACAGAAAATTGGTAAGAAAACTAGAACCACTCAATGAGACAGAGAACGATAAAACAGAGAATGCAGCTACAGAGAATGGCGCGGAGAGAGATGACCGGCCGCTTATTTCAGAACAGGATATGGAAAAAGCTTATGCCGAGCTTAACAGGTTCTGTGTTGAGTTTGATTACGACAGTGTGGTCGATATTGTTAAAGCTCTTAACGAATACAGATTCCCTGAAGATGAAGCAGAAAGGTTTAGCGCTGTCAAAATGGCTGTCGAGAATTTTGATTACGATTTGATACCGGGAATTTTACGTGGGGATAATATTGTTGTCAAATAAATATGGAACGGAGGAGACATTATGAGTAGAAAACAAAAACTTAGCAGAAAACAATGGCTTATTAGAAAACAAATGGCTTTAGCACTGGTTGTTTCAATGATATCCGGAATGGTCGGATGTAATAAAGAACCCGAAAAAGTAAGTACGGAATTCAAGTGTAGCTTACCTACTGAAACGTCGTGTTCAATCAAGGTTGCCGGAAGTTACTCAAATTTTGAATCTCTGGAAAGCGAATTTGAACGCTTCTATGAGTATTATCCAAACGTGACTCTCAATTATGTTTGTCTGGATGATTACGATAACACGATTGCCAGTGCGCTGACCAGCGATGAGGCTCCGGATATTTATGTAACCGGATCATGGATGCTGGATGATGAAAAAATGAAGCCGGTGTTGGAATGTGCGGAGGTTTTGTCAGATCCATCGTTAAATATTAATATGGACTGTATTCGCAAGGGCGCCAGATGGACAGATGAAAAGGGAGATGTCATTATGCTCCCAATTTTTACAAGATCGTATGGAATGCTTGTGAACATGGATATTTTTGAAAAGACAGGGCTGAAGATTCCAAACAATTACGCAGAGCTGGTTGATGTCTGCGAAAAACTTAAGGCAGCAGGATATGAGAATCCTTTAATGGGGGCAAATGGAACCACGGTATCTGCTATGTACTATGCATTTGCGTTTCCGATGTTTTGCGATAATGTTATCGGGGACTCGAAATCAGTCAAAGCTCTCAATAATATGGACAACACCGCAGGCAATCTTATGCGTCCTGCATTGGAAAAACTAAAAACTTTTGTGGACTATGGCTATTTGAATCCGGCTGCTTGCTCGGAACAGATAGCAGATGATTATGATGCGGTTATTATGCGCTTTTTCGAGGGAGATGTGCCGATGATGTTAGGAAGCGGCGATATGGTTTCTGGTACATTAAAGAGAGAGAGCAAATCAGAAGCATTTTCGGCTAAGCCTTTCAAATATAAATTCTTTGTAGTTCCGTTGGGAGATGAAGGTGGTTATTTCTTAGACGCTGTCAATTTGTTTTTCAGTGTAAACAAAAACAGCAGCAATTTAAATATGACAAATGAATTTATAAGATTCCTTACAAGAAAGGAAGAACTTGGCAATATGGCTGCAATCAAGCGACTTATTACTCCAACTAACGATTTTTCTCTTGATGAAGTATATTCGTCTCTTGATGGTTTTCCACAGGATAAGGCCTTTAGTTATCAGGAGACCGGACTAAATGATAATGTCAATAAAGAATTCCGCGCCGCGACTTATAATGTGGCAAATGGATTGATGACAGTAGATGAAGCAGTACAGAAATACGGAAGTTTGTGGGAAGAAAAATAAGGTGCTGCCTACGGAAAGGAGACTGAATGGAAGAGCGAGTAGTTGTTGTAGATGATGATGCAATTATATTGAGAAATGCGAACACAGTTCTTACGGAAGCCGGATTCAAGGTTACGTGCCTAAAGAGTGGTCGTCTTTTGTTGGATTATGTAACAAAAAATACAATTGATATGTTGCTTTTAGACATTAAAATGCCTGATCTTGACGGATTTGATACCATGAGATTACTCAGAGAATGGGAGAGAGAAAACGGCAAGAGAGAGATACCAGTTATTTTCTTTACAGCTAGTGATGACTGCTCTGCGGAGACAGAGGGATTATCCCTTGGAGCTATGGATTTCATAAGAAAACCATTTGTTGCGGAGGTTTTGACACTGCGTGTAAGACATCTTCTTGACCTTGTCAGGTTGCAGCGTGATTTGCATGCAGAGGTTGAGCGCAAGACCAAAGAGATAGAAGGTTTATCGCTCCATGTGGTGCAAACGATTGCAGATGCGATAGATGCAAAAGATACTTATACAAATGGACATTCGGGGAGAGTGGCTGAATATTCCAAAGAAATAGCAAGAAGGTACGGTTATTCAAGTGAAAAGCAGGAAGAAATATATATAATGGGACTTTTGCACGATGTCGGAAAAATTGGAGTGCCGGATGCGGTGATAAATAAACCGGGAAAACTCACGGACGAAGAATATGAAATTATAAAAACACATCCCGTGAGAGGAGCCAAGATATTGCAGAACATTGTGGAAATGCCCCAATTGGTTACCGGTGCCAGATGGCATCATGAGCGCTTTGATGGAAGAGGGTATCCTGACGGACTCTCAGGTGAGGACATTCCAGAAGAGGCAAGAATTATTGCAGTTGCAGATGCGTATGATGCGATGACCAGCCACAGGAGTTACAGAGACGTCATCCCTCAAGAGGTGGTAAAAAGCGAATTTGAGAAATGTTCGGGAACACAGTTTGATCCCCGATTTGCGGCCATCATGCTTGAGATAATAAAAGAAGATGTTGATTATAAACTTCACGAGCCGTAAATTGTTTTGCTGCGAAGTGAAATGCGAATGGGCACTGCGATATAGTCAAAGCTACAGAACGAAAATAAAAAGTCCACAGTATCTGAATGTATTTTGGCACAGCATTAAAATGAAAGGAATGTGTGATTATCAGCTTTTTAATAATCATACAAGAACAGTATGGATAATAAAACAGAATCACGAGAGATAATAATCATCAGAACAAGTATTATAGGAATCATTGCCAATGTTTTGTTGGCGGCATTTAAGGCGGTTATTGGATTGCTGACAAATTCCATTGCTATTGTACTTGATGCTGTAAATAATATTTCCGATGCCGGAAGTTCACTAATTACAATAATCGGAGCTAAACTGGCTGCAAAAGAACCGGACAAGAAACATCCATTTGGTTATGGGCGTATCGAATATTTGAGTGCCATGATTATAGCAATTATTGTCTTGTATGCAGGAATCACTTCACTGGTTGAATCTGTGAAAAAAATTATTAATCCGGAAGCGCCGGAGTATAATGCTGTATCGCTGATAATAATAGCTGTAGCGGTGTTAGTGAAAATTGTATTGGGCAGATACGTTAAGAGTGTAGGAGTTAAAGTTAATTCAAACTCGTTAATAAACTCCGGTGAAGATGCGACATTGGATTCAGTGATTTCAGCGTCCACATTAGTGGCGGCCATCATATTTATGACATGTAAAATTTCTTTGGAAGCATGGCTTGGCGCTATTATTTCTATTGTGATTATTAAGTCAGGTATTGAGATGTTAAAAGAGACGATTTCAAAAATACTTGGAGAGCAAAATGACATTGAGCTGGCAAAAAATATCAAGAAGACAGTTATGAGCTTTAGTGATGTGGCAGGTGTATATGACCTGGTTTTACATAACTACGGCCCGGATACTTGGAATGGCTCAATTCATATTGAAGTTCCGGATACTTATTCGGCAGACAAACTGGATGAACTATTGAGAGAAATTATGATGAAGGTGTTCAGTGAGCACCATGTCACTCTTACAGCCATTGGCGTATACTCGGTAAATACCAAAGACGAGGAGGCTATAGAAGCCAAAAAGAAAGTGTTTGATGTAGTGCTACCAATTGAACACGTTAATCAGATTCATGGATTCTATTTCAATAAAGTTAAGAAAAAAATACGTTTTGATGTGGTAATAAGCTTTGATGCGAAATGTCGCAGACAGGTGTGCCAGGATGTTGAGGCAAACGTGCAGAAACTCTTCCCTGATTATGAATTGCAGATTGCCATGGACACGGATTTCTCAGAATGTGAGGAGTAGATAGAACGACAGATATTGGTGGAGGATTGAATAGTGAAATCAGTTAAAAGAATAGTAAATTGTTTTCTAATAATCATAGTAGTTGCAATTGTAGGATTGATAATTACCATTCCGGTGGTCAATGATAACATTGCAAGAAAAGAAATGAAAAGGTTAAAAGAGATACCACTGCCTAAGAATACACAGTGCTTGGAATATAAATCAAAAGCGGGAAAACTTTCCGGTAATGGAAACGGAATGCAGTATGTCGGAATGATGCTCATCAAGAGTGATTTAGAAATGTCAGAATTGGAAGAGTATTACAAAGTTTTTTCAGACGATGAGTGTGAGATCGACCTGTTTCCTCAGAATTCCAAAACTATAAATTATTGGGAACATGTCGAAATTGATTTGAAATCCGATGTCGGAGATGATGGTTATTATATCGTGTATTCGTGGACCGATGTGTATTCAAAATCACTTGAAGGGTTAGAGGGATTTTGCAGTGAATTTGATTTAAGAGGAAATTAGGTAAATTGGCGAAGGATATCTGGCAGCAGATAAAATTTTTGAAATTTTGATAGATTTCATTATTTTGTTACGTATTAGTAAATGTAAAACAAATTAATCCTAGGAAATTTGAAAGGTAACAAAGTTGATGATTATAACAGAAGATAATGTAATTCAACAATTACAAAAGAAAAATGAAAGCGCACTTATGTATGTGATTGACGAGTATGGTGGCTTAATAAAATCGGTGATTTCAAAGAATATGTCGTGTTTAAGGGAAGAACAAACAGAATGCATGAATGATGTATTGCTTGCTATATGGGAGCATATTGAATCCTTTGATCCGAGTAAGAATCAATTTAAAAATTGGATTGCAGCAATTGCCAAATATAAAGCGATAGATTACATGCGAAAATACAAAAAAGAATTATCCAATATTTCTTTTGAAAAGGTTGAGCATGAAAAACACTACGAAGACGACATTTTCACCAAACTAGAGGATGAAATATCTCAACGAACTAATGAACTACTTTCGCTATTAAAAGAAACAGACCGTGAGATTTTTATCAGACTTTACGTTAAAGAAGAATCACTAGATACAATCAGTAAGGACTTAAAAATGAGTAAGCCCACCATATATAATCGTTTATCCAGAGCCAGAAAAAAATTAAGAAGTGCGAAAGGAGTGTAATTATGAAGGACATATACGAAATGTTGAATGACGTTGATATGAACATAGAAGAATATGATAATCAAAAACTGAGTGAATATGAGACACAGAAAATAAAAAAACAGATTTCTAAGGAGATACAGGGTATGAATAGTAAAAAACTTATAAAGCCTGCAGTGGCAGTAGCAGCCTGTGCAGCAGTGGCAGTTGGAGTTATTAATATTCCTAACATTCCATCTTTAAATAGAACAGAAAATATGTCAAAAACAGCGGATAATACAAAAACTCCTGATTTAATATCGGAAGTTAGAAACCACTTTGTTTTACAGGTGAATGCACAGACATTGGACGACACAAATGGAGTAGCCATCACTAACCATGGTGGACGTGAATATGGTGGAATATGTAGTGACAATGATGTAGTTGCATACATCTCAGAATTCCCAATATCATGTGAGGGAGAAAATATCAAAGAAATCACATACTCCATCACAGGTGCAACATTTGATGTAAGCACAAATACCGACGACGCTGTCTTGCTTGATTATGAGGTGAGTGACTTATTTACATATCCATGGGTAACAATGGATAACTCTGATTTTAACGAAGCACTTTCTTCATTCACGGTAGCTTACGACAAACAAATAACTGACTCTACATACATTGGCATTGGATACAGCACAGATTTCTTATCCAAAGATAAGGCTAAGCTTATCCTTGATTACACAAAGAAATCCGACATAAAAGATATTGAGAAGGATAAGGCCATCTATGATGAATTATACAAAGACATTGTAATAACATGTACTGTAGAATACAATGATGGCACCACTGAGACAAAGGAAATGGGTGTTTCTGCCAAAATAGGTAAAAATCGTGACTTACACGATGATAGAATTGCAGAAGAAGATTTGGATAACGACATTATAATACCTGTTTACAAAATCAGATAACAAATCAGCAAAAGAGACTGACTGCCTGAGGGCTTCAGTCTCTTTCCGTTATACTCTTCCTGAATATGGAGAACAGATATTGGCGTTAAGTACCTGTGATAATGGAAGTGGAAATGATTGGAGATTTGTAGTGCTGGGGAGAAAAGTGTGATATGATGGGGGGAGTAACTAAGCAAATAATAGAAAAGGGGATGAGATTCTATGAGGATGAAAAACAAATCTGAAATAGCGGTGGTATTGCTTGTCTATATATGTCTGGTTTTTGTCGGGTGTGGCAATAAAAGAGACGACAAAGCCTTGCTAAATGAAACTTCAAGCGCAGAAACTTCGACCGAAAATGTCTCTCTAAATGAAACTTCGACCGGAAATGTCTCTCTAAATGAAACGTCAACCACAGCGAGTGGCGAAACATTGGATGAAAAAGAGAAGGAATGGCGAGCCGACTGCAATTACGGATCTGCGAAATCTCTTGAAGGAAAGGTTGTGATTGCATCTATTTTTGCTAACGACATCTCAACAAAATGGGATTATGATTCGACCGTTGACCAAGAGATAATCAGCAATTCTTTGATTAACTTGAAAACTGCGACTGACTATCTTTCCAAACAGGTTCAGCGTTTTGGAAAAGATGTTTCCTTTGATTATGATTGGGAAACGGATAGTGATCTTGTTTACTACGCCGATTTTAAGTCTGAATTAGTCAGATTTGACGGAAGTATGTATGACGAACAGAGGAAGTGGTTGGAAAGTCACATTGATGTGTCACATCTTATCAACAAATACAGCGCAGATAACATTTTATTTATTTTCTTTTTCAATACTGATTATGAAAATGAGGTTAATCCGTGGTCGTTAGGGCGTGCTAACGGAGAAGATTTAACATGGGAGATATCCAATTTTTATTTGAAATATAAAGACTTCGACATGCCGCCTGCATCGTATGCACATGAAATCATGCATGCTTTCGGAGCACATGATCTTTATTATGAAAATGAGTATATTTCACAGGAATATATAGATTATCTTACTGAGACGGCGTCAAATGATATCATGTTTAAAGTGTCGCTGTCCTCAGAAATAGAAGAAGAATTCTCAAAACTGGATGCATATTATGTTGGAATTGCACCGCGCCCAAAAGAAATCAAAAAATGGCATTTGGCAATCAGCGAGCATGATTTGTATGAAGGGGATTAGAAAGAAAGCAGAGTATCCGTGGATGAATTAGGTAAATGGGCGAAGGATATTTGTACATCAAAACTCCGGTGACAGTTAAGTTGAAATCAGGGGAATTGGTGGATGCATTTGCATATGTGTATAATCACGATGTTTCCGAATGTGAAAGAATCATCGGAAGACTTCCTTAGGATGAGTATTAAGAGGCGCCTTGACTTTTACAGGAATGGATGTTACCATCATCCATATAATAAATTAAAATAACGAGGTAAAATTTATGTTAAGCGTGGTGGGTAAATAACCCATATCATCAAATATGATATGTAAAGTTGCAGGTACGTGCAGTGCAACTTTAGTGATAAGAATTCAGTTAACAGAGTATTATGTTAGCTTTCTTTTCTTGCGCTTAATTTAAATGGTTATCTGAAGGTGCGGCTAATGAGCTGAGGGCACTTTTCATTTTTGTATTTTCAACCGTGATATCTTAAGCGTAAGGTATCGCGGTTTTATTATGCACTCTTTTATATGAAATGAGAAAAAAACTCGAAGAATTATAGCAAAGGAGCGCTTAACAACAATGATAGAAAATCAAATTGAATTTAATAAAGTAAAACAAATATGGAGCAGTCTTGCAGTTACAGCTAAGGCAAAGGAGCAGATAGAAAGTAAATGGATAATTCTTGATGAAGGTGCACTTAGAAAGGAACTACGTGACACAACAGATGCCAGAGAGATGATAGAAAAACTGGGCAATCCACCGCTACAGGATGTATCGGAGATTTTGGAGATAATTGAGATTGCACAAAAAGGCGATTGTCTCACACCGTATCAGTTGGAAAGAGTGCAAAGTGTATTAATAATATTGGAACGTCTGGCAGATTATCTGAAAAGAGGGCAGCAGTTTTATAATTCCTTAAGCTTTTATGATGAAACGCTCAACACACAGAGCGAATTGAGAGAGGAGATAGTAAGACAAATCCGTGGAGAAAGAGTTGATGATTATGCTTCGAAGGAGCTCTTGGAAATTCGAAGTGAAATTACTCGCCTGGAAGATGAGATGAAGCAGAAGGCGGAAACTGTTATCAGAAATAATCGTGACTGTATGGCGGACAATTACTACACAGCGCGAAATGGGAGGATTTGCGTACCTGTAAAAAAGGAGTACAGATATAAGATCGCCGGAAGTATGATTGACAAATCAGCTACTGGAAATACTGTTTTTATCGAACCGGATGGAGTTAAGAAAATCGGGGAACAATTGCAGAATTTGCGAATTGATGAGGAGAATGAAGTATATCGCATTTTGTATACATTGACAGCCATGGTGCTGGATTGCGCAGAGGCAATAATGGAAAATATGCATCTTATCGAGAAACTGGATTACTGTTTTTCAAAAGGTAAATTGAGTCTCGAGCTTGGTGGCAGTGAGCCTTCTGTCAATCTTGAGAGAAGAATTGTTCTTAAGGAGGCGAGACATCCGTTGATGGATCCTAACGTAAATGTTCCATTGTCACTCACACTTGGAATCGAAAACAGGGGAATTGTCATTACCGGTCCTAATACCGGAGGAAAAACCGTTGCCATTAAAACTGTTATGATTAATTCCATAATGGCACAATGCGGACTTCATGTCTGTTGCAAGAATGCGGATATTTGCATGAATTCCGGATATTTTTGTGATATTGGTGACGGTCAGAATATTAATGATAATCTGTCTACATTTTCTTCTCACATAAAGAATGTTCTTCAGATTTTAAAAGAGGCAGACAGGGATAGTTTTGTCATTATGGATGAGCTTGGTTCCGGAACGGATCCTCAGGAAGGTATGGGAATTGCCATAGCTATTTTGGAGAAGCTTCGCGAGAGCAATGCAAATTTTCTGGTGACAACCCATTATCCCGAAGTGAAGGAATACGCCGAAAGGAGCGAGGGCATTGTAAATGCCAGAATGACTTTTGATATAGAAACTTTGCAGCCGACTTACAAGATGGTAATCGGCGAGGCAGGAGAAAGCTGCGCATTTTACATTGCAGACAGGCTTGGAATGCCGGCGGATATGCTGAACATAGCGGTAAAAGCTGCCTATGGAGAAAAGGCGGCAGAAAGCTATTCTTTTGAAAATAAAGAACTAGAGAAGTCAAAAAATACTAAGAAGATTTGCAAAAGAAAGAAAACACACAAGAATATTGCTGTCGCAGAGCAATATAAAATCGGCGACAGTGTCATGGTGCTTCCTGACAAGAAAATCGGAATTGTGTGCGAGGAGATAAACGACAAAGGCGTGCTTAGGGTGCAAATTGCCGGCCGAAAGATTTGGATTAATCACAAGCGAGTGAGACTACATGTTAAGGCAGAAGAACTGTATCCTGAGGATTACGATATGTCGATAGTTCTGGATAGTGTTGAAAACCGAAAGAAGCGTCATGACATGGGAAGAAAATATACTACCGAGACCATTGAGTACGGGGAAAATGAGGGGTAAGAAAATTTACAAACTGCAATAAAATACCAAAATTCTTCGTTTCAATATTAAAGACCAACATGGGAAGGAGATATTGATATGAAAAAATCGGCTTTAGTATTTGCTATGTCATTAGCATTTTTGATTATTGGAGGAACGGTGGTTCCAAATTCAAATACTGTTTATGCAGAGCAAAAAGAAATGAAAATTGTTGAACCTTATGAAGTATGTGACTTAATGTATAAGAATGCTAATCCGGGAAAGGTAGAGTATACATTTAGTGATGGGGTTTTAACTGTCAGTGGAACAGGAATTGCAACTAAGTCCTACCGTGAAGTTGTTAATGTAGATGACATTGAACAGGTGGTGATTAACGAAGGGATTACAGCGATAGCTGATTATGCATTTGGAGATTTAAAGAATTTAAAAGAAATTATAATTCCAAACTCTGTAGAAAAAATTGGTATGAAATCATTGGCTGGACTTAAAATGGATTATATCGTGATACCTCCATGGGTGAAAGAGTTTGGTTACAATGCAATGTCAGGTGGAGACATAAAAAAAGTTGTTATGCCAGGTGACTTTACATGTCATTATGTTGATCCCAAAATGCTGGATTTTGAAGGTTGCCCAATGAAAGGTGCTATTAAAGAGGGGTCTAAACAGTATTATTCAATTTTGCCAAGAACAGATCACTTGATTTTAAACAGCGACTTTAATCCAAAAGTTATGGCGTTTTTCCACAAAGCAAAAAAGATAAGTTTGTCAAAGAATGATAAAAAATACAAGGTGTTTAATAATCTGATTTATACTAAGAATGGTAAAAAATTAGTAATGGTACCTGCATCTACAAAACATTTGAAAATTAGAAACGGATGTAAGGTTATTTCAGCAGATGCATTTCTCTATGGTTATGGCCTCTATAATTTGAGAGGAGATGAATGGGATTGTGAGGGGAATTATATTTATTGCAGTAAATTGAGAACCATTACCATTCCACATTCCGTAAAGAAATTTGAATGGGACAAAAATGTAGACTATAGTGAATTAGAGAATGCTGAGTTCAAATGGAAATTAAAATCCGGAAAGTGGCGCGGAAATGTGCTTGTTGGCATTAGAACTATCAGTAATCTGGAAGACACAGGTTATTTTTTGACAGAAAAATATAATGTAAAAAATTATAACAATATGTCTATTTCTTACGATGGTGTGTTGCTAAAATATTATGGATACTCCGCATATGAAGATAGAAATGGAAAGACAAGATACTATGGATCAAAGAATACATTAAGACTTCCAAAGAGTGTCAAAGAGATTGCTTATCACGCGTTTTTTGATATGGACAATCCGCAGGTGCTTAAAAAAGTGATTTTGCCAAAGACGATAAAGAAAATTGATGATTATGCATTTACAGGAGCATATAAATTAAAGAAAGTTAAGAATTTATCGAAAGTAAAGCATGTTGGAAAAAATGCATTTTATTATACACCACTGGATAAGGAGAAAGAGACAGAGATAAATTATTAAGTAGCACCGTTATACATTATATTTAGGACATTATCGTGATATCTGGGGCTCGTCGCTGATACATTTTGTTATAGGATTCATGCCTAGGGCACTTGGGCTAAAATAAAAATGTAACACTTATAGTTAATTGTGTGGTATTATGGGTAGAAAAGTTTGAATGCAAAAAAATATGATACGCAGTGGAGGAAGGTAAAATGTATAAGAATGTAATGTTTGATTTGGATGGAACTATGACTGATTCAGGAAGAGCGATAATATCTTCAGTGGAATATGCGCTTTCACATTTTGGAATAGCTAATCAGCCAAAAGAAAAATTGCAAACATTTATAGGACCAACGCTGTATGATTCATTTAAGAGAGAATACAATATGAGCGACGAAGATTGTGAGAAAGCCATTGGTTTATATAGATATATTTACGAGAAAGAGCGTATGTATGATGTGGAAATTTATGAGGGGATACCGGAGCTGATACGCCAGTTAAAGAAAAAAGATTGTAAAGTATTTCTGGTTACCACTAAACCTATTTTCTTTGCGGAGAGGATTCTTGAGAAGATTGGATTAGCAGAGTACTTTGATGACATGGCGGGTTCTGATTTGTCTGACCACAGTTCCGACAAAAAACGACTTATAGAAAAAATTGTTGAAGCAAATAATCTTGAAAAGAGTGAGTGTGTAATGATAGGTGACACTAAATATGACATTATCGGAGCAGTGGATGCAGGTGTGGACAGCATTGCTGTGACTTACGGATATGGTAAAAATGAGGAACTGAAGGAAGCCGGAGCTACTTATATTGTAGATTCAGCGAAAGAAATTGAGAAGATTTTGGATATCTAATGGTACCAAGGGCTGATTGCTAGATGCAATCAGCCCATTCTGTTTCTTTGAATCCAACAAGAATGTAATCATCAGCTACTACAAGCGGACGTTTGACAAGCATTCCGTTAGTTGCAAGAAGCTTTAATTGTTCCTCTTCGCTCATATCGGGCAACTTATCTTTCAACCCCAGTTCTTTATAAAGCAATCCACTTGTGTTGAAGAATCTCTTTAGTGGTAAATTACTCTGTTCATACCAGCTTTTCAATTCATCAAATGTTGGATTGTTCTCTACAATATGTCTGTCTTCGTATTTTACATTGTGTTCATCAAGCCATTTTTTTGCTTTCTTACAAGTTGAACATTTTGGATATTCTAAAAATAACATAGCACGCCTCCTTAACAATAATGAATTCATTTTACCATATTTCATATCGTTGGAGAAGTGTGGTATGATTGAGGTAGATTAAATAATGGGATAGTTTGACAGGGTTGGTGTTTATATGTACTTAGTTTCAGTATATTTTGATGAAAAAACAAATAAAATATTGCAGCGTTATATCGATAAAATAGCAACGGTTACAGGAAATGACTTTATGACTGCAAATCATGTGCCTCCACATCTGACTATGTCGTCAATCGAAGCAAGGAATGTAGATGTTTTATTAGAGGCATTCGAGTCACTGAATAACAAACTATCATCAGGTGATATCCAGTTTGTGTCAGTGGGTCAACTGCTACCATATGTTATGTTCGTGTCTCCGGTGCTCAACGAATATTTGATTAATCTGTCAAAAAATATATATGAGGCGTTTTGCGATATTCCTGAAACCACAATCAGCAGATATTATAGACCCCTGTCATGGCTGCCCCATGTTACACTTGGAAAGAAACTTGATAGGGCACAGCTTCAAAAAGCATTTGAGGTTATGCAGGACAACTTCGCACCATTTACGGCAAAAGTTGTGGAAATAGGATTGGCCAAAGTTAATCCTCATGAAGATGTGATGAGATTTTCATTGAAATGAGATTGGAAGTTTTAGGGGGGTACAATATGCGAGAGTGGACGAAAGAAGAAAAGTATCGTGTTTTGAAAACGAAAGAAGAGATTGCTGGTCTTCGTGAAAGAATTGTTGAATCGGATTACAGGCAGACATTTCATATCCAGCCAACGACGGGACTTTTGAATGATCCCAATGGTTTTGTGTGGCATGACGGGCTGTGGCATTTATTCTACCAGTGGTGCCCTTGGGGTGCTGTTCACGGCCTGAAGTATTGGTATCATACAACCTCCAAAAATCTTGTCACATGGGAGAACAAAGGCGTGTGCATCAGGCCGGATACTGAGTATGACAATAAAGGAGCATACTCTGGCTCTGCGTTTATAGTACCTAATAAAAATGGCGATATAGCATTGTTCTACACCGGCAATCACCGAGAGGAAGACTGGACAAGGATTTCCTACACCTGCACGGTGATACTGGACAAGGATGGAAAGACCAATAAGGCTGAGAAGCCATTGTTTGGGCCGTCGCCGGAATTTACGGAGCACCAGAGAGATCCGAAGATTTTGTATATTAAAGAGCGAAACAAATATTATATTGTGATAGGTGCTCAGACGAAGAATAAAAAGGGAACGGTCATTGTGTATGAGTCCGACAAACTTTTTGAGGAATGGAAGTTTGCCGGAGAATTGAAAGTGCCGGGCTTTGAAGATTTTGGAGATATGTGGGAATGTCCGTCCATTGAAAATATCGGCGGAAAAGATGTTCTTATATTCTGTCCGCAGCACCTTAATCTCCCAAGGCGTGGGAATGCAATACACCATAACGGCTATATACTGGGAACAATGGACTGGGATAATCTGGTTTTCATTCCGGATGGCAGTTTCCATGTGTTGGATTTTGGCTATGATTCCTATGCAGCAGAGTGTGCGGCAAACATTCAGGACAGTGATAAGGCAGTGCTTGTAGCGTGGATGGGACTTCCGGATTCTGCATATCCGACAGACGAGGAAGATTGGTCAGGCTGTTTGACTCTCCCTAGGGAATTGAAAATCCGAAACCGAAGACTCATTCAAAAACCGCTGGATTGTTTGGTGGAATTAAGAGAACAGGAGATTGAGCCTACGGGAGAATTGCCTCGAGTTTGCGAAATGGAAATCGAAAATCCGGGAGGCGATTTGGAACTGAAATTATTCACAAAGGCAGACGGAAGCGGAGGATTGACCATAAAATACACTGACAGCGATAAGATGATTTCTGTAAATCGCGGAGGCCTTGATAATCAGTTTAATGAGGAGCAAGGCCAGATTAGAGAACATTTAATAGATTTTTCGCTTAGTCATTTGAGAATATACATAGACAGAAGTAGCGTGGAAATATTTGTAAATAACGGCGATGCGGTATTTACATCAAGGGTATTCCCAACAAAAGAAGAGATTGGATTTGTGCTGAGCAATAACGCCACCGTGAAAATCTGGAAATTAAAACCGGCAGTGAAGGACGACTTTGTAGTTTGATATAACATAAAAATGGAAAAGGAAAAACTATGAGTATTACACAGGATTACTATGAAGAAAATGCAAAAGAGTTTTTTGAGTCTACAGTAAATGTGGATGTTGAATATTTGTACAATGAATTCTTGCCGTATATTCCACAAGGCGGAAGGATTTTGGATCTTGGATGTGGAAC
This sequence comes from Lachnospiraceae bacterium, assembly GCA_015057625.1. Taxonomy (GTDB): domain Bacteria; phylum Bacillota; class Clostridia; order Lachnospirales; family Lachnospiraceae; genus SIG293. The sequence goes on along the minus strand of SVDZ01000010.1, from coordinate 77,404 downwards.
CTAATGCCTATGGACTCAAGTCTGAATTTACAAAAGAATAATCAGTTGCCAATATGGGATAAATTCTTCATTGATTTTGCGAACAATCAATTTATCATGTATCAGGAGATACACAGCGAAGAGAAAATGTATCAGCTTTACGAAAAATGCTACAAGGATAACATACATTCTATTTGGGCGGCACAGGAATTGTACAAAAAGGGAAATGACAGAGAAAAATTTGTGAATATCCTTGAGAGCAATATGAAACCTGTGTATGATTCGGCGAGAAGACAAGGGTATCAGGTGTGGAATAAGTAACACTTTACATTTTCTATACAGATGTATGATGATGTAATGTGGCAAAGGTAAGAAAGTTGTAGTTACTGCAAAGACAACTGACGGAAGTAAATCGAAAGCAAAGATAACTGTAAAAATTAAATAGTGACAGTATTGTTTTGATGCAAAAAACAATGGAAATAATAGCTCCTTTTTGATATGGTTTTATCAGAGAGGAGTTTTTATTATGAAGACGAAGAATACAGTAATATTTGATATGGATGGAACAATTCTCGACACATTGAAGGATTTGACAATTGCAATGAATCATGTGATGAGTGAATTTGATTTTGATAAACGTACAAAAGAAGAATACAGGCACGCATTTGGCAATGGAATAAGATATGCCATTGAGCAAACTTCACCGGAGGGTACACCGAAAGAAGTGATTGATAGAATGCTTCCAATATTCAGAGCATATTATGATGCGCATTGCCTTGATAATACAAGACCTTATGACGGAATCCTTTCTTTGATGAAAAAACTGAAAGAGGATGGATATAAGATGGCGATTGTGTCAAACAAAATAGACTCGGCAGTGAAGGAACTAAACCTTAGATTTTTCTCGGAGTATGTTGATGTTGCCATTGGAGAGAGAGCAGGTATCAAGAGAAAACCGGCACCGGATACAGTGATTGAGGCATTACGAGAGCTTGGAAGCAATGCTGATGAAGCAGTCTACGTAGGCGATTCGGAAGTGGATTTTGAGACAGCTAAAAATTCAGGACTTGATTGCATTACAGTCCTGTGGGGATTCAGGGATAAGGAGTATCTTGAGGAAATTGGAGCGGATGTATTTGCTAATACGCCGGAGGAAGTATACGAGTTGTTGAACTAAGAGGATGTCCCCGCCACTAGTCAAAAGAGAAGATATTTTTGAATATATGGAGAAATATGAAAAATGAGTAAGTATGATGGACGATGGTTAGAAGAACAAATAATACCCAAATATAAAGTAAAATATAGCGAAGAAACATTGGAAGATTTGAATGATGATTTCATACCTTGTATGTTAGGAAATGAATCAATAGAAGAAACACATCCGGTTCTTAAATCAGAGTACGCGGAGTTTAGCATAATTATGGCAATAGTTACCATTTTTATGGCACTTAAAATGGGAAAACCGTTAGTTATGGGAATTGCAGATGCGTTTAAGACAGATAGTGTGCAAGCGTTTCTTGCTGAACTTCCATGGCTGGTATTTTTTCTTGTAATTATTTGGAATTTTGCATTTATATCTATTTCAGGATATTACAAAACTTCAAATGTAAATAGGTATGGCAAATTAATTGAGGGAAAAGTATGTGGAATAACCAAGGTTAAAGGTAGAAATTCGATGCAGAGATATATAGTTCTGATTAATACTAGGAGAGGATATAGATGGCTTGAAACTCATTTGCCTTCTAATATTTACGAAAAAGGTGAAATCGTCAAGATGAAAATATACAAAGATTGGGTTGTTGCTGAAAAAAAGAAAGTTAGATTAAAGGATGTATTGTAGGGAGGAATATGGAAACAAATTTAGCACGAAAAATTATGGAGGCTGCACGCACCAGCTTCATAGATGCAGCGTATGAATCGGAAGAGGCTTTGCGCCCGAAACTTTTATATAACAATACGCAAAAAGGAAACACAGTCCTTTCGCATATTGAGCAGGAATTAAGAGAGTGTGATTCTTTTTGGTTTTCTGTGGCATTTGTTACAAGAAGCGGATTGATTGTTATTAAGGATATTTTGAAAGAACTTGAGAAAAAGCATCCGCAGGTAAAAGGTCGAATATTAACAACGGATTATCTTTCATTCAACGAGCCAAAGGCCCTAAAAGAGTTGATGGCATTTTCCAATTTGGAAGTGCGCGTTCTGACGGAAGAGAATTTTCACACGAAGGGATATATGTTTGAAAAAGGCCAACAGAAAACTTTTATAGTGGGAAGTTCCAATCTGACTCAGAATGCCCTCAAGTCGAATAAAGAATGGAATCTAAAAGTGACTTCTCTCGAGCAGGGTGAGTTGATTTTGGAAACAAATCTTGAGTTTGAATCAATGTGGAATAACGCCGTAAAACTTACTAAAGAGTGGATTGAAAATGAATACGAGCCGCGATACAAAGAACAGCGCAAGGCGCGTGTAGCAAATAAAGTTGAGCGAATCCGCACATTTACATTACAGCCAAATCTCATGCAGAGAGAGGCGACAAAGGCACTAAAAAATCTCAGAGAATTAGGAGAGGAAAAGGCACTGTTGGTATCAGCGACGGGTACCGGTAAAACATATCTCTCCGCTTTCGACGTGCGCAATTTTGCACCAAAGAAGATGCTTTTCCTCGTGCACCGCGAGCAGATTTTAAAGCAGGCAGAAGACAGTTTCAAGGATGTTCTTGGTAATGGAATTAATACAGGACTGCTAACCGGAAATCATCAGGACAGGGAGGCTGACTATCTGTTCTCAACAGTGCAGACTATGTCAAAGGATGAGACGCTAAAGAGTTTTGCCAGGGATTACTTTGACTATATTATCATTGACGAGACCCACAAGGCAGGAGCCCAGAGCTATCAGAAGATTATCGAATACTTCAATCCTAAGTTTATGCTTGGAATGACTGCCAGCCCTGAGAGAACGGACGGCTATGATATTTATAAACTGTTTGATAATAACATTGCCTATGAAATCAGATTGCAGAAGGCAATGGAGGAAGATTTGCTATGCCCATTCCATTACTTTGGAATCTCGGATATTGAGGTGGATGGAGTAAGCATTGATGAGGCTTCGGACTTCAATTATCTGGTATGCAGTGAGCGTGTTAACCACATCATTGAGAAAGCAGAGTTCTACGGTTACAGTGGAGACAGAGTGAAAGGGCTGGTGTTCTGCAGTAGCAAAAAGGAAGCCAATCAGTTGTCAGAGGAATTTAATAATCGAGGTTACGATACGATTGCTTTGTCTGGCGATGACTCGCAGGAGAAACGTGAAGAAGCAATTAGAAGATTAGAGCAGGACGACCTGGAGAATAAGCTTGATTATATATTTACGGTGGATATCTTCAATGAAGGTGTGGATATCCCACAGGTCAATCAGGTCATAATGGCTAGAAGGACGGAAAGTCCGATTGTCTTTGTGCAGCAGTTAGGACGTGGACTTAGAAAGGCTAATGACAAGGAATATGTTGTTGTGCTTGATTTCATTGGCAATTATCAGAATAACTTTATGATTCCAATTGCCCTGTCGGGGGATAGAAGTTACAACAAGGATAATATCAGAAAGTACGTCCGCGAGGGCTCCAGGGTGATTCCGGGTTGCTCCACCATTCATTTCGACGAGGTGGCAAAGCAGAAGATTTTTGCATCCATTGATAAGATGTCCACGACGAAAAAGATGCTGACTGATAAATATATGCAACTGAAATTCAAGCTTGGAAGAATTCCGACAATACTTGATTTCTATGAGCATGGCGAGATAGATCCGATGCTGTTTATTGATTATGCTAAGACATACGACCAGTTCGTAAGAAAGGTGGACAAGGATTATACGGTTAGATTTAGCAACGAAGAAGAGGCTGTGATTGAATTTATTTCATCCACTGTTATTAACGGCAAACGCCCGCATGAACTTCTTATGTTAAAGATGTTGGCAGAGAATAAAGCAATTACTTGCGACAGCTTTAAGGCAGAATTAAATGATGTGGGCGAAGCCTACCGCGAGGAAGACTATAACTCTGCGGTGAGAGTTCTTAACAAGGAATTTATGAATACACAATCAGAAAAGAAGAAGTTTGCAGGGATTGAGTTTGTGGATGTTAATATGTCAGGTAAGGTTCAATCAGCATCCGGGCAGACAGTTGAGCAAGGAGAGGCTGTTGAAAAGAGACCAACCATTGAATATAGACAGGCAATGGATGGTGAGCAGATAGACAGAGCAGTGTCTTATTTTAGCAAATTGCAAAAAAGAGACTTTGCAGATGAGGTTAGAAATCTCATCGAGTATGGTCTGAAGAAATACAAAGATGTTTATCGAAGTCACGATGAGGATAATTTGGTGCTTTATGAAAAGTATTCCAGAAAAGATGTGTGCCGAATTCTAAATTGGGAGAAGGATGACAGCTCCACAATGTACGGTTACCGAATTAAGCATGGCACTTGTCCAATCTTCGTTACTTATAAGAAGAAAGATGACATCGCCAGCAGTACCAAGTACGAAGACCAATTCGTCAATCCGGGATTATTCAGTTGGATGACTAGGAGTAAGGTAAAGATGGACAGCGAGGAGAGCCAGAAGTTGATTCACTACTTGGAGAATGGACTTAAGATTTATCTTTTTGTGAAAAAGAGTGATGGTGAAGGTTCAGACTTTTATTATATGGGGCGTGTGACTCCGGAGAAGTGGCAGCAGACTACTATTGAAAATGATAAAGGGCAGGAATTGCCGATAATGAATTTCTTGATGCGATTGGATAATAGTGTCAGGGAAGATTTGTATGATTATATAGTGGGATAGAGCTGGTTTGATATGCAAATAATGTTAGATGAATAATTCAGTGTCACACTCTTGGCACCAGCGGATACCGGCAAAACATATAATTAAAAAATAGATAATATATTATCCATAATGCGTAAAAAACGTTGAAATGAGATAATATATTATCTATAATTATATATAAAGATAATTGTTTTAGGAGGATCAGATGATGAGAAAATATACTTGGGAGACTCCGGAAGAAATTAATTTGATAGTAGCGAATAATGTTAAAAATATAAGGAAGCGCAGAGGGATTTCACAACAGAAATTAAGTGAATTAACAGGAGTGAGCTACGGTTCAATTAAGCGTTTTGAAATGACCGGTAATATTAGTCTTTTGTCATTGACCAAAATTGCAGTGGAACTTGACGCAGTTCATGATATTAAATCATTGTTTACTTCAGTTGCTTATCAATCTATCGAGGAGGTAATTAATGAGCAAAACTAATATAGCATTGGGTTTGAAATCATTAAAGGTAAAATATAATGGCCGATATGTGGGTACATTGGCGATGATGAAGAATGGAATGGTTGCTTTTTCCTATGATGATAGTTGGCTTGAAGAATGTGTTTCAATGTCTTCGCCCATAATCGAGATGACCATGCGAAGAATTTTAGTTTTATGTATGATGAAAAGTCAGATAAATGGAAATTAAGTCCTGCATATGATTTGACATATAGTAATACTTATTGGGGCGAACATACTACATCGGTGGATGGAAATGGCAAAAATCCTGAAACGAAAGAATTGCTAAGTGTGGGAGTGAGGGCTGGACTAAAAAAAGATAGATGCGAGAGGTTGATTGAGGAAGTACGTGGAAAAGTTGAAGAAGATTTGCATGAGTATATATAACTAAGCAGTAGATGTCCCCCTCCTCTAAACAAAGTGAAGGTGGGGAGAAGAAAAATTACTGAGTAGGGGGCCAATCTCCTTCTCAGTTATAAGCCTCCGGCGGATTGCAAAAATGTTGAAAAAAGGAGTGATGAAATTCATCACTCCTTTTTTGAAATAAAGTCTCTTTTTTGTAGTTTCACTAGCGATTCTTTAATTCACTCTTTTTTATATACATTTTTTTGTCAGCACGTTTAAATACATCATTTAGTGTATAATCTTCTCCGGGTATATAATCAGACATACCCATTGCCACAATGACTTCCTCTATGCCGTCACGGCTTTCCATTATCTCATTGAATTTATTCTCAAGCGCTTCTCTGTTTATGAAATCTTCTTTTTCGAGAAGAACTACGAATTCATCACCACCTACTCGAAATACAGGACTGTGCTTGAAAGTTTCGCATATGAGCTTGCAACCATTCTTTATAAATTCATCGCCTTTTTCATGTCCGTAGGTGTCATTTATCATTTTGAGACCATTTAAATCAGAGACAGCAATTGCAAATTGTGAGCAGCAACCTTTTTGGATTTCTGTATTTTTTTGTTTTTCAATCTCAGCGTATGCAGTCTTACTTTTCACGCCGGTAAGAGAATCTCTGTATGCGGCAACACGTGCATTTTTCAATTCTTCAAGCTGGTTATTTTCCCTTTCAAGAGCTTGTTCAAGCCCAAGCTTATATTCTTCCTTTTCTCCGTTAACAACGAAGGAACGTAACATACAGGTTCCTAACATATAAGCAACAGTATAGAGTGGAAGTTTAGGAAACCAAATTTGAACAATAAGGAATATAGCCATAATTAAACCAAACCATGCAATAGTTTTGTATCTGTTACGAGAAGAGTCAACTCTTTTTGTAGCAACAGAAAAGGCAAATAAAGAAACTGCTATAAGAAGGATGATTTGTGCGATGAGCATAAAATGTCTCAGCGAAGTTGCGTAATATTCACTAGCATCGTCAATCCAAAAAAGGATAGGTTTAAATATATTTATAGTTACTATGATTACCTCGGCAACGAAAAATAATCGCCCAATAAGTTTAAGTGTAGTAGCATATATATTAAATTCATTTATGTATACAGTAACATATTGGGTCCAAAATAAGACGCCGGTACCCATGGCGACGAAATAGATAAGTGTATCGATGTATAGAAGATTTTTCAATTTTAAAAAATATAAAATCCCCCAAAACATATCAACAATGTAATATGCAATAATTGTGTATAAAAGATTTCGATACACATTCCAGGACTTTGTATTTATATCTTTTCTTCGCTTAAAAAGAATATCGTGATTCTCAAAAATAAGAATCATAATAGCCAGCGCAACTATAGAAGAATAATACATGTTTTTCACCTCACCGTTTCAATATTAATACTAAACTAAGTATTTACCGAATCTATGTTAATAGTATATCATACCAAGGGTTGCATTAATAGTAATGAGGGGGTTAAAATAGTATAGAGAGGTAAGCGATGAATAATATATTAAAGAATCAAATATTTGATGAGGAAAGAGCTCTTTATGGCAGCAATGGAATAGAAGTGGACAACTGCAGGTTTGATGGACCGGCAGACGGTGAGAGTGCGCTTAAAGAGAGTCATAACATAGAAGTTAGAGACAGTTATTTTAATTTGCGATATCCATTCTGGCATGACGATAATCTTAAAATTTCAGAGAGTGAAATGACAGAAAAATGCAGGGCGGCCCTGTGGTACACCCATAATGCAGTTATAACAGATACAAAAATGCATGGAATAAAAGCTCTTCGCGAATGTTCAGATATCAGAATCGAAAATTGTGATATTATTTCACCGGAGTTTGGCTGGTCGGTAAAGAATATTGTTATGAAGGATACTACTGCCCAAAGCGAGTACTTTATGATGCGTTCAGAAAAACTAGATTTTGATAACGTTGAGCTTAAAGGAAAGTATTCATTCCAGTACATTTCAGATTCAGTTTTTGAGAACTGCAATTTTGATACTAAGGATGCGTTTTGGCATGCGAAGAATGTAGTAATCAGAAACAGCGTAATCAAGGGAGAATATCTTGCGTGGTACTGCGAGAACCTGACATTTGAAAACTGCACTATAATTGGCACTCAACCATTGTGTTATTGTAAGAATCTGAAACTGATCAATTGCAAAATGATTGATGCGGATCTTGCTTTTGAAAAGTCAGATGTCGAAGCAACAATTGTCTCTGAGATGATAAGCATAAAGAATCCAAAGAGTGGAACAATCAATGTTTTTGACGTTGAAGAAATCATAATGGATGATAAATCAGCTGTCGGAAAAATCGTGAAGACTAATGCAAATAGAAGTATATTGGCTTAAGAAAGACGGAAAATATGAAATTTGAAAAAATAGAAAAAGTACAAGAGGGAAAATTTATTTCAAGATACGATATCACTTATCAGACTGAAGACGGTGATAAAAAAGTTTATGAGATGATTAGTAGAAAAAAGAATATAAAAGATTTTGAAGAGTTGCATACCGATAAGCCGGATGCAGTGGTTATCATTGTCACTGATGAAAGTGGAGATAGAATTTTATTGAATAAAGAATTCAGACTTGCACCCGGAGAATGGGTGTACAATTTTCCGGCAGGTCTCATTGATGAGGGAGAAGTTCCTGAGGAGAGTGCAAAGAGAGAGTTGTTTGAAGAGACCGGTTTGGAACTATTTGAGATAACAGGAAATCTTGGACTTTCTTACAGTGCAGTGGGGTTTAGCAATGAGACCAATGTTTGCGTATTAGGTAAGGCAAGAGGCAAAATAAGACCAAGCGACTCCAATGTTGAGGAGATTGAGGCCGGATGGTATACAAAACAGGAAATTAAGGAATTGCTCAAAACAGAAAAGTTTGCCGCGAGAACACAGGGCTACTGTTACATGTGGAGCGTTAAATGATAAAACAGCCACCATTTTGGTGGCTGTTTTATATCTAAATCTTCTTCATAAAACTATCAGCAGCTTCCCCGGGACAATTTGCCATTACGAAATCAATGATTTCCTGTTGCTTTGTCTTGATAAAATCTTTTGTATAAACTTCCATAAAACCGATTGACCTGTCATTGTATCTTGACTTGTTCTCATCTGAAGAAAGAACATCCTGATGATAGTTATAGAATTTTTCCATCTCAACCTTTAAATCATTAAAATGCTTGACTGCATCATCCACGCGATTCATTCTGAGTTCTGCAAAAATAATCAGTCTGTAAATGTCTCTTAAGAATCCTCGACAATAAGTTTTTAACTCTTTAATATCGCTGAATTTCTCCATAAGTTCCAGAGCCCATTCCCCATAAGATATGGCTTTTTCAGGGGAGCCCCATGCAAAGCTTTGAATAGAATAATAATTTTCTTTATTAATTGCACGAACAAAATGCTGAAGGTTTAATATGTAGGCATCTTCTAGCTTTTCAATGCCTCCTTCAAAGCCGGCTAACTGTGAGAGAAGACTTTCCTGAAGCCTGTTGGAGGCAACGGATGGAAGCTGTTCGATATGCTCTCTGGCGTAGGCGTAATTGCCATCGTGAATGTAAATCCATGACAAGGCAAAGTGAGCCCTTTCAACCCATTCCCGCTCAGTGGAAAATCTTATGGCATTTGAGCCGTACTTGATTGCCAGTTCGCGGTATTCAGGCCATTTATCCTGTGCGAAATTATCATAGTGTACATATCTGCTCAAATTTGCAACCTGCTCCACATAGTAAACTGTATAGATATAGTTATCAGGATTTTCATAGATTTTTTTCAACATAAATTTACAACACTCAAGTGCCGCATCAGCTTTGCTATCACTTTCAGCTTCAATCTGCTCTATTTTACGTCTTAGTTCAATATAAATGCTGTCATCATATTTATCACTTTCCAATCCGAAGAGGGAATCAGTGGAAATTCCAAGAGCTTTTGCAATTGGTACGATTAACGAAACATCAGGCATACCGGTGCCGTTTTCCCATCTGCTAACTGCCTGGGGGGTGACTCCAATCTGAAGTGAGAGTTCTTCCTGAGTTAATCCCATTTGTTTTCTGATTCGTTTTATATTATTTCCTAATGATTCCATAATTAAAATGCCGGGAAACCGGCGCCTCCGTTCTGAATAATTATCGCAAAATTATGCAGATAATTCTCTGATAATTTTTAATTGCCCGTTAAGTATGTTGTAATCAACTTCGCCTGTTTCCTTGTTTATAAATGGAGCTTCCAGGGTGATTGTTCCATCGTATCCAATCTTTTTTAAGAAATTGAAGAATCTGGAAAAATCAATGTTTCCTTTTCCCACAGGGACTGTCCCTGATAGCAATGATCCCCAGTCCATATATCCTCCGGCGTAGTCGTTTACGTGATAATGTTTTATATGGTCAATTTTATCAAATTCGTAAAGACCGTCAAGTTGGCTGTGGAATGCGGCCATTTTTGTGTCGAATATATATGAGATGTCAGGATACTTTTCTATAAGCCAGTTCCAGTTGCAGAAGGGGTTGTATTTGTTGCAGACTACATTTTCCACAAGAAGCTCAATACCATATTGATCAGCAATCTTTCTGAATACTCTGTAGGCTTCGATATTTTTCTCTATATGCTGGTCGGAAGTCTGCCCGTCCCATAAATGGAGGACGGCCTTCTTTGCGCCAATGCTCTTTGCAATCCTGCAGTTGGTTTCAAATTTATCTATTACATTTTCAATTCCTTCAATTACTAAATTTTCTCCAAGATTTTTGTCAAAATGCATAATCGGAATGTAGGTGTCCAATTCCTTAAGGCATTCAATAAGGTCATCCACATTGTCATACCAACCTCTGGACATCATAAATTCAATTCCGTCACAGTCCAGTGTAGGAACAATTTCTTTCATAAGCCTGTAATTCATTTGATTGGCACGTGTTATAAAAGCGCCTCCGGAAATAAGTATCTTCATCGTATCAACTTCCTTTCAAATTGATTGTCTTAGTGGAAGAATACTCCCACTTCTGTAAGTTGTGATTAGAATATAACATTTATTATTTTCCCAGACAAACAATGGAGTATTAAGGGCATACAACGGAGCATTGAAAATAGGATATAAATATTCAAGTAATCAATTGTTTTGTTCCATTTCTCGAATAAAAATAGTTTTAGAAAATATAAAAATGTACAAAAAAGTGGTGCGAAAACTCGAACAATATCCATCTATCACACTACTTTTTTTGTGCGCTTTGTATAAAAATAAGTAAAAACAGTACAAAAAATTGACGATATTTTACAGCCTTTATATTATCATATTGGGAAATTGAACGGGTAAAAATGTAACTTATTAAAAGCAGCTAAAAACAAAATATAGGAGGGTTAAGATGCGTAAATCGATGAAGAAAATTGTATGCCTTTTTACTATGGCAGCAATGGTTTTCTCCAGCACCGGAATGAACGGTTTGCAGTATTATAAAACTGCATACGGTGCCGAGCAGAACGCGCCACAGAGCTTACAGTTTTCAAAGAGCGGGAACAAGAAAACAATCAGCTGGGAAAGAGTTAACGGAGCAACAGGTTACAGTATTTACCGTAGCAATAGCAGATATGGAACATATTCTAAAATTGCTACAACATCGTCAAACAGTTATGTTGATGATACAGCGGGAGGTTATTACTACAAGGTAAGAACACAGTTAAACGGGGGAGAATCAGGAGAATCGGATCCGATTTCAGAGGAAATTCAATTATTTGGGAAAAACGTGTATGTATTTGACAAGACTGACAATATGACAGAGGTTCAGAATATATTGTCAAATACATGGAAAAAACAGGAAACAAATCAGTTCGGAAGTGACAGATATGCATTTTTCTTCAAGCCGGGAAATTATTCATCACTTGATTTTTATGTGGGATTTTATACACAAGTATCAGGACTTGGTTTAAAGCCTACTGATACACATGTTGGAAAAATGAATTGTACGGCAAGATGGCTGGGCGGTGACAGCAATCACAATGCCACATGTAACTTCTGGAGAATGGCAGAAAATCTTACAGTGGACAGCGATATGATGTGGGCAACATCACAGGCGGTTTCTCTGAGAAGAATGCAGATTAACGGAAAACTGGATTTACACGATAACGGCGGATGGGCCAGCGGCGGATTCCTTGCAGATTCAAAAGTCACAGGATCTACAAACTCAGGCTCGCAGCAGCAGTGGATTTCAAGAAACACAGAGTGGGCAAGCTGGAGTGGTTCAAACTGGAATATGAACTTTGTTGGATGTACTAACACACCAAACGAAGACGGCCAGGCGCATTACACACCAATTGCACAGACACCGGACTCATACGAAAAACCATTTATGATTTACAACAACGGTGAGTATGGCATTTTTGTTCCTGAGAGAAGAACAAATTCAAAGGGTGTTTCCTGGTCAGGAAATAATAACGGAACATTTATTTCTATTGATAAATGTTTTGTGGCAAAACCATCAGATTCAGTGGATACAATCAATGCAGAACTTGCAAAAGGAAAGCATCTTGTATTTACACCTGGTATTTACAATGTAAACAAACCTATTGAGGTTAAAAATAAAAATACAGTTGTCTTAGGTATCGGCTTGGCTTCACTTAAGTCAACAAACGGAAATGTATGCATTAAGACAGCAGATGCAGACGGAATAAAAATCGCGGGACTTTTATTCGATGCAGGAACAACAAACACAAGAACTATGCTTCAGGTAGGTGAGTCGGGATCGTCAAGATCACATGCCTCAAATCCTATTTACATTGGCGATGTGTTCTTCCGTGTAGGTGGTGTTGAGAGTGTTTCAACAGCAGCAGATACGTGTATTATCATCAATACAAATGATGTTATCGGAGATAACTTCTGGGTTTGGAGAGCAGACCACACTTACGGTGTAGGCTGGAACACAAACAAGACTACAAACGGAATTATTATAAATGGAAATAATGTTACTGTTTATGGTTTGATGGTTGAGCATTTCCATCAGTACCAGACAGTTTGGAACGGCGATGGCGGAAGAACATATATGTATCAGAGTGAGATGCCATATGATGTTCCAAACCAGAGCTCATGGACACACAACGGAGTGAACGGATACGCTTCATATAAGGTTTCGGACAATGTTATTTCTCATCAGGCGTATGGTCTTGGAATGTACTTATATAACAGAGATGCAGCAGTAACACAGAATACAGTTATGGAGGTACCTGATGTGGCAGGTGTTACAGTTCACAACATCTGCTCTGTAATGCTTACAGGAAATCCCGGAACAGACCACGTAATTAACAATACAGGTAGCGGTGTTTATTCAGGCGGCGCAAGACAGTACATCGTAAATTATGGTTCAGGTGTCGCAGCACCAACAATCGAGCCATCAAATGAGTGCTACAGAGAGGCACAGTCTGTTGTACTTAAGTCAAACACACCGGGCGCAACTATCAAATACACACTAGATGGTTCAACACCTTCAAAGACAAACGGAAATACATACACAGGACCATTTAATTTAAGCAAGTCTGCCACAATCAAGGCAATGGCTTACATGGATGGTCAGACAGACAGTGTAGTAAATACAAAAGTAGTTTCAATTGGAGATATTGCGCTTAACAAGCCTGTTACAGTATCTTCAACAAGAAGCATCAGCAATAAAATGCAAAATGCAGATTACACAGCAGACAAGATTACAGACGGAAATAAATCTAAAGACGGATGCCGTTGGGAGTCAGAATGGAGCGACGCGCAGTGGGCAAAGGTTGACTTGGAAAAGAATTACAATTTAAGTGAAATTAAATTGACATGGGAGGCAGCTGCGGCTTCCGATTACACAGTACAGGTTTCTACAGATAACAACAACTGGGAGACAGTTCGTACAGTGACAAACGGAGCACAGGGTGCAGTATTAGATATTACTAATGTAAATAAGACAGCACGTTACATCAAAGTTGACATGACAAAGCGCGCCACAACCTACGGAAACTCACTTTATGAAATCGAAGCATACGGCACACCTGTTGACGGTGTTGTAGAGAGCACACCTGCTCAGGGTGAAGCTTTGGAAGGTGAGAAAATCTCAAGAAGTAATAGAGTGTTTGGTCCTGTTACTGCTCCAACAGACGGTGGCTCAAACAATTCAGGCAAATATCTTTCAGTAGGATATTTACCAAATTGGTCAGCATCAGGATTCTATCAGAAGATTGATTGGACAGCTCTTACACATATCTGTCTTGCATTCTGTAATCCTGATACAAACGGAAACTTAAGTTACAGCAATGACACATTGACAAAGAATATTGTAGAAACAGCACACAGAAATGGTGTAAAGGTTATGGCATCACTTGGTGGAGCTGACTACGGCGATAACTACACAGCTCTAGTTACTTCTTCAAGAATGGACAGCTTTAACGACCAGATTATTTCCTTTGCGCAGAAATACAATTTAGACGGTATTGATATTGATATCGAGGGCGACAGCCATACTTCACAGTCTGTATGGAACAACTATGAGGCGTGGATGAGAACTCTCAGTGCAAAATGTAAATCAAACAACTTGTTATTCACTACAGCAATTGGTCAGTGGTATGCAAACAACGTAACAAATAAGGCTTTGACATATTTTGATTATGTAATGCTTATGGAATATGACTGCAGTTCAAGCACATATCCATCAAGAATTAATTACTTCACAAATACAAAGGGAGTTCCGGCAAACAAGATTGTACTCGGGGTACCATTCTACGCAGACGGCCCTTACACAGCTTACAGTGCTATTGTAGGTCAGAGCCGTGGCGACAGCCTATACAACAGAGTTAAAGGAGTAATTCCAATGGGTAAAAATTATGCCGGAATTATGAACTGGGAACTTACTCAGGACACAACAAATTCAACATCATTGTTAAAGGCAATTAAAGATGGTCTTTATGATGGAAAGACAGCTTGGAGAGACGGCACAACAGGAGGAACAACCGTTACAGATGTTCCCGGAACAGTTAAAGTAAAAGATTATTATGACAAGTCATCAGCAATCACATTTACAACAACAACTGCCGGTGTTACATATGCAGGAAATCTTAACAGCAACTCATTCCTTGATTTCTACGTTAAGGTTCCACAGTCAGGCTCATACACAATCAAGCTTCCATTGGCAGCAGGAGATGCACAGTGGAATGCTAAGGAACTTGTTGTTAGTGTAAATGATACAGAACTTGAGACGCTTGAGGTAACAGGAAGCACAGGCTGGGAAGTATTTATCAATCACACCTGTAAATTCAATGCAAGCGCAGCAGGAACATACAAGATTTCAGTTAAGGCAATCGGCGGTTCAGTTAACATTGCAGATTTCGATATGCAGCGCGCAGGAGAAATCGAGACAGAAGCTCCAACAGAAACTCAAACAGAGACATCAACAGAGGCACCAACAGAGAAGCCAACTGAAGCTCCAACAGAGAAGCCAACTGAAACACCTACAGAGAAGCCAACTGAAACACCAACGGAAACTCCAACTGAGATTCCAACTGAAGTGGCAGCGGACAATATAGAAGTGAACGGATTCCAAATCAGCTCAGTGGCTGAAGGGTTCAGAGTAGTTTATTCAGTGGACAAGACTGACGCAAATATCGAGAGCTTCGGATTGGTATACGGAGTGGCAGAAAAGGTTGCAAAATCAGAAATGGTAGTGGGCTCTTTAAATGCAAATGCAGTTGCAATTGCCGCAACACCAGAAGGAAAAATTTCAAAAGATTACGGCAGCAAGTCAAACTACTCAAGCTACGCAATGACAATGAAATTCATCAAAACAGCAGCATTCTACAATGCAAACATGTATGTGAGAGCATACGTAAAAATGAAAGATGGAACATATAAGTATACACAGATAAAAGAATTTAAAGTATATGACATTGCAGAAAAATTGTATCAGAGAGGACTTATGACAAACCAGACAGGACATGATTATCTCTACAATGAAATCTTGAAAGTAGTAAATCCAAACTATACAAAGATAGAGTTTGATTATACAAAGATGCTAGCAAAACCTTGATGGGATTTGAGAATTCAAGGGAAGTTGCGAAAACCTTGATGGGATTTGAGAATTCAAGGGAAGTTGCGAAAACCTTGGTGGGATTTGAGAATTCAAGGGAAGTTGCGAAAACCTTGGTGGGATTTGAGAATTCAAGGAGATTTTCAAAAACCTGGTAAGGCATTTCTAGGGATGCTATTGCCGGGAAAATAGTGGTGTAAAACAAAGGGATGTTGCATTAGCGATTTGATCGCTAATGTAACATCCTATTATTATGGGCGCGAGGAGCTGAAAAGCTAAAATATGGGAAAAATAAAGAATTATAAGACAAATAAGATAAAAATGCTGCGTTATGTAAACTGCTTGAATTGCTGTTACCTTCCAAACGCTAAAAATAGCCGGAAGGAAGGTAAAAAATATTCACTGCTCCACACGTTATGTAAACTATGATAATTGTTTTTACCTACTAAACATTAAAATCTTCAAAATGGTAGGTAAGAATTCTTTAGCATCATTTCAATTATGTAAACTAAGCTTGTAACTAACTACCCTCTAAATGCTAAAAACAGCTAAATGGTAGGTAAATCCTCTAGCGAACATTAAAATTATGTAAACCCAAACAAACTTTTCTTACCTTCTATTTGCTGAAATTCTAGATTTGGTAGGTAAAGTCACATATAATATAGACTATTCTACGGACTAAATCTTATATATATGTGACATCCGGCGCCAATAACAGACATCCGGCGCCAATAACTTGATCACCGCTGCATTTGATATAAATCCCTCGGTTTTATTAAGATAATCCCTTGACACTGCTGGTTCATATTGGTATATTACTGCGAGAAAGGAAGGTTTCTTTTATATGAAAAGTAATAATAATGAGAATATACAGAGCAAAAAGAAGAGTAACAGTTTTATAATTCAGGGAAGTATTCTTGCTTTTGCCGGAATTTTGGTCAGGGTAATCGGATTAATTTACAGAATTCCTTTGAACAGAATTCTTGGAAATGTAGGTAATGACTATTACGGAACGGCATACGATATTTACAATATCTTGCTTTTATTGTCTTCCACAAGTATGCCTCTCGCGGTTTCAAAGATTGTATCAGAGAAAATACAGGCGAAGGAATATGTCAATGTCAAACGAGTATTCACAGGAGCATTGATTTACGCACTTATACTAGGAGGCATTTTCGGTGGGCTGACATTTTTCGGAGCAGATTGGATTGCTTCGGTAATATATAGAACACCTCCGGCAGGGCGTGCGCTTAAAATTCTTGCGCCAACCATCACTATTGTGTGTGTGCTGGGTGTTTTCCGTGGATATTTCCAGGGAATGGGGGACATGATTCCGACAGCTGTTTCGCAGATATTTGAGCAGATTGTAAATGCGGTAGTCAGCGTTGTTGCGGCCTACGAGCTTGGTGTATACGGCTTGTCAGTTGCAGAGATGACAACAGGACTTAAACCAAAAGACATAATCAACATGAAATTATCCTGGTCAGCTGCAGGCGGAACTCTTGGAACCTGTTCAGGTGCTGCGATTGCATTGTTAGTTATGTTTATTATTTTTATGAAGCGAAGAAGTCAGATAAATAAACTGGCAGCAGAGGATAGCACAGGCAAGTGTGAATCTTACGGAAAAATCAATAAAACTCTTATATTAACCATAACACCTGTGCTTATAAGCACAACTATTTACAATATTAGTAATCAGTTGGACAATCCAATTTACAAAAACATTAGTGCAAAGATTACTCACATGGCAGATTTCGGGGCATTCTGGGGAATGTACAGCCAGAAATACAGAGTATTGACCACAATGCCAATCGCCATAGCAGCGGCGCTTTCTACTGCAATTGTTCCTTCACTTGTGCGCTCATATGTTGCAGGGGATAAGGAGCAGATTACAGAGAAAATCAGTCTTGCTTTAAAATTTGCTATGATTATCGCTTTCCCTTGTGGTGTGGGATTGTCAGTTATTGGTGGGCCTATTAACGGGTTACTTTACGATGATTTTTCAAAAGATATTGCTTTTATGATGGTATTTAGTGTATTTACAGTTGTTTCATTTTCACTTTCAACCATCAGCAATGCGATTTTACAGGGTATAGACAAATTAAATGTTCCAATCAAGAACTCTGCGATTTCTCTTGGAATTCATATTGTGGTTCTTCCGGTTTTGATGCTTGTGTTTAAACTTGGAATTACAGCAGTAGTAATCGGAGATTTCCTTTTTGCAATAACCGTGTGCTTCTTAAATGCATTCTCGATTAAAAAGTTCCTTGGATATCGCCAGAACCTTGTGGAAACTTTTGTGAAGCCAATGATAGCATCGGCAATTATGGGGGTTATAACCTTCGCAGTATACAATGCCGTAATGGCAGTGTGTCCTCACGTATTGGTGTCAGTTCCGGTGGCAATTGTTATTGCAGCAGGCTCTTATGGATTACTGCTTATATTGACAAAGACAATTACAGAAGAAGAGTTGGAGGCAATGCCAAAAGGAAGTACAATTATTACCCTTTGCAGAAAATTGAGATTGTTTAAATAGTGTTTTTGAGGTGGGAGTAATAACTCATATCTGATATATGTACGTGGAGATTGAACTAATGTCAGAGAAGATTGAGCTGATGTCAGAGAAGATTGAGCTGATGTCATATAAAATAAGATAAAAGTCGGGGCTATTGCCCCGGCTTTTTTGCGACTTTACCTACTAAATGTAGAATTTCAGCAAATGGAAGGTAAGAAAAGTTTGTTTAGGTTTACATAATTGCAAGGCTTTATTAGGGAATTTACCTACCATTTAGCTGTTTTTAGCATTTAGAAGGTAATGAGTTGCAAATTTAGTTTACATAATTTTAATGATGATAAAGAATAATTACCTACCATTTGACTGATTTTAGCGTTTGGTAGGTATCAACAATTATTATAGTTTACATAACACCTGAACTGGTGAGTTTTATTTACCTACCATTTGTCTATTTTTAGGATTTAGAAGGTAAAGGAGAAATGGAAGGTTTACATAACGCACTATTTATCGGATATAGTCAGTATATTCTCCGGTTATCCCTCACAAATTTCCGGTTATCCCTCACAAATTTCGGGTTATTCCCGCAATTCACACTACCAACGAAAATCTAAGTGTCAGTAAATACAAATTATCGAAACGATAGGCGCTGCCCTGTAAACTGACTTATACGATAGGCGCTGCCCTGTAAACTGACTATTTACGCAGAAAAAATATCGTGTTATAATTTGGCAAGACTAATAATGTTCGGCTATAAGAATAATCTAAAATAATTGAAAGGAGTGAAAGGTGTATTATTTCAGTAGGGGAAAGTACACAAAAGGAAAATGAGAAAAATGGTACAATTGAAAAAGGTAGCAAGTAGTGTGGTTGCTTCATTAACAACTACGGCGGTTGTGTTTGGAATGATTGGCGGTATGATGATTACACAGAAGGAAGTCAAAGCTGCAAATTATTCTTCTAACAAAGGTAAGGTAACTATCTACGAAGATGGAACGGTCACTGTTGATTTTACTTTGTCTGAAGTTGATCAGACACAGGTACTTTACGGTTTTGGAATCTGTCTTTTTGATGAGAAACCTGATTTGTTAAGCAATGATAAGTTGGTTAACTCAGGAAATATCTTCTATGATTCAGAGGAATGTAAGCATGTATATCATCAGGAATTAGCAAATCCAATACCTGAGGGAACTTATGATGATACTTTTACATTGACTTATGCACCAACTTCTAATGACATTATCGGTTTTGATGCAAACGGAAATCAGACACTCAGAGAAGGCGGAGTTTCACTTGCAGATGCTCTTAAGACTGGTAAGGATTGGTATGTTGTTGTAGGTGTTCGTACTACTTTTGGCGGTGTATGGCATACAAACTGTGATTTGTATTTAGGACAGATTTCAGATGTTGCCGGAGGTGAGAACTTTGTACCACATGAGCACAGCTGGAACTATGATGTTGAAGACAATAAGATTTTTGCTTGGTGCGATGAGGAAAAGCTTGAATGTGGAAATTATGGAACAGGTAAGCAGGATGCAAAACTTATAGATGTTCTTACTGCTGATAATGCAGTATACAGTGGAGATCCTTATAACGGAGCATCTAAGACTGACAATATCACCGGTGTGACCGGAGCGACTCAGACAGAAATTGTATATTACAAGACTGATGAGAGCGGAAAGACTACAGGAGGAGACAAATTAGATACACCTCCTACAGATGCAGGAAATTATTATGTTGCATTCTCTATTGTTGACAATGGAAAAGAATACACAGCAGTAAAGAGTTTTGATATTACACCTTTTGATATCTCAACAGGAACATGCAATACTGAAATCGGTGGCGCAGGTACAGATTCAATCCCTAAAACTATTACAGTTACAGTGGATGGCAAGGAAAAAACTCTTACAGTTGGAACAGACTGCAATGTTGAAGTAGGCGACAAGACAGTGACAATCACAGGACAGGGCAACTTCACAGGAGTAATAACTCTTGATAAGAAGGTAACTGATTCAGGTGATGACACAAAAACAACAGATTTAAACCAGTCAGGACAGACAACAAATACTGACAATGACAGCAATGACACAGCATTAACTGATGAAGATGGCGACAATGATGATGACGCTAATCTCGATGAGGATGATGCTGATGAGGAAGATGACGACGATAGTGATGATGCCGATGATGACGGCACTCCGGTTAAGGACGCTGATGGCAGTTCAGCTGTTTCAACAGGCGCGACAACAAGCCCTGTTACAGGTTATGACTCATTAGTAAATGTTATATTAGTAATTATGTTATTTGCGTTGGTAGGAATGGGAAGTTCAGCTTTCGCAATGAGAAAAAAAGAAGACTAAATAAAGAATGCTAGATAAAGAATAAATAGTTTAAGGAGCGTTACACGAAAGTGCAACGCTCCTTTTGTATTACTTAATATTGTTTTTTGCTTCTTGGATTCATTTTAGCAACAGTTTCCTTGCCCTATTTCACCGACACCCATTCCTCATATGGATATATGTGTTTTAATTTTTTTCTCGCTTTACCTTGGGATGAGTATATACTTATCAACTCTTCTTTTTGGCGGAGTGAATCATCACTCATTGCGCTTAATGAGGAAAGGTTATCCGGAAGTTTTTTCTTACTGTAATATTTTCCAAAGACGTAAAGAAGTGGGCGGGTGTTTTTTTCATTAAATGATTTATCGAAGTTGTCAAAAACCATTTTGTGGACCATTTTATGGTGAATGTGGCCGTATTCGCCTTTTTCGTTGTGGGTTACAACACTCTCCCAGGATTTTGTATTCAGTGCAGTATAAATATCTTTGCTTATAGATTTTTTCCAAAGAGTCCATTGGGATCTCTTAGAAAAAATTTTGTCCGGATATGAAAGAATAATTCCTTTACAGCCGGTTTTTGCAAGCATTTGATTGAATTCTTTTCTACGTGTTCTATTATTTTTATTTGTGATACACATTATGAAATAATTGCCGTTTTTAATGTGGTCACCACCAAATATTGACTCGTCGTCAGGGTGGGCTACAATCATCAAATTGTCGCATTCAGAAATACCGGCTTTATTTAGAGCGGTGGTATCGACATTTTTAATGAAAATATATGGGCAAAAGTATACAAAGACTCCCACAAAAAGTGCAATAATAACCGTAAATATACAAAATTTTATTATTTTTTTCTTAATACTCTTTATTTTCTCTCTTTTTTCTATCATAATGTTTTTAGTTTATCATAAAGAATTGATAAATCAAGACGAGGATACAAAGGATATTTGAATGAGTAAGATAAAGTTGTTTTTAAATAGAAATAAAGTTGATGTTATTTTTATGGGAGCGCTGCTTATGATAGTGCTCGCAGTACTTTTTATTGTTAATTTAAATGGAAATGTGTTTGGGGAGAGAACTGACTGGGTGAGCCAGCACGCAGTTATCCCGGAATATTTCAGACAGACTTTTTACAATACAGGAGATTTACTCCCGGATTTTTGTATGCAGTTGTTTGGAGGCATAAATGCTTATAAACTATCCTACTATGGATTGCTTAGCCCAATCATTTTGTTAAGCTATTTGTTTCCCCATGTTGCCATGCAGGATTATATTCTTATTTCGACGGTGATTGGCATTTATGTTTCAGTGGTGCTTTTCCTTATCTGGATTAAAAGGCTGTGCAAAGAAATGGAATATGATACATGCTTTGCACCTTATGTGGCCACGTGCATGTTTATGTTTTGTGCACCGCTGTTTTTTCATAGTCATATGCAGATAATGTTTGTCAATTATATGCCGTTTTTGGTATTAGGGCTTATGGCGGTTGACCGATTTGTAAAAAAAGGAAAAGTGTTGGCAGTGGGAATCTCAGTGGCAATGCTATTTCTTACAAGTTATTATTTTGCAATTTCAGCAACCTGCTGCCTTTCAGTTTATGCTCTATTCAGAGTGGTAAATGAAAATAGATCGGATTTAAAAAAGATATTCCAACGAGCAGTAGTTTTTTCGTTGACAGTAATTTTTGGAATTATGTCGACATTGGTGTTACTGCTTCCGGCTTTTGCAGGTATTATGAACGGAAGGCTTGATGGGGCAGGAAGTTTTAATGCGGCAGATAATATTTTTATGCCGTTTTTTGATGTGTCATCGGTATGTTATTCACCATATGGACTGGGACTCTCCGCGATGGTGGTAATTGCAATGGTACACATGATTTGGACGGGAAGCACGGCTGAAAAAATAATCAGTGCAATAGTTTTGATGCTTATATGTTGTCCTATATTCAAATTTGTATTAAACGGATTTGTTTACGTCAGAGCTAAGGTTCTTATCCCTTTTGTTCCACTTGCGATACTTATTTTTGTGGCATTTATTTCGAAAAGAATAAAGGTAAATAAAATTGTTATTTCATTTGCAATCACGTTGGTGTGTGCTTTTACAACACTGTTTACTGAAAGGTATATAGAGATTGCTATTTTTGTGATCGCTGAGATTATCCTCATCGGAGGAATTGGATTTACGACAATACTATTCAATAAAAGAAACGGAAAAGAAGACTATCTTCCGGGCAAAACCTTAGGAATTATCTCAGTGGTGCTGTCCGTAGTAATATTTGTTGTGGTTTATTTTGAATCGTCATTCCTCACATTGGATCAGTACAACAATTACTTTGTTAAGGGCAGAAAGGAACTTGCTCAGATTGCAGATGCAAGGGAGAAGAGGATAAATGATAATGAGGAAAATCTGTACCGCAGCGGAGATTTAAATGATGTGAAATATACTCTCAACCAAATTCACGGAGAGCACTACAATACAATCTCAGGGTATTCTTCAGTTGTAAACAAATATTTTTTGGATGTTTGCTATCATGATTTGAGGCTTAATAATCCTACAGTTAATCCTATTTCTGTTGTTTCATCAGAGGACGTTATGTTCAATATGCTTATGGGCGTCAAATATCTGTATGGCGATGTGAAGATTGAAAACTTACCAAAAGATGGAACGATATCGAAAACAAATATTAAGAAAACAGTTGTGGGATATGAGGAAGTTGAAGAGACTTTGCTGTGTAATAATGATGTTGGCGGAATAGCATTTGCAGACAGCGATGCGGTTCCTAAGAATAAATATGATAATCTTTCAGCAAAAAACAAAGAGGTGGCTTTGCTTGACTACATTGTTTTTGAGGATGATGATTACTCAAGATTATTTGGCAAAAAAGAGAAGTATGTTCTTGAGTATTTTGATAAAGTAGATAAGTTCTCTATCGGAACAAAAACCGATAATAGTTACTATCATATAGATTCCACAGCAGGTGATTATACTACAGAGATTGAAATACCTGATTTAAACAAGAATGATATCGTATCAGTAACTTGCCATATCAGAAGGTATACAGAGAAAAGAGCGACCATAATTATAAATGGAATTAAAAACAGCCTCAGCGGAAAAGAGAATTCTTTTCCAAACGATAATTTTGATTTTAAATATGTGTTCACGGCAAAAGAAAATGGAAAGCTCAAGATTAAAGTTCCTGTGGGTTGTAACTTTGATGTGACGGCAATGAATGTTTACAAATTAAATTACAGTAAAATCAAGGATATCCTTAAAGACAGAGTATACTGGTACAACAGTTCGTTTACAGGTAATAATACAATTTCAGGGGAGATTGATTTAGAAAAGAGAATGCCATTTATGCTGACAGTTCCTTATGATGAAGGATTTAAAATGTTTGTGGACGGAAAAGAACAGGATATACTGCTGACAGACAACGGCTTTATGGGATGTGTACTTGATGCGGGACATCACAAAATAGAATTCAAATTTACACCGCAGTTTTCAAGAGAGGGCCGTGTGCTGTCAATTGTAGGAATAGCATTGTTGCTTTTATTATCCTTGGTTTGCAGTAAAATGAATAGGGAAATGTGTGAGGAAAACAGCTGAATCACGCAAATTGAAACAGTTCGATATTTTTTTTCTCGTTTTACCTCATTTTTTAGAAAATACCCAAAATTTTAGTTGAATAGCACAAAAATATTAAAACACAGCACCTTTTTATGTGAATATTTCACAAAAGAGGTGCTTTTATTTGTGTAAAGTGTAGAAAACCTCAAAATCTCTTGCTAAAAATATTTTTCTTATATTTAATCAAAGTATCTAGTCTGGATATTGGGTGGGAGTTCTAATCCAGAAAATCGCGCGATTAAAATTTAATATGGAAAAGGCTTTTGCTAAATGCCAGCAACGTTACGTGTAGTTTTTTTAAGTAAAGGAGAACTTGAAATGAGGGGTTTTTTAAAGAAGAGACTAGCTGCAGTTATGGCAGTGTCGATGGTTGCATCAGGACTTACAATTACAGAATTTAAGTCCAATGAGAAAAATGTTGAGGCAGCTACTAACTATCAACTTGTCTGGTCAGATGAATTCGACGGTAATTCATTAAACAGAAATAATTGGAACGTTGAAGTAAACGGAAACGGCGGAGGAAATGGAGAACAGCAGTACTATGTTGACAGTACCAAAAACATTGAGGTTAGTAATGGTACTTTAAAGATTAAGGCTTTGAGAGAAAATTATGGCGGCAAGAGCTACACTTCAGGAAGAATTAATACCAATAATAA
Organism: Lachnospiraceae bacterium; assembly: GCA_015057625.1. Lineage (GTDB taxonomy): Bacteria > Bacillota > Clostridia > Lachnospirales > Lachnospiraceae > SIG293. Next base: position 52,531 of record SVDZ01000010.1, on the reverse strand, counting down.
AAAGACATTCCAGTATGCTCGTTTTGAAGCGAGAATGAAAGTGCCAAGCTTTTCGGGAGCATGGCCGGCATTCTGGACACTGGGAGCAAATTTTGATCAGGTTGGTTGGCCTGCCTGCGGCGAGATCGATATTATGGAGGCAGTCAACACAGAGTCAAAAACATACAGTACATTACATTGGCAGTATAATTGGAATCACACAGAAGAAGGAAAACCATACAATGTAGACAGAACGCAGTGGCATGTTTACGCAATGGAACAGGATGTAAACGAAATCAGATTCTATGTGGACAATGTACTTACCAATACAATTCCGGTCACATATGAAGCACAGATGGAGGAACTTCTTGGACCTCAGTTTATGATTTTAAATCTTGCAGTTGGTGGTTCATGGCCTGGAAACAATATAGACAATTCGGCATTCCCTAATAAATCAGTATTAGAGGTTGATTACGTAAGAGTATATGAAGATAAAAACAGTCAGGGAGCTAAATTCCAGACGGCTACAAGAGACAGCAATTGGCATAAATACGGAAATTGGGAGGTCAGAGTAGAGTCAGGATATGGAAATTCTACAGCTCAGGTTGCTGTACAGCCGGGTGACGCTGACCATATTCAGCTTCAGCAGCTCACCTCTTCATGGGATGATGCAAATCTTGTTCAGGCAAGATATACAAAATCAGGACTCGTTCCGGGACAAAAGTATAAAATATCAGTAGACCTTAAATCAAATTCATTGGACGGCTCATATGTTACGGATGCAAGAGATGACGGTGCAGCAGTGTCATTGATTAAAGGTACAAGAACAATTACAAAAACTGCAGTTGCAGATAACAGTGGAAAGATTTCAATTACATTCGGAACAGGTTGGGTTGGAACCACAGTTGTTCTCGACTTTTCAAATGTATATTGCAGAGTATATGATCCAAATGAAATTGAACCGGTAGATGATACAATGGAATTTATTTCTGTTGTTAAGGATGACAATTGGCATAACTACGGTGACTGGCAGTTGTTAGTAGGCGCAGGTTCAGGTTCACAGGCTAAGGTTGCAGTTGATGCTACTGACAAGAAACACATTCAGGTACAGCAGTCACAGGCAAACTGGGGAGCAGCTTATCCTTGGTCAGTTCAGGCAAGATATACTGCTAAGGGACTTACAGCAGGACAGACATATACAATCTCAATGAGAATGCTCACTTCATCTACTGACGGAAGTTATGTAAGTGATGCGATAGCTTCTCAGGCTGAAAATTATGTTCCATACATCAGCGGAGTAAGATATGTAAATAAAACGGGAGTGGCAAATGCAAACGGTGAATTATCATTTGCATTTGGATTCGGTTATTCCGGAGTAGGTGTTATCGCTGATTTTGATGACGTTACTGTTACAAAAGGAACAGTAACAAAGAATCCAACAGCATGGAATTTCAGAGCTTGTCCTGATTCAACAACTACAAATTACGGAAACTGGAGCACATATCTTGGAACTGATTGGTCAGGAGCTAAGGGTGAAATCGCAATCGATTCTGCAAATGCCGACCATATCTGCTTTAAGGTTACAGCATCAACATGGCTTGATGCATGGTCACACCAGGTTAAATATACAAAGAAGGGACTTGTACCGGGAAAGAAATATAAACTTACACTTGATATGACTTCATCTTCAGGAGACGGAAGTGTTATCACGGATGTGTCTGAGGAGTCAAGTGCTGCAGCTGTACCACTTCAGGTGGGAACAAAGCAGTTTACAAAGATTGCAGAAGTAAATGATAATGGAGAGTTATTTATCACATTTGGTTACGGTTACAGTGGAATTGGACTTACATTTGAGTTCAGCAACATTAAAGTTGTAGAGTACAATGAAAACGAAAAGCCAAGTGTAGAGGCTCCAACAGAAAAGGTAACAGAGAAGCCAACAGAAAAGGTAACAGAAGCTCCAACAGAGGCTCCAACAGAGGCTCCAACAGAAAAACCGGGCAATGATGCAAGTGCAAATCTTGCAGCAGGCAAGAAAGTAACAGCATCAGGTTCAGAGAACAACGCTATGGGACCTGAAAATGCATTAGATAACAAAAAAGATACAAGATGGTCATCAAATTATGCTGACAATGCATGGATTACAGTTGACCTCGGCCAGACATATGCAGTGAACAGAGTTGTACTTAACTGGGAAGCTGCTTACGGCGAAAGCTATAACATTCAGACATCAACAGACGGAACAAACTTCACTACAGCTAAGAGCCTCACAGGCCAGAAAGGTGGAGTGAACGAAATTGTATTTAACGCAGTAAATGCAAGATATGTGAGAATGCAGGGCGTTAAGAGAGCACTTCCATATGGATACTCACTTTGGGAGATGGAAGTATACGGTACAACTGCAAACGGTTCAGGCTCAGGCGGAGGTTCCGAAACAGGAGGAGATGAGGATGGACAGATTATTGATAATCCATTCTTCAAAAATCCAATTAAACTTTCAGCAGGAAAGAAAGCAACAGCATCAGGTTCAGAGAACAACGCTATGGGACCTGAAAATGCATTAGATAACAACAAAGATACAAGATGGTCATCAAATTATGCAGACAATGCATGGATTACAGTTGATCTCGGACAGGCATATGCAGTTAGTAAAGTAGTACTTAATTGGGAAGCTGCTTACGGCGAAAGCTACAACATTCAGACATCAACAGACGGAACAAACTTTACTACAGTTAAGAGCCTTACAGGTCAGAACGGTGGAGAGGACGTAGTTGAATTTAGTGCAGTAAATGCAAGATATATAAGAATGCAGGGCGTTAAGAGAGCATTACCATACGGATATTCACTTTGGGAAATGGAAGTTTGGGGTAAGTTGCCAACAGGTGAATCAGGAAGCGGTTCAGGTTCAGATAAGCCTTACGGAGAATTAAATGCTAAGACAGCTACTGCTTCAGGAACAGAGAATGCAGCGATGGCAGCAACAAACGCAATTGACAAAAATAAAGGAACAAGATGGTCTTCAAACTTTGCAGATAATGCATGGATTACAGTTGATCTTGGACAGACCTACTCAGTTGATAAAGTAGTACTTGACTGGGAAGGTGCATATGGCGAGAGTTACAACATTCAGGTTTCAACAGATGGAACAAACTTCACTACAGTTAAGAGCCTCACAGGTCAGAACGGTGGAGAGGATGTAGTTGAATTTAGCGCAGTAAATGCAAGATATGTAAGAATGCAGGGCGTTAAGAGGGCATTGCCATACGGATACTCACTTTGGGAAATGACAGTGTTTGGAAAATAAGATAACTAAATATTTTAGGGCTGGTGTACCAAGGAATTGGTGCATCAGCCTATTTTTTTGCATTTGCATTGTAGTTTTTGATTAGTAATTATGATAAAATATATCATATAAATTCGCTAAAATGAAAATTAGCGATATTGAAATGAACGGAAAAAATTACTATACCAGAGTAATAAAATGAAAAATATAAATGAAAAATAACTATGCGGGGAGTGATTGAATGTATAGCAAACAGGAATATGAAAAAGATATGCAGTTTATCGCTAAAATAAATAATCTTGCATCAAGAAAGCTGGAGTATGTAGCGTATTACTTCGGCTTTGTGTCGTGCTTACTCGCTCACGTAATGTATCTGTTTATCTTTAGACATTACGGAGTTTATGTAATGGCATACTTTAATATTTTTAGTGTAATATTCTACATTGCTATGATTGGGATAGTTAAAAAAGTTGAAAACAAGATTAATCTTGTGTATGCATCTATTGCTGAGATTATTGTGCATGCCTCGTTAGCGACAGTATGTCTTGGATGGAAACCGGATTTTGGAATGCTTCTTCTTATGTTGATTCCTATAGGTTTTCTTATGCCAAATAAGACTCATAGAATATCGATACTCCTTATGTTGACGGATCTCGCACTATACGGCTATTTAAGGTATGTATACTCGGATGCATCAAAGATACTTTATAATCTGGATGATAATATAATAACTACCATTTTATACTTTATCAATTTTACAATCGGTAGCGTGGTTCTTATTTATATAACTACCATCTATACATTTTTAAATCATTATACTCAGTGTAAATTGCGAGTGCAAAATGAGCAGCTCAGAGTAATGGCTACTATTGATCCGCTGACAAAATTGAAAAATAGAAGAGCTATCAATGATGAGATGAAAAAAGTTTATGATGAAAGTAAAGAGACCGGTAATACATATGTATTGGCAATCGGAGATATAGACGATTTCAAAAAGATAAATGATACATATGGTCATGATTACGGTGATATCGTACTAAAAGAGATTGCCGGAATCATAGGAGGAAATGTTCCTGTATTAGCCAGTGTTGCAAGATGGGGCGGAGAGGAGTTTCTGCTGGTAATACCAAGCTGCAACATTGAGAAGGGCGCAAAGTATATTGAAAAAATACTATCAGAAGTAAGAAGCCATACATTTAACAAGGGTGACAATGTTTTTAAAGTGACAATGACATTTGGTGTGATTGAAGGAAACGCAGGAAGCAGTCTGGAGAAAAATATTAGTCATGCAGATACAAGATTATATAAAGGCAAAAATAACGGAAAGAATCATGCAGAATATACAGATTAGTTCAAACACCTTCCATGGATAAAAAATCCAGGGAAGGTGTTTTTGGGTTTATAGGGAAATACCTACCAAATTTGCGGGAATTTGGTAGGTATTATTAATTTGGAGATTAAGGATAGTTAATATGGTATCTTTAATCAATGATTATTAATTTTAATAAATTATTAAGCGATTTCCTTTGGCTTAACAACAATGTTTGTCCAGTTATAATCTACTGCTTTGTAATCAGGGTACACTTTTTTCAAAATCTCGTTGTACAAGAAGTTGTGTCTTGATTCTGTAGGCATTTTGCAGTTTTCATATAATAATTTTGCAATACTGTCGATACTGTAGTATTCGCAATCGCTGTATACGTAGCTTCCGTCCTCTAAGATTGCGTAAGCACGAACTGCATATTTTGCAGTTAATACAGGGACTGATGAACCGCCAAAGGTCATTGTCATAACATAGTATGTTGCTGTGTTTGAATCTCCAAGGATAGTATTAATTGTTCCAAGTTCTGTTGACTGGTATGAGTAAACATATTCACTGTTTGAATTTACTACTATATCTGAATCGGATACGTTGTTGTTTGTTCCGTCATATTCTCTTAATGCATATACCATTCCCCAGCCTTTAACCTGTTTGTTGTTAATTCTTGGCTCAACCTGACCTACAGTTCTGATTCCGCCGACCTGTCCGTCAGAGTCTTTTATTGTAGTGCTAACCTGGAAGCCTGCAATTTTAATGTCGTTACTAGTTACGATAGAAGCGCCGTTTCCGCCGGAAGCCTGAGTAGTAGGCTCTTCAACTTTAACAGTAGTAGGCTCTTCTGTTGGAAATTCAGTTGGCACTTCTGAACCTGTGCTGTTCCAAATACCCATCTCGTAGAATGAGTAACCATACTGTGTTCCACGTTTGCTTCCGTACATTCTCACATATCTTGCATTGTATGTCTGTGAAAGATTAATCTTTACAGTTTTGTTTGAAGTAGCTGTTACATAAGAAACTGTAGTCCAGTTCTGTGCGTCATCTGAAATCTGAATGTAGTATTTTGTAGCATATGCGCCTTCCCATGAAAATCCTACAGAGTCGAATGCCTTTTTGCTTCCAAGGTCTACATACAACCACTGTCCGTCAGCAAAGTCTGACTCCCAACGTGTGCTTAAGTTACCGTCCACTGCATATGAAGCCGCCTGTTTCTGAGATGAAGCAACAGCAGTTTTTCCCTGTGCAAGGTTGTTGTTTGTAAACTCAGATGCATTAATTTCTGTTCCTGTTACAGGCTGAAGATTGTTTGGATTTAACTGTGCGTCAATGTCCACATAGTTTCCTGCAACAGATGTGTAGGTTCCGTTTCCTGCAACTGCAGGGGCAACGTTTCTTGCGTATTTGTGACCGAGGGACATTATCAGATTCATTGTCTCAAGACTGTATGAACTCTGTTTTCCTTCATCTGTGTAAGCAACGTTTGTATTAATCAAATTGTCTAGAGCGCTCTGATCGCCTGAACTGAAAGCTCCGTAAACTTCGTCTGTGAATAATGTGTAGTAAATTGTTGCTGCAGATGTAAATGTTCCAAGTGGCTGTGGATGTTTGTTGTCTGCGCAGTAGTAATCAAGACCGTGAGTTTTATACAATTCGTAGAATGCCTCTCCGGCAGGAGCCAACTTGGCATTTGAAGCTTTAGCTGTCTTGATATAACTGTTTGTGAAATAAGGAAGCAAACTTCCTGTTCCTGAAATGGTATCCTTTGTTGGCCATGGCTCGTAGAATACGATTTCCGCATTTGGCTGATATTGTTTAACTACAGAAATCATCTGTCTTGCGCCCTGTTCAAGTTTGTCTGCGTCAAATCCACCGACAATATCCTGTAAAATAATTACGTCATAACTTCCATTCTGAACAGCAGTCAAAATATTTGAAGCAGTTGACTGGTATATAAGATTCTGTCCGCCGTTTGTTGCTGCGGTGCAGTTGATTGTGTGACCTTTAAGTCCGGCAATTCCCTTAACTACCTTTGCAAGATTGTTGTAATATGTCATTGAGTTTCCGATGAATAATACGTCCATAACTCCGTTGTCCTGATTATTGTTCTGTGATGTCTCAGGAATTGTGGTCTGCTCTCCGCCTGTAGGATTTGCAACAACTCCTCCGCTTGCGACAGATGTGTAAGTTCCTCTGCCTTCAACTGCAGGAATAACTGCTTTTGAATACTTGTATGCGTAAGCATTAATCTTATTTAATGTTGCAAGGTTGTAGCTGCTCTGCTGCCCTTCATTGGTGTAGGCAACATTGTTATTGATAATGTTGTCAAGTGTGGTCTGCTGAGCAGATGTGTATGTGATGTATGGGTCACTTGGGAACAACGCGTAGTAGATTGTTGATGCTGAGTTGAATGTTCCAAGTGGCTGCGGATGTCTGTTGTCGCTGCAGTAGTAATTAAGACCGTCTTTCTTATATAGTTCGTAGAAGCCTTCGCCTGCAGGTGCAAGATATGCGTTGTACTTATTAGCTGCCTCAATGTAGCTTTCTGTGAAGTATGCCATCTTTGAATCAATCTGGTCTTTTGTAGGCCATGGCTCATAGAAGGCAAGTTTTGCATTTGGGCTGTACTGCTTGATAATTGGAATGATGTCGGCACATCCTTCTAAGAATGTACTCTTTTGGAAGTTGCTTCCAACTTTGTCCTGAAGAATTACAATATCGTAAACATCTTTCTTGATGGCATCAAGTACATTTCCGGCGGTTGACTGATAGATAAGATTCTGTCCGCCGTTTGTTGCAGCTGTTACCTGAACTGTTCTTCCGTGAAGTGCAGCGATGTCCTTGAACATGTTCCAAGATGTGTTGTAGTACATAAATGAGTTTCCGATAAATAACACTTTAGTTACGCCTGAGTGCTGTGGGATTGTTGTTCCCTCACCGCCCTGCGATGCGCTGTGCAATGTTCCGTAAACTCTGACAGATAAAAGACTTACTGTTCCGGTAACTCCTGTTCCCTGTCCGTTGGTACCTGTACCCATACATGAGTTTTTGTCAAATACCACCTTTATACTTCTGGCTGTATATGTATTTGAGAATGAAATCGAATCTCCTGTGGAACTGGTATTTGTGGCTGAAGAAATTTTTGCGCCTGTGTAAATAGTTCCGTTATTGCATGTTCCTGCAAGATTCCATGTGATATTTCCCTGGTTAGAACTGTTTACTTCCTCAGTTGAGTAATAAACAGAATATTGTTTACAATAAGAATCTGTGTAGTTTGCGTTGGTTGAGCCTTGGTAAATAAGTGCGCTTGAGATATCGTAATCATTTTTCAGATTAATGTAGATACCTACTTCGCTGGTAGTTGCTGTTTTACCAAGCATATTGTTTCCGTTTCCTAAATCTTCGTTTGCACTGTTAATAGAAGAAAAACCATTGTCGATTGTGAGGAAACCTTCACTGCCATTATTGGCGTTTGATGTCATAAATACGTAATTCTTTGCAGCTGAGCTGGCAATGTTAACTACATTAGTTCCCTCCGCGGCTAAAGTCTGATTTGCTTCATAGCTTATGCCCGTGAATGCCAATGAAGCTGCCATCAGTAAGCTTACAATCTTTTTGTTATTAAATTTCATTTTACCCTCCTTTAAAATTACCGACTTTTTGTTACCTTAAATTTACTATGAAATGAAAATGTATAAAAATACAAAATAGGTTATATTTATATACCCTGGAGGATATAAGATAAGCGTGCATATTCCACGGCAAGACTTGCGGTAAAGTTTTGAACGTGAAATGGGGGGGTATTTTCATATAATTTAAATATGATATAATTAGCCGTAAAAAAATAGTTGGCGATGTGGAGGAAATATATATAATGAATAAGAAAATTGGTTTAAGCAGATTAGTGATTACAGGAGGTGTTATGGCTGCAGTGTTATTGTCAGGTTGTGGAAATAGCAATAATGCAGGAAGTGGAGCTAACAATAAAACAGAGGCTAAAAAGCAAATGGCTCCTGATTTTACAGCTGACATGTTAGATGGTAGCACATTTACTCTTTCGGAAGCTAAGGGGAAGGTTGTGCTGATTAATATTTGGGCAACATGGTGCGGACCTTGCTGCGGCGAGATGCCGGCATTCCAAAAACTGGATGAAGAGTACGGGGATAAGCTTCAGATTGTGGCTGTTAACTATGCTGAAAAAAGAGGGGACGTTAAGGCCTTCATGGATGAGAATGGATATACATTCCCGGTGGCATTTGATGATATGGGAGAGATTAGTGCAAAGTATCCTTCTCAGGGAATTCCATATACAATTATAATAGATAAAGAGGGCGCCATCTCGAAGACTTTTGTGGGAGCCCAGTCGGCAGATGTTCAGTATGATCTTTATAAGAAAGCAATTGAAGAGGCGATGAATGAAAAATAAAAAAATGAAATACATTAGACTGGCCATTGTGGTGGTGGCAGTGGCGTTTATTGGAGTGGGAATATATACCGGCGAATTTGAGCAGCTTTACAGAAAAGCTTCAATGATTTGTTTTGAGTGCATAGGAATCGGATAGAAAAGAGTTGGACTATCATATGAAGAAGTTTTTTAAAAGTCATGCCCGCAGGCTGACACAGGTAATTACAGCAGTTCTTTACAATTGCAATTTTACCGGTTTTGCCGAGGGCGAAATATATCAGGGTAAAGGGAAAAATGTCTGTGTTCCGGGACTTAACTGTTATTCCTGTCCGGGAGCAATTGGGGCGTGTCCTATGGGAAGTCTGCAGTCGGCACTTGTGTCGTCAAAGTACAATTTTCCTTATTATATTTTAGGAGTGCTTCTTTTGATGGGAGTGCTTTTGGGAAGATTTGTGTGCGGATTCTTGTGTCCGGTGGGGCTGGTGCAGGAATTGCTCTACAAGATTCCCACAAAAAAAATTGAAAAGAATAGAGTGACTAAAATATTATCTTATGGAAAATATATTGTTCTGGTAGTGCTTGCAATATTATTTCCTATATTTTTGAGCAACCCGGGATTTTGCAAGTACGTGTGTCCGGCGGGGACCTTTGAAGGAGGCGTACTCCTTGGAGTAGCAAATGAATCAGTTAGGGCAATGCTTGGAAAACTTTTCACTTGGAAAGTTGCAGTTCTTGTGGTGATTGTTGTGTCGGCGGTATTTATATATAGAAGTTTTTGCAGATTCATATGTCCACTTGGAGCATTCTATTCATTGTTCAATAGATTCTCCTTTGTGCGTATGATTGTAGATGAGTCAAAATGCAATCATTGCGGAGCCTGCAAAAGATATTGCAAGATGGACATTGAGGTTGTTGGCGACAGAGAATGCATACAATGCGGAGAGTGCAAGGGTGTATGCAGCCGGTGCGCAATCAGCAGATCTTGTGTTAACTCCTCGAAAGAATAGTGGCAGTGTTGATTTGATTGAATTATTATGCATAATCGTTTATTATGTAAAAGGTTAATTAATGCGTTTAATTGAAAAAGACAATAATAAGATAATTAATAAGATTAATTAAACAAATTAACATTACTATTAATAATATGGTTGCTAAACAAGATTGAGATATGCGATTTAGGAGGAAAAGATGAATAGGGGATTCAATAAAGGATTTGTACTTGGTATTGTAGTTGCAATATTGGCGGTAGCATTGGTGGGCGGAGGATTTTTACTTGGCCGCGGTTCTGCAGATAAAGATAGCAATAAGGATAATAAATCAGCTCAGAAAGTTACTGAGACAACAGTTGATACTGCTAATGAGAATGCGAAAGATGATGCTGCAACAGCCGAGACTGAAACTGAGAAAAAAGATTCAGAAGAATTCAAACCGAACGCCGCTGAGATGGATACTATGAACGGAGTTGAGTTCACATCTATTCAGGAGTGGGAAGAAGAAGATTGGCATTGTTATAACTACACTGTAAAAATACACAATGATACAAAACGTAAGGTAGAAGAATGGATATTTAAAATGGAGGTTCCTGAAGGTAGCGAGCTCAGCCAGTACTGGGAATCAAAAATGAAACTGGAAAATAATGAAATAGTAGTAGAGCCGGTTGATTACAACAAAGAGATTGAGAAAGACGGAGAAGTTTCCTTCGGATTTATACTTAAGACAAAAGTTAAGTATAATTACAAAAAGGCTAATAAAGATTTAGTGTTATAAGGACATATAAAAACTTAGTAATGTAGTAAAGTAGAGAAACTTAGTATTGTAGTAAAGTAGAGAAACTTAGTATTGCAATAATAAATATGGACTTAGTAATATAGAAATGGAAAATACTTAGTTAATTAATAGAACAAGCTCCCGCTTAGGTGATATACTTCCTGTCAAGAAGATAGGGCTAATATCAACCTTAGCGGGAGCTGTTTTTTCGCAAATACAACATAGAACAAGATTCCTTAATCTGTGTTGTACGTTTTTGGGGTGGAAAAAATGTAGTGTACCCCATAGAATTAAATTCATTAATCTGTGTTGTGCATTTTTGACATTGGAAAAAATGCTTGTACAACATAGAATATGATTTCTTAATCTGTGTTGCATCTTAGTTTTATACATATGATATGTGACCACATCCAGCGACTTTCTGGAGCATAAATAACAGCTATCGCTTCATAAAAATGCTCCGCAAGGATGCGCAGCTCGCGGAGATGTAAGTTTGGCTTTCGCGATTATAAATAATCGCTTTCGCTTCGATAACTTACAGAGTAAGTTATCTCATGGCTGACGCATCCGCTCGCGCGCGAAGTGTCGCAAGCGACACTTTGTTTGAATAAAAACCATCAAAATGATAGTAGTTTGTCGTTTACAAACCATCAACACAATGGTTTAATGAAGATAATAAGAACTCTTGTACATTTTCACTAAACTGATAGGAGATGGCAGAGGATGATTTCTGGATAAGAATAGAGAGGTAGATATGGCAGGAATTGATACAGAGAGAATTGCTCAGGATGCGATAGAAGCTATCGCCGAGAGAATTCAGAATTTAAATACACTTAATATTATTGTTGCGGGAAAGACCGGAGTGGGTAAGAGTACATTGATCAATGCGGTGTTCAAGGAAAAACTGGCGGAGACAGGTATGGGAAAGCCGGTGACTGATCACATGAGAAAGATTACTAAGAAAGGTATCCCGCTTTCCATTTATGATACCAGAGGATTTGAACTTGGGAAGGAAGTGCAGACTCAGGTCAAAGAAGAAGTTGTGGAAACCATAACGAGAGGACTCGTATCTAAAGATATAAATCAGGCAATCCATTGTATCTGGTATTGTATCAACACGGCATCAAACAGAATTGAACCGGAGGAGATTGAGTGGATTAAAGAGTTTTCAAAAGAGAATCAGCTCACTCAGGTGCCGGTAATTATTGTACTTACACAGTCTTTCTCAAAGAAAAAAGCTGAGGAACTTCGGAGTATGCTTTTAGATGAGAATCTGGATGTGGTGCAGATTGTTCCTGTGCTGGCGGAAGATTATGAGATTGACGAAGATATTTCCATAAAGTCATACGGACTGGGAATGCTGATTCACGTTATGGGAGAGGCTTTGCCTGATGAACTTCAGGATACATTGCAAAATGTGCAGATAGCAAGCCTTGAAGAAAAGAAAAAGAGAGCTCACAAAGCCGTGGCAACTGCTACGATGGCAGCAGCAGGAGAGGGCGCTGTACCGGTCCCCTTCGCTGATTGCGCCATGTTAGTTCCAACACAGCTGACCATGATTGCATCTATTACCGCGATTTTCGGATTTGAGGTAAATAAGAGTCTTATCACAGCATTCCTATCGGCAACTCTTGGAACAGGTGGTGCAACAATTCTTGGAAGAACAGTTGTGTCAAGCATTTTGAAAGCTATACCGGGGGCAGGTTCTGTTGCAGCAGGGGCAATAAATGCAGGAACAGCTGGAGTTATTACGGCAGCTCTCGGGGAAACATACATAAGAATACTATCCTCTGTGTTTACCGGAGAGATGAGTTTGGATGATCTGGGTACCAAAAAAGGAAAAGAATTGATTGCAAAATTATTCAGAGACGAAATAAAAAAGAATGGATAAAGCCTATAAAATAAGGGATGCAACCACCGGTTGACAGATTTCCAAGCAGAGTTGGTAGCCTGCAACAGGCAAAAAATGTATGCTTAAGCCACAACAGAAAAAACACAACAAAAAATAGTAGAAAAGTTATTTCAAAAACTTTTGTGGCAAGGAGGAATAGTATGATATTAGCAGACAAAATTATTGATTTAAGAAAAAAGAATGGATGGTCACAGGAAGAACTGGCAGAGAAGTTAGGAGTCAGCAGACAGTCAGTTTCAAAGTGGGAAAGTGCAATGTCTATACCTGACATGGGAAGAATAGTTGAGATGTCAAATATTTTTGGTGTCAGCACAGATTACCTATTAAAGGATGAAATAGAAGCAGCGACTCCGGACAGTGATACAATCGAAAAACAAAAGGATGAACTTGAACCGCCGGCAAGAAGAGTTTCTATGGAGGAGGCCAACAATTATTTGGAGGCAATAAGAGAGTGCTCAGGAAAAATAGCATTAGGCGTAATGCTGTGTATTTTGAGCCCAATACTTCTTATAGTATTGGCAAGCGCTCAGGAAGAAAAGATAATAGAAATGACAGAAGCACAGGCAGCGGGAATTGGAGTGACTGTACTTCTTATTATGGTAGGTGTCGCAGTAGGATTGTTTGTATTTTTTGGAACAAGACTCGAAAAGTATGACTACCTGGAAAAAGAATTAATCGATACAGAGTACGGTGTTGATGGAATGGTAAAGGATAAAAAAGAGAAATATACAAATACTCATCTTTTACTTTTGACAGTTGGAATAGTATTGTGTGTTGTATCCTGTGTACCGATTTTTGGTGCAATGATATTGTACGGTGAGGATGAATTTGCATGCATAGTTGCAGTGGGATTGCTGTTGGTATTGGTTGCGGTAGGTGTGTTCTTCATAGTTTTGACTTGTATCAGAATGGGTGCTATGCAAAAACTTTTGGAGGAGGGCGAATTCTCTAAAGATAATAAGCGCAGAAATAAAGTTGAGGAGCCTGTTAACAAAATATATTGGGGAATAGTACTGGCTATATACCTTGGATGGAGTTTCATTTCCAATGACTGGGAGATTACCTGGGTAATCTGGCCGGTTGCAGCGGTGCTCTTTGGATCAGTTGTGGGAATTGTCCATATGGCAAGAAAATAGATAGTATTTGATATGACAATTATTTTGAAAATGTGTGTTAAATGAAAAAATATTAACAAATTGATGCAAAGGAAATGCAAAAAAGCATTACAATTAATCAAAAAGGTTGATTGAAACGGTTCATTTTGATAAAGTCTCCCGTGGAAATTATTTTCCGCAATTATTAGGGCACGAGGTGCTCCTAAATATGAAAAATGAGAACTGAAAGGGAGAAAAGAAAAATGAAGAAAAAATTAGTATCTTTTGCTTTGACAGCAGCTATGGTTTGTGGAGTATTTTCAGTAAATCCTGTTGCAAAAGTTGAAAATGCAGAGGCAGCAACAACTACTCAGGTTGTTAACTATGCATTAGGAAAGGATGTTATTGCATCCAGCACAGAGAGCGCTGAATATTTAGCACAGAATGCAGTAGACGGTAACATGAGCACAAGATGGTCATCAGCATTTAACGATGGTGAATGGTTTGTAGTTGACCTTGGACAGATTCGCACAGTAGGATCAGTTAGAATGTACTGGGAAGCAGCATACGCAGCACAGTATACACTTTCTTGGTCACAGGACAATGTAACTTGGTATGATGCTGCAACAAGAATTTGCAGCTCTTATTCTTCAGAAACAAGTGAAATGTTCTACAACAGACCTGTTAGATATATCAAGATTACAATGGACAGAAGAGGAACAGTTTACGGTTCTTCACTTTATGAGTTTGAAGTGTTAGGTTTAGAAGAGGTTGAAGTTCCAACAACAGAAGTTCCAACAACTGAAGCGCCAACAACATCTCAGCATACAGTTACAAACATTGCATTAAACAAGCAGGCAACAGCTTCTTCAATCGAAGGCGCTGACTATGATGCTTCAAAGGCGTTTGACGGCGATATGAACACAAGATGGTCATCACAGTTTTCAGATGATCAGTGGTTAACAGTTAACCTTGGTAAGATTTGCCACATCGAATATGTAGAGTTCCAGTGGGAAGCAGCATATGCTGCTTACTCTGAAGTTCAGGTTTCCTTTGATGGAGAAAACTGGACAACATATCCATTGACAAAGAGCCATGGTGTTGCAGACAGACTCTATGTATTTGCAACAGGTCGCTACGTAAGGTTCAAGGGAGTTAGAAGAGCAACTCCATACGGATACTCAATGTATGAGATGAGAGTAGGAGGATGGGAGTTATACTAATCCCCATTTATATTAATAGTTTATGAGAAGTACCAATGTACTCTTCATATTATATAGATATTTTCAACAAGAGCCTTGCGGTATTCCGCAAGGCTCTTTATTTGTGTATCAGTCTATCAGATTTTTGAAAAAATAATTAAAATATTTTTTGCAAAATGTACGACGAAGAAAATTTACTGAGTAGTGGCCCTTTGTTCATTTACTTGAAGGAATTACAATGTTAAAATAAAGCAATACTATAAAAAGACAGAACGAGGTGGACTATGGATTATAATAAAAGTTTTGAAATATTTATAAATAACATGAAAAAGCAGGAAAAGGTAGTGAATTATGTTCAGATAAGACAACACGGAGAAGTGGTTTTTGATTGGGGAAGATTGTCGCAAAAGAGCAGACTCAATACATGGTCAGTTAGCAAGAGTTTCATTTCGGTGGCAGTTGGTATAGCTATAGATGAAGGAATCATTTCATTGGATGAAAAGATTTGCGACAGCTTTAAGGAGTACCTCCCGGAGAATCCTGTCGATAATCTGCTTAATCTTACAGTCAGACATATGCTGACAATGACCACGGGAGTGGCAAACTCATTGTTCTTTGACAATCATCCACAGCGTTATGAGACACAGGATTGGATTTCATATTTCTTTTCACAGGAATTCCCTTTTAAACCGGGGGAAAGATTTCTGTATTGCAATTTCAATACCTATATATTGGGATGTCTGATCGAAAAGAAGAGTAATATGGATATTATGGAATACCTTAGACCAAGGTTATTTACGCCTTTAAATATATTGAGCCCTGATTGGACACGTTGTCCGAAAAATCATATACATGCAGCGAATGGATTGTATCTTACTATTGATGAGTTCGGAAGATTTGGACAGATGGTGCTTGACGGAGGAGTGTTTGAGGGTAAGCGCATTGTATCGAAAGACTATCTTGATATGGCAACAAAAAACCAACTTCCAAAAGAGTGGGATTTGAAATATGGCTTCCAGTTTTGGATCAATCCTGATGGGGTTTCATACAGAGCAGACGGCAAATACGGTCAGTATATCATTGTTCTGCCGGAGAAAGATATGGTGGTCAGTGTGCAGTCGTTGAGTGAGGGAGATATGTTTGCCGATATTTGGAAATGGATTGAAGAAATATAGTGGTATAAATACTGTTATTAGGTTATAATTAAAATAGGTTTTAAAGTTCGGTTTATTATATGAGTGGGGAAAAGATATGAATGATTCATTTTACTATTCAGGTATAGCGTTAATTGCTATCCTGCTGTTGTTAATGCAAAATTATGAGATACTTCTTGTTCGGGCAAAAGGTCCAAAGAGTATGGTGTGGAAAGATTATAGGAATCTGTTGTGTGCAGTATTATTGTTTCATTTTACTGATGTAATATGGGGAATCTTTTATGCCTATAAGGTCAAGAATGTGCTTTTTGTAGATTCTCTGTTTTATTTTGGGGCTATGGCATTATGTGTTTTATTTTGGACGCGGTTTGCGGTTACATATTTGGCTGAAAACAGTGCTTTCGGAAAAATGTTGATATACGCGGGACAGATATTTTTCCTGATAGGTATAATTTTTGTTATTGCAAATATTTTCAGACCTATACTTTTTATGATTGATGATTACGCAGAATATCATGAGACTATTGTAAGATGGATTATGCATTGTGTTCAGATTGTATTGTTAGTCAGCATTTCCATATTTGGATTTGTGGTTAATCATAAAAAGACTGATATGTCTAAAAAAAGATATCGCACCATTGCGTGGTTTGGATTGATAATGGCAGTGTTTTTGTTTGTACAGTTGTGGAATCCGCTCCTACCACTTTATACAGTAGCGTATATGCTTGGAATATGTATGGTTCGTACATTTGTAGTAATTGACGAAAAAGAAGAATACAGAATGAAGTTAGAGAGGTCTCTTGAGAGAGAGAGGCGGAATTTAAAAGATTTGAAGAGTGCCCGTGAAGCCGCATACAAAGATCCGCTTACAGGAGTGAGGAGCAAAGGCGCATTTGTCGAGTTTGAAAAAGAAAAGGATATTGAGATTAATAAAGGGGATGCAGATGAATTTGCGGTTGCCGTTTTTGATTTGAATGGACTCAAAATTATAAATGATAATTTTGGTCACAAGGTGGGCGATGAATATATTAAAACTGCATGTGGCATTATATGTGAGAGATTTAAGCACAGTCCGGTTTTCAGAATTGGTGGCGATGAGTTTGTTGCAATACTCGAGCACGGTGACTATGAGAATAGAGAAAAATTAGAGAAGGATTTCATTGAATTAATGGAGCAGCACAAGCTTCAGGAAAAGGTTGTTGTGGCAATAGGTATGGCCGATTATATCAAAGGAGAAGATTATACTTTCAATGATGTCTTTTCAAGAGCAGACCGAAAAATGTATATGCGCAAGCGTGTAACTAAAGGAATGCCTGTTAACAGGATATGCGCAAATTGCGAATATGAGGCAAATTGCCCGAGTGAATGTGAATATAGTGACAGATGTAAGAAAATATAGAACTACTCTCTGACGAATCATAGATAGTTCGTGAATTGAGAAAAGCAGCGATTGTAGGTGAGGTTGGACCAACTGCAATTGCTGCTTTTAGTTTATCTTAGTTGGATAAGACTTCGACTTGGTTATAATTTGTCTCATTATACACAGGAGGAACTGGAAAATAAGAAACATAATTTTGAACTCTGTGAGTCTGATTATACAGTCCTTTGTATTGATTATACTCAAAATGGAATAGGCTCAAAAAAATGTGGACCTCAGGTGTCCGAAAGTTATCAATTAAGTGAAGATAGAATCAAGTTTAATTTTTTTTATAAAATATGAGTGAGTGCTTCCTATTTGTAAATAATATATATTCTCTATTAATAGCGGGCTAAGTTGAAATAGATGAAACAATATGTTAATATGTATAATATGTTGTGACATCGGCATAAAACGGTGAA
The DNA here is from genome assembly GCA_015057625.1 of Lachnospiraceae bacterium. GTDB lineage: Bacteria > Bacillota > Clostridia > Lachnospirales > Lachnospiraceae > SIG293. Next base: position 34,581 of record SVDZ01000010.1, on the reverse strand, counting down.
TGAAATAAAGGAGGGCGTTATGAAAATGAAAAAAATAACAAAAAAAATCAGTATGCTAATGGTTTTGTTAGTAGCTGTTATTGTTACCGTTGGTTTACGAAATACAATGGCTGACGAACCGTTAAATGCAAAGAAGTTTGATTTTAGTGGAAGTTATTCTGCGGATCAGTGGATTACAGAAACTGATTCGGATGGGGTATGGTATAAGTTGGAGGTACCTTCTGACGGAATTATTGAAATAAGAATTATGTCTTATTGTAGTGGAACACTTAGGTATTCATTACATAGTGAAGATTTAGCAGAACAATACAAGTTTACATCTTGTGATGATTACATTTCAGGTGGAGATGATTCATCGCCAGTTACTGGTGCGGTTACTAAGGCTCTTTCAAAGGGAACATATTATTTCTGCTTGAGTGGTGCTGTAGGTAGATACAGAGTAATGGGAAAATTTGAGTCATATAAAAGTAATGATTTTGGGGCTGATTCATATGATTCACCATTTAAATACTCTATGAAATCAACGGTAACAGGTGCGTTGACAACTACTGATACTGAAGATTGGTATAAAATAGTAATTCCCAAAAGTGGTAAATATAAATTGAAAATCAGTTCTTATTGTGATGATAGTTTATATTATACTTTGTTTAATAGTGATTTGTCGCAGAAAATATCAGAAGAAAGTATTTATGGAGGAAGTGCATCACAGCCAGCTGCTAAAGAATATGAATATGTTTTGGGTGCTGGAACGTATTACTTAAAAGTAACGGGTGATTATGGAAAATATACCTTTAGTTTTAAAGGAAAAGAAGTTTTAAAAAATGCAAAGTTGTCTGTCAAGATAAAGAATAGAAAAACTATTATTGTTAAGACGATTAAAAATGCTAATGTAACTATAAAGTATTCTAAAGGTAAAAAGAAAATGACTAGTGGTTCTTTAGGAAAAATTAGTCTTAAACTTAAGAAGAAATTAAAAAAAGGCTCAAAAGTGGTAGTTACTGTAAAGAAAAAAGGCTATCAGACAAAGAAAATGACTAAAAAAGTAAAATAACAAATGTTTAAGCAACCTCTTGGCGAGTATGGTTACAATCTGCCAAGAGGCTGTTTCTTTATGAAAAGAAAATGAGAGGTTTAAAAAATGTTTGCATATTATTATTCGTCAAAAGGACCTATAGATATGTACATGTTATCTATAACAATAGGTGTAATTATTTCGTTAATTATTCAGATAGTATTATTGCTGGTTATAAAGAAAAAAATAAAATATATTGTTTATATGTGTGGATACTTTGTCATTTTAATATGGGGAAAATATATGGCTGCCGCAGTAAGGTCTATAAATGATGGTGCATTAGAGGGGAAAATGAACTTGGTTAAGGCAACATTGGAAGTTTGGGGAACTCATTACTTAGGATATGTTGTTTTATTTTTATTATTATTCATTCCTATTTCGTTGTTTATAAGAGAATTGATAAATGAGTTTATTAAAGTTGAACTGTCATCAAAAGATGAAATAGTAGAAGTTGCTGAGATTATAGCTATAGGGTTACCGGTTCAGCATATTTTCAATAGGATTGGTTGTTTATGCAGAGGATGCTGTTATGGGATTAAGTATAATGGCATTTTTTCTATAAATCTTCCCTATAATAGTCAGGTTGATTATGCAGTATTTCCTTGCCAAATTTTAGAAATAATTGGGATGATATTAATTATCTTTGTTGCTGTATATAAGATGATAAAGAAGAAAAGGTATTATACATACATTATGTGTGGATTTTTCATAACCTTTTTTATTTCAGAGTTTTTTACACTCAATAGTATGTCAGTTAGACATTGGGGGTTAACAAATATACAATTTATGTGTGTGGGATTATTTATAATAGCAATACTATTTGACTATATTTATTTAAGAGAAAGGGAATAGTACTTAATGAATGATTATCAAAAAAAAATATTGGATGCAGATTTATTTTATAAAGGTTCTTCAGTATCAAATATTGGGGGAGTATTTCTTGTTAATAGTGAAATAGATATTGAAGTATTTGAGGAAAGCTTGAATATATTTATAAATAACACATCTGGATTGCACTTGAGATTAAATAGAGAAATGGAATTATATTCATATGTAGAGGAATATAAAGTTAACCGAGAGATAGTCAACTTTAATTACGAACAGGTCGTTGATATGGCAAACAAATGGACGGAAGTTCCCTTCGAGAGTTTGTTTGATTCAAGACTTTTTGATATAAAAATAGTGCAATTTAGAGGTGGAAATGTTGTATATACAAAAATGCATCATCTTTTAGGAGATGCTTTATCGATTTATGCTACCTCTAGAGAAGTGTTTCGAATATATAAACAAATAATGGAAGAAAAATCTATTAATGTATCTGATATATCTGCAGAATATGCGGAGATTTCGGATAGACTAAAATGTGAGGCGAAAGAATATTTTAAAATAAAATTGGAAGATTTTTCGCCAAGCAAATTGTCGGAAAAGGAGAGTTTGGAGTACAAAGCAAACAGACAAAAGTTTAGCGTAGCTGTTGATGGCTCAAAGGAGGCAAATATAGACTTTCTGTTGTCATTGTATACATATTTGCTAAACGTAACTGATGCCGATAAAATTGCTATTGGATATGTGCTTGCAAATAGAAGAAAGCAAGATATTGATAAGTTCGGCATGTATGCAAATACTCTCCCAATAATCCTTGAAAGAGCGAGTGATAGTATTTCTGAATTAAAAAATACCATAAAAAAAGAAGTGTTATCATTGATTAAATATTCCGCATATTCATTAGAAGGAGAGAAGGATTTTGAGAAGGTACATAATAATATTTTTGATGTTTCTGTGTCTTACATAAGAGAGTCGTTATTACCTCAAAAAGAGATAGGTGAAATAGAAGAGTGCTTTAACGGTTGTTTGGATGTTCCTATCAGAATAGTTGTTCTTGAATCTGACAATAAATTAGAATTTGCAATATGTTACAAACAGAAACTGTTTGAAGATGATTATATTAATAATATGGGAAAGGCAATCACAGACATTTTTACGAAGGTTAATACAGTATCATCTATAAACGAAATTAGCATTTTGACAAGTACAGATATAAGTATTTACAAAAAAATTAATAATACACATTTTGTAAATAAATATGATGATATAGTTGATGCTATTGAATATAATTTGAATGAAAATGACGCGATTATCTGGAAGGACGGTAAAGTAGACGGATTAAAGTTTAAAAGTGATTGTAAAAAAATTGCGGCATTTATACAAGCAGTTGGAGCAAAAAGAATAGGAATAAAGATAACAAGAAGTTATCAAATGATGGTGGCGGCAGTTGGTGCATTGTATGCAGGTTCAGCATTTATGGTTGTTTCAGACAAAATTGCGGGGATGGAAGATTATTGCGATTATATTGTGGACAAAGAATTGGTAGACAATTTGAAAGATTACAAGTTTAGAAAAATGATTTACGATCCAAATAGTACTGCATATATGATTTGTACGTCGGGAACAACAGGCAAGCCTAAATGTATAGAGATTAGCAGAAAATCCTTACTCAATAGATTGGAGTGGGCTGACAGCCAATATAGTTTTAAAGGTAATATATTACAAAAAACAGTAAATACATTTGATGTTTCAATATGGGAGATGATGAGTGTTTCATTTGGGGCAAGGTTGTGTTTGTTGGAAGATGGTGAAGAAAAGATGCCGGATAAGATTGTTCAGGCTATAACGCGTTTTGATATAGAAAAAATACACTTTGTACCATCTATGTTAAAAAGATTTCTTCAATATATCAAATTGAATGGATATTCGCTTCCATCATTAAAAGAAATATATACAAGTGGAGAAAAATTAGATGCAAAATTAGTAAAAGATTTTTTTGGTATATTTCCAGAAAAACGATTAATAAATTTGTATGGGCCTGCTGAGTGTACAATAGATGTAACACACTTTGAGTGTCAAAGAGAGGTGGATTATTCTGATATCCCCATTGGAATTCCGGTAGGAAATACAGAAATAGTAATATTAAACAAAAAAAACAAAATATTACCTATCGGTGTAAAGGGTGAAATATGTGTAAAAGGGATATTGGTTGGAAAAGGATATTTAGGAAAAAAAGAGAAAAATAATGAAGGATTTTGTTATGTTAATAATGAAAGAGTATATAAGACTGGTGACATAGGAAAGATAGGATTCGATGGGCAAATATATATTTACGGAAGAAGAGATAATCAAGTTAAAATTAGAGGGATTCGTATTGATCTATCTGAGATAAAGAACTGGATATTGGAAGAAGATGAGATAATAGATGCTCAGGTAATTAAAAATAAAAATAGAATTGAATGTTACTACATGGGGAACTTGGACATCGATGAAATTAGAAAAAAAATAGCAGCTAATATTTCTGTATTTGCTGTACCGTCAGTTTTTTATAACGTTGATTCTTTTAATTATACAACCAATGGAAAAATAGATAATAAGTCTTTATGTAACAAAATAAATTGGGTTAGTGAGAATGTGTTAGAAGTTAAGAATAGTGATGTTGAAGAAGAGATAATAAAATTAATAGAAGAATGTATTGGAATTAGAGTAAGGAGAAATGAAAATATATTTGATTCGGGCATTGATTCTTTATCTGTCATTGATATAACCCATAAGCTACAGCAAAGAGGATATCCAATTGATTATTCAGATTTCTATGAGAACTTAACTGTATGTAATATTGCCAAAAATATAGGGGAAAATCATTTGTTTTCATTTTTGAAAAAAGGAAGCAAAGAAAAATTATTATTATGTTTTACGTGTGCAGGTGGAAATCCACAAGAATATATAAAAATGATAGAAGGAGTTGAATGTGATGTAGCGGTTGTTTATAACTCAAAGTTTAATGAAAAAGAATCTGTGGTTACAATAGTTGATAAAATATCTAATTGTGGACTTTTTGATGAGTATAAATATGCTTATGTATTGGGGCATTGTGTGGGAAGTAGTATAGCGATTGAATTGGCGAATAGGGTTAATGAAAAAGTAGAAGGAGTAATTTTGCTTGCACCTTCTGTTAATGAAAAAGAATTAATTCCATTTTGGAAGTATATGCCAGATAAAGTGATTTGGGCTATTTTACGCGTAGCTGGAAATAAAGGAAAGTATAATAGAGCGAGTATTACGCAATTTGTAAAAGATACAAATAGAGTTTTTTCACATGTGGCATTAAGTCCACAAAAGAAAGCTGGATATAATATTGACGTTGTTTATGGTACAAAAGATATATTTACAATTAACAGTAGAAAAATAACTAAGCGTTTGAAAAAGAGTACTAAAGGAGAGGTGATTGAGCATACAATAAAAAATGCAAAACATTATTTTAATAAGTATAACAGTGAAGAAGTGGCTAAAATTATAAATGAGGTAATTCAACGGCACTAATTAATAAGAATATTATATATAATATTTACAGATCACCTTGTCTGTGCTTGTTACTAAACTTATTCGAGGTGGTCTGTTATTTTGTTAGCATATAATAATCTAAATGAATAAAACTAAAAAATGACACCCCATTTTGAAAGCTTTTATAAAAATAATGAACTAAATAATGAGGAAAATTAACAAAAACGTTACAAGGGATTTTTCGAGCTAGATTATAATATATCAATATACAAAAAGTAGCGAAATGTCGCAAAAGCCTTATTTTTAAGCAATTGCGACATTTGAACGATATTAAATTTGAATAAAAATGCCAGATGGAAACGGTTCCTACGCCAATAAAACAGTTTTTATAAAAAATGACACCCTATTTTAAAAAAATCAATCTTTCGAGATCTTTTCTCGTGAGTATATACTCTACCTATCATGAGTTCGTAAAAATTAAATATTGAGTGGAGGAATTATTTATGAGAAAGGGTTTATTCAAAAAGACTTTTGCGTCAGCAATGTCTTTGGCACTCGCTGTATCTTCTTTTGGCGTTACATCTGTAAGCTTCTCGGAGAAAGTCGATGCAGCATCAACTACTTCGTCAAAACTTGTATGGAGTGATGAGTTCAACGGAACATCGCTTGATACAGGAAAGTGGGGCTACGAAACCGGCGGAGGCGGTTGGGGTAACAATGAGTTACAGTACTACACTAACAGAACTGACAACTGTTATGTTTCAGGAGGTTCTCTTCACATTAAAGCTAAGAGAGAATCTTATGGGGGAAAGAATTATACTTCGGCTCGTATTAACACAAGTGGAAGGTTTGCTTTTACATACGGATACGTAGAAGCAAGAATTGCGCTTCCTAGAAATCAGGGAATTTGGCCTGCTTTTTGGATGTTGGGACAGAACATCGGATCGGTAGGTTGGCCAAAATGCGGTGAGATTGATATTATGGAAGCAATCAACACAGAAAACAGAACATACGGAACTTGCCACTGGGATTCAAACGGACACGCAGAGTACGGATTACCTACAGGCAATTTTGATGTTACACAGTATCATAAATATGCAGTACAGTGGGATAGCCAGTACATCAGATGTTTCTTAGACGGAAGCAAGTTCTACGAAATTAATATTACAAACGGAACAGGAAACACAGAAGAGTTCCACAAGCCATTTTATATGATTCTTAATGTGGCAGTTGGTGGAAACTGGCCTGGATTCTCAATCAACGATGCAGGTATGCCACAGGAAATGAAGGTTGATTACATCCGTGTATATCAGGAAAATCCTTCATACCAGGGTTCAACTACAAACAGAGTTGATTCAAATACAGGTGGCGGCTCAACAGGTGGCTCAACAGGTGGTTCAACAGGCGGCTCAACAGGCGGTTCAGGATCTACTACAACACCAGCTTCAGGAATGGGTATTACTTATTCTAACTCAAGCACAGCTCAGGCTTATGTGAACGGAACACAGTGGGCTGACATCCATTATTCAGTAAATGGCGGAGCACAGCAGAATGTTAGAATGACACAGTCAGGAACAAAATCTACATACAACATTGGTGGATTATCAAGCGGAAGCACAGTTAAATACTGGTTCACATATGCTGACACAAACGGAGTAGCTAAGGATTCAGCATCTTACACATATACACATAACTCATCAAACAGTGGTTCAGGCTCAGGATCTGGTTCGGGTTCAGGTTCAGGAAGTTCAGGATCTGTAAACACAGCTTCAGGGGACGTATATGTATACGGAGATGCAAATTACGGCGGAAAGTCAGCATCTTTAGGAGTAGGAAACTACACACTTGCTTCTCTCCAGAACAAAGGTATTGCAAATGATTCTATTTCATCAATCAAAGTACCTTGGGGATACAAAGTAATTATGTATGCTGATGACAACTACAAAGGATCATCAAAAGCTATCTATGCTGATTCTTCATATGTAGGAAATGATTGGAACGACAAAGTATCTTCCATTAAAGTTGAGAGGGCAGTTTACAAGATTGTTAACCGTCACAGTGGACTTTGTCTTGACGTTGCAGGTGGAAATACAGCTGCAGGAACAAATGTACAGCAGTGGACAGACAATGGTTCAAATGCGCAGAAATGGAAAGTTATCTTCCACAAAGAAGATTCAACATATTCAGTTATTAGTGCACTTAATGATAAGCCAATCGTAGTTGATTCTTATTCAAAGAGCAACGGCGGTAACTGCATCATCTACAACAATGACAATGGTGCAAACAAGAGATGGTTTATCACATCAGTTGACAATGGATATTCATTCTTTATCAACAAAGATTCAAATAAGGGACTTGAAGTTGGTGGATGGTCTACATCAGCCGGCGGAAATGTTCAGCAGTGGGATTACAAAGCACAGGCTAATCAGCAGTGGAAATTTGTAAGAGTAAACTAGATTAGTACTTATTGAAAAGAGATTTATGATTCTCTTATATGCGTACAGTACTGATTTTGGTTGCGATACATTTACTTTACCCCTTTCATCGTCGAGAGATTGGAACTGTATGTTTGTGGTCCAAGAAAAGTAAATTGATTTTCAATAAGTATATATAAAATGAGTTGTGAAAAATTTAGCAACTATGTTAGTTGGAGAATGTTATGATATCAAGGATATCTGACAGATATACAACTCATGAGAGTAGGAGCCTATGTAAAAGTAGGCTCCTATCACTGTTTATGGGAAGTAAAAAAGTAGTTGTTATTTAAAATGACTTGTGGTATTATTTTTTTGGATTAAAATTGAAACGTTTTTGAACATGGGGGACATATATTATTCAGAGATTTATCGAGTTTGATCCGTTTTTTATGAGGTGGAAATTGAAATAGTTCAATTTCTTAAAATGTAGTTTTTTTTAAAGGAGAAGAAAGATGAAAAAATCAACAAAGACAATTTTGGCATCTGTTTTAGCGATGGCAATGGCTGTTTCACCAATGGTTTTTGAAGGAACTGATAAGACTGAAGCGGCAACAATGGTAACTGTAAACTATGCAACAAATGCAGTAGTTACAACATCAAGCAACGAAAATGCTGAATACACAGGAGATAAGGCTGCTGACGGTGATATGACAACAAGATGGTCATCAGTATTTGCTGACAATCAGTGGATTATGTTTGATATCGGTTCAGTTAAAACAGTTGGAACAGTTGATATTTTTTGGGAAGCAGCTTATGCATCAAGATATACAATCTCATGGTCACAGGATAATGTGACATGGTACGATGCTGTTATCACAGGAACACACGGAGCAGGAGAGGCAGTTCATATGTTCAACAAGCCTGCAAGATACGTAAAGATTACAGCAAATCAGAGAGGAACAAGCTACGGAGTTTCTATTTTTGAAGTTAAGTTAATTGGTTCTGAGATGGTTGAAGAGACAACAACAGTAGAAGAGACAACAGTTGCTCAGCCGGAGACAACAACAGCTGATGCTACAGTTTGGGAAAGCATTGGAAACAGCTCAAACCTTTTCTATCAGCACTCAAACGTTATTAACGTAGTTAATTATCAGCAGCCTGGTTTTGCTGCAGAAGCAGGTATCTATATGACAGTACCTTCAGCAGTAACATCAGTATCAGTAAACGGTAATGAAACAAACGTTGCAGCTATCCAGGGTGCAGGCGCAGTTGTATATGGTTCGGCATTTACACAGACTGTAAACGATGTAGTATTACACTATGCTACAGGAGTTGCATTAATCAAAGTTAAAAACACAACAGCTACAGAAGTAACATCAGAAGAAGCTACAACAGAAGCTCCTACAGAGGAAGTTACAACAGAGGCGCCTACAGAGAGCGAGACAGTTGCATCAGGTACAAACCTTGCAAGTTTACCATCAGCAAGAGCTTATGCTTCAAGTGAAGAAAATGCTTCGTTGTCAGCTGCTAATGCAATCGATGGAGATATGTCAACAAGATGGTCATCAGCATGGAGAAATGGTGAGAGCATCACAGTTGATCTTGGAAAGATTTATTTAGTTGGAACAGTTACAATTTTCTGGGAAGATGCATATGCTTCACAGTACACAATCTCATGGTCACAGGATGGTGTGACATGGTATGATGCTGTTACTATGGGAAACAGCAGACCAGGTGAATGTGTTAACTGGTTCTTAAAACCTGCAAGATATGTAAAGGTTACAGCAGACAAGAGAGGAACACAGTACGGTGCTTCAATCTATGAACTCAGACTTATTGGTGAGGAATACACAGGACAGACATACACAAGAGGATAGTAATTAATACAATCAATAAAGATATAAAATAAAGCATTGAAGGGGCTGCCTACATAGCCCCTTCTTTCTTTTTACACGACGATGCATATAGTAACATTAGCCGGAGTTTCTATGGTATTTGAAGTGCAATTATACTATAATTATTTCATAAATACAGGGACGGATTGAGTGTGAAAATTGAATACAATACTTTAAGAGGTAGAATATGGAATTAATTGTAAGGGGAGATAATAATCAGTTAAAAGAAGCTGTTGACGAATGGCTTAAACAGGAAAAGGACTTGGATGTAAGTCGGGTGAATTTAGAAGTTGATATTGAGATAGGAAAGACTAATCAGCTTGTAGTTCATAAGAAGGATAATAAATGTGAAATTAAGGCGGCAAAGCAGGCGCATGTTATAAGAGCACTTTCATTTTTGCTTGAGCATATTGATGAGGTAGAATTTGACAGTACAGAAGATGTGATTTTTGAAACTAATGGAGTGATGGTTGATTGTTCGAGAAACGCGGTACTTCGCCTGTCAAAGATAAAGGAAATAATCAGAAAGATGGCTACTTTGGGTCTGGACAGTTTCATGCTCTATACGGAGGATACCTATGAAGTAGAGGGACATCCGTATTTTGGAGCATATCGTGGAAGATATACACAGGCAGAACTTAAAGCTGTGGATGATTATGCATATATGTTTGGCATTGAGGTCATTCCATGTATTCAGACATTGGCCCATCTTCACAATGTTTTAAAGTGGCCGGAGTTTGTCCATCTGCAGGATAACAGAGACATAATCAAAGTGGGAAATGAGGACACTTACAGACTGCTTAAAGATATGATTACATCAGCAAGTAAACCATTCAGAACCAAGCAGATTCACCTGGGAATGGATGAGGCCATAGCCTTAGGACTTGGAAATTATCTCCGCGAGAACGGTTATAGAAAAACTGATGAAATAATGGCTGAACATATGGAGAGAGTTTTTGAAATATGCAAGGAACTGGGTTTGAAGCCTATGATTTGGAGTGACATGTATATCACAGCAAATTCAGCTCATTATTATTACGATACACCTAAGGATGTTGATACTGCCAATTGGAAAAAGCCACCTAATGGGTTAGGACTGGTATATTGGGACTATTATCATCATGATGAAAATGTATATAGCAACAATCTGAAAGCTCATCTTGAAATATCAGACAATGTATTTTTTGCAGGTGGAAGCTGGATTTGGGCCGGAGTAGCACCAAATCTTGAGAAGGCAGTGGATGCTTCGATTAATGGATTGGAGGTCTGCAGAAAGATTGGGGTTAAGAATGTTATCAGTACTCATTGGCTGGACAATGGTTCTGAGACGCCAATTGAAGCAAGCTATCCGATTATGACATTGTATGCTGAATACGGTTTCGGACACTTTGTTACAGCAGAGGAAATTTTAGAGGGACTTTGCGGAGGTGAAATAACAGCTAAACAGGATAGAAAAGTGGAGAAATCTCCAAACAAACAACATTTGGAAAAAGCATTCACAAATTGCTTTGGCGGAGTGCTTGATGATTATCTCTTGCTGGGTTTATTTGACCATATCGATCCTGACAATAAATACAATCAGTGGGCAGACACGCCATCCAAGTTTTTGTTATATCAGGATGCCATAATAGGTATTTTTGATAAACAGACGCAAGGTTATGATCTGAGAACTCACTATTTGGAACTTAAGTACAGGCTTGAGAAAGCGCTTTCCAGAAACAAATCAGAGCAAAAACTTTTTGAATATTATCTTTTGCTTGCGAATGTTTTGTCCATAAAGGCGGACTTGGGAATAAGAATGAAAAAAGCATACGACAAGAAGGATAATGTAACTCTTTTAAATATCGCAAACAATGACATCAGAGAGTGTTGTGAGTTTGTGGAGAAAATGAAATTGAAGAGAGAAGAAATCTGGAATCAGGATTGTAAAATGTTTGGATATGAATTGCTGGACATAAGGATTGGAGCTATAGCAACAAGACTTATGAGTATTTCAAGAAGACTGCAGGCATTCGCCCAAGGCGACGTAGAAGAAATAGAGGAACTTGAAGAGAAAAGATTACTTTACCAATATATTCCGGAGGACAGAAAAAGACGACTTTGCGGTCAGAATTTCTGGCAGAGAATAATCAGTGGTTGTGATTTAGATGATACTATCTAGGAAAGGATGAAGCAAATGAAGAAATTTTCTCAGGTTGCATTGACAGAAAATAACCCAAAATGGGAGGAGTTTGTTAAAAGAGAAAAAGAGATGTACTCAAGGCCGGATGATGTCAGAAGTCCCTTTGGCAGAGATTACACCAGAGTTTTACATTCTCTGGCATACAGACGATTGAAGCACAAGACCCAGGTGTTTTTTAATGCGGCAGGAAATGACCATATATGTACCAGAATTGAGCATGTTGCTCATGTGGAATCTGTAAGTGATACAATTGCAAATTACCTCGGTCTCAATTCAGAACTTACAAAGGCGATTGCCCTTTCCCATGATTTGGGACATGCGCCCTTTGGACATCACGGGGAGACTGTCATAAGTGAATGGACTAAAAAATATTTTGCTGAGAAGTTTTGGCACGAGAAAAATGGAGTTCATTTTGTAGATAATATCGAACTGCTTGAAGACAATGAGAAGATTCTCAAAAACCTTAATCTCACATACGCGGTAAGAGACGGTATTATTTCACATTGCGGTGAGGTGGATCAGAATGGAATTAAGCCACGCGAGCAGATGATAGATTTGTCAGATTTTAAGAGTCCCGGACAGTATCAGGCGGCATCCTGGGAAGGTTGTGTGGTGAAACTTGCCGACAAGTTCGCATACCTTGGAAGAGATATTGAGGATGCAATCAGACTGGGATATTTGGATAAACCACATCAGGATATGCTCAAAGAGATGGCGAAGGTCAGCAGGGAAAAGGTTATCAACACCACAGTTATAATGCACAATATGATAATTAACTTGTGTGAAAACAGCAGCATTGAAAAGGGATTGTGCCTGAGTGATGAGATGTCGCAGTTGCTTGATGATATAAAGAAATTTAACTACGATTACATTTATAGAAACAAGAGACTTAATCCATTTATGGAATATTCGAAGCTGGTGCTCAATCAGTTGTTTGAGTGTCTTCTGTCATATTACCGCGGTTCTGACACAGTAAATTATTTGGATGAGATTCATTTTGACAATAAAGTATTTGTCAAAGATTTTGCCAAGTGGCTGGTCATTTACAGTGAAGAATTACTCTGTACTAAAGAGTGGGCAAAGGAAGCCTGGGAAAAATGCGACAATAATAAAATATACGGAGTGCTTGAGACTGAGGGACAGTATGTCAGGGCAATTATTGATTTTATTGCCGGCATGACGGATATTTACGCAATACATTCCTTTGAAGAATTGTTGAAATGCTAAAATAGTGACATTTGTCAGGTTGTGGTGAGATATATTCAATGTTACAATTACAGCAATATGCTGGGGAAGGTTTGCGTATGGGGAACTTTAATTAATTATAATTAAAGGAGAAAGAAGATGCATTTAAGAAAACTGAGGGGGAGGATTACAGCGCTAGTAGTATGTACTGCCATTGCCGTTCAGACAGTCGGCGGAGATACTACTTTTTTTGCTGCCCAAAAACAGGAGAATGAGACTCCAAAAAATGCTCCGATTGTTAGTACAGAGGAGATAAGTGGAGCTGATTACCAGGCTGCTCCGACAGGCTATTACGAGTCGGGGTACTACAATGAGACAGGAAATTATAATACAACAAGTTATTATAGTGAGACAGGAAGCTACAATACTACCGGTTACTATAATGAGACTACATCGCCTAGTGATTCTCAGAAATTAACAGGATATTACGGCGAGTATGCAACGGATTATGTTTCACAGGACACGATGGATTACAAAGAGCAGGATGTATTAGTAGTTACTGAAGATACTTTCCTTAATGAGAATTTAATCGTAAATGAACTCAGAATGGAAGGTGGATCTTTATATATCAGTAACCATAGGCTGGTTGTAAAAAATGACGTTGTTATTGATAAAGGTGAGATATCTGTTTATGGGGGAAGATTTGAGTGTAATAATCTTGAAATAAAAGAAGATGGATATTTTTATTCGACTTCATTCAAATCTGATATCGTAGTAAACGGTGATTTTATTTTTGCACCTAATAACAGCTACTCTCATTTTGGAGGTGGAAGTTTATATATCAAAGGAGACTTGATCAAATCCAAAGATACACCTGCAGGATTATCTTTTGGATATAGTTTGTGCATTTTCATGTGCGGAGATAAAAAACAGACTATAAGTCTTGATTCAAGAGAAAAATACGATAATTATGTCACAAATATTATATTTACAAATACCAGTGAAGAGGGCGTTGTTATTGACGGAGAACTTTTGATTTCACAATACGTATCTGACTTAAGTAAAAATGTGTCAGGTTGTATTGTTTTGCCTTATTACACAAAAGTTGATAAAAATTATTTCAGCGGTGATGTAAGAATAAACGATGAATTACAGGCCCATAGAAAACTTGGAATTGGTGGGGATCTCTACTTATCAGGAGGGTCTAATGCCTTAGGTGATGATTTTAATGTAGAGGGTGATTTGTACATTGACGATACAGAAATTTATTTAATGGGATACACACTTAATGTGGGTGGAAATGTAAATATTCAAGGTGGAGGCATTAACGTAGGAAACGGAGAGATTCACTGCGAAGGTGACTTTACTATCGAAAACAGTAGCGAAAAGCAAGGCTTCATGAGGATGAATGATAATGATGGATATGTATTCGTAGGTGGAGATTTTAACACAAAAGCTTCAGTAATAACAAATACATCACCATATCTTTTGAGTGAGTACTATGCAGGAACACTTGAGATTAAAGGAGATTTTAATCAGGTTGGCGATGAGGGAAACTTTTTCGCATATGATCAGCACAAAGTTATTTTGAGCGGAGATAAGAAGCAGACTGTATCATTTGACTATGATGGTTGTCGTTTTGCTAATTTATTTGTTGATAATGCAAGTGAAGAGGGTATCTATTCATCAAAGCCTATTAACGCAGATTTTATAGATGATAACGGTTGTAGGATTGATGACGCAAGAGAAGGTATTCTCGGGTGGAAGTTAGAAGAAGATACAGTAATTGATGGAGATTTTTTACTCAGACCAAGTACTTTGGATTTAAATGGTCATAAATTGACAGTTAAGGGTGATTTCCTTCAGTCCCTTGGTGTGGTTAAAATCAATGGCGGTGAATTAGTTGTTGAAGGAGACTACTACCTTGCAGATAAGAAAGAAGAAACTGATGAACTTGGAAAAAGCAGTGGCCGTTTATTTATGAACAACAGCGAAGATAAAGTTTTAGTAAAAGGCGACTTATTACTTAATCCTGGTAAAAGTACAGAGGGAATGCTTACAGACGGTACTTTGGAGGTTAAAGGAAATATTACATATCAGTTAGCAGATATGGTAGAAAATGAAAATTACTATTGGGTATATCCTTTGTTATTGGAGACATCTGATGATTTCAAACTGGTGCTTTCAGGTGAGGATGAACAGAAAATAGTATTTTTAGGAAAATATGAGACTGATGATTACAATAAATACAAAGTAAATGCGGTAATTGCAAATCTTGAGATAAAGAACAGTAATGTCATTATCGAGGGAGGAAATCTTCAGGTTTCAGAGTCTCTTACAGAACATGGAAATAAAGTTGACGGTTTTATTTATATCGCAGAAAATACTAAATTTGAAAATAATATATGTAACAGTAATGCCTGCATAGTTGCTGACAAAATCTTTAGTGAGGATATTGTATTCAGAGGAGATTTAAATCAGTTTGCCAATGTTACTTACAAGGGAAATGTTGAGGTAGGTGGAAAATATTGCCTTGACGTTGTGGATTGGGACATTGAAGTACCTTCAAAAACTGATTTGTGTGGAAATACAATGACTGTGCAGGGAGATATGATTCTCTCATACGGAAGTATTGAATTAAATGGCGGAAGAATTAATGCTAAATCTGATTTACTTTTAGATTATTGGTGGGATGAATATGACCAAGGATTAGTCATGAATAATCCTGATGACTACGTTTGTGTTGACGGTGATTTGACAATTCACAGTTACGCAAAGTCGTCATTTAATAATGGTGTTATTGAAGTTAAAGGCGATTTAATCCAAGAGGATGATCCTGATATTATCGAGTATGGTAATGACGTTGATACCAGCGCAGCTTTTGACTGCAAGGTTATCTTAAGTGGAGACACTAAGCAGAGAATTTATACTGATAATCCAAATGTAACATTTAAAGTAATCGAATTAAAGAATACAAGTGATGACGGTATCTATTTGAGCCGTGCTGAATTACAGGCTGATGAAATAATTGATAACGGAGTATCAATTCACAGACCTATTGCAAGTGTTGAAGGCTGGAAGTTAGAAGAAGATACAGTTATAGACACAGCAGTGTATCTTAAAGGCGGTGTCCTTGACCTTAATGGATATACTCTTACAGTAAAAGGTAACTTATATTTCGAAGACGGTGAAATTGCCCTTAATGGCGGACAGTTAATAGTTAATGGAGATTTTGATATTGCCACTCCGGTATTTGAAGGAAAAGATGGCGCCGTACAATTAAGAAAGAGTACAGGTGTATTAAATTCAAATGATCCGGCAGAAAAAATTATTGTTGGCGGTTCATTTAATATGATTTACGGAACTGCTAATCTCGCAAAGAGCGTGTTAGAGGTTAAGGGTGATTTTAATCTTAAAAATGCTGATTTTATTGTTACAGATAACCATACAATTTTATTAAGCGGAGATTCTTCGCAGAAAATGGAATTTTCAAATTATGAAAATAAAATTTGTAATTTGGAAATAACCAATACAAGTGAAGAGGGCGTTAGCCTTGATAAAAGTATAATGCTGTATGTTGATGGAAATTTAACAGATGAAGACAGCAAATTACATGACGAAAATGTAACTATTAAAGTAGATAGTATTGATTCGTTAAAAACGACTACATGTAGATATAACCTTTATATTCAAGATGAGGGAGTATTATCCCATGACCTCAAAGTTGAAGGATATATCGAAATGCATGGTAATGTTGATGTAAATGGCCATAAATTGGAGGCTGGCAGAATTTCACTTAGTTCCGGTATACTGGATGTCAACGAGGGAAGAATAGAAGTTGCAAATTCATTTTATATATCATACTACGGAATATTAAAAATGATGACGCAGAAAGATTATGTTCTTGTTAACGGAGAGTTTGGAACATCTGCTTATAATTCCCACGAGGGATTCCTTACAGCCGGAGTGCTCGAAGTAAAAGGTGATTTTAACGTAAACAGATATGGAAAATCCTTCGCTGCAACAGGAGATCACACAACTATTCTTTCAGGAATGACCCCAAAACCGTTAAGTCAGTATTACCAAAACATAAAAATACGTTCAAGCTATGGTAACAGGTTTGCTCATTTAGTATTGAATAAAGATCTTAGTCTTTATTATTTTGATTCGCTTCTTTATACTATTTGCGATGATTATTACAATACGATAGATGATCATGAGGCGCCTGCAAAGGTAACTAATATTTCAGCTACTGACATTGATTATGATCACGTTGAACTTACATGGGATGAACCGGATGATAATATTGGTGTTACAGGTTATGAAATATATCGTAATGGTGTTTACCTTACAAGTGTAAAAGATACAAGCTTTATCAGTACAGGTCTTTTACCGAAAACAACATACAGCTATACAATCATAGCGTATGACGAAATGAAGAATAAGTCTGAAGAGTCAGATGCGTTTGAGGTGACTACACCAAAGGAAAATGTTAAACCAACAAAGCCTTACATTACTAGTTCCAAAATTAAAACAGGATCTTCAATTACAATCATTTGGAGCGCTAGTACAGATAATTTCGCTGTAGAGGGATACAATATTTATCGTGACGGAGTTATTATCGCACATGTAACTGCAGACACAACAAGATACAGAGATGATACAGTTAAACTTGGTACTAAATATAGTTATGCAATATCTGCTGTAGATACAAGTGATAATGAGTCAGAGCTCAGTAGTCCTACACAGGTTCAACCTGAAGCTCCGTATATTTCAAATTACTATCCATATAGTTCAAGAAAATACGGCGAAGGAACTATGGTTTTGCGTTTGTATTACTATAATCTCCTGGAACCAAGAGGATATGATGTTGTTTTTGAATATCAGGAACAGGAATCTGATAATCTTGAGTGGAAAGAAATTGCGACAATACATAGTAAAAAAAATACAAGCAGTTTCGAAGAAGAAAGCTATGAATGGGATTACAGCAAACTTGAAGGCGGAAAATATAAAATAAGATTCAGGGTATATGATGCAGACGGTTATTTTGATGAGGAAATATTAGACTGCACTCTGGATACGGATGTGCCGGAAGCACCGAAAAAATTATCGGTATCAAGTGATAATGGTGTAAACAGTTTGGTTTGGAGTAAATCTGAAAGCAAAGACTGTGTTAGATACATAATATATCGTTCGTTACAAGCAGATAGCGGATACAGTAAAATCGCAGAAGTGGGCAATAATACTTCATATGAGGACAAAACATGTGAGAAAGGAAAAACATATTTCTATAAAATTTCCGGCGTGGATGATTGTAATAAAGAAGGCGAATGCTGTCAGCCGGTTTCTATTAAAGTAGAGATGGATGAAATTCCTCCGCAGGTAACGAGTATTTTTACGGTAGGTAATGAAAAAATAAATGCAAATGCAACTGTTATGGTAAAGGCATCAGATAATTTGAAATTAAATACTGTTTCTCTTGCATATGAAAAAGGTGAGAAATGGGTTTTAATTGGAAGCAAAAACGTAACAGAGGGTTCTGAAGATGTGACATTTACATTTGATACAACAAAAATTGCAGATGGAGTATACAAATTCAGAGCAATCGCTACAGATAAAGAAGGAAATAATTCGGAGCCTTGCTACAAAAATATTACAGTTGATAATACCGGTATCAGTAAAATAGTTATAAGTGAAGTAGAAACTTTTGCAACATATATTACATTAAAGTGGAATGACGTTCCGGATGATGATATTGCTTGTTTTATAGTTGAACAGTTAAAAGGGTCT
The DNA here is from genome assembly GCA_015057625.1 of Lachnospiraceae bacterium. Lineage (GTDB taxonomy): Bacteria > Bacillota > Clostridia > Lachnospirales > Lachnospiraceae > SIG293. The sequence continues at coordinate 15,711 of SVDZ01000010.1, read as the reverse complement.
CAGTATGTTGAAATTGCTAGAAGTTATAATACTTTAGGAGTTCATATCAAAAATCTCACGACAGACACAGAGTATTCATTTAGAGTAGTAGGATATGACAAAATAGGAAACAGAGGTATTCCGTCAGATGTGATTAATGTGTCAACAACTAAAGATACAACAGCTCCTCTTGTTACATCATTTGGTCCTTCAAACAGATATCAGACAAATGAAATTAAGCTCGCTATAAAAACAAAAGATGATGTTGGAGTAAAAGGAGTAAAACTAGCATACTCTTATGATATGGCAGAATGGAACGAGATAACAACTATAGATTTAACATCTGCAATCATTAATTATACATTTGCTTATAATTTTGATGTTACACAGTTAAAAGAAGGAAATGTATATATTAAAGCAGAGGTTTATGATGAAGCCGGAAATATTAGTAATTATAATGGCGATCCTGTCTACAATCAGTTTATAATAGACAGAACAGCACCAAATCCGGTTGAAAATGTTACTCACTTAAGAGCAGTCGGATACAATGTTGTATCTTGGGATAATACAAACCTTAATGACACAGTACTCTATGATATTTACAGATCTAATGATGGTGAACATTTCAATTTATTAGTAGGCAATTGTGGTCGCTGTGCATATAATGATAGTAATATAGTCGCAGGAGTAAAGTATACATATAAGGTTTTAGTTAAAGATTATGCCGGAAATACTAGCGAGTTATCTGATGAATCTATCGAGGTAAAGAGTGAGGATGAGGAACTCGTTGTTTATGCAATGTCACCGGAAAATAATGCGGTGTTGAACAAAGATACGAAGATTCAGCTCTATACATCTGATAATATTGTCATTAAAAATGCTGTATTTATGTACAGAAAATACGGTAGTAATTCAGCTTGGACTTATATGAATGAGGTTACTATTGACCCGGAAAACAGTGAAATAAGTGCCAACTGGGAGGTTTCAAATCTTGAAGATGACAAATATGAAGTTGAGGCATATCTTGTTGATGAAATAGATCGTCAAAGTAACGTTAAGACTGCTGTATACAGGGTTGATACAAAAGGTCCAAATAAACCGGTACTAACAGTATCAGCAATTGGATACGGAGCTATTCTCAAATGGACAGAGAATAGTGAGGCAGATTTTTCTTACTATAAAGTATACAGAAAAACGGCCGGAGAAGAATTTAAACTGATAGATAGCCTTGAGGAAACAATTTATACTGACAAAAATTTGGAAGCTGGAAAAGAATACTTATATAAAGTTAGTGCACTAGATGTTAGAGGAAATTTAACAGATAGTGATGTTATTAAAGTAGTTCCGACATTTGAAGATACACAGGCTCCTGTAGCAAAAGCCAGCGACAATATGGCTGTTAGAGTCGGCGATGAACTAAAACTTGACGGATCACAGTCAAAAGATAATGTTGGAATAACAGAATATATTTGGAATTTAGGAAACGGTGATGAGGTAAAAGGTGAGCACGTAAGTTATGTGTACCATGAAAAAGGTATATATGACGCAAGTCTTACAGTAAAAGATAAAGCCGGAAATGAAGATACATATACATTTACAGTAGAAGTAAGAGGTGATGACAGTGCTCTCTTAAGTTTCAAATTTATTGGCAATAAGAAAAGCGGTAATGGTACTTACAAGGTTAACCTTAATTATACAGATGTTATTATTGAGGGAAATGGATACGAAGAACAGTTTATGACAGATATGTATGGAAACCTTGATGTGGCATTACCTGAAGGAAAATATGTTGTAAAAGCGTACAATCCGGGATATTTGCCAAAAAGTATTACTATAAATCTTGTTGGCGGCGCAGAGATTAAGCAGGAAATTGAGCTTGAAGAAGGAGAAGTACTTGTAGGTGAACTTACATCAAGAAGATTAACTTTGAGCGAGTTACAGGATTTGGGTGTTGATCTTCAGGATCCAAATAACTGGGAGACACATGTATATGTATTTCAGTACTATCCACAGGAAGGTAAACCTGCTGAAAAAGGAGAGGTCAAACTTGAAAAAGGATCAACAGTTGAATATAAGCTCTCAGATTCTTCACAATTATATATAAGATATGACGAAGTTGGAAAGCATAAAGTAATTACAAAATATATAGTAGAATCGTATCTTAAGAAAATGTATGATATACATCTTGAAGTAACAAACCAATCGCCTGAAGGAGGTGGATTTGATGTTGATGAAACTATTGCAACATTAAATTTGCCGAATGGATTGTCTCTATTGGATATAAAAACTGAACAGTCATTAGAGAAAAATTTTGGAACAGTTCATGCACAAGAAACAGTTGATACACATTGGTATATTAAGGCGGATAGAGCAGGAGAATACAAATTAAGTGCATCTTTAACAGGTATTTTGCAACCATTTGGAAGAACATTGAATACTGAAATTGTTGCATCTAATAATCTTGTAGTTGAGCCTGGTGAAGATAATACATTCACGGATCCGGGATTTGCAACTAATCCGGTTAATTATCAGTTGAAAGTAGTAGATAAATTTAACAATAGAATTAAAGGTGCTAAAGTTACACTTCAGTATGGAAATAAGAAATGTGAGTCGATTACAAATCTTAGTGGTGTTGCAATGTTAAAGGTAAATCATGGAGATACACGAATATTCACATTGACTGTTGAACATCCTGATTACCTCCGGTATTCGGAAAAATATCAGATTGATGTGAACGATTTGTATATTGGAAAGGTTATTCTTTATAAGGAGGGCGAGACACCGATTGAAACTGGCGATGAGAGTCCTTATGTTGAAAAATATAAAATACCACTAAAAAAAGTGTGGATGGATCAAGAAGACATTCTATATAAAGTTAAGACTATAAGTTACCTTGATAATTCTGCGCATAGTTTCGATTTTATATTTGGAGAAAAAATAGATTCTTATACGTTGACAGTAGGAAATGCATATAATAGCGATGTAATTGCTAAGGGCAATGCAAATTCAGATGAACTTCATATAGACATTAAAGCAGGAGACATCAACAGGGAAGGAAAGTTTAGGCTATCTGTTAAAACAGGTGATAATTACGAGACATATGAATTGAATGTTAATGTTATTAAATCAGTATTTAAATCTGTTAAACTTGTTGGATATAAAAATGAGACAAATATACTTTATGAGCAGATAGTTATCGATAACGGTGACGAGCATGAATATACGCTTACGGGAGAGTTGTATCCTAATATTGAAAAGGGAAAATACAAATTTGAATTATTAGAAAATTTTAAACTGGTAAAAAAATCAACAGATGGAATATTTGTGATTACTCCTAAAATGTTTAAGGCTACAGGTGAAATAGATATAGTTGTAACAGATAAGGATGATAAGGTAGTTTGCATTGAAGAACTAAATATCATAGTTAGAAATACGGAATTGTTGCCTAAATCATTACAGTTTGAGTTTGATAGTAATACATTAAAATTCACTATTCCTGAGGGTGCACCACTTGTGGGAGGCAGACCTGTACAAATAGAAATGGATGGTCTGTTTGATAAAGCAATACCAATTCATCCTTCATTTGCAGTTGATGGGGGATATGATTTAAGTTTCACATTGAGAAAAGAAATTGACATTTTTTATATGGGAGCTGAATCAGAGCTTAATGTTGGTGCCAAGATTCACATTAGTCCGGATTGTAAATTGTGGACAGGAGATTTTGTGTGCTCATTCGGTGTTGAATGTGAATTGCCTAATTTTTACATTGGCCCAGTGCCGGTTAGAATTACTTTGAGTGGATCTGTAGAGCAATCTTGCTTTGGGCTAATATTGGATTTATCTGAAGGATCTAAGATAAAATTAAATGATTCACTAGCATTTTTAATAGAATTAGGAATTGAGGGATATGTTTATGTAGGTATAGATGATGTCATTACAGGAGGGTTCTACGGCTCAGCTACTTTGGGTATAGGAGTTGGAATATTACCAAAACCTGTATGGGACAAAGTTTATTTAGAAGGTAAACTTGGAGTAAGAGCAGAATTTCTTAAAGGAGAGTATTCTTTAGAAGTGCTCAATGGTAAACTGAAGTTTATTGACAGGGAGAATCCACAGGATGTGTTTTATAGAGGTAATAATCCAAAATCATATTCAGAGGATGATATTAATAAACTACTCAAAGATATGAACAACTATTCTCAGATAGTTGAAAATAATAGCGAAGTGGTAACAGAATGGCTTGGAAGCAAGATAGACAGTTCGAGTGATGAAATTCAGACATTACAGAAAAATGTTTATACAGGAACCAATCCAAAACTTATTTCCGTAGGAGATAAGATATTATTGTTCCAGAATCAGAAATATCTGAATGAATCTGGCATTAAGTGTATTAGACTTGTATATTCAGAGTATAAAGATGGAGTTTTCTCACAACCAATAGAAGTGGCAGCTCCTGAAAACAGAGATCAGTGTGGTTTCGATGTATATGAAGATGGAGATGAAGTTTATATTGTATGGCAGGAAGGTAACAGAGAATTTGGAGTTGAGGAATCAATGGAAGATATCTCTAAGGACTTTGACCTGAAGGCTGCAAAATTGGATACAAAAACAGGAAACATCGTTTCTCTTGGAAAAATAACAAATAATAACACATTTGAAGCTTTACCACAGATTTATGAAGAAAATGGTGAAGTAAAGGTAGTATGGAGTGAAAATAGCCAGGGCGATATCTTTGGATGTAAAGGAACAAATACATTGTATGTTTCAGAACTAGAAGACAATAATTGGAGAACAAACAAATTATGTGAAAACATATCAGAGATTTCAAGTGTTGGTTTAGGTAAACTTGAAGATACTTCATATGTAGTATATTCTTCAGCTGATGGAACTTTCGTTGTTGATTTTAATACTAAAGAGAAGACAAAAATATCAGAGAGTATTAGCAATGCAACATTTGGATATCTTGAAAAAGAAAATGTTTTAGTATTCAATGAAGGTAACAAACTCTATAGTATTACGAGTGTTAATGCAGAAAAGAAATTACTGGCAGACAATATTGCCGGAGTATATTCTTACGTAAGTAATAAAGATGGAAACAGTTCGATTATTTATTCGAGAATGAATGAAGCAAAGGCTCAGGCATATGTTGCTGAATATGATACAAAAACAAAGCAGTGGGGAAATCCACAACCTATAACAAATCAGGATAGTTATATTGAAAATATTACAGGCGTATACGGTGATGAAGGATTAATATTATCATTTTTCAAAACAAATGCATTTATTGCAGAAGATTCTGTTGTGGCATCAAGTGACTTATGCTTTATGAATGTAGGAGATTATAAGAAGATAGAGATTTCCGACATTACATATGATGCAAATAATATTAAGCCGGGTGAGAATGTTTCAATAAATGTTGAAGTAGATAATAAGGGACTTCGTACAATTGGTTCGGATGAACTGAGTGTTGTTGTGACAGATGAATACGGAAATGTTGTTGATTCAGAAATGGTCGGCAAAGAAATAAAAGCCGGAACAACAGAGAGTATTACAGTTGACTTCAAATATGCAGATGTTTTATATGCAAAGGAATACACTATTGAAGTTAAATACGGTGATATAAGTAGCACAAAAGATATTTATTTGGGATATGCTGACTTAAGTGTGACATCAAAAGTTTTGAGCTACAGAGAAGGCTATCAGGTTATGGCAAAGGTTGAAAATAATGGTATTGAAGATGCCGATGGAAAAGTAGTATTTTTCAATTATCAAAATCCTGGTCAGGTATTATACGAACAGTCATTTGCTTCAATTAAACGTGGTAAGTCTACAGATATTTACTATACAGTATCAGAGGAGTTCTATGACGGTTCAAAAACTGTTTGTGTCGGAATGAGAGTAGAGACAAACGAAACTCAGAGCAATGATGAAAACGACACAGCATTGGCTTATCTAATCGGTAATAAAAAGGATGACTCGAACGGAGAGAATCCTGAAGAAACTACTACTGAACCGGAGACAACAGGTGAAACAACGACAGTAGAAGAGACCACACAGGAAGTTACATCAGAGGAAACAACAGTAGAAGAGACTACACAGGAAGTTACATCAGAAGAGACAACTACAGAAGAGACAACTACTGAGAAAACAACTACAAATGAGACAACAGAAACTACTACAACAGAAGTTGCTACCGACAAAGAAACAACAACTGAGGCGCAGACAGATAAAGAGACTACAAAGGTTGTTGAGACAACTAAAGTACAGGAGACAACAGAGGCAGAGAAACCTTCAATTAATCCTGGAAATGATAATCCAAAACACAAACCTGTTCTTAAGAAGATTAAAGGCATTACATACAGACTCACAAAAGATTCTAAGGGCAGACAGGTTGCAAGTGTTGCAAAATTAAGTAACAAAAAGTTGAAAGTTGCTACAATACCTGACAAAGTAACAATTGATGGTGTTAAATTGAAAGTGACATCAATCGATAAAAATGCCTTTAAGAAGGCTAAGAAACTTAAGAAGGTTGTAGTCGGAAGAAACATTTTAAGCATTGAGAGCAATGCATTCAGTGGATGCAGTAGCTTAAAGAACATTGTTATCAAATCAACAAAGATTAAGAAGATTGGTAAGAATGCATTTAAGAGAATCAATAAAAATGCCACAATTAAAGTTCCGGCTAAAAAGTATAAAGCATACAAAAAACTTTTGAAGGGATTACCAAAAACAATTAAAATAGTTAAATAACGAATTGAATTATTTAGCTCAAAACATTATATTTAATTATTAACTAAAAAGGCTGTTACGCAAGTGATTAATTCATCACCGGCGTAACAGCCCTTTGTTTTTCATCCCAACCTAGTTTTTGTTTAAATTATCAGCCAATGTCAATAAACTTAAACGTCGTCGCTGCATAATTTGCTACCTCGCTTTCCATAATAATGACTTCTAAAAAGAGGGTATTTTAGTTGTCATATTATTCATCATAATATTTAAACGTAGCGAATAAAAGTTTTATTGCAAATTATTAATGAAATCTTAATTTTTAGTTGACAATAATGAGTTGAAGTTAGGTTGGAAATCAAATAAAATAATACGTATAGGCAATTAAAAAATGCCATTTTGTGGCAAACAAATAATTAAAAGAAAGGGGTTTCTTATGAGAAAACAAATTATTGCTTTAGGTCTTGCAGCAGCACTTACTGTTGGTATGGTTCCACAGACATACATTGGACAGCCGGCAAATGTATATGCAAATGCAGAAGACGACTATTATTATGGTTCAGAAGATGAATCAGGTGAAAGCGTAGATTATACTGCAATTCACAAACAGGAAGTTATTGATGAGGCGGTTGCGCTTGGAGTACCAAATGCATTCATCAGACATAACTTTGCAGAGGATTTTACAGAAGGAAATTTAGAGGATCCTGTATTTGCACTCGAGGAAGGTGAAGCAGCACCAAAGATGACAGTTGATACAGTTACTTCTTCAGCTGGTAATGAAGGTCTTTCAATTCAGAAGATCGATACAGGCGCTCTTGCAAGAGGAAAGTTCGATCTTGGCGAGTTTGATTTTGGTGATTTAAATGTTGGACGTCTTGTTTACAATATGCTTGCAGACAAGAAGACAAAAGGTACAGCATATTTATTCTTTGGAGAAGCAGAAAAGCCATTTGCTTCATTCGCTATCAAGAGAACAGCAAATGAGGATTGGGAAGAGACACCTAACCGTACAGTTGATCTTAGAGATGCTGCAGAAGAACTCAAAGGAAAAGGTCATATCTACTTAACATTCGTAGCAAACAGTGCATTGGATGAAGGTGGAAATATTATTGCAAAGTCCGGTGTAAAAGCTAATTTATATCTCGAAGGAATGTTCTTCACAGAGGGAAGCACACCTGTTCTCGAGTTCGATCTTGATAATGAGATTAACACAATTGAAAATATCAACGGTTCTGAATTACATACTACAATGGGTTACGGCGATATGCACGTTAAAGTTCCTGATGGTTATGTTTCAGAGTACTCAGTTGATGGAACACCAATGAAGGACGCTACTTATGAGCTTGACTATTTAAGAGGTAGAGGAAATTCTACATGGCTTCAGAGCAAGAAACCATACAAGATTAAACTTGATAAATCAACAGATCTTTTTGGTATGGGTAAGAGCAAACACTGGGTATTACTTGCAAACTATTTTGATTACTCATTAATGAGAAACAAAATGACATTCTACATGGCTGAGAAGCTTGGATTAGAGTACACACCAAAGAGCGTTTTTGTAGATGTAGTTATCTCAGGTGTTTACTATGGTAGTTACCAGCTTTCACAGCATGTAAGAATCGGAAAAGCAAATGTCAATATTGACGATCTTGAAGAAGATCCAGCTTCAACATTACCTGAAATATCAGGTGGATATTTGCTTGCAATGGGTGATTCATGGCTCGTAGGAGATGATGAGAATGTTCCTTACTTTGATATTGACGGATACACATTCAAAATTGACAAGCCTGAATATGATAGCAGTTATCCTGAAGATGCAAAGGAAGCGCAGGTTGCATATCTTGATCAGTACTTAAATGAATTAAATTTACTTGTAAACGACACAATTAAAGACGATGAAGATGGCGATGGTGACGAAGAAATTGAAGGTAAAACTGAAGTTGGTACTGAAGAAGGCGACGATGACGAAGAGATAGATGACGAAGGCCCTTCATATACTCTTCCGGAAGGAAAGACATGGAGAGATTATATGGACGAGCAGTCATATATTGACTACTACTTACTTCAGGAATTCTCTAAGAATGGTGATGCGTTTGGTTCAGGAAGTACATATCTTTACAAAGAAAGAGATGGAAAGTTATTCTGGGGTCCTGTATGGGATTTCGATTTCGTTGCCTGGGGAGCTTACAGTACTAACTTTACCGGCCAGGGTGGAACTGAAAGCTTCGATATGATAGGCAGAATGCCATGGTTTGAAACATTAATTAAGAATGATAAAGAATTCAAAGACAAAGTCGTTGAGAGATGGAATGTATTATCAGGAATCCTTGAAGATATGATTTCTGACGGTGGTATCATCGATCAGTACGCAGAACAGTTATACTATTCAGCATTAGCAAATTACCAGGTAGCAAGCAATTATCTTATGGATGGCGAAGGCTACTGGGGTGGCGACGATATGGAAGGATTAGTAGATGATTATGATGATCCGTATACACTTAACTATTTCAACGAAGTAGAAAGAATTAAACATTATATCAGCGTTGGTAAAAGATGGGCTGATGCAAGCATTGAAGAAATCGACACATTTGAAGGTGGAAATTGGTACTATGACTATCCTGCTATTCCATTCTATGTAGATGAAGAGGAATATGGATTTGCTACATTTGATGAAGATGAATGGGAAATCGTTGATATTCCGGAAAATCCTGTAAAAGAAGGATTTAAGTTTGTAGGTTGGTATTACACAGATGAAGAAGGCGAGGAGCAGAGATTAACTAAAAATACATTCCCATTTGCCTGGGATTATGAAGGAGATATGGTTTATGCATTTGAAATGCATGCAAAATTTATTCCAGAGTCAGATTATGTATATATCGATAAGCTTGAAGCTGCTCAGAGTGTAGTTTATCTTCCGTTGTTCAGTGACGGATACTATGACAGTTATGAGAATACATGGGTTGATAATGGATATTCATATGAAACTATCGATATTTCACAATTTATCAATGTATATCCATTCAATGCAAATAAAGATGATATTACATACACATATAATATGTATGGAGATGATATTGAGACAAATGACAGTGAAATTGGTACATATGAGTTAGACCCAATTGAGGTTACATGTAAGGCAGGAGAATTAGAATGCAAAATCACTGTAGTACCATTTGATTATGATGCAGAAGAAAATCTTTCTCGTGATATGAAGTTTGAAACTGTTGATTCAGTTGAATTAAAGCCTGGCGAATACGGCAACCTCGATTTTAAGTTTACAGAAGAGGGAATTCATCCATATTATGACTATACTATTATTCAGTTTGTTTCAACAGATGATGATATTGTTGAAGTAAATGATAATGGTGCTTTAGTTGCAAATGCAGAAGGAAAAGCTTATGTAATTGTAATTACTTGGGATGAAGATGGGAAGAAACTTAAAAAGAAAGTTGAGGTTAACGTTGTTGACGATAAAGCTCAGGAGGAGACAACAAATGTAGAAGAGACAACTCAGGAGGAGGCAACAACTGTAGAAGAGACAACTACTGTAGCAGCTACAACTGTTTCAAAGGATCCTGAAAAGGCAACAATTAAGAAAGTAAGCAGTAAGAAGAAAGCTTCAAAGAAAGTTAAACTTACAATTAAGAAAGCTAAGAATGCAAATGCATACGAAATTGCAATCTACAAATCTAAGAAGAATGCAAAGAAGAACATTAAGGCACTTGTAAAGAAAGAGACACAGAAACTTAAAGTTTCTATCAAGTCTGCTAAGCTTAAGAATAAGAAGAAATTATATGTAAGAGTCAGAGCAATCAAGAAAGAAGGTAATGTAATTACACTTGGCGAGTGGTCTGATATTAAAAAGATTAAAATTAAATAATAATTGAAGAACTCGTTAATAGTTCTTGATTCAGAAGGCGAATGTCATTTCAACAGAAATGTCATTCGTCTTCTTGTTGTTATTTAGGAAAAACAAAAAACAATGTGTTTTTATCGCACATCCTGCTGAATAGTGACAAAAAAACAGAAAGTTGACATAAATGTGAAATTTTTATATTTTTAATCAATATACAATTGAAAAATAAGGAAAAATAGTGATATAATGTATTAAATTAAAATGCCTTGTTTTCAAGGAGAAGGTACGGTTTTAATTAATATTTTAAGGAGGCAAAGAAAACATGTTGTCAAAACACAATATCGAAACAGTATTGGACGAAATACTAGATGATGATGAACAGGTATGTTGGGAGGGAAAACCTGATGTCAAAACAAGGTTAATCTCCATATTTGTTAATCTGAATCTTTGGGGAGTTGTGGGTATCAAAATTCTTGGCAGCTTGGTTGGGGGAACCTCAAATATCGCAAACATTATTTTTAAATTACTTTTCTTTGTGGCACTCTTGTGGTATTTGTACTGCGTAGTCAGAGGAGTCCTCGAATACACAAACACGTATTATATTGTAAGTAACAAAGCGGTTTATCGTTGTGGAGGTGACTTTAAGCGTACTATTGAACAGATTAACTTTACAGACGTAGGATTTGTTGAAAAGTATCAGAGTATTATTGACGGCTTTCTTAATACAGGATCTGTATTTTTTTCGGATGGACTTGAGGAGACTTCTACACCCGGAGAACAGGGATTTTTACTTAAGATTCAGAATCGTTCTCTCAAGGGTATATATATTCTCAATGTTTATGATTATGATATGGTAGAGTCTATCGGAAATTCTAATATTGAATTAGCTGAAAAATATCCGGAAAAGAACACTAAGATAAAGAAAGTGGTGCAGGCAGTTCCTGCAGTGGAAGAAAAGAAAATTAAAGTTCCTGGCATGGGAATGAAAATGAAAGCACCTAAAGTTCCTACTGTACAGCCGGTAGTAACTGAAGAACCTAAGAAAGAGGAAAGACCAAAAACTCTTGATGAGAGAAGAGCAGAATTCCTCAGATAAATAAAAAACAACCAAAATTGAAGTGGTGAAACTTCAGATTTGGTTGTTTTTTTGTTATTTGATATCAGTGATTATATCGGATTTTATTTTTGCAACAAGTTCAGTTGCGGCTGTCTGAGGATTGTCAGCTTTCATTACTGCTGAAACAACACATACTCCGGCAATAGGTATACCTTTGAGCACATCAACGTTGCCCTTGTTCAGTCCGCCGATGGCATTTACGGGTATGGGAACTGCGTTGCAGATGTCTCGCAATGTATCAGTTGATGTAAGTACAGTTTTTACTTTCGTAGTTGTTGGGAAAATAGCGCCAACTCCCAAATAGTCAGCCCCCTGCTCGTAGGCTTCAAGCGCCTGAGGGACAGTTTTGGTAGTGGCTCCGATAATAATATCGTCTCCAAGTATTTCTCTTGCAGTTTTGATTGGCATATCAGTCTGACCAAGGTGTACACCTTCGGCGTGAATAGCCTGGGCCACATCTACTCTGTCATCAATAATGAGTGGTACATTGTATTTCTTTGTAATTGCGTGCACCTTCTCTGCGAGGTCTATATATTCGCGAGTGGTTTTATTCTTTTCTCTAAGCTGAATCAGAGTCACTCCGCCTTTAAGTGCCTGCTCCACTCTTTTTAAGAATTCCTCCTCACCATAATTGGAACTGTCAGTTATAAAGTAAAATAAACTATTAAACTCTCTCATAAAAACTCCTTGGTAATTTACATATATAAGTAGTCGTTTAACACCGGCTGAAGTCCTTCGCCGGAAATGTCGTCGTACATAGTGTCAAGACTTCTGTTGTCTGCAATCTCAAACTGCTCGTCACCTTGAAGTTCATCTGTGTCTGCCCCTGTGTATTTGCTTTCGTGGTCACCAATTCCTGTGGACACGCCGGCAGATACTTTTGTTGCAGCAATCTTTACAATGCCGTCACGGAACTGTGCACTCTCTCTGGAAGAAACTGTAATTCCAACATAAGGTAGGAATATTCGGTATGCACAGATTATCTGGCACAATTGTTTTTCGTGAACATCGAGTGGATTGATTTTGTCGTTATTGATAATCGGACGAAGTCTTGGACACGAAAGTGACATTTCAGCATGCGGATATTTTCTCTGGAGAAAATAGACGTGAAGTGCAGTGGCAAGGGCATCCTTTCTAAAATCAGAAAGCCCAAGTAATGCAGAAAAAGCGACGCCTCGCATACCGCCCCTTAGGGCACGCTCCTGAGCATCAAATCTGTATGGCCAAACGCGCTTGTGGCCGAGAAGATGAAGTGTCTCATATTTGTCAGTGTCATAAGTTTCCTGGAACACAGTGACATAGTCAGCACCGCATTCGTGGAGATATTTGTATTCGTCTGTATTGACTGGATATACTTCAATACCAACCATTCTGAAATATTTTCTAGCCAATTTACAGGCTTCGCCAATATATTTAACATCGCTTTGTACGCGGCTTTCACCGGTCAGAATCAGAATCTCTTCCATTCCACTGTCAGCGATGACTTTCATTTCTTTTTCAATCTGTTCCATTGAAAGCTTCATACGATTAATGTGGTTGTAGCAGTTGAAACCACAGTAAACACAGTAGTTTTCACAGTAATTGGCAATGTAAAGGGGTGTAAATAAATATACAGTATTGCCGAAATGCTTACTTGTCTCAAGTCTTGCCCTCTGAGCCATTTCCTCTAAAAATGGTTCAGCAGCAGGTGAGAGTAATGCTTTGAAATCCTCAACGGAGCACACGTCATGTTCAAGTGCGGCTCTGACATCCTTTGCAGTATATTTCGAATAGTCAAAAGAATGCATATGAGACATGACATTTTCACATACATCAGATTCAATCTGTTCCATGCCTGGCATATATTCCATATGATTAGTTCTCGAAGCCGGATTGTTTTCAAGTTCATGTTTGTGTCTGAGAGCTTCTTCAGATAGATGCTCTGAGTCTACAAAAAATTCATTTTTCATTGCGCACCTCTCTAATCTCGAAGGAATCCTGTAAGAGGATCTGATGATGAAGCACCTCGAGTAAGAACTCTACCAAGTCCTGCAAGGTAAGCGCTTCTTCCGGCTTCAATGGCTTGCTTGAAAGCCGATGCCATCAATGGAAGATTTCCTGCAGTGGCAAGTGCAGTGTTTGCCATAATTGCGGCAGCGCCCATTTCCATAGCCTCACATGCCTGGGATGGACGTCCAATACCCGCATCAACAATTATTGGTAAATCAATCTCATCAATAAGAATCTGTATAAAATCTTTTGTGGCAAGTCCCTTGTTAGAACCAATTGGTGAGGCGAGAGGCATAACTGCTGAAGCTCCGGCATTAACAAGATCTCTTGCTGTATTAAGATCCGGGTACATATAAGGCATAACCACAAATCCTTCATTTGCAAGTATTTCAGTTGCCTTAATAGTCTCCTGATTGTCAGGGAGAAGATATTTGGTATCTCTCATAATCTCGATCTTAACAAAATTACCACATCCAAGTTCTCTTGCAATACGCGCAATTCTTACAGCTTCATTAGCATTTCTTGCACCGCTTGTATTAGGGAGAAGGGTAACTCCCTTTGGAATAAAGTCAAGAATATTTTCCTGATCTTTTGTATTGGCGCGGCGCACAGCTAAAGTAATAATTTCTGCACCTGCATCTTTAATAGCTGATTCAATGAGGCTCATTGAGTACTTACCCGAACCGAGAATGAAGCGGGAGTTAAACTCATGACCGCCTATAATAAGTTTATCGTTGTTCATTATAACACCTCTTATATTTATACTTTTTGAAATATAGCTTTTCCCATAACGATGCTGTTACCTCATAACTATGACTCCCCTGCGATTATGCGGACGACTGTGTGAGCCTGGTGAGCTGCGCAGAGAAGAACTCTTGGAGCCACGAGGCTTTCTTCAGTTGCAATATCGCTGACAGTATCGCCGCAGAGAAAAAATTTCTCTGTTAGTTTTCTTGTTTTAATATTGTTGGCACTGTCAAGTCCTGCCATACCGGAACCTGCCACGTAGTATTTTTCAGGCAGTTGTTCAAGAACTACATTTGTGAGCATTGCCTTATTTTCAGCTTTGTCAAAGGCCTCACATATTATGTCGGCGCTTTCAAGAAGCTCCACTGCATTTTCTGCAGTTATAAGAATGTTGTGAGTTTCAACTTCCACGTAGGGAGCAATTTCTTTGAGGTTTGAAGCAAGAGCTTCGGCCTTGTACTCACCAAGCTGGCTGACTTTGTACTGCTGCCTGTTTAGATTAGTGATTTCGACTTTGTCAAAATCAATTATTATAAGCTTACCAATGCCCGTTCTTGCAAGGGCGATGGAAATGTTTGAGCCAAGACCGCCCGCACCGCATACGGCGACGGTTGCTTTTCCCAATTTTTCCTGAAGAGCTTTACCGTGTTTTGAAGCTAAAGCTTTAGTGAATTCTTCTTTGGTTGGTATCATATCAGCCACCTCCCACAAAGCTTATAACTTCTATAGTATCATCATCTTTAAGAATGACATTGTCATATTCAGCTTTAGGAACAATTTCTTCATTGCGTTCAACTACAACACGTTTGATATCGTAATTGGCTTTCTCTAAATAATCAGAAACT
Organism: Lachnospiraceae bacterium; assembly: GCA_015057625.1. Lineage (GTDB taxonomy): Bacteria > Bacillota > Clostridia > Lachnospirales > Lachnospiraceae > SIG293. Next base: position 452 of record SVDZ01000010.1, on the reverse strand, counting down.
GTCATTCCAGCCACATCTTCTAAGTTGCCGTTTATTTTCAGCATATGTTTTCCTCCTAAATTAATGTGCACGCACAGATTTTCACTTGGTTTATTGTGGATAACAAAAACGGGAAATACCAAAAAAGGTAAATTCCCGTCAATTAATATGTCAGATAAGATAGTAAAAACATCTTATTGCAGTATAGTCGATTTTGGGGGAATTCCTACGTTGGCATAATCCAAATCAGGTATAACGGTCGAAGGTCCTACCTTCCTCTCAGCGTGTAACACAGGCTCCCGTTTCCACATGTGGTAAATTATACTCCTAAAAAAAAAGAAATGCAATGTCGAATTTGTTTGACAGCGTATAGACACATATATATAATGGATGAGGAGTGACATGCTCCCACTACTTAAATCAATATGATTTTGAAGTAGGGGCTTCCTGCTCAATGACTCTTCTGAGCCAAG